>JAHJRA010000029.1:0-222857 GCA_018831045.1 Gammaproteobacteria bacterium | reverse complement strand
TACGTCGAGGACGGCATGAAGCCCGTTCAACGCCGTATCCTCTACTCCATGCGTGAGATGGGTCTGTCGTCCAGCACCAAGCACGTCAAGTCTGCCCGGGTGGTGGGCGACGTGATCGGCAAGCTCCATCCTCACGGCGACCAGTCCGTCTATGACGCCATGGTCCGCATGGCCCAGGGCTTCACCCTGCGCTATCCGCTGATCGACGGCCAAGGCAACTTCGGGTCGCGCGATGGCGACGGCGCGGCAGCGATGCGCTACACGGAAAGCCGCCTCACACCGGTCGCCGAACTGCTCCTGGCGGAGATCGACATGGGTACGGTGGACTTCGTGCCCAACTACGACGGCGCCTTCAGGGAACCCGCCCTGCTTCCGGCCCGGCTGCCCATGCTGCTGGCCAACGGGGCGTCCGGCATTGCCGTCGGCATGGCCACCGAAATTCCCTCCCACAACCTGCGCGAACTCGGTTCCGCGGCCATCGCCCTGCTGAAAAAACCCGCGATCAGCCTCGACGGCATTCTGTCCCATGTGCCCGGCCCCGATTTCCCCGGCGGGGGGCGGATCATTACCTCTTCCGCAGATCTTCGCGCGGTATATGAATCGGGTCGAGGCAGTGTGCGCGTTCGTGCGCAATGGACGGTGGAGCAGCTCGCACGCGGCCAATGGCGCATCGTTGTCACCGAACTGCCGCCTGGCGTTTCCACGGCCCAGGCGTTGACCCAGATCGAGGCGCTGGCCAACCCGCAACCCAAGACCGGCAAGAAGGAACTGTCGCCGGAGCAGAAGAACCTCAAGCAGGCGATCCTCGCCCTGCTGGACAGCACACGCGACGAATCAGACGAGAAAAATCCGGTTCGCCTGGTCCTGGAACCCAGCTCGCGGAACCATGATCCCGAGGCCTTCATGCGTTTCTTCCTGGCCCAGACCAGTCTGGAAACCAATGTGCCGGTCAACCTCACGGTGATCGGCCGGGATGGTCGTCCCGGCCAGAAGGGTCTGGTGGCGTTGATCGCCGAATGGGCGGGCTTCCGGGTCGACACCGTGCGGCGTCGCAGCCAGCATCGGCTCGAAGTGGTGAACCGGCGCGTCCACATCCTGGAAGGACGACTGACCATCCTCCTGAACATCGACGAGGTGATCCGGGTCATTCGCGAGTCGGACGATCCGAAGTCCGACCTGATGGCCGCTTTTGACCTCACCGAGGTGCAGGCCGATGACATCCTGGACATTCGCCTGCGTCAGCTCGCCCGGCTTGAATCCATCAAGATCGAGAAGGAATTGAAGGAATTACTGGGCGAACGCGACGCACTCAACCGCATCCTGGGCGACGGCAATGCCCTGACGTCCCTTGTCGTCGACGAGATCCGCGCTGACATGAAGAAATACGGCGATGACCGCCGCACCCGCATCGAGGCGGCGCAGTCGGTTACTGCCGCGACGACGAGCGAAGAGTCCATCGTGGACGAGCCGGTGACCGTTATCGTGTCGCTGAATGGCTGGCTGCGCACCCGGCAAGGCCAGGGTGTCGACCGGGCATCGATCCAGTACAAGGCGGGCGATGGAGAAATGGCGGTCATCGAAACCCGGACGGTGCATCCGCTCATCCTCATGGACAGCAGCGGCCGCACGTATACGCTTCGCATTTCCGACTTGCCCTCCGGTCGGGGCGATGGGGTTCCGTTCACCAGTCTCGTTGATCTGGCCAAGGGCGCGAAGCTGATTCATGCCCTTTCTGCACTGCCAGAATCCCGCTGGCTGGTATCGACCACGCTGGGCTACGGATTCATTGCCAAGTGTGCCGATATGGTGTCCCGGCAACGGGCTGGCAAGGCGTTCATGACGGTCGAGGATGGCCAATTTCCCCTGCCCCCGGTCCCTGCAACGGGCGACTGGGTTGCTGTTGCGGCAAGCAACGGCAAGGCCCTGGTGTTCCCCATCGAAGAAGTCAAAGAAGGCACTGGCGGCAAAGGCGTGCAGCTGATCAAGCTCGACGCGGGTGAAAAGATGATGGCGCTGACCGTATTCGACGGCCAGACCCTGATGGTGGAAGGCACCGGAAAGGGCAAACGCAGCGGCAGGCTGAAACTTTCGGGCGAGAACCTGGAGCGCTACCGGATCCACCGAGCGAAGAAAGGCAGCTTCCTCGAAAAAGGGATGGTGGCGAGCAGGCTCTGGACAGATTGATCCTACCTGTCCTATCTCTCATTGGTGCCATCGAGCAGCGTCGACAAGCCCCTCTCGGCTACTCGATACGTATTCAAACAGGCTCCCTTGGTGCTGGGCGCTGCCGCCCGCCCATAAGCATTACCTGTGTTACTGCGTGAAAAATGCCAACGCCTGTCCGTCGACTTGATGTGATCAAGACAGGGCGACCTGTCAAAGGCTCTAAATAGACGCCGTGCTTGCTTTCATTCAACCACTCGCTTATGCGAGTGGTTGAAGATCGATGCGGGCAATTTTTAGCCAAGAGCCTTCAGGGCTATCGGAAGTCTCGAACCCGCATGCCTTGACGAACTTGAGCATGTCGAGATTGCTTCCCAGGACGCGGCCGTACATTTTTTGCAGGCCCTGGCTTTTTGCGCAACTGAGCAGGGCATTCATCAGTTGATGCCCGATGCCGTGGTGATTCCATTTGTCCGCCACCACGACAACGAACTCGCAGCTTGATCGGTCTGGCTGGATCACATATCGCGCGGACCCCACCACGGTCTCCCCAGCGTCCCCGGGTGTCACGACGATGAGGTGCAATCCCTGCTCCGGATCAAGCTTGCATACTCGCAGGGCATCGTCCAGCCCTGGATCATAGTCACCCTGTCCGAAACGGAAGTAGCGCGCTGTAACGGACAGGCCCTTGACGAAAGCAATCAATCTTTGAGTGTCCGATTCATTCAGCTGACGCAATGTCAGCACGGTTTCGTCGTCGGCTTTCCAGACTTTCAGAGAGTCCATTAGGTCTTTACCGCATCCATGCTTTTTGAATAGATGGTTCGCCATCAGCTTATTGGATAATGATGACTCTTAGAGGCATGCGGCCGCTATCGCGCCTTACCGTTGGGAATTCGGAAATCTGCCGTTTGGCGTGATTTCCCACCGATGTCCGGCAAAGATCTCACAGTTTCGGAATGTGCAATGTCCTGCTGATCATTAACGAGCCGGAAACCGCGAACATCAATACAAGCGGGTGGAGTTGCCAAGGACCGATGTGGGTCATCCCAAACCAGAGATGGTTGCCGATCGCACCGTTGACGGTGGCGATGGCGATAACAATGACGAGCAACAGTGAGCTGGGGATCGGCGTGCCCTCGAAATACTTTACCTTGTCGCTGCCTTGCGCCAAGGTCTCGGCGGTGATGTTGTAGCGGGCAAGTCGGCTCACACCACACGCAACGAAGTAGATCAGAATCGCGCGATCCCAGAGACCATCCATGCCAGCGCCATAGGCGATGATTGCCGGCGCAACGCCAAAGGAGATCACATCGGCCAGAGAATCCAGCTCTCGCCCCAGCGACGAGGTTTTCTGACGCCAACGCGCGACGCGGCCATCGAATACATCAAATACAAACGCCAGCAGAATCAGGGCACAGGCAAACAACAGGTTCAGCTTGTCCTGGCTCTGCAAATAGCTCATCACGGCGAACAGCGCACCGACGCCGCAGGCTGCATTCCCCAACGTAAACCAGTCCGCCAGATGGAAGCTGCGGATCATCGAAAGATGCTTGGCTTGTTTCATGGCGCGGGACCCTCAAGCAGACCGATTGGCCCAGATAATATACGCGAGGTCTGGGGCGCGGATTTATCTTTGCCCTCTTTCACAGCCGAGGCAGATGCTGGGATGCCAAACGCCAAATATGGAAAATGGAAATTGAGCTGCCATAGAAGGTCAGTCCATTCAGCTTAGAATGCCGAGGAATGCCTGCCATTTTGTCGGTCAGACACCCTCTTTTTTGCGTCTGGCAAGTGTCATGCTCAGTAGGGCTCACCTCTTCCGGAGAACGCATGTATCGAAGCACAGACCGCTTGATCATCTTTGACGCCGACGGCACACTCATTGATGCTTTTTCGGCAATTGGCATTGCCTTCGCGCATCACGGCATGAACATCGGCGATCTGGAGCGATTCCAGAAACGCCGCAAGCTTTTTAAATACATTGGTGGCATCAAGGAATTCCCACGCAATCTGGCTAAGCACATGGGCAAGCGTGTCCGCAACGAACTGCTTGATACCCTGACCGAGGTCTATCGAGAAGAAGCTCTGTTGTATCCGGGCATGGCGGAATTGATCCGCGATTTGATAGAAACGCCCGGCATCCGGGTCGGCATGGTCACACGCAATATATGTCATGAACCGGAATCCACACTGGCGCGCCTGTTTGCACGGCACAACCTGGACATTGGTCAACTGGACTTCATGCATTATCTGCCGCTGCGCGAAGAGAAGACCTTCTATTTCCAGGCGGCGCGCGAACAGTTTGACATCAACCCGGCCCGCGCCTTCGCTTGTGGCGACGAACACAGGGACTACGCTGCCGCTCTGGCTGCCGGCATGCACCCATTTATCGTCTCATATGGCTTCGAGAGTCATACACGCCTGACCTTGAAGTTCGGGATCCCGGAAGCGGTCATCTCGCATGACCCTCAAGCTTTTAGCAGTAGAGTACGTCATGCGCTGGACAGGCCGTCTTAAGCGCAGCACCCTTTCCGGCTGAAAGCGCCCACGATGGTAGCGCCGATGATCACCTCCCACTGACAACAGACTGCAATGAGGGGAAGGTAGAGTATCAACTCTTGCACCTCTTCAAAGCAGAATGCCATGCTCCCCCTTGAACGCCGCGCTCACCCCCGCTATCCCTTTCTCTCGAAAGCTCGGATGATTTGCCCTGAGGTAACCTATCCTGGAACGCTGATCGATATCTCGATCTATGGGGCGCTGTTCTACGCCTCGTTCATCGGCAATGCAGTGCCAGGAACCCGGTGCATGCTGCAAGTGTTAAGTCTGAAGGAAGACATGCTGTTCCAGGTAAACGGCGCCATTGCGCACACCGGACAGTCTTTGGTCGGCATCGAATTCGCGCCGCTGGATCATGCACTTCAAAGCAGAATTCGACAGATCACGCTGTTTAATTTGGCGCCGTCCGGACATGCCGAGCGGGAACTTCCTGCCCTGCTCAAACCAAAACCCACAACACCCTCCGACAGCGAACGTATCAATCGATCCCAGTAATGCTTTCTGCCAGATTGTGAGCACGGTCGAGCGCCTAGGCTTGAACGGTTTGGCTGTTTGTGTTTTGCATTCAATATTCTTTGACAAGGGAACTAATTCTGCCCGCCCGTCCAACACGAACCAAGCATGCCAGCAAATAATAATTTTATAATTTAGCCATGTTATCGTAATGGTTTAAAGCGTATGCTCGCCGCCCTCACACCGCATGACGGGAAATCGTCATAGGCGATAACATTTCTCCATGACGGTATAAAGGTTTTTTTCCGCTTGCCGTTTGAGCTGTGCCCAAGGGCATGCATGGCAGGTTCCCTGCTGTCGTCGTCAATTCTCAAGGAATAATCACATGGATATTTCCATTTTTACACGCGCCATACTGGCTGGCACGGCGCTTCTAGTCGCCGTTGCGCCGACCAGCGCCGCCGAGCCGGGCCGCCTGCTGGCATCCCAGTGCGCCCAGTGCCACGGCACCAACGGAGCTGGGCCGGGCTTCGAAGAAATCGCAGGCAAGGATCTTTTCAACGACCTGATCGACATGAAGTACCGCCCCATCGAAGGCATCATGGACCGTCAGGCACGCGGCTATACCGATGAACAGTTGCGGCTGATCGCCGATTACCTGTCCACCCTGCCCGGCAACGGCGGCGATTAATTCCGGGAGGAAAACATGAAGAACACCCTGAACAGAAGACAGTTTCTCAAACTGGCCAGCGCGATGACTGCCCTGGCCGCAGTTCCCCGTGCTGTCGGCGCGGCAACCACAGCTCCCCGCGTGGTCGTGGTCGGCGGCGGCTTCGGCGGCGCCACGCTGGCCAAGTATGTGCGCATGTGGGGCGGCAACGTGCAGGTCACCCTGGTGGACGCCAACCCCAACCACGTTTCCTGCATTCTCTCCAACCTGGTCGTCACTGGCGCGCTGCCGATGAGCCGGATCACCCTGGCCTTCGATTCGCTGAAGGCCAACCACGGCGTGACCGTGATGCAAGGCCGCGCGGTCGCCATCGATGCCGCGGGCAACACGTTGACAGTCAGCACCAGCAGCGGCAACAAGATCCTGCCCTACGACCATCTGGTGTTGTCGCCAGGCATCGATTTCGTACCGGCTGCAGGCAACTGGAACCCGAACCTGACCCCCCACGCGTGGCAGGCCGGTGCCCAGACCACCCTGCTCAAGAACCAGCTGGCGGCGATGCGCAGCAACGACACCTTCGTCATGACGGTGCCGAAAGCACCCTACCGCTGCCCGCCAGGACCTTACGAACGGGCCTGCGTGGTGGCCGATTACCTGAAGCGCAAGGGTCGCACCGGTGCCAAGGTTGTCGTACTCGACGCCAATGCCAGCATTACCGCTGAACCGGAAGCTTTCGGCCATGCATTCAACGTGACGCATGCCGGGGTCATTCAGCATGTTCCCAACGCGACGGTGCTATCGGTGGATTCCAGCACGCGCTCGATCGTGACCAGCGCCAAGACCGTCAACAACGCCAAGGTGCTGAACTACATTCCCAACCAGCGCGCCGGCGCGATCACAGCGGGTTTGCCCCTCAACAGCACGGGATTCGTACCGGTGAATCCGCTGACTTATGGCATCGCAGGCTATCCCAACATCCATGTCATCGGGGATTCCTGCGCCGTTCCATCCTCCGACGGCAAGGCGGTGCCCAAGTCCGGCCACATGGCCAACTCGGAGGCCAAGATCTGTGCCGATGCGATCATCCGCTCTTTCACCGGCGAGGCGCCGGACGAGGACATCGCCACCAGTTCCGCGTGCTTCAGCCCGATCACCAACAAGACGTCGTCCTGGCTGTCCACCAATTTCATCTACGGTGACATCTTCGACGCCAGCGGCAACGTCAAAGGCAAAGGCATGCAGCGCATAGACGCTGGCGAAGCGGAAGCAGACATGATTGATGGCGACAGCTACCAGGACATGTTCATCTGGGCAGACAGTCTGTTCGCCGACAGCTACAGCTAACCCCCCACATTCCTGCCTCACCATGGGGCGGTGGCATGGCTGATACGGTCGACCGGGCATCCGGTTCGGCCGTATTTTTCGTTCGTGGTAATCAAAAGGATTTTGCCAGGATTAAGTTGCACATTCGGAGCGAGGATAGGCTTGAAGCAAAGTTCTTTGTCCAACCCATTGATTTTTTGGGGTCGTGGTTAGCTGGTTGCTCTGGCCCCTGCACGCTGTTCGGACAGAAGCAGCCTGCCAAATTGCAAGTTAAGCCTGTCAAATCCCGCAAGAAAAAGAACAACCTGCCAACCTGAGGTCAATCAAAACAATGTCTTTCAGCATGGGTCTAGCAAGAACAATCCTCCAACAAATGCCAAAACATCAGATGCTTACGTTTGGTTCCGCATCAATCAGTTGAAATTAACCGAGTTCAATGGTTGTTTTTAGTTACAACAGTATTTATTCAATGAAAGACTGCCGCCACGCGGTCGTCTTTCGTTCGCTGAGGAAGGTTTTCAGGGCGGGTGCTGCAAGCGGCCGACTGAAGAGAAATCCCTGCGCTTCCTGGCATCCTTCCTCTAGCAGAAACGCCAGCTGCTCCTGAGTTTCGACCCCTTCTGCGATGATGCCCAGACGCAGACTGCGTGCAAGCTGGATCACGGCACGAACAATGGCGGCATTGTCCGGATCGGTGCCGATGTCGCGCACGAAAGAGCGGTCGATCTTCAGCTTGTCGACCGCAAAGCGCTTGAGGTAGCTGAGCGACGAATAGCCTGTGCCGAAGTCATCGATCGACAGCCGCACGCCCAGCGCCTTCAGCTGCCGCACCGTATCCAGATTGTTTTCCGCGTCCTGCAGCAGGATGGACTCGGTTAGCTCCAGTTCCAGCAAATGGGGTGGCAAGCCGCTCCTGTCGAGTGCGCCCGCCACTGTCTCGATCAGACCGGGGCGGCGGAACTGCAGGGCCGACAGGTTGACCGCCATGGTCAGTTCGGGCCATCCGGCCTGACGCCATGACTGCGCCTGCCGACACGCCTCTTCCATCACCCAGGCGCCGATCGGCACAATCAGGCCGCAGTCTTCAGCCACCGGAATGAAACGGGCCGGCACGACCTCGCCCAGTTCCGGGTTATTCCAGCGCAGCAGTGCTTCCACGCCGATCACCTTGCCGCTGTCGATATCCAGTTGCGGCTGATACTGCAAATAGAATTCAGCGCGAAACAGCGCCTGGTGCAGCCGGTTTTGCAGCAACAGGTGTTCGTGTGCCTGCACGTTCATCTGCTCATCAAAGAAGCGGTAGGTGTTGCGGCCTGCATCCTTGGCGTTGTACATCGCGGTATCGGCTTTCTGCAGCAAGCCCTCAAAGTCGCGGCCATCCTCCGGATAAATTGCGACACCGATGCTGCCCGAGGCGTTCAGCACATGGCCGTTGATTTCCAGCGGTTGCGCCAGGCATTGAAGGATTTCGCCGGCGATGCGCTCCACCGTTTCCAGGTTCGGAATGTCATTCAGCAGGAGGATGAATTCATCTCCGCCCTGGCGGCTGATGGTGTCGCTCTCGCGCGTACAGCGCGACAGACGCGTCACCACCTGCTGCAGCAACAGGTCGCCCGAGGCGTGTCCCAGGGTGTCGTTCACTACCTTGAAATTATCCAGGTCGAGAAACAGCACCGCCATCCGGGTTCGGGAGCGTTCCGAACTGCTCAGCGCCTGCGCAAAACGGTCGCGCAGCAGGACGCGGTTGGGCAAGCCGGTCAGGACATCATGGTGCGCAAGAAATTCGATCCGCGCCTCAGCCTGCCTGCGCTCGGTGATGTCCTGGCAGGCGCCATACAGGCGGCTTTGTCCGGTCTCCGATTCCACCACCCGGGAATAGGCGCGGACATAGTGGGTCGAGCCGTCCGGCGAAAGCGTGCGCAACTCACATTCGCTCCGTTGTCCCGCTTCAAGATGGGTAATGTTGCGATCGAATTCGGGCAAGTCGTCGGGGTGGACAAAACCGCGCCAGCAACCCTGCTCAAGAATTTCGTCCAGCGAATACCCAAAAATCCGCTCTGCAGAAGCCGTTGCCCAGTCGATGGCAAAAAATCCGGCCTCCGACTGCACGCAGGAATACAGCAGATCGGTCGCGACGTTTGAAATCAGCCGGTAGCGTTCCTCGCTGCTGCGCAGCGCCTGTTCCATGCGCTTGCGCTCGGTAATGTCGACAAAATTGACCACCGCCCCCACCAGTTCGCCGTCGCGGAAAATCGGGTGAGACCAGTATTCCACCGGAAGGCTGCTGCCGTCCTTGCGCCAGTGCACTTCATTGTCGGCATGGGTGGACTTGCCTTTGAGGGTTGAACAGCGAACGTGGCACTGTTCCTTGGGATAGGGCCGGCCATCAGGATGGGAGTGATGGATCAGCGGGTGCACGCTCTTGCCGAGCATTTCTTCCTGCGTATAGCCCAGTATCCTGAGGCAGGCCGGGTTGACGAAGGTGCAGACGCCCTGGGTGTCAACGCCGAAAATCGCCTCGGGTGATGCCTCCAGCAGCAGCCGGAACCGTTCCTCGCTCTGGCGCAGGGCGGTCAGCGCGGCACGATGGCCCATCGCCACGCCCAGGTCGGCGGCCAGCTTTTCCAGCAGCATCACCTTTTCCGTTCCGAATGCATGCGGCTCGGCGGCATACACATTGAGTGTTCCAACCACCCTGCCCTGCACCCGTATCGGCGTTGCCGCCGATGAGCGGTAGCCCTGAGCCTGCGAGCGCTCCCGCCACAGCGCAAACTGCTGGCTGGTCTCCGTGTCGTCGTTGATCACCGTGGCGTCGGTGCGGATGGCGGTACCGGTGGGGCCCCGTCCCTGGGGCGAGTCGTCACAGCGGATATCCGCCCGGGCGAGATAGTCCCCAACAAAACCCGCCTCGGCCACCGGTCGCACCCGCACGCCATCCTGATCCAGCAGGCCGATCCAGGCCATGCGGAACAGGCCGTCCCGAACCAGTTCCTGGCAGATGCGCGACATCAATTCCTGCTCGGGCAGTTCCGCCATGAGCATTTCATTCACCGCTGCAATCGTCTGCAGAAACAGATTGCGCCGCTGCATCTGCAGGGCTTCACGCTTCTGTCGGGTGATTTCGTGCAGGCTGCCTGCCATGCGCAGCGGTTTGCCGTCGCTGCTGCGCACCCTCACCTCGCCGTGGTTCTGCACCCAAATCACACTGCCATCCACGCGCCGGATGCGGCACTCATATTCAAAATCAGCATGACCGTCGAGGCAATTCCGGACCGCCGCCATGACCTCGTCCCGCTCCTGTTCATGCACGCAGGCAAGCGCCTCTTGCCAAGTGTGCTCGGGCTGGCGCGCATCCAGCCCCATCAGTCGCGCCCACTGTGCGTTATGCCCAATCCGCCCACTGCTCAAGTCCCAGTCCCACCGGCCCTCACCGCTGATCGCCAGAGCGAAGGCGTGTTGATCCGGGTTGAGGATGGGAGGGTGGTTCGACTTGCTTGCCTTTCGCACTGCAGCGGGATCCAGCCCTTCAGCCAGCAAAGTCCTGGCTGCGTGGCGGCGTTTTCTGGCTTCCTTGAGCGAAACATCCGGGTAGACCCCCAACGCCAGCGTTTTGCGTTTGCCTTCAAAACGGTAATCCAGCCGCCAGTAGCGCGAACCTTCGGGTTGCAACAGCAAATACATGCCGCCGCCATCGGTCAGTTTGACCGGCTTGCTGGCGGGTTCGGTCTTGCGGATCAAGCCGACAGTAAGCGGGGTTGCAACGCGAGCCATGGCTGGTCCGGAGGAAAGGGGATCGGGACAATCCTATCCTGCAGGTGCCGTCAGGTATACCGTCAATACCGCCGGGTCAAGCTGGTACAAATAGCCCTGAAGACCCTGCAGGCAAAGGTGTTTTCATCATCCTGAAGCCGTAAATCCGCTACGCATGAAACGTGTTCATTTGAGGGAAAACCCCCTGTCCGTGCATGCCGGGAACGGCCCGTGGGCGATTGCCCGCTTCTTGTGATCGGCGCCATCTGACGAATCGCCCGGGTCGCACAATTCATCGCGGAACCACAGGGCGTTCGTTTCAAGCCGGGCCGTTCCGAACCTTACTGCCAGCCGCCGCCCAGCACCTTGTACAGCGTGACGCGGTTGGCGACATCGGCCAGGCGCACGATGATCAGCTCCTGTTCGGCGAGGTAGAGCGTGCGCTGGGCGTCGAGCAGGCCAAGGTAGCTGTCCACTCCGCCCTGGTAGCGTGCATCCGACAAGCGGAAGCCTGCCTGCGTGGCTTCAAGTTGTTGGCGCCTGGCGTCGAACCGCTCGGCGAGCATGGCGCGCTCGGCGAGCGCATCGGCGACCTCGCGGAACGCCGTCTGGATGGCTTTCTCGTACAGCGCCACGTTGATGTCGCGCTGCACCTCGGCCACCTCGAGGCTCGCCCGCAGGCGGCCGGCCTCGAAGATCGGAATGCGGATCTGGGGAACGAAGCTCCAGGTGCCGGATCCGCCATCGAACAGGCCGCCCAGGCTGCCGCTGGCGGACCCGGCGGCAGCGGTCAGGCTGATGCTCGGGAAGAAGGCGGCGCGTGCGGCGCCGATGCTGGCATTGGCTGCGCGCAGGTTGCGCTCGGCCTGCAGGATGTCGGGGCGACGGGTGAGCACCTCGGACGGCACACCTGCCGGCAATTCGGCCACGGCGCTGATGCTGTCGGTGAGCGTGGCCGGCAGCCATTCGGCGGGTACCGGGGCGCCCGCGACCAGTGCGAGTGCGTTTTCGTCCTGCGCGACCAAGGTGCTGAAACGCGCCACGTCGGCACGCGCGCTTTGCAGCAGCGTCTGCGACTGGTGCAGGTCGAGCGCCGAAACCGCGCCGGCATCGACAATGCGGCGGATCAGGTCGTGGGACTTCAGCCGTGTCTCGTAGGTGCTGCGCGCCAGCGCCAGCCGTTCGCGGTCGGCGGCCAGCGTCAGCCAGACGCTGGCGACTTCGGCCACCAGACTGATCTGCGCACTGCGGCGCGCTTCCCCGGTGCCGAGGTAGGTTTCGAGCGCCGCTGCGTTGAGGCTGCGGATGCGGCCGAAGAAATCCAGCTCGTAGGCGGAAAATCCGATCGTGGCGCTGTACTGGCGGTTGACCTCGGCATTGCCGCTGGCAGTGAGATCACCCGGCAGACGCTGCGCGTTCTGGCTTCCGGTGGCGCCAACGGCCGGAAACAGGTCGGCGCGCTGGATTCGGTATTGGGCGCGCGCTTTTTCGATGTTGAGCGCGGCGACACGCAGGTCGCGGTTGTTGGCCAGCGCCAGCGCGATCACCTCGCGCAGCCGCGCATCGGCGAAATAGTCGCGCCAGGCGATGGCGTCGGCCGCTGTCGTCGCGGCAGCCGGAGCCGCATCCGGAAACGCAGTCGGCACCGGCGCTGCAGGGCGCTGATAGTCCGGGGTCAGGGTGCAGGCGCCCGTCAAACTGGCGGCGAGCGCGATGCTCAGAATACGGAGCGTGCTCATGGCTTGCCCTCCAGTGGCGCCGCAACCGGGAGCGGTGCCGTGCGGTCGGTTCGCGGCTTGTCCTTGAAAATGCGCTTGATCACCACGTAGAACAGCGGCACGAAAAAGATGCCGAGCGCGGTGCCGAGCAGGGTGCCGCCGAGCACGCCGGTACCGATCGCGTTCTGGCTGCCGGAGCCGGCGCCGGTGGCGAGCACCAGCGGCAGCACGCCGAGGCCGAAGGCAAGCGAGGTCATCAGGATGGGACGCAGGCGCATGCGGATGGCCTCCATCGTGGCGGTGAGCAGATCCTTGCCCTCCTCTTCCATCTGCGCCTTGGCGAATTCGACGATCAGGATCGCGTTTTTCGACGATAGGCCGATGGTGGCCAGCAGGCCGACCTGGAAGTAAATGTCGTTCGACAGCCCGCGCCCGGTGGCGGCCAGCAGCGCGCCGAGCACGCCGAGCGGCACCACCAGCATCACCGCGAACGGCACCGACCAGCTTTCGTACAGCGCGGCGAGGCAGAGGAACACGACCAGCAGCGACAGCGCATACAAGGCCGGTGCCTGCGAACCGCTGCGGCGCTCCTCGTAGGAGGTACCGGTCCACTCGTGGCCGATGCCGGGTGGCAGCTTGGCCATGATCTCCTCCACCGCCACCATCGCCTCGCCCGACGACAGGCCAGGCGCGGCCTGACCGAGCAGCTCGACCGAGGGCTGGCCGTTGTAGCGCTCGAGGCGCGGCGAACCGAAGCTCCACTTGGCCTGGGTAAAGGCGGAGAACGGCACCATCTCGCCGGCCTTGTTGCGCACATACCATTTGTCGAGATCACCCGGCGTCATGCGCGCGCCGGCGTCGGCTTGCAGATACACCTTCTTGATGCGGCCACGGTCGATGAAGTCGTTGACATAGCTGCCGCCCCAGGCGATGGATAGCGTGTCGTTGATGTCGGCCACCGTCACCCCGAGCGCGCCGGCCTTGGCGTGGTCGATTTCGAGCTGGTATTCGGGGGTGTCGTCCTGGCCGTTGGGACGCACGCCGACCAGGCGCTTGTCCTGCGCCGCCATGCCGAGGAACTGGTTGCGCGCAGCGATCAACGCATCGTGGCCGAGGCCGGCGCGATCCTGCAGCTGCACGTTGAAGCCGCTCGAGGTGCCGAGTTCGATCACCGCCGGCGGCACGAAGGCGAACACCATCGCCTCGCGAATTTGCGAGAACGCGCCCATCGCCCGCCCGGCCACCGACTTGACGTCCATCCCGGGTCCCTTGCGTTCATCCCAGTGCTTCAGATTGACGAAGCCGATACCCATGTTCTGGCCGCCGCCGCCGAAGCTGAAGCCGGCCACGGTGAACACCGCGCGCACCGTGTCTTTTTCGTTTTCCAGAAAATGCCGCTCGACTTTTTTCAACACCTCCAGCGTGCGCTCCTGGGTGGCGCCGGCAGGCAGCATGACCTGGTTGAACATGATGCCCTGGTCTTCTTCCGGCAAAAATGAGGTGGGCATGCGCACGAACAGCAGGCCGAGCACCACGACGATCGCCAGATAAATGGCGAGATAGCGCACGCTGCGCTTGAGAATGCCGCCTACCGCCGACTCGTAGCGCAGGGTGTTGCGCGCGAACATGCGGTTGAACCAGCCGAAGAAACCGCCCAGCACCCGTCCTTCACCGTGGCCGTGGCCTTTTTCAACCGGCTTCAGCATCGTCGCACACAGCGCGGGGGTAAACACGATCGCCACCAGCACCGACAAGGCCATGGCCGCGACGATGGTGATCGAGAACTGGCGATAGATCACGCCGGTCGAGCCGCCGAAGAAAGCCATCGGCACGAACACGGCCGACAGCACCAGGCCGATGCCGACCAGCGCGCCGGTAATCTGGCGCATCGATTTCTTGGTCGCCTCCTTGGGCGACAGCCCCTCCTCGGTCATCACGCGCTCGACGTTTTCGACCACCACGATGGCGTCGTCCACCAGCAGGCCGATCGCCAGCACGACGCCGAACATGGTCAGGGTGTTGATCGAGAAGCCGAACGCTGCCATCACGCCGAAGGTGCCGAGCAGCACCACCGGGATCGCGATAGTGGGGATCAGGGTGGCGCGCAAATTTTGCAGGAACAGGAACATCACCAGGAACACCAGCGCCACGGCCTCGATCAGCGTCGTGACCACCGACTTGATCGAAATGCGCACAAAGGGCGTGGTGTCGTAAGGCACCACGGCCTCCACGCCGGCGGGGAAATAGGGCTGCAACTCGGCGAGCTTGGCGCGCACTGCGTCGGCGGTTTCCAGCGCGTTGGCGCCGGCGGCGAGCTTGATGCCGACACCGGCGGCGGGTTCGCCGTTGAAGCGCGCCATGGTGCCGTAATTTTCAGCGCCGATCTCCACCCGGGCGACGTCGCCCAGGCGCACTTCGCCGCCCTGTGCCGAGGTGCGCAGCAGGATGGCATTGAACTGTTCTGCGTTTTGCAGCCGGCTCTGCGCGGTGATCGTTGCGCTGAACCCCTGGCCGGGCAAGGACGGCGTGCCGCCAAGCTGGCCGGCCGACACCTGCGTGTTCTGCGCCTGGATCGCGGCCTTGACATCGGCTGGCGTGAGTTTGAAATTGGACAGTCGGGCCGGATCGAGCCACACCCGCATGGCGTACTGCGAGCCGAACACCTGCAACTCGCCGACACCGGTGACACGCGACAGCGGATCCTGCAGATTGGAGACCACGAAATCCGACAGATCGTTCGCGCTCAGCTTGCCATCGGTCGAGGCAAAGCCCAGCACCATCAAGAAGTTACGCGCCGATTTTGCCACCTGCACGCCCTGCTGCTGCACCGCCTGCGGCAGCAACGGCAGCGCAGTCTGCAGCTTGTTCTGCACCTGCACCTGGGCGATGTCGGGATCGGTGTCGGCGTTGAAGGTGAGCGTGACGGTGGTGCGGCCGCTGGCGTCGCTCGACGAGTTCATGTAGAGCAGGCCGTCGAGGCCGGTCATCTTTTGCTCGATGACCTGGGTCACCGAGTCTTCTACCGCTTTCGCCGACGCGCCGGGATAGCTGGCGTTGATGGCGATGGCCGGTGGCGCAATGGCGGGATATTGCGAAATCGGCAGCCCGAGGATGGACAGCGCCCCTGCCAGCATGATGACGATGGCGATGACCCACGCGAAAATGGGCCGGTCTATGAAGAAATTAGCCATGGTCGACTACCTCACTTGGCCGCAGGCGCTGCGGGCGGGCTTGCTGCGGCTGTTGCCGCATCCTGAGCTTGCACCTGCGTGCCCGGCTTCGCCTTTTGCAAGCCTTCGACGATGACGCGATCGCCGGCGGTCAGGCCTTCGGTCACCACCCATTTGTCCTCCTTCGACTGCTCCGCCTTGACGATGCGAGCCTCGACCTTGCTTTCGGCATTCACCACCATCACGGTCGCATTGCCCTTCGGGTCACGACTGACTGCAGCGTGCGGCACCAGCATGGCATCACGGTTCACGCCCTGTGTCAGCCGTGCACGCACGTACATGCCGGGCAACAGCTCGCCCTTGGGGTTGGGGAAGATGGCGCGCAGCGTCACGCTGCCGGTGGCCTGGTCGACCGTCACTTCGGAAAATGCCAGCCTGCCCTCGGCAGCGTAGGCACTGCCGTCTTCCAGCACCAGTTGCACCGGCACGCTATTGCCGCCTGCGCGAGCCAGCTTGCCCGAATCGAGCGCGCGTTTCAGGCTCAGCAGCTCGGCGCTGGACTGCGTCAAATCGACATAGATCGGATCAAGCTGCTGCACTGTGGCCAGCGCCGCGGCCTGGTTCGCCGTCACCAGCGCCCCCGCCGTCACGGTCGAGCGGCCGATGCGGCCCGCAATCGGCGAGGCCACGCGGGTGTAATCGAGATCGACACGCGCCTTGTCGAGTGCCGCCCTGGCCATGCCGACATCGGCCTGCGCCTGTTTCTGCCCGGCCTGGGCTTCTTCGTTGGCCTGGGTGCTCACTGCCTGGATTTTGACCAGATCGGCATAGCGAACCGCCTTCAGCCGCGCAGCCTCCAGATTGGCCTCGGCGCGTGCCTGGCTGGCGCGCGCACTGTCGTAGGCGGCTTGATACGTTGCCGGGTCGATTCGGTACAGCACCTGCCCAAGTTTGACCTCGCTGCCCTCCTTGAACAGGCGCGCCTTGACGATGCCGGTCACCTGCGGCCGCAGTTCAGCCACCTGATACGGCACCGTGCGACCGGGCAGCTCCGCGACTTGCGCCACCGATTCTGGCTGCACGGTCACCACCGTGACCGCTGGGGCTGCCGGCGGCCCGCCCGCAGGCGGCTGTTTCTGCTCGCCGCACGCGCTGAGCAGCAACACGCCAGTCAGGGCGAAACTGGCTGAAATGAATGGCAGGATGCGTGGGGTCTGCATGGAAAACCTTTCGTAAATGGGCGCTGGCTTCGCCTGCCTGTTTTGACGCCGCTACCTGATCGGCAAGTCATGCCGGATAGGCAATTAAAATATAGAATGAATGTTCAATCTATATTATTATTCCAGTGAGCGCAAGATTGATGATCCATTTCAAGCCTTGCGCCTAACGACAGGAGACAGGCATGACTGCTGCGAATTCCCTTTCCGCCGATATTTCGCGCGCCGACGCACGCCGCGTGCAGATTCGCGCAGCCGCAGCGGACTGCTTCCGCCAGCATGGCTTCCACGGCACCAGCATTGCGCAAATATCGAAAGCAGCCGGCATGAGCACCGGCCACATCTATCACTACTTTGAAAACAAGGAAGCGATCATTGCCGACATCGTCGCCCAGGATCTCGAACGCCTGCTGACGCTGACCGCCGAACTGCGCGCGGCAAGCGATGTCAAGGCAGCGATGATCGAACGCGCCGTCGAGGGGGTGCAAGAGAATCTCGACCCGGGCAAGGCCGGGCTGCAACTGGAAATCGTCGCTGAAGCCGCGCGCAATCCGCATATCGCAGAAATCGTTCAGGCAGCCGACCGGCAGTGTCGCGAGAGTCTGGCTGCAACCATCCGCACCCAACGCCAGGCCGCCGGGCATAAAGACAACGAGGACACGCTGGCCAGCATGGTGGAAGCCATTTCCGCGATGTTCGAGGGCTTGCGGATACGCGCCATCCGCAACCCCGGCATTGATCGGGATGGCGTGGTGCTGATGTTCCGGCGCATGGTCGGCGACCTGCTTTCACAAACGCCTTAAGTCACCCGGCCAACGCAACG
Organism: Gammaproteobacteria bacterium; assembly: GCA_018831045.1. GTDB lineage: Bacteria > Pseudomonadota > Gammaproteobacteria > Burkholderiales > Thiobacillaceae > Thiobacillus. The sequence goes on along the minus strand of JAHJRA010000029.1, from coordinate 205,008 downwards.
GGTGGCCGATATCAGCCATCCTCATGCCGGAAACCGGGGCTCATCGATACACCAGGACCGGAATGGTGCAGTGCGTCAAAACCTTCTGCGTTTCCGATCCGAGCAGGAAGGCGCGCAGCCCGTGATGGCCATGCGACGCCATGAAGATGAGATCACAGGCGCCACGTTGCGCTGCCGCAATGATGCCTTCATACGGCGCATCGCATTCGGTGCTGACCAGGTCGAATGACACGCCCTCCCCGGCCGCTACCTGCTCGACACTGTGCAGCAAGGTTGCGGCCTGCTTGTCCATCGCTGCGCGGTAGGCTTCGCTGGCTGCGGCAAAATCGAACATTCCTTCGGTCGACATGCCGTAGGGCAAGCTGGATGATTTGGCGTAATAAAACGTCAGCCGGGCGCCGGCTTCCCGGGCAAACGAACAGGCGCGTTTCACCACTGCACGGGTCAATTCGCTGCCATCGATCGGCACGAGTATGTGCTGGAACATGGTCACCTCCCTTTTTCATGCGCTCGAAGAACCGGGGATCCGAAGATCCGGTTCACTCTGTCGCAGCGCCAACTGGCGGGCAGTCGCTGTTTTCGCCACATGGCATTGCATTCAGGTTGCCTGCGGCAGGCAGGGTGGCTGGCGTTCACGCGCCCGGCCTTTGCACGGCTATGTGTATCCAGCATGTCGGATGATTCAATATAGACACCCTTTACATGGGAATGCGCTGCATTCACCCTGACAGGGCAACGCATCGCGAGTTGAGCATGGCTTCGGTAACCCCTGCCCCCCGATTTCATCTGCTATACCTTTAAATCAGCAGGACATCGCTCCGTCCTTCGCCGGACGGCAGGAACTCAACCCGCAGGAAGAACCATGACCCATCACTCCATCGATATTGCCAGCCGCGTCAGCCCAAGCTTGTCGACACTGCTCAACAGCCGGGTCCTCAATCCGGACTGCACCCAGCCCGTCACGCTCATCTCGGTGCGGCGCTTTCTCGCCGACCTGCTGCCGAAGGATTTCAACGAGGCCGAACGAATCCATCATTTCGACATCAGCGAATCACTGCTCGATGAACTGGATGCACTCATCGAGGAATTCGACGGCAGCGCCCTGGCGGTCGATTTTGTGAAGGCCAGCGCCAGCGAGCCACTTTCGCGCGCGATCGAGGCGGTGGTCAATGACGAGAACCGGGAAAATCCGCCGACGCTTGCAGGGATTCGTGACGCCCTCCTTGCAGGGCTGGCCGCACGGCTGGTGGGCGACGGCGTGATGGAAGACGATGAGGACGATTCACTGCTGGCTGAGATCGACGCACTGATCGAGCAGTTTGGCGCTGACAGCCTTGCCGAAGAGTTGATCCGCTACGAATAGCACCCGGCTTTCAAAAGGAGGTCCGCATGGTTAAAAATCGGCGCTCGAGGCGTGTTCTGGCCCTGTTCATGGTGGTTCTGGGCGGTGTGCTGATTTTTCTGGCGCCCGAAATGTGGCTCGGTCTGGTGCTGCTCGTGCTGGGCGTGGGCGTCGAGCTGGCGGGCATCGCGCTGGAACGCAAGGTTTAGCCGGCACTTCGTTCAGAGCTGTTGTTACCGGCAGACGAGGGTGGCCAGTGTCCTGACGTAAAAAGGCAAGCCTGCCATTTTTTGTTGTCATCGAAAGGAGCACAGAATGAAAGAGCGATTCGCTGGATTCCAACCCGTCCGCCGCGACCGTCTGATTCAGGAATCCCGGCACGACCCCTACAAGGCAAAGCACAAGTTGCCGGAACCCACGGTTTGCCCGCAATGCGGTGCCGTGTTTCATGACGGACACTGGCAATGGCTGGTCAAGCCCGCCCAGGCAAACGAAGCAATGTGTCCGGCCTGTCACCGCATTCACGACGACTTCCCCGCTGGCTATCTCACTGTGGCGGGTACTTTCTTCAAAGATCATCGCGAGGAATTGCTGCACCTGGCCAGAAACGAGGAAACCCGCGCCAAGACCGAGCATCCGCTGAAGCGGATCATGAAAATCGAGGATCAGGATGGGGACACCCTGATCACCACGACCGACATCCATCTCGCCCGCGGCATCGGAGACGCACTGCACCATGCCTACCAGGGCGAGCTTGAATACCACTACAACGAACAGGAGAACCTGCTGCGCGTGATGTGGACTCGCTAGTGTGGACCGCTCGCCCGATCGACCTTGCACCCGACTAGCGGTTGATGCGGCGCGATGCGAGCAGCAATGAACGATTTGCCTGAACTGATCCGCAACCTGCGTGACCCGGCCTGCTACGACCACGCGGCAGGCCCGGTTCGCGTGATCGAAACCCATATCTCCTGGGTACTGCTCACCGGCGAATTTGCTTACAAGATCAAGAAGCCGCTCAATCTCGGCTTCCTCGACTTCAGCAGCCTGGACAAGCGCCTGCACGCCTGCTGCGATGAAGTGCAACTCAACCGGCGTCTCGCGCCCGCCCTCTACCTTGATGTTGTCCCCATCACCGGCACGCCCGCCGCCCCGCGCGTCAATGGCAGCGGCGAGACGGTCGAGTATGCCGTGAAGATGCGCCAGTTTCCGCCGGATGCCACGCTCGACCGGCTCGACTCGCAAGGTCGCATGACCGCGCAACAGGTCGAAGCCATCGCCACCACCCTCGGTCGTTTCCATACAGACACCTGCGCGCGCGCCGCCTCAGACAGCCCCTGGGGCAGTGCGGAGCATATCTGGCAGCCGGTAGCGCAAAATTTTGCGCAGATCGCGCCGCGCCTCAATGATCCGGCCGACCGGCAACAACTCGATGCCCTGCAGCGCTGGAGCACAGCCGAACACGCCCGGCTTGCCCCGCTGATGGCCGCACGCAAGCGCGAGGGCTGGGTGCGCGAATGCCACGGCGACCTCCACCTCGGCAATCTGGCCTGGGTGGACGATCAACTGCTGGTGTTCGATTGTCTTGAATTCAATCCCGAGCTGCGCTGGATCGACATTCAGTCCGAAATCGCCTTTTGCTATATGGATCTGCTGCAGCGAGGCCATGCGGATTGGGCGTGGCTTTTCCTCAATGGCTGGCTGGAACAGACCGGCGACCACGCCGGGCTGGCGCTGCTGCGTTACTACGCGGTGTATCGCGCCCTGGTGCGCGCCAAGGTCGCGGCAATCCGCAGCGGACAGATTGCCGGCCCCGAGCGCGACGCCGCGCTTGCCGACGTGCGCACGCTGTTGCGACTGGCGTCGACCCTGACGCGTCCCCTGCCCGTCCGCCTCGACATCACCCATGGCCTGGCGGGGTCGGGCAAGTCCACCGTCACCCGCAACCTGATGCAAACCCCGGGTGCCATCCGCCTGCGTTCCGATGTCGAGCGCAAGCGCCTCGCAGGATTTGACGCCATGGCGCGCAGCGCTTGCGGCGTCGGGCAGGATTTATACACGGCCGACGCCACGCGCCGCACCTACGCGCATCTGGCCCAGCTGACGGAAAATCTTCTCGACGCCGGCTGGCCGGTAATCGTCGATGCCACCTTCACCGCACGCTGGCAGCGCGACCTGCTGCGCGAAACAGCGCACAGCAGGAACGTCGCGTTCCGTATTCTGGATTTCCCGCTTCCCGTCGCCACCCTGCGCGAGCGTGTCCTCCAGCGATCACGTAAAGGAAACGATGCCTCGGAGGCTGGTCTTGCCGTGCTGCAACATCAGCTTGATACAGAAGAGCCGCTTGCTGCCGACGAGCAAGTGGACATTGTCAGGGTCGACCAATAGAAACAATAGAAATGACAACGGCCGCATCGCGGCCGTCTTTTGAGCATCGTTGATTACCGGTGGTCCGGCCCGCGATTGTCATTTTTGTTGCCCTGCCCCCTGTCTTGCGGGCCACCCTGGCTACGGTTTTTTTGATAATGCTGCTGCGTCACGGCCTCACGCGGCTGATAGCGGTAGCGTTCGGTGCGGATCGAACGTTGCTGTTCGACAGCGCGGGGATAGCGCTCCCCCGAATAATTCCGCTGGTAGCTCGGCAACGGTGCAGGTGTCGGTGCTACGCGACGATTCCATTGATCCCAGCCGCTTCGACGCTGTTCCCAGTCACGCCCCCAGTGTTCACCCCAGCGTGGCGGCTGGTCGGCACGCCATCCGCGGAAATACGGCGGAGGCTGGCGGTAGTAGCGCACCGGAACGCGCAGCACATACAGCGGCACATAATCCCGTTCCACCCGATCCCACGGCCCGTTGTACCAGCTGCTTGCATACCAGTAATCCCCCTGGAACACCCAGTACAGGCCGTCGTAAAAGAAGTAGTTGAAATTGACTCCGGGGCTGTAATAAACAGGATAGCCCGGCACACGGACGAGCCGCGGATAGGCCGGCAAGTTGATCCCGATGCTGACGCCGGGAACGCTGATGCCGATCCCGACGCTGACCTCGGCATGCGCTACGGTCAGAGGGGAAAGCACCATCGACAATGCAATCAATAGTTTGCGCATGTTGTGTCCTCTTGTTGAATAAACAGTCATCGCACGGAGACTTGTTCGGATGGGCACTCTGCCTGCGACAAGCGAGGCAAGGAAAACATTCAAAGACCGTTAGAGACGCCGGCCTTGAATGACTCGAATCAGGATCACCACAATCGCGAGAACCAGCAGAATGTGAACCAGTCCGCCCATGGTGGTTGAAGTCACCATCCCCAGTAGCCAAAGAATCACCAGTACGACAACAATGGTTTCAAGCATAGTCCTTCTCCCTTTGATGGACTTCAGAATCGTCAGTGTGACCGGGGCTTCATCCGGAGCCCCTGATTGCCGTACAAACGTTGCCGGACAAGCGTTCGGCAACGTTAAAAAATGGCGAACGATTTGATGCCCTTACTTCAGCCGCATGTCGTTCTTGACGCCAACGACACCGCTTACGCCACGCGTGACTTCAACCGCCTTGTTGATATCAGCCTGGGAATTGACGAAGCCGCCCAGTTGAACCACCCCCTTGAAGGTTTCGACATTGATCTCGGCCGATTTCAGCGTGGATTCATTGAAAATAGCTGCCTTCACTTTGGTGGTGATGACTGCATCGTCAATATATTCCCCTGCGCCTTCTTGCTTGGACGACGATGCGCATCCCGCCAGAGAAACCAGCAGAAATGCGGAAAGAACAGCGGCGAAACGATTGGGTTTGATCATGATGACGCTCCTTGTAGTAAGAAATGAACCTGCATTTATCTTGATTCCACGACACGATCGAAGGGCAATGTGATGCTAGCAACACATTGTGGTTTTACAACCCAGCACGCGATCGATGCTGCACCAGCCGGCTTTTTCATGATTCAACTGCCGGGTAACCTGAGTCCGATTTGTCACCCAGACCAGGCAGCCCGTTGGTCTTCGTTCAGGTCTGTGGACAACAGGGCAGTCGCGGGCGGCTACCCGCTCCTTTAACCGGCGCCACCTCACGAACTGCCCTGGTCGCACAGCTTATCGGGGCACCACGCGGGCGTTCGTTCCGCTGCCTTCAACGCGCACGCGCATGCCTTCGCGCAAACGGTTATCTACCGGTTGTGTGATCGTGACGCTGCCGCCGGTACTCATGTTCACGACGATCCGTTGCGCATCCTGTTTGCTCATCTTGCTCTCGGCATAAGTGCCCGCCACCCCGCCCAACACCGCGCCCGCCACCGTGGCCGTGGTGCTGTCGCCCACGCCTGCGCCAAGCAGGCCTCCCGCCACCGCGCCGGCGGCTGTGCCGACCCCCAGCTTGTACTTGTCGTCCACCTGGATGGTTTCCAGCTGGGCAATGGTTCCGTTCCGCTCCGACTGGCTCGCCGTTGCGCTGTCCGTCTCGCCATATTGCGTCCCGCCCAGGCTGCCCATTTCCGCACAGCCGCCGGACAGGCTTGCCGCCAACAGTAAAGACACCGTAATCCGCTGGTTCATGACAACACTCCTCAAATGGGTTGGGGAATTCAATATAGGAAATCGCAGCGCATTTATCGCGTGTCCCGGCAAACAGTGCGTGATGGCAGCCGAAGTAAAAGCGCTTCACCTGACCGACTGGGTCAGCATGAGCCAACGGGTCACGGGACGCGTGCGGGGATGGACGGCACGTTTTCTTGAATCGGGTAAGCGTCAAAACCAGGTTGCAACTTCGCAACCAGAGCGGGCTGAACGAATAACACCATGCGCCTGACAGATTGATTGTTTTTGGATTGCAGGAGCGCAGGTTCGGGGATCAGACCGCCCGAGTCGAAGTGTTTTCGCCCCTGAAGGTGCCAACTGGCACTGCTTTATTTTTATTTCAGAAAGCGATCCCAGCCGGCGATCGGTGTTGGCTTCCCGAACAGAAAGCCTTGATAGGCCTTGCAATTGTTCTGCAGCAAAAAATCCCGCTGCGCCTGGGTTTCGACGCCTTCGGCGATCACCTGCAAACCCAGCGTGTGACTCATGGCCAGGATGGCTCGCACAATGGCGGCATCGTTTGCGTCCTCCGTCACATCACGCACAAAGGACTGGTCAATTTTCACCTGGTGCAGCGGCAGACGCTTGAGGTAGGACAGCGACGAATATCCGGTACCGAAATCATCCAGCGAGAAACCCACCCCCAAGGCATTGAGCTGCTGCATGCGGTCAATGACCACATCCACGTTGCCGAGCACCACGCTCTCGGTCAACTCGAGTTTGAGGCGGGCTGGACTGATCCCGCTCGAAACCAGGCTTTTCTGAACGTTTTCAACGAAGTCATGCTGGTGAAATTGCCGGGCACTGACGTTGACCGACATCTGCAAAGCCTGGGTGCGCGAATCGCTTTCCCATGCTTTCAGCTGGGCGCAGGCCGTATCCAGCACCCATTGGCCGATCGGCAGGATGAGCCCGGTTTCCTCGGCCAGCGGAATGAACTCGGCCGGAGAAACCAGAACCTGATTCGGCAACATCCAGCGCAGCAAGGCCTCGGCGCCGATCAAGTCGCCGTTCTGGTCAACCTGGGGCTGGTAAAAGAGCTGGAATTCTTTCTTTTCCAGTGCCCGGCGCAGGGCGGATTCCAGCGCAGTGCGCGAATCAATCGCAGCCTGCATGGCCGGGTTGAAGAACCGAACCAGATTGCGCCCGGCATCCTTGGCCTGATAAAGCGCCACGTCGGCCTGTTTAAGCAACATGTCGACCGTGGCGCCCTGCCCCCGGAACAACGTCAGACCAATGCTGGTGGCGCTGTGAAACCGGGTTTCACTGGTGCTCAGGGAATAAGGCTGATTGAGCGCGTGACGCACCTTTTCCGCGATGCTCTCGGCCTGTTGCGCCGCCGGTTCTTCGTCTTCTCCCAAGGCTTCGAGAATCACCACGAATTCATCGCCGCCCAGACGGCAAACCGTATCTTCCTGGCGCACGTTGGCATTCAGGCGTTGTGCCACTTCGATCAGCAGCTGGTCGCCCACATCGTGGCCCTGAGTGTCATTGAGAACCTTGAAGTGATCGAGGTCGAGGATCAGCACCGCGCCGAACTTATGGCTGCGATGGCTGGTGAGCAGCGCCTGGTTCAAGCGGTCCATCAGCAAGCGACGGTTGGGCAATTGGGTGAGCGGATCAAAATAAGCCAGGCTCCGGATCTGTTCTTCTACCTCCTTGCGATCCGTGATGTCGCGCACCAGGCCAAGAACATAGGCCTGCCCCGAAAACTCGAAATAATTGGCGTTGATTTCCACGGGAGTAAAGCACCCATTACGCGTCCTGTGGTGGCTCTCGAACGTCATGGTTTTTGTTGTCCTGAGTTGATCCCAGAACGTCTGCCACTGTTGCGGCTGGGTGGTGATGCCATCGACGTCAATCACCCGCAATGTCAGCAGTTCATCCCGCGTGTGACCAAGCGACCGGCAGGCCTCATCGTTCACATAGTGAAAATAGCCTTGCTCATCAGCCATATAGGCGGCTTCTTTCACATGGTTCAGCGCGAAGTTCACCAGTGCCAAATGCCGGTTCGAGCTTTCGCGTTCGGTGATGTCGCGAGCAATGCCGAGCACGCCGATGACGTGTCCGTCCAGATCGAGCAGAGGCGTTTTGACCGTTTCGAGCAAGGCACGATGGCCATCCGAAGCAAAAACCACCCATTCCTCATTTTGAGTTGAATGCCCGGCCGCCATGGCTTCCCGGTCTTTCTGCTGAAAAAACCGCGCCAGTTCGGGGTCGACAAAATCGAAATCGGTTTTGCCCTTGATGACCGACTCCGGCGCGCCGAGTAAGCGTTCGAAACCGGGATTGCACATCTGAAAGACCCCGTTCGCATCCTTGAGCCAGATCAGATCAGGCAAGGCCTGGAGAATCAGGTGTTTTTGCTGCTCGCTTTGTTGCAGATTCCGGCTGACGATTTTCAGCAGATCATGCTCGTGCACCAGCGTGCTTTGCTTGAGCATGGCCAGCATGACCACGACCAGCGCGCCCGCCTTGACTGCGTGACTGACCGCCGGGGACACGCCCGTGTGGGGATCCGACAGGATGACCGCAAGGCCGGCAAGTACAACGGCCGCCAATGGCAGCAGACGCAGGAAACCCTCGCACCATTGTTCCCAGGCCGCGTTACGCGAGGGCTCGACTTTCCAGTACAGCGTAGCCAGACCCATGCCCATCACCGACAAGGAAAACAGGCTGTTGAGCGCGATGCCGTCAGTGACTGCACCTTCCAGCGCCAGGGTGTTCCACAGCATCCAGCATCCGCCCGTGACGACCAGCGACAACAGGAACAATCCGTAACCTGAGGACCATTTCAAACGCAGGGTCGGAATGGCAATCAGGCCAATACACGCCGCTGCAAAAACACTCGCGGGATACGCCACCAACACAGCCAGTGAAAGCAGCGATGTGTCTCCACGCCTGGGCAGATACAAGGCCAGAACCAGGGTCAACGCGGCAATGGCAAGGGTTGCGGCATCCAGCAGCAGGGTTTTACGCTGAACGGGGTCGGCCAGACGGAAGACCTCGATCAGCAAGCCCGCGCCAATACAAGGACCCAACCACAAATAGAGGAAGTCGGAAGGCGACGGGAAACCGCTAAAACCGGTTACCGCTTGAACGTCCCAGATGACCTGACCGCATGCATAGGCCGTCAGGCCGATCGCAATCCAGCGCAGCCCTCTGGCACTCTCGGCCTGCGCCGCGCGCTGGCCCATCCAGGCAAGTGCTGCCGCGGTAAGCGTGCCTACCGTCCAGTGCAGGTTGTCGAAGAAGCTGATCCAGTGCACATCCTGCGCGAAACGGACACCCACCGCACCAACCAGAAGCCCGGTCATGCCCGCGATGAGGGCCAGGCGCATGTTTGCTGAGGGGTTGGCTCGGCTAATCGGATGCATCGATTTGAGTCTACCCTGTCAAAAAAACCATCAATGAAACGCTGGCAGCGAAATGCACCTCACCGTCGTCCCGTATGGGCGCTGCCACCCAGGATCTATAACGGCAACAATCAACCGGTCTATAGACTTGTCCGAACTCAGTTCGAGGCCGTCAAAGCCGGGGCGGGTATCGAAAGCCGCGAGTCCGGTTTCCGCTCACAACAGACCGGATCACCCACCCGGATAATACCCTCTTTAATAATGCGGGAATTCACGCCACCATGACCGCGCATCGCGTTATAGCCCCCCTGCCCCAATACGGTTTCCATACGCGAGCAGGGTGCGCAATGACCGGTCACCTCCAGCACCACGTCGCTGCCGATACGCAGCAGAAGGGGCTGGTCACGAAACAAGGCCTTTGCCGCCAGCAGGTTCAATCCCGACACCACCAGATTGCGCCGCAACACGGCCGGATCGATACGCGCCTGCCCCATCAAAGCCGCCACAGCGGACAGATGCTCCGCCTGGATCAAAGTGATTTGCCTGGAACCGCCCGCCACGCGACGCCCACCGCCACTTGCATAGTGATCGCCCTCCAGGCCGCATCCGGCAACGGCCAGAACGTGATCCACCGACTGCACTGCTGAACGGCGCTGCGAACGCAGATATATGGCCTGGATCTGTCCGGTGCGGGGAAAGCGGCTTGCCAGGTCGCGTAAATCCACGTGTTCAATCCGCGTGATGTCGCTCATGCCCAAGCCTACGAAATCCGCACTTCGGTTCCCACCGACACCAGCTTGAACAACTCCGCCACGTCCTCATTCTTCATGCGGATGCAGCCGTGCGATGCAGGCGTGCCGAGTTTGTGCTCTTCATTGGTGCCATGGATGTAGATGAACCGATCGTGCGAGTCCACGTTGCCGCCCTGGTTTTTGCCTGGTTCCAAGCCTTCGAGCCACAGGATGCGCGAGAGGATCCAGTCGCGTCCCGGGTTTTCCACGTCCAGCTCGGGAGTCCAGATTTCACCGGTGGGCTGGCGCGATTTGAACGCCGTTCCCAGCGGGGCATCCGCGCCGATCATTTCCACAATACGGTGACGACCGCGCGGCGTGCAATGGCTGCCGGTCAATTCCCCCAGCCCATTTGCTGCAGTTGAAACGGCGTATTGGCGAATCAGCATGTCGCCATCCGGATACGGCTCCCATAGATACAACTGCTGCAAGCGGGAATCCACCTCGATCAACAGCCCGTTCATTGTGTCGCCCCCTTCTTTTGCTGCCGTCGCGCGTCGAAAAACCCCGAGATCATCGCCGCGCACTCGTCTGCCAGCACGCCGCCGATGATGTCGCAATGATGATTCAAACGCGGCTCGGCGAACACATCCATGATGCTGCCATGCGCACCGGTCTTGTATTCGCGCGCGCCATACACCACCCGCGCCACCCGCGAATGCAGGATCGCCCCCGCGCACATCACGCACGGCTCCATCGTGACATACAAGGTGCAGCCCACCAGCCGGTAATTCGCCAGCCGCCCCGCCGCATCGCGCAGCGCCATCACCTCGGCATGTGCCGTGGGATCGTGGCTCGAAATGGGCTGGTTGAATCCGCGCCCGACGATCTCGCCGCCGCACACCACCAGCGCCCCCACCGGCACCTCGCCCGCCGCCCAGCCCTGGCGGGCGAGTTCGAGTGCAGCGCGCATGTAGTCTTCGTCAGTCATCATCGATCCAACGGGCTCATCACCCCGCGCCCGCCTTTGTTCAACACATGGGTATAAATCATAGTGGTCGACACATCCGAATGTCCAAGCAGCTCCTGCACCGTGCGAATGTCGTAGCCGGCTTCCAGCAAATGCGTGGCGAACGAATGGCGCAAGGTATGGGGCGTGGCGGGTTTGACAAGACCTGATGCCTGCACCGCCCGCTTCATCGCGCGTTGCAGCAGCTTTTCATCGAGGTGATGCCGGCGTTCTGCACCGCTGCGTGGGTCAACCGAGTAACTGCCAGACGGAAAAATATACTGCCAGCCCCACTCGGCAGGTGCGTTGGGATATTTTTTAGCCAAAGCATCGGGCATATACACCGCCGATTTTCCCACCCGGCTGTCGTCGTCAAACAGCGCCCGCCGCTGCTGCAAATGCGACTGCAAAACCGGCACCACAGAGTCGGGCAGCATCGTCACCCTGTCCTTGGCGCCCTTGCCATCGCGGATCAAAATTTCGCGGCGTGCGAAATCCACATCCTTCACCCGCAGCCTCACGCATTCCATCAGGCGCATCCCTGTGCCATAAAGCAAACGCGCCATCAGGCCATACACCCCCGCCATACGATCCAGCACTGCATGCGTCTCTTCGCGCGTCAAAACCACGGGCATCCGTTGCGGACGCTTGGCGCGCGTGACGTTATTCAGCCACGGCAGATCAATTCCCAGCACCTCCCGGTACAAAAACAGCAACGCCGACAACGCCTGATTTTGCGTGGCAGCCGCCACATTGCCTTCCACCGCCAGATGCGTCAAAAATGTCTCGACCTCGCGAGCGCCCATGTCCCTGGGATGTTTTTTGTCATGAAACAGAATGAACCGCTTAATCCACTGAACATATTGTGTTTCTGTGCGGATGCTGTAATGCTTCACCCGGATTCGGTCGCGCACCTGATCAAGCAGTTTGGGCGGCTGAGCCAGCGGTGTGTTGTTGGTTTGCATATGCGTCCCCTATCAAAACATAGCTTTAATTAGAACAACAGGTTTCCACTGAAATGACCGTGTTATACACCTTTGTGGTTTTTTGTTATGCACCGATTCCGGTGTCTACTTAACGTTAGGCAACTCAGGTCGTGGCCAATCTTGTTCGTAACCTCACCATCGCACTCGCCTTCACAAGCATTGTCGCTGGTCTTTTTTTGTTCAAATTATTGGCCTTGCTTGGGGTATCTGCTTCTAGCTCAACAGAAGTGCGCTGGGTACTTATTCTGGGTATGCCTGTCTTGTTAGCCGTGTCGTTTTTCCGGCTCAACTTAACTCCCGCGCAGAGTGGGGCTAGTGTTGCCTTGTATTCTCTAGCTCAGTTCGCTATTTTTCTCGCACCTTTTGGTTGGCTCGCTCGTCATGCCCTTGCCTAACCCGGCGGTCAAGACCGCTCCACTTCGTTCCGCTGGGACGCCGCTGAAGCGGCGCCCCTTACCTCTACGTTAGGGCACAACATGAAAACAAAGCGCGACGAAAACTTTAAGAGACTCAAAGCACGATACAAAGCAATGGTGCTTATTCCGACTGCCGGACTCATTCTTTCAATATTCCCCAGCAAACCAATCCTGGTTGCGCTTACAGTGTTAATGGGCATCGATCCTAACCTGCCCCCCTTAGAGCAAGATGGTGGCTTGATCTATCTAGTGCTAATCATTCTTGTATTCGGAGCAGTCATCCTGGCCGGCGCGACAGTTGGGTTCTTCCTTGTTGCTGGGCTCCTAAAGGCAACGGAGGGGCTCTCGCCAAAGCATGTATTTCGCGCATTTGCAAAAGGTGATTACCCGTCACACTGGCTTAGGAATGACAACCCCTAACACGGCGGTCAAGACCGCTCCACTTCGTTCCGCTGGGACGCCGCTGAAGCGGCGCCCCTTACCTCTACGTTAGAACTCGATGAATTCTCCAATTACGACATACGAAGTCAGCCACAGCTGGGGTGATCCGCGTGAACCCGAGTACAAGAACGATTTGCCGGTGTCATATGCCCACTATCACGAGGGAGACATCGCCCTTCATTTTAAGGTTGTCGGCACACGCCTGCCTGATTCTCGTGAGGTTCGATGGGTACTGGAGGCACCCGTAAACACGAGAAAGGTTCTGGGTAAGCGTTGGGCTGATCGCGCGATAATTTTTGATCGAGTAGTTGTATACCTAGAAGGTCTTGGGGATGGAGACCTAGATCGGAAACCAGGTGGGAAGAGGTTTGCTAACTTGACTGTCGACACGTCTATGGTGCCAAGCCGGTTGTCAACTGTGCTAAAGGAAGTCTCAAACCAGTTAAGTCTATTCCTCCCCAGCCGCCAGATTTTCCCGCTCGTAGGACTCGGGCTTGCGATTGCCTACGCCAAACAGCATTTTCACTTCGCATGGCCATGGCTGCCGGAGAAAAGCGTCTCGTTTACGTTGCTGTTCCTAGGGCTGGTTTCGATGCTTATGCTCGCCCGAGAAGCAGAGAGGAACTATCGAATATTTAAAAATGGCCTTTGGGGTCTTTCCAAAATGGTACCCAACTTCAACTTGAGGACGGAGACCTTTAGGGTAACTGTCAAAACCTTTGGCTATCGATACGTGATTACTTTTGCATTGTCCGTGCTATTAATTCGGATGGGCTTGAATTGATTTCTAACCCGGCGCTCAACCTCGCTCCCTTCGGTCGCTGGACGGCGCTAAAGCGCCGCCGGTTAGCTCTACGTTAGACAGAAATGCTGAAACTCACAAACACCGTCATCGTTAGTACGCTATTTTTTGCCATAGTTGGTCCTATGGTTGTGCTAATGGAAATGTTCTTTGCAAAACTTGCACTGCATGGCGTGGCCGAACCATTTTTCCTTTTGTATCCATTCGCCATGCTTTTTGGTGCCGGATTTGTTGCTGGTGGCGTCGGTTTAGCCTACGGCTTACTCTTCGCAATCTTCTATAGTTTTCCATTCATAAGGAACCGAATAAGCTCGAAGACAAACTTGCTCACACTAGGAGCCTGTATTGCATTCATTTGCAGCGTCACCTTTAGCGTGTCTTTAGCTCTTAATGAAAAAGCAAAGACAGATGCGGTGTACGTAGGGAAATTGGAAAAACTCAAACCAGAAAATGGCTTTTGGAAAAATTATTCACAAGATTTTGTTATGAAAAACCTAGGGATGCTGTTTGTCCCAACAATGCTGTGCGGGATCGCTGTCCCGCTACTAATGTCTAACACTTTGCTCAAGCGGGACGCGCTAAAGCGCGCCCCTTAGCTCTACGTTAGATGCCATGCCCAAGCACTGCTGCGACCGAATGCGAAAGCAAGTAGACAACAAATGCGCAGAGCACTCATCGCTCTATGAATGCCCGGATTGTCTGGTCAATTACTCTCCAGTGTTTAATGAGTACGGAATAATCGTTCATGATGGAGGTTCAAGTTCCATCACCATAGCGTTTTGCCCCTGGTGTGGGGCGCAGTTACCTGAATCGCTACGCGACCGCTGGTTTGAAGAGCTTGAATCGCTCGGCTTCGATAACCCGTTCGCGCAAGACATTCCGGAAAAATACAAAACCAATGAGTGGTACAGCATCTAACATGGCGCTCAACCTCGCTCCCTTCGGTCGCTGGACGGCGCTAAAGCGCCGCCGGTTAGCTCTACGTTAGCGCGCAAAACCATGCGAAAGCAGTCACTCTATCTTGGGGCCCTTTTCTCGCTGTCTGCCGTGGCGGCAATCTATCAGGCAATCCTTTACTGGCATGGGGTTGCTGAGTCAGAAAACCTACTGGCTACTTGGCAGTTTATTTTCATCGTGCTGATCGTTCTTTGGGTCGATGCAGACAGCAAAAACTTCCCAAACATCTATCGCCCGTTTGAGTATGGTCAACTGGTTTTCTTCTTTTGGTTGCCCTACTTGCCGTTTTATCTGTGGCGCACTCGACGCGCATTTGGTTTATTGCTGCTATTAGGATTTGTATTCTTGTTCTTCCTTGGTTATTTTGCACAACTGGTCATTTACCTTGCTCGCTAACCCGGCGCTCAACCGCGCTCCCTCCGGTCGCTGGACGGCGCTAAAGCGCCGCCGGTTAGCTCTACGTTATGCAACATGAAACGTGAACGCCAAGCAGAAGGAGAGCGAATATTGCGCGGAGCAGAGAGCACGCTCCGTAGCTCCTTGCTTGAAATCCTTCCTGAGGTAGTCGTATCTGGAGAGCCTGTATTTACGAATTTCCAGTTCAATCCGAGTGCCCTCCCAACGCATCTCTTATCCAAGCAGGGAGAGGCGCTGTTTCAATCCGCCACCGCTTGCGTTGAAATGCGCGAGGCTCTTGGTCTTCCTGTTTCTGGCACTGTTGGCCAGCTGTTCATTGAAGCGTGCGTTGAGGCCGCCAGTTCCAACGAACACCGTCGCGGCCCTCGCAAACTCGCAACTTCCCTACTTGAGCAGCTAACCCATGTTGCATAACCCTTCATTCGAGCGGGACGGCGCAAAAGCGCGCCGCCCCTCAATTCCACGTTGAGCATCACATGGCACTTCACCCGCAACTCGACGAATTGATTAATCGTGTGCTTCCAGTGGTTCAAGACTTCCACCAGAAGGGCATGTTCTCCCCTCATGCCGCAACCATCGACGCAGCAGGGGCAGTTGCTGGGCACGCGCTCACCACTGATGGGTCCACGCAGCTATCCGTGACGCAGGCGATAGAGCACTTCGAACAGAAGTTTTCCAGGCATGCGAGCCACAGCGAGATTCAAGGAGCCGGCATCTTCTATCACTCGCCCGGCATTGACACCTCCGGCGGCTCCGTGTCCTTGCCCCCAGCGAGCACGACGGACGAGTGCAGGACTCTTGTCGCCTTGTTGGAGCATGCTTCTGGCGACTCGGTCTATCTGCTCATTCCTTATTCCGGCCAGCCGCCCGAAGTCGAGTACGCCGTAGGAAAGCTGATTGAGAAGCCAGCGAAGATTTTTGTCCTTAAGCAGTCCGGTGAGCCCAAGCCATGGTGGAAGCTCTGGTGATGCTCAACCTTTTGCTGGAGCGGACGGCTACGCCGCCCGCTCAGCGCGAACGTTAGGCTTCCCTCTCACTATGCAAATACGCACTCACAATTTCATTGACAAAGCGATTCCAGTATTTGCTTTACTCGTTGCTATACCGGCGTCGCTTTTTTTGGGACCACTTCTAGTAATAGTTTTACTAGCTGCGAGTTCTACAGGAAACTTATTCGGGTTGACGTCGTTGTTGGCCCTGTTGGGCCTAGTTGGAATTTGTGGACTTTGGCTCCGTGCCCTTATTCAACCATTCTTTGGTTATTCAGAATATTTTAGGCGCTCCGTCGGAGTGCTCTTAATATTAGGGGTGATCCCGATAATTTTGTTAGCCGCAGGTCATCTCAACAAACCGGGATCACTCTCAGAGGACTCTCTAGATACTTTATGGTTTTTCTATGCGCTAGTAACCTTGGGGGTAGTGGGATCAATGATAGCGCTCCATAATTTTTTGCCTAACACATCATTCAAGAGGGACGCGCTAAAGCGCGCCCCTTAATTCAAACGTTAGAGCGCAATGTCCCACACCCCGACAATTCCGGATTCCTTGCCAAGAACAAAGCTACCTTTTGTTCTTCGGGCATCCCTGCCAATTACGCTGGCGGCAATTGCTTGGTTATCGCCGTTGGGATGGTTTTTCTGGTCAGGGGCCGAGCTTGGGTTGAAACTCAGGCTTATCGAGTTCCCAGCAGTTTTTCTTTTTGCGTACATGGGAGGTGTTCTGGGCGCATTCTCCGCGGTCGGAGCAATTGGACTTGGCTACGGTTACAAGAAAACCGGAAATCCCGTTTACTGGCCGCGACTTTCATCCACCCTAGCTGTAGTCCAGCTCGTCCTTATCACAGCCGCCTCTGTTTGGATATTCGGCCTGGGCCGTGGCTAGGGTGGCTACGCGCTCTAACCCTTCATTCAAGCGGGACCGCCGCAAAGCGGCGGCCCCTTAATTCAAACGTTAGGCAATAGGAACGAAAACCATGAGCATATTGATAAACCCATTGGTTGCGTGGGCTGTACATCCGGCTGATCAAGGTGCAATTGAGTACATCGATGGTTTGCAAAATTCGTCCCATACACTTCCCCATGAGGGTGAGGTGATCACCCGTCCCTTTCTTGTTGATCCTGTCTCAAAAGAACCTGTTCTGGTGCGGGTAGTTGAGATTCAAGAGATTCTCGAAAAACGGGGTCATACCCTCGCTGTCGTAGTGACTCGAGCAGATCGTCATCACTAGGTGAAATCGTGTACCCCCCAATAATGCTTGGTGCATCACATTTGCCTAACCCTGCGGTCAAGCGGGACTGGCCGTCAGCGGCTTCGGTTTGCTGTTTCTGTTCGCTCATGTCATCTCCTTTGCGGGGTGCGTTGCGGCCAGCCCCTTACCTTCAACGTTAGGCATTGCAGTATTCAACCAACGCCCCCTGAAACAATGCAGATAGTCGATCTCAAATATCCTATTGTGTTTGCAGCTTCGCTGTTGCTTGTATGGGCAGATCGACGCAGGCGAAAAAGAGCAGAGCACCTAAATGAGCGTGGTTTATGTGCACGTTGTGAAGGCCCCTTGCAAGGCTCTGATGAATCAATCCCAGTATCTGGAGGTAAGGTTGGAGTGTGGCGCGGAAAGGCGTGTCGGCAATGTGCCGCCACAGTTAAAATTCGTGACAGAGTATTTTTGTCCCTTCTTGTCCTTGCAATTGTTCTTACACTCTCGTTTAGTTGGTGGGCTAACCATGCCTAACCCGGCGCTCAACCTCGCGCCCTTCGGTCGCTGGACGGCGCTAAAGCGCCGCCGGTTAGCTCTACTACAAGGGCTTCCCCAGATTTACAACTAGCGTTGTGTTTTATTTCATTGCCATTTTCTCATCTGATTTCTCTAGTGCGCCGCTTCGGTTGTGAAACAAGGTGAAGGACTGCGAAACTACAAACGGTCATGTTGGGCTCATGGCCCGGACCCTGATGAAAGACGCGCGCCAGGACCTCTCTCGTTAGTCGGGAATGGCTTCTCCCCTTGAGCTAATCAGGCTCCCCCGGCGCGGGTCCAACCCGCTTCACATCAACACGTGCAGTGCATCGGTGATTCTCGACCGCCGTCCGGCGGCGTACTTGTTCCTTTCAATAGCCTTTTCCTGCAGACGCTTTTCTAAAAGATTCAGGCTGCGCTGGATGCACTCGGATTGAGTTTGAAGTCTTCGCCGTAATGTAATACGGCCCAGGCCAGGCGCGCATTCTTCGCAGCAATGGCCACCACTGCGCGCCAGTAGCCGCGACGTTCGGCCAGGCTGCGGGCCCAGCGGCTGAAGCTGTCCTGTTTGTCGCCTGTGCTGTTGAGGACGGCGCGTGCGCCCAGGACGAGCAGGCTGCGCAGGTAGGGATCGCCAGCTTTGGTGATGTGGCCCAGTCGGGCTTTGCCCCCACTGCTGTGCTGGCCGGGGGTCAGTCCGATCCAGGCTGCGACCTGACGGCCGTTCCTGAAGTCGTGGCCGTTGCCGATGCTGGCCAGGAGTGCGCTGGCGGTGATGGGGCCGATGCCGGGGCGTTGCATCAAGCGCTTGCTCCGCGCGTCTTCGCGTGCGGCCTGTGAGATGGCTCGGTCGTAGTCGGCGATGCGCGCATCGAGCTGGTCGGCGTGCGCCAGCAAATCCCCGATACATTGGTTGGCATAACCGGGCAGGTCTTCAATGCTCTGCCGCAGGCAGGTGACTTTCTGCGGCAGGACGATGCCGAATTCGGCGATGAGGCCGCGCAGTCGGTTGTAGGTGGCGGTGCGTTCTTCAACAAAGCCTTGCCGGGTGCGGTGCAGGCACAGGATGATCTGCTGGTGTTCTTCCTTGATGGGGACAAAGCGCATGCTGGGCCGGGTGACGGCTTCGCAGATGGCGGCAGCGTCCGCTGCGTCGTTCTTGCCGCGCTTGCCGCTCATGCGGTACGGGGTGACGAACTTGGGGGCCATCAGTTTGACGCTGTGGCCATGTTGGCGGAACAGGCGTGCCCAGTAGTGGGCGCCGGAGCAGGCTTCCATGCCGACCAGGCATGGCGGGAGTTGGGCAATCAGCGGCAGCAGCTGTTCCCGGCTGACCCGGGGTTTGACCAGTTCCGCCTTGCCGTCTTCATTCACGCCATGAACCGCAAAGATGGTCTTGGCCAGATCAATTCCAATGACGATAATGCTCATGACTTTCCCCTCCTGAGGTGTTGATGAAATCCGGAAATTCCATCATGGCACTTTCGATGCCGATCGCGGCAACTTCGCCGCAGCCACGGGACGGGGAAGTCCCTTTCATTCGTTAGCCATGAGAGTCCTGCGACCCTTGGTATTTCTGCTGCTTCTCGCTTCCGCACCAGCGGTCGCGGCTCCAGCCAATTTGGGCTCAGATGATGGGGCCTTGATAAAACACATCAAGACCACTGACCACATTCTGAAAACCTCGTTAGGGGCTTGCCGCTCAGAACGCCTCAGCCGAAGCACTCGCAACACCGCAAAGCTAACCCTTTCATCGAGAGGGACGTCCAGGAGCTATCGCTCTTGGACACCCCTCATGTCAAACGAGGGGCGGCAAAATGATCATCCCTGCGTCACGAACGTGTTTGATTTGCCTTCGCGAGTTTCATTCTGTATTTCGGGTCGTTTCTTGCTCAAATGATCGGCCCAAGTTTCGGCGGCACCACGTTCGTGTTTCTCTTGACGCTTGCCCTTATGATCGTCATGGCTGGGGTCAGCTTTCTGCTACCCGTTTGGGGTTTGCTGTCACAGAAAAGTCTTTGACCTGAAATATTACAACTGCAACAAATCTGCGTTAAATTGAAGCAGTACGCAACTATTGGGTTTGTATTGCCCCGGCCCGCTTGATCCTGGGCCATCAATTTATACGGAGTATCAATCGTGTCTTTTCCTCATCGCTTGTTCCGCCTGAATCGTGATGCCGGATTCACGTTGCTCGAATTACTGGTCGTCTTGGTGATTTTGGGTCTGCTGGCCGGTTACGTTGCGCCCAAATACTTTGCCCAGGTGGGCAAGTCGGAAGTCAAAACAGCTGCTGCGCAGATCGTCGCGCTGGAAAAGGCGCTCGACCAGTACCGCATCGACACCAGTCGCTACCCGAGTACCGAGCAAGGGCTGGCCGCCCTCAACACCAAGCCTGCCGATGAGCCGCGCTGGGATGGCCCCTATCTGAAAAAAACGGTTCCCAACGACCCTTGGGGCAAGCCCTACCAGTACCGCACGCCGGGCGAACACGGCGAGATCGACCTGTTTTCGTATGGCCGCGACGGGGTGCCGGGCGGCACGGGAAATGACGCTGATATCAATAACTGGTAAACCCACGCCATGCGTTATCGGGTAAAGGCGCTGCGCCCCGGCACAGGAGTGACGGCTTTGACTATCGAGGCGCTCGACGAGAGTGAGGTCACTGCCCGCCTGCAGCGCGAGGGCGCACAGGTGATTTCAATCACGGCCGAGCGCAGCGGCATGCTGGCGGCGCGGCGCGCACGCTTTCCGCTGCTGCTGTTCACCCAGGAACTGATCGCGCTGCTGGATGCGGGACTGACACTGACCGAGGCACTGGAAACCCTGGTTGAAAAGGAAAGTCGCCCCGAATCGCGCCAGCTGATCGATCGTCTGCTCACCACCATGCGCGAAGGTCGGCCCTTTTCTGCGGCACTGGCCGCGCAAGGCGAAGCGTTTCCGCCGCTGTATGCGGCCACGGTGCGGGCGGCCGAAAGCACGGGTGACCTGTCCCCCGCCCTCGCCCGCTATGTCGGCTATCAAAATCAGATCGACACGGTGAAGAAAAAGGTGCTGTCCGCATCGATTTACCCTCTGCTGCTGGTTGGCGTCGGCACCCTGGTGATCGGGTTCCTGCTGACCTATGTGGTGCCGCGTTTTGCTTCGGTGTATGCCGACTCCGGACGCGATCTGCCCTGGATGTCGCAGATGCTGTTGAGTTGGGGCGAGATGGTCGAGGCGCACGGCGGCTGGATCGCATTGGGTGTCGCCGGATTCATTGCTGCGACCGTGCTGGGTTTGTCGCAGCCCGCCACCCGCGCCGCCCTCACCCGGCTGGCGTGGCGCACCCCGGCCATCGGCGAGCATTTGCGCACCTTCGAGCTCGCCCGCTTTTACCGCAGCCTCGGCATGTTGCTGGTGGGCGGCATTCCGATTGTGCCGGCGCTGGGCATGGTGTCGAGCCTGCTGTCCGCCCATTTGCGCATGGGTGCGACCACGGCAGCGGATGCGATGCGACGGGGCGAAACCATCTCGGCTGCCTTTGCCCGGGGCGAACTCACCACGCCGGTGGCGGCCCGGCTGCTGCGCGTGGGTGAAAAAAGCGGCCGCATGGGCGAAATGATGGAACGCATCGCCATTTTTCACGATGAGGAAATGGCACGCTGGGTGGACTGGTTCACCCGCTTGTTCGAGCCGCTGTTGATGATCTTCATCGGACTGACGATAGGTTTGATTGTGGTACTGCTCTATATGCCGATTTTTGAACTGGCAGGATCGATCGAATGAACGCGGCCCTCCCCACGCTGAGCGCGGAAACGCTCGCCAGTCTGCGCCAGGAGGCGCGCACGACCGGTCAGACAGTGATGCAGCGCATGCAGGAACAGTTCGGCCTGGACGCAGATGCCACCTTGCATCTGCTGGCCGGGCATAGCCATCAACCTGCTTTCGGGATGGCGGCCCTCAATGAACTGACGGCCGATTTCAGCCAGCTCAGTTTCAATGAAGCCGCGCGGCGGCACTGTCTGGCGGCACGCGATGCGGATGCCCAGTTATGGCTGCTGCTGGTCGACCCATGGGACAGCGCTAGCCGCGCCTATGCCGCGCATGTACTGGGGACGCCGTTCAAAACCGCGTTGACGCACCCGGCCGACCTCGCCGCCCTGATGGCGCGCCACGAAGAAGGCCTGAACGCGATGGAAGGAATGGGCGGCGGCAGCACACTGGCCGCGCAGGATCCGGATGCGGAAACCCTTTCGTTCGCCAGCATTGCCGAAGACGCCAGCCCGGTGGTGCGGCTGGTGCGCTCGACCTTGTACGACGCGTTGAAGGCGGGCGCGTCAGACATCCATCTGGAAACCGATCCACGCGGGTTGACGGTGAAATACCGCATCGACGGCGTGCTGTCGCATGTCGCGCAGGTGCCAGGCACGGAAACGGCCGAACAGGCGGTTTCCAGAATCAAGGTCATGGCTGAACTCGACATCGCCGAACGCCGGGTGCCGCAGGATGGCCGTTTCAAGGTGTCGATGCAGGGGCGCGATGTGGATGTGCGGGTATCGATCATGCCGAGCGTGTTCGGCGAAGACGCGGTGTTGCGGATTCTTGATCGCCAGGCGCTGTCCGAGGAGTTGCGTGGGCTGACGCTGGAAGGCCTGGGCTACACTGGCATTCCACTGGCACGCATCCGCAAGCTGGCGGCCGAGCCTTACGGCATGCTGCTGGTGACCGGGCCGACCGGTTCCGGCAAGACCACCACGCTGTACGCCGCGATTTCTGAAATCAACCACGGCCGCGACAAGATCATCACCATTGAAGACCCGGTCGAATACCAGTTGCCTGGCGTGCTGCAGATTCCGGTCAACGAGAAAAAAGGCCTGACCTTCGCGCGCGGGCTGCGCTCGATCCTGCGCCACGACCCTGACAAAATCATGGTTGGTGAAATCCGCGATTCCGACACCGCGCAAATCGCGGTGCAATCCGCGCTCACCGGCCATCTGGTGTTCACCACCGTGCACGCCAACAACGTGTTCGACGTCATCGGCCGCTTCATCCACATGGGCGTCGACCCCTACAGCTTCGTCTCGGCCTTGAACGGCATCGTCGCACAGCGCCTGCTGCGGGTGAATTGCCCGCATTGCGCCGCGCCGGTCATGCCATCGGACGAGCTGCTTGAGCTGTCCGGCCTGACGGCAGACAAAACCCTGGATTTTGATTTTCGCCAGGGCAGCGGTTGCGGCCATTGCCGCGGCAGCGGTTACAAAGGCCGCCGTGCCATTGCCGAAATCCTGCTGCTCACCGACGAACTGCGTGAACTCATCGTCGCCCGCGCACCCATCGGCCAGATCAAGGAAGCCGCCGTGCGCGGCGGCACCCACAGTCTGCGCGAAGCCGCGCTGGCGCTGGTGAAATCAGGCGACACCACACTGGAGGAGATCAATCGTGTCACGCTGGTCGGCTGATCCCTTGCACATCGCGCTCGCGCCCGGCGAAGTCGCCCTTATGGCGGGCAGCGAAAGCCGCCTGCTGGCGACCGAGGCACGCACCGCCACCAGCCTGCTGCCGCTACTCGACGAGGCACTGGCCGACAAGCTCTGGCCGCGCCGCCGGGTGGAGGTGGTGCTGTCGCAGCAGTTTGTGCGGCCGGTGCTGACACCGCCGCCCGGCAAGGCGCTCGCGGCTGCCGAGGAAACGGCGCTGGTGGCTGCCAGCCTGCGCGAGATTTACGGCGATGAAGCGAGCGGCTGGCGCATTGCGGTACATAGCCAGCCCCCGCATGCAGGACTGGTCGGAGCAGCAGTCGATGGCGAATTCATGCAGCAACTGGAAGCGCTGCTGGCACGCCACGGCTGCCGCAACGTCAGCATCATGCCGCTGGCCAGCCGTGCCGTGCGGCGCCTGCCCGCACGTTTCGACGGTTGGTGGCTGGGGGTTGAACCTGGCTGGGCAACGCTGATGGGGGCCGCTGGCGGCATCTGGCAATACCTCGCCGCACAACCGCTGGATGCAGACTGGCGGGCAACCTTGCCTGAATGGCTGGCGCGCGAGGCCGAATGTGCGACGGCGCCCATTGCCCGGCAAGTGTGGCTGCAGCCTTTCGGTCTCGGCGCGGTAGGCAATCTCTCAGCGGCAGCAGACGGCTGGCAATGGCACACCCTGCCGCACGATGCGCAGGCACGCGGTGCATCGGCGCTGCTGGCATTAACCCACCTGGCGCAAACTTGACATGGCGCATCTCGATCTTGAATTCCACCCCGCTGGCCGTTTGCGTTTCGATGCGCTCGGTATCGGCTTATTGCTGACCGGCGTGCTGGCACTGGCCTGGGTGGCGGGGCAATGGCTCAGCGCGCGCGATCTCGCGGCCGTTCAGGCGACCGCCCTGCTCGAACTGGATCAGCGGCCTGTACCCAAACCCGTGGCCTCGCGCGCCGACACGGCAGCCCAGGCTGCGCGTGACCGCGTTACGGCGCAGTTGAGCGCCGGCTGGCAGCCCGCGTTCGACGCCCTTGCCGCCGCCCGAGGCAGCAAAATTGCCCTGCTTCAACTCGAAGCCATCCATGCCAAACGGCAGGTCAAGCTGATCGCCGAGGCACGCCATCTGGCCGATGCGGTCGCCTTCATCGAAGCGCTGCAGCAGCAACCCGGCATCGTGCGCGCGGCCTTGACCCAACACGAAATCGCAACCGATGCCGACCAGAAACCGGTGCGCTTCCAGGCCATTCTGGAGTGGCGCGCATGAACAACCTGCTGTGGCAACTACGGCAATGGAGCCGTCGACTGGGCATTGTCGGTCTGCTTGGAACGGCGCTGCTGCTGCTTGCGCTGGGGCTGGTTTTCAGCCTGGTGAACCCGCTCGAACAGCAGACCAGGCAGCAACAACAGCAACTCGACCTGTTGCGCGCCGCTGCGCAGTCGGCCCCTGCCGAACCGTTGGTGGCAGCGCCCGCTACGGTCGCCACGCTGCCGCCCGACAGTTCGGCCGCCAGCGTGGTGGGTGAACTGGAACGGCTTGCGCAGGCGCATGGTTTTGCGCTCACCCGCGGCCAGTACAGTATCGCCGCGGTCAACGGAGTACCGCTTGCGCGCTGGCAAATGCTGTTTCAGGTGCAGGCCGGCTACGCTGACCTGCACGCCTTTATTGCGGCCGCACTGGAACGCATGCCGAATCTGGTGCTGGATGAAATCAAGCTCAAACGCGAACGGATCGAGGACGTGAACCTGCAAACCGAATTGCGTTTCGGCCTGTTTGTGGAGACAGCGCCATGAACGACGCCCGTCGCCGCACCCTGCTTTTCACGACGCTGGCCATTGCGCTGCTCTGGTCAGGCTGGCTGGCGTTCAACGACAGCGACGACAGCGCGGAAGACGTGGCCGGGCCGGTCGAAGCGGTCGAACGCCGTGCGCGGCCAGCCGTCAATCAAGCCCAACCGGTCACGCCGGCTCAGACGCCGGCGCAATCGGCAACCGCTCCGCGCGCGGCCACTGAAATCACTCCGCGCATGGCCGTTGCCCAGGCCGATTTGTTTCCCAAACAAACCTGGTACATCCCGCCGCCGCCGCCGCCGCCGCCGCCGTATGTGCCGCCGCCTCCGCCACAAGCGCCGCCCCTGCCTTTCACCTATATGGGAAGCTGGCAGGAAGATGCCACCACCACCTATTACCTGACGCGTGGCAGCCTGCCGATCAGCGTGCGGGCAGGCCAGGTGCTCGACGGCGCCTGGCAACTGGAGCCGGTGACGGGCAAGACCTTGAATTTCACCTACTTACCCCTGAAACAGGTGCGCAGTCTGCGCATGGGAGATTAAATTGCAGGACGCCAAACCCATTTTTCTGCTTGCCGCGCTGCTCGGTACGCTTGGCCTCGCCGGATGTGCCAGCCCCAGCCTCACCGAGGGGCGGAAACTCCTCAGCAGCGGCGCAACCGAAGCGGGGCTGTCCCGCCTGCAAGCCGGCCTGGCCGAAGAGCCGGACAACCTGGAGCTCAGGATTTACTACCATACCCAGCGCGAGCGGCAAGCCAGCCAATGGCTGCTGCAGGCGCAGCAGGAAATCGGTCGGGGGGATTTTGACGCGGCCAGGGCCACCCTCAACAAGGTGCTGGCGGCTCACCCTGAAAACCCGCGCGCCGTAACACTGCTGGCCAGTCTGGAAACCGAAGTCGCGAACCAGGGCTTGCTGAAGGATGCCCAGGCGGCGCTAACCCAGAACAATCCCGCGCTGGCCGCCGACAAGGCGCAGCAGGTGCTGACGCAATCACCCGGCCACGCCGGTGCCATCGACCTGCAGCGCAAGGTGCAGATGGTGCGCGCGCAGGAGGAAAATGCCCCCAAAGAACTCGGGCCGTCCGCGCAGAAAGTCGTCACGCTGGAATTCCGCGACACGCCGCTGCGCAATGTATTCGACATGATTTCGCGCCAGTCCAGCATCAATTTCATATTCGACAAGGATGTGCGGCTCGACACCAAGGCCACGCTGTTCGCCCGCAATACTTCAGTCGCCGATGCAATCAGCATGCTGCTGGCGACCGGCCAGCTCGCGAAAAAGGTCATGAGCCCCACCACGCTGCTGATCTACCCCGATACCCCGCCCAAACAGAAGCAATACCAGGAACTGATGGTCAAGAGCTTTTATCTGGGCAACGCCGATGCAAAAAGTACCATGGCGATGCTGCGCGTGCTAATCAAGACGCGGGACATGTATGTCGATGAGCGCCTCAACCAGCTGGTCATCCGCGACACCCCCGACGCCATTCACCTGGCGGAAAAGATCATCGCCACCCAGGATCTGGCCGAGCCGGAAGTGATGCTCGCGGTGGAAGTGCTTGAAATCAAACGCGGACGACTGCTGGATCTCGGGGTGCAATACCCGAATCAGTTTTCGCTGTTGAACACCATCACCACCCAAACCGCAACCTCCTCTACCGTCGGTGCGCCGGTGGTGACGAGCAACACGACACTGTCGCCTTTGCCGCTGACCCTGGAAAGCCTGAACAACATTTCAAGCAGCAACATCACCATCAACACCCCGCAGGTCAACCTCAAGGATGAAGACAGCGACGTCAACATCCTGGCCAATCCCCGCATCCGCGTCAAAAACCGTGAAAAGGCCAAAATCCACATTGGCGACAAGGTGCCGGTCATCACCTCGAACACCACGTCGACCGGCGTGATTTCAGAATCGGTGTCGTATCTCGATGTCGGCCTCAAACTCGATGTCGAACCCAGCGTGTTGATGCGCGACGACGTGCAAATCAAGGTGAATCTGGAGGTCTCCAACATCGTGAAGGAGATCCGCAGCACCAGCGGCACCCTCACCTACCAGATTGGCACCCGCAATGCAGGCACGGTCTTGCGCCTGAAGGACGGCGAAACCCAGGTTCTGGCCGGGCTGATCTCGGACGAAGACCGCAGCTCTTCGAGCGGGATTCCCGGCCTGTCCGAAATCCCGATTCTGGGCCGTTTGTTCTCGACCCAGCGCGACGAGCACACTAAAACCGAGATCGTGTTGCTGATCACGCCGCACATCCTGCGCCACGCACAAGCCCAGCAGCCCGCCCTCACTGAATTCAGGGGCGGCACCGAAAATGCCATCGGTGGCTCGGGCGGCTTCGCTCCCATGCCCATTCCTGGCTTAATCAGGCCGCAAGGATCACCCGCCAAGGCCATCCAGGACGTAAATGTCGTGCCATACCAGTCGGACATCACGCCCGGGTCGGACTTGCCACCGGCTGTTCTGCCGCCCGATGCCAACCTCAATGCGATCCTGCCTGCGCCCGGCCCAGCGGAGACGGAAACAGAGCCCGCGGAAGACGAACAGAATCCCGCATCTCCGCCTACCGTAATCCCCGTGCAATAAACCATGTCGCGTCGCGCTTCCGGGTTCAGCCTGATCGAGTTGATGGTCACCCTGGCCATCCTCGCCCTGCTCGCCAGTGTGGCCGTTCCGTTTGCACAGTTGGTGCAGCAGCGCCACAAAGAAACCGAACTGCGCCTGGCGCTGCGGCAGATTCGCGGCGCACTTGATGCCTACAAACTGGACAAGCGCGTTGAAAAACCTGCAGACAGCAGCGGTTACCCACCCAACCTGGACAGCTTGTGGAAAGGCGTGGTCAATAAAAGTGAGCCTGATGCGGCCAAAAAAATCTACTACCTGCGCCGTCTGCCGCGTGACCCGTTTTACCCCGACAGCGCCGCGCCTGCTGCCGAAACCTGGGGCATCCGCAGTCATGCCAGCCCGCCTGACGCACCGGTCGCTGGCGAAGATGTGTTCGACGTCTATTCGCTGTCGCCGGCCAGCGGACTCAATGGCGTGCCTTACCGGGAATGGTGAACCCATGCTGAAACGCATCACGTTCAAATCCGGCAAATGGGGATTTACCCTGGTCGAATTGATGGTGGTAATGGCCATCATCGCGCTGTTGCTGGCGCTGGCGCTGCCACGCTACTTCAACCATCTGGAAAGCGCGCGTGAAACCATCCTCAAACAGGATCTTGCCGTGATGCGCGATGCCATCGACAAGTTCCATGGCGACCGCGGGCGGTATCCCAACAGCCTCGACGAACTGGTCAGCGAACGTTACCTGCGCACCCTGCCCGTCGATCCGATTACCGAGCGCAACGACAGCTGGCAAGCGGTTGCCCCCTCATTAGACCAAGGTGGTGAAACAGGAAGCGGCGAGCTGTATGACATCAAGAGCGGTGCGCCGGGGACCGCGCGGGACGGCAGTGCCTATGCCGACTGGTAAGTCCGCTCAATCCGGATTCACCTATCTGTTTGTATTGATGCTGATCGCGCTGATCGGCATGGGGCTTGCCGCCGCTGGAACCCTGTGGCGCACCGATGCACAACGTGCGCGCGAAGCTGAACTGCTGTTTATGGGCGACCAGTACCGTCAGGCCATCCGCAGTTTTTACGAGCGGCCTGATCAACAAACCCCGCGCTTGCCTCAAAGCCTGGATGAACTTCTGGAGGATCGACGCGGCGTCACCGTCGTGCGGCACTTGCGGCGTGCCTATCGCGACCCGTTCAGCGGAAAAGCCTTTGCGCTGATCCAGACACCCGACGGTCGTGGCATTACCGGCGTCCATAGCCAATCGACCCGTCACCCCTTCAAGATTGGAGGGTTTTCAACACAGGATGCGGCGTTCGCCGAGGCCAAAACGATTGCTGACTGGCAGTTTGTATTTATCCCGCCAGCTCCTTTGTCAGCCAATCAGCAAACGCCTGTGCCGGCCAATAGGCTGCAGCCAGGCCCCTAGTCAGGTCTCTCATAGCCTTCGCGGTGCGTCGCATTGATGGTGCGCAGCAGTTCGCGGAACGGGATGCTGCGCTCATGCTTTTTGAACAATTCCATGAAGGGCAGATCGCCTCCCTGTCCCGCCCCCGGGTAATTGCCCGATACCATGGATTCATGCAGTTCGCGCAACATGCTATCGAGCGGGTCGAGGAACGGGGTATAGCTTGCGGCTTCATCGTCGTCGTGTTCGAGACAGGCACGTAACTCGTCGACTTCGTAAACCGCCTCATGAACAAGATCAATCAACGCGTTGAAATCTGATGGTTTTTTCATTTCAGTTCCATGGGTTGGAGGGTTTCAGGCAGTGAAAACAAAACAGGGGCATTCGCCCCTGTCTGGTGGTGCAAGGCTCAAAGTCTAGCGTTTGACAGGCTTCGCCGCGATCTCTTCCAGCCGCCGCGCCTTGATGACCTGGCCGTTGAGCGCGGCGTCTTTACCGCTGCCGCCGTAGGCCACCACCATCAACTGGCTGTAATACATCACCGGGATGTTGAACTTGGTCCCGTAGCGCTTGTTGATCTGGCCTTGATAGATTTCAACGTTGGCCTGGCAAAGCGGACACGGCGTGACAATCATTTCAGCACCGTGGTCATACGCCGACTCGACAATGTCCTTGATTTGCGCCTGTGCCTTTTCGGGTTCGGAAAAGGCCAGTGCGCCGCCGCAACAGGTGACTTTCTGCTCGTACTCGGGAATCGGCTCGGCGCCCACCATTTCGACCATTTTGTCGAGGTACTGCGGGTTCTCGAACGACTCGCCATCCACGCCGAATGGGCGGTTGGTCTGACAGCCCACATAGCCCGCAATCTTGACGCCTTCGAGCGGACGCACGACATGCTTTTTCATCTCGTCAAAGCCGAGATCTTCGATCAGCACCTCCACCATGTGACGGATGTTGGGCATTTCATTGATGGTGAGCCCAGCCTCTTTCAAGGCCTCACGGGTGTCGGCCATCAGCGTGTCTGAGTGCGTCAGGCGCTCACGTGTTTCGCGCGCGCCCAGCCAGCAGGCGGCACACGTGGCGACGATTTCCTGCCCCGGCATGTGCTTTTCGGATAGCGCGAAATTCCGCGCATTCATCACGTGGCGCGGCAGTTCGCCCGCCTCGGCGTAACCGATTGACGCGCCGCAGCAGTTCCAATCGGGGATTTCGGTGAGCTTGACATCGAGCGTCTTGCACATCGACTCGACCGAAGTCAGATAGTTGGAAGCGGAAGCGCCTTTTTGCGACGAACAACCAGGGTAAAACGCATATTCATGTTTGGCCATTGTTATCTCCTCAGCCTGCCATCTTGGCGGCTTTGCGCGCGCGTTCGATTTCGTAGGCTTTTTTCAGCATCGCCTGGATGCCTTTTTGATCCTTGCACTTGTGGCCGCCGAACAGTTCGAACGGATTGAGCCGCTTGGCCAGCACCAGACCGATGGCGACGTCCTTCATCTTCATGCCTTCCTTGATGCCTGAGGCAAAGCCATCCTTGAAGTACAGCCCCATCGACAATTTGAGTTCGTTGACGCGGCCGGTCGCGGTGCAATTCTTCCAGAACAAGCCGCTGAAGAAGCGCGTGGCCTGCATTTTCGGCGCCAGGCCGATGCGGTGCGCGTATTCGGCGATGCCGTGCATGATGTGGGTGATTGGCAACTTGCGCGGGCAGCGCACGATGCAGTTGTAGCAGGAGGTGCAGTTCCACATCGAGCTTGAAGTCAGCACTTCCTCGCGCTTGCCGGCGCGGATCATCATGAACAATTCCTGCGGTGGATGTTCCCACGCGCTCTGGAAGTTGGTCGGGCAGGAACCGGAGCAGACGCCGCATTGCATGCACATCTTGACCCAGTCGCCCATCTCGACCTGTTCTTCGATTTCCTTCAGAAAGTTGTTGCGGTATTTCTCCGCCAGTGCGGTATTTGCGCTCATGGTGGGATCTCCTAGAAGCCTTTGAACGGGCTGGGGCCTACGGCAACCAGCTCGGCGGCATATTTATTGATCATCTCGGGCACCCGCTCGATGTCGGTAATCGCAACTTCGAGATCGCGCACGCGCTCGGATTCGAGATTGAGCGTTTTCAGCGTGTCGTCTATCTTCGACATGCGTACGCGGCCGAGTTCCGATCCCTTGACGAAGTGGCACTGGTATTCGTCGCCGGACTTGCAGCCCATCAGCATCACGCCGTCGTAACCCGCATTCAACGCGTCGGTGATCCAGATGGTGTTGACCGAGCCGAGGCAGCGGATCGGAATGATGCGCACGAAGGCCGAGTACTCGTTGCGGCTCATGCCCGCCATGTCGAGCGCCGGATAGGCGTCGTTTTCACAGGCCAGGATCAGGATGCGCGGCTTCTCGGAAAACTCGTCGGGCATGTCGACGGCCTTGATCTGCGCGCCGACGGTGTTGACCGAGTAGTTCTCGAACGAGATCACCCGCACCGGGCAGGCGCCCATACAGGTGCCGCAACGGCGGCAGCGCGATTCGTTGAATACCGGGAAACGCTTTTCGTCTTCGTCGATGGCACCGAACGGGCATTCCACCGTGCAGCGCTTGCACTGGGTGCAGCCTTCGAGCCGCACTTTGGGGAAGGACAGATCGCCCGATCGCGGGTGCGCAGCACGGCCCAATTCGGCATTTTCAAGCGCCTGAATCGACTTCAGCGCCGCGCCGGTGGCATCCTCGCGCGCCTGCGCGATGTCCATCGGACGGCGCACCGGGCCGGCGGTGTAAATGCCGGTGCGGCGGGTTTCGTAGGGGAAGCAGATGAAGTGCGAGTCGGTGAACCCCTGCTTCAGCTGCGGCACGTCCTTGCCCTGACGGTAGGTCAGGTTGAGGATGGAAATCGGCTTGATCTCGACCGCGCCCTCTTCCGCCGCTGCGACCGGAGCGTCGATGTTGATGCCTGAATTCGGCACCTGGCCGGTAGCCAGAACCACCAGATCGACATCCAGCATGGCAGCATCTTTGTCGTCCAGAATCAGGTCGTGGAATTTCACCGTGCTGGTGTTGCCGCCGGGTACGACTTCGGCGACCTTGCCCTTGGTGAAGATGACGCCTTTTTCCTGCGCGCTGCGGTAGAAATCCTCGCCGTTGCCGGGGGTGCGCAGGTCCGTGTAGATGATGGTGGTGTCAACGCCGGGGTTGGCATCCTTGAAGTACATCGCCTGCTTGATGCTGGTGTTGCAACAGTAGCCAGAGCAATAAGCCAGATGCGTGCCACTGGGATCGCGCTGCCCGGCGCACTGTACGAACACCACCGACTTCACCGGCTGGTTATCAGACGGGCGGCGGATCACGCCATCGCCTGCTGCAGCCGCAACCGCCAGCGCTTCGAGGCCGGCCTGATCGACTACGTTGGCCGACTTGCCACCGCCGAGTTCCGGCAACTTGTTCATGTCGTACAAGGAAAAGCCGCTCGCCTGCACGATGGCGCCGATATCTTCGGTGTGGGTTGCGCCCGATTCGGTGGCGATGTCCACGATGAAGCGCCCCGGTGCACCGTCGGTCCTGGCAACAGTCGCGTTCAGGTACACCTTGATGTTGCTGTCGCCGAGCACCTGCGACACCAGTTCGCCCACCCCGGTGTCAGCAGGAGACTTGTAAGGTTCATGCACCGGCACGCGCTTGTAGAGCTTGGCTGCCCAGCCGCCAAGTGCGCCGGTCTTTTCCACCAGCACCACCGGATAGCCGGTTTTCGACGCTTCGATCGCGGTGGTCATGCCGGTCACGCCGCCGCCGACGACCAGCAGGGTCTTGCTGCTGCCGGTAACGGCATTGCCTGTGGGCGCAGTCATCGCCTTGACTTCGGCACAGCCCATGCGAATGTAGTCTTCCGCCATTTCCTGCGTGGTTTCGCGGGCCTCGTCAGTATCAGGGCGAATCCAGATCACGCCTTCACGCAGATTGGCGCGCGCCACTGCGTTCTCGGGGAAAAAGAAGGCTTCGGTTTTGGCTCGGCGTGAACAGGCGCCAATCATGATGTGGGTAACGCCTTCATTGGCGATGTCGTTCCTGATCATCGCCACGCCATCGGCGTTGCACAGAAAATCGTGCGATTTTGCCAGTGGCACCTTGCCGTCTTTTTGCGCGATTTTCACCAGCGCATCGGCATCCAGACGCTCGCCGAGTCCACAGCCCTTGCAGATATACGCTGCAACTTTAATGTCAGCCATGTTTACGCCTCCGCCTTTGCAACTTTATTGACTACTTGAATGGCTCTGAGTGCGGCCGCCGTGGCCGATTGCACAGCACGGTTCACGTCCAGCGCGTTCGTCGCACAGCCTGCGCCAAACACCGCACCATTGGACGGATCAGCCTCGATGAAGCCGCTCGAATCCGCCACGATGTGGCCGGGAATATTGATGCCCTTGACCGAAGGTTCCATGCCGACGGCCAGTACCACCAGATCATGTGGCGTGGTGTAGCGTTTATAGCCTTCCGTGTCGACACCATGACACACCGGGTTGCCATGTTCGTCTTCAGTTACCTTGGCCACCTTGGACTTGATAAAACTCACCGAAGCATCGGCCTGGACTTTTTGATAGAAGTCCTCGAAGCGGTCGATGGCCCGGATGTCGATGTAATAGATGGTCGACTTGCCGTCTTCCGGGTACTTCTCGCGCACATAGTGTGTCTGCTTGAGCGAAGCCATGCAGCAGATGCGCGAACAGTGGCGCAGATGGTTTTCGTCGCGCGAGCCGGCGCACTGGATGAAAGCAATGTTCTTGGCTTCCTTGCCGTCGGACGGACGCAAAATCTTGCCGGCGGTGGGGCCATGGATATCGGCCAGGCGCTCGAACTCGACACTGGTAATCACGTTTTTGAAGCGACCATAGCCGTAAGGCTGGATCTTCGCCGCATCGTAAGGCTGCCAGCCGGTTGCCCAGATCACGGCGCCGGCTTTGACCTGAATCGTTTCCTCTTTCATGTCGAGGTCGATCGCACCGTATTTGCATGCCGCCTTGGCGCGGTCGGCATCGGCCGTGCCGATGATCGCCGGATCCAGCACGAAGCGTTGCGGATAGGCCATCGCGTTCGGCAGGTAAGCGGCTTTGTGCACGCCCAGGTTGTAGTTGAAGGGATCAGGGACTTTGGTTTCAACTGCGCGTTCGCAATCCCCACAACCGGTGCAGTTCTCATTCACGTAGCGCGGTTTGATTTTGATGCTGGCAGTGTAATTACCGGTGCTGCCTTCGAGGCCGGTGACTTCAGCCAGGGTCAGCACGCGGATGCGAGGGTTGTTTTTCAGACGGCGCTGGTTGATTTCCAGACCGCAGGTGGGATGACACAGCTTGGGAAAGTAGCGGTATAGCTGGGAAGTCCGCCCGCCAAGCGCGGGATTTTTCTCAACCAGGACGACATTCTTGCCGGTTTCGGCCGCTTCGAGTGCAGCGGTCATGCCGGAAATGCCGCCGCCCACCACGAGTATGGTCTCGTTGGTTGCAACGATGTCCGTCATTAGTTTCCTCCATCCGTTTGATGCAAAGCCCTTTTTGGATTATCTGGAACCGAAGGCTTTGCATTGCCCCAGACAGCCGGATTTAAAGCCCGATTTAATGCGGCAAATGGTACTCCGAAGGCCGTGCCAGCTAGCAAGGACAAACGCCCAATCTCAATCGAAGTTTTCTATACGGGAATAAGGGGAAATATTTTTTAGGCGCTTGATGAGGGTTCATGACAGAGACTGACAGCAGCCCAACAAGTCATGACGACATGTCTGGAACATGACAAATGCGTCATGCCAAACCCTGTGTTATGAATAAATAGCTTTTTCAATCATCAAAGTATGAGTTGGCACATCCGCTGCTTAAATATCTGGAGGGCGTTCCTCGACGCGTTTCACCCCAAGCAAAAAAACAAAAGGAGACACACATGACAAGATCAAGCAGCTTAACTTTGGTGATGGCGGCGGTGTTCACGCTGAGCTATGGTTTAGCCGCTGCTGAAGAAACTGCCAATGACTCGCAAGCACAATCTGTGGCACCGCCTCACCCCGAAAACTCAACCAGATCCGAGAAGGAGGAAACAGCCAACAAAAAACCAGTGGAAAACGATGCGGCAAAACCTGCAGAAGAACCAAATTGCGAGTAATCGCCAAAACTTCCTGTTCAGAATAATTGAGGAGACACACATGAAACTACGCAGCTTATTGATTGCATCCGCCCTATTAACATCCTTTTCCATTCCGACGACAGCGAGCGCACTGGATGTCAATATTACGGCCGACTTACCCTCTGTCGATGTCATGCATGGCGGACAAAAAGTCACCATCATGCGCAACCAGAATCCAAACAACACGGTCAACCCCGACTTTGCAAAAACCTCGCGCAAATGTCCGCCTTTCTGTGTTCAGCCGGGTGACATGGGATCAGGAATCGAAACCATCGGTGAGCTGGAAACCATCCACTACCTGAAAAAAATGAGTGATGGCGACAAGTCCATCATCGTGGTCGATTCGCGCACGCCGGACTGGGTCGAGAAAGGCACGATTCCTGGTTCAGTCAACATTCCGTGGGACAAGCTCAATATCGGAAAATCCGATCCCATCACAGTTCAGGACATTCTGGAAAAGAGTTTGGGTGTCCGCAATCAGGATGGCTTTTACATGTTCGACAATGCCAAGACCGTCGTCTTTTTCTGTAACGGCCCATGGTGCGGTCAGTCCCCGACCAACATCAAGGGACTGCTGAAAATCGGCTACCCGGCAAGCAAGATCAAGTGGTACCGGGGTGGCATGCAGGATTGGGAAGTGCTGGGCTTGACCACGGTCAAACCTGCCAAATAAACGGCTAAGTCGCAAAAAAAAACGGGGCGTTGTGCCCCGTTTTTTTTTCGTGTCTACTATGTATTACAGAGTCGCCGAAAGGGCACTGGTAGTCATCAACATGGGCGTCTGGGAAATCCCGACATGCATCCAGCGGTTGAACGATGCTCACTCGGCACTGATCCTCGAGCAGCAGGCGTCCTTCTGGAATTCGGGAGGCGGGAAAATAAACATCTGTGTGACTCACCGCACAGACCGGATGCACTGTGTGCTTTAGGTTGTGCATTCAAACCCAGATGGAACCGATCCGATGGCAAACACCCGCGCAGGGCTGCACGAAAGGACCGACAAACTCGATCCCGAGACCCTCGACCGTCATCGGGCCATCATCTCGTTGATGGAAGAACCGGAGGCGATTGACTGGTACGACCAAGTGTGTGGAAGCAGCGACCGACGAAGCGTTGAGAGCGATTCTTGCTCATAATTTACAAAGAAGGTAACCCCATGACACGTGTGCAATATTCTGCCTGGGTCATTGCAGTCTGTGCTACCGCTTGGGCGCAGCCCGGCACCAAGCATCACAGGATGCTCACGAAATTTGAGGCTGACGCAGACAAGCGCATCTCCTTGACTGAATTCGCCACGGCGCAACACGCCGCAGGACAATAAGCCCCGATGCGTACCCCATCTACCGTAGTCATGCTGTGCACCCTGGGTCTGACGCTTGCGGCCGCCATGCCGTCTGCGCACGCCGACGGCGCTGAGATAGCGCTGCATGGCAATACGCGCGGGGCACCGGCGTGCATTGCCTGTCATGGTACGCAGGGAGAAGGCGCTGCGGCGAGTGGATTCCCGCGTTTGGCCGGGCTCGATGCCGGGTATGTGCATGCCCAGCTGGAAGCTTTCGCTGCGGAAAAACGCACGAACGCCATCATGACGCCGATTGCGCAGGCCCTTAGCGCGGCCGAGCGCAAGCAGCTTGCGGATTATTACAGCGGACTGGGGCGCGACCCCGGCACCGTCAAGGCCGCAAGGCCGCAAGCAGACAAGGTCGACCCGATATCCGGCTCAGCGGGCGCGCAGCTCGCCCTCAAGGGCCGTTGGGAAAACGCTCTGCCCGCTTGCGTGCAATGTCACGGCGGCCGGGGCGCGGGCGTCGGTAGCGCATTTCCCGCACTGGCCGGGCAGCCTGCGCTTTATATCGAAAACCAGTTACGCGCCTGGCAACAGGGCACGCGAGCGCCGGGTCCGCTGGGCTTGATGAAAGTGATTGCGGACAAGCTTTCCACCGACGACATCAAGCAGGTGGCGGCGTATTTCGCAGCGCTTTCCCCTGATCGCACGACGCGGGGAGATACGCCATGAAGGCCCGCACAATGCTTGCACTGGCTGCCGCCATTCTGGCGATTGCAGCAATCATCTTCGTCGTGACCATGCGGGCCGAACCCGATGCAACGCGTGTGTCGCCCGACGCAACACTCGCCCCGGGACCCACCGCCAAACCTACAATCGTCAAGCCCGTGGCAGCTGTAACCGCCTTCCAGCCGCCGCCCGAAACGGCGATGCCGAAGGATGAATTCGGTCAGGTGGTGAAACTGGGCCGCGATATTTTCACCCACACCGAACGTTATGCGAGCCAGTACAACGGCAGTACCAACATGAATTGCAGCAGCTGCCACCTCGACGCAGGCCGCCTTGCCCACTCCGCTCCGCTGTGGGCGGCATTTGTCAGTTATCCGGCGTATCGCAGCAAGGACAGACAAGTGAACACCTTTGCCTCACGGGTGCAGGGCTGCTTCAAGTACAGCATGAATGGTACTGCGCCACCGCTCGGTGACCCGGTCCTGATCGCCCTGGAAAGCTATGCCTACTGGCTGGCGAGCGGCGCGCCGGTTGATCCAAAAATCGCTGGCCGGGGTTATCCGAAAATTCCCAAACCGCCTCTACCCCCCGACTATGCACGCGGTCAACAGGTGTTCACGCAACACTGTGCGCTATGTCATGGCGCCGACGGCGCAGGTCAAACCGACGCAAACGGACAACCGAACTTTCCTGCACTATGGGGTGAAAAATCGTTCAACTGGGGCGCAGGCATGGGTAACCTGAAAAATGCATCTGGCTTCATCAAGGCCAATATGCCGCTGGGTTTGGGCGGCACGCTCAGCGACCAGCAGGCGTGGGATGTCGCCAGGTTCATGAACAGCCATGAGCGGCCACAAGACCCGCGGTTCAATGGTTCGGTCGCGGCCACGCGCGCCCAACATCACGATTCGCCCGACGACCTGTACGGGACCACGGTGAACGGGCACCTGCTGGGTTCGGGCACGTCGCAAGCCCGATAAGGCGAGGCCTCCTGAGCGAGCCTTATTGCATGACTGGCAGCGCCCGAATCAGACGTGCGGGGTAACCGGTGGCAGAATCGACGCCGGTGCGGCCTCGATCGTGATGATCTCGAATTGCATGGTCGCGAGGTCTGCCATGATGTAGGTCGGCGGTGCGCCAACGCCCCCGACGGTGCCGGGATTGATCAGCCAGGTTTGTCCACCTTTAACGGTGGCGATTTGCGAAATGCTGGACTGGTGATCGTGGCCGCAACACACCAGATCGTAGTCACCGGTACAGGCCAGTGCCTGAGCGTAATGCGGGTAATGAACGAGGAACAAATGGCGGTCAGCCAGGGTGAAAGCGGCATCCTGGCCATGGTAGCGAATCACGCTATTGGGTTCGGCCGCCAGCCGGCTCATGTTGTAAAGGTCGCCGGTGTTGTTGCCATGAATGACATGGACCGGCAGCTCGTATTTCTGCAGCACCCGCAAGGTCGTGGGCGCGACCACGTCGCCGCAGTGCAGCACCGCCTCCGCCCCATTTGCCTTGGCGTGTTCAACCGCCGCACCCAATAAACGGCGGTTGTCGTGGGAGTCGGAGAGGATGCAGACTTTCATGCTTAGAACGCAGGTTTGTCGCTGGCGTTGCGATAGCGTTCGACGCCCGCCAGGATTTCGGCGCGGGCATCATCCATCCCTACCCAGCCTTCAACCTTGACCCATTTGCCTTTTTCCAGGTCTTTGTAGTGCTCAAAGAAATGGGAAATCTGTTCCAGCAACCAGGGCTGCACATCGTCGGGTTTGTTCACCTTTGAATAAAGGCTGCACAGTTTGTCGACCGGAACCGCCAGGAGTTTTGCATCGACGCCGGCTTCATCCGTCATTTTCAGCATGCCAATCGGGCGGCAACGCACGACCACACCGGTAATCAGCGGGATCGGCGTGATGACCAGCACATCGACGGGATCACCGTCTTCAGAAAGCGTGTGCGGGATGTATCCGTAGTTGCAGGGATAATGCATGGCAGTGGACATGAAACGGTCGACGAACATCGCGCCGGACTCCTTGTCCACTTCATATTTGATCGGCTCGCCATGGGCGGGGATTTCGATGATGACGTTGAAATCGTCGGGCAGGTTGCGGCCGGAACTGACTTTGTTAAGACTCATGGCGGTGTCACAAAAACAAGGAAAGGCGCGCATTATACCCGCCCCTTCTTCGGCCTCGAGCGCCGCCGATTCCCCCTATAATTCCGGTATTTGCATGGCGTTCTTCACCCCTACCCCCAATTCACGCAGCCAGTCCGGACTCGCTGGCGCCGCCGACGCGCTGTATCTGGCCGAAATGGCGCGCCAGGCCGCGCCGCTGGTGGTGGTGTGCGCCAGCGCCTGGGACGCCAATCGCCTGACCGAGGAGTTGCGCTGGTTTGATCCGGAATTGCGGATCTGCGCATTCCCCGACTGGGAAACCCTGCCCTACGACACGTTTTCGCCCCACCCCGACCTGATATCGGAGCGGCTGGCGACGCTGTACCAGATTTCGCACGGCGAGTTCGACATCGCCGTGGTGGCGTTCTCCACTGCGCTGTACCGGCTCGCGCCGCCCGCGTTTCTGGCCGCCCACACCTTTTTCCTCAAGCAGAAGGACACCCTCGACGAAGCCGCCTTCCGCAACCAGATGATGCTGGGCGGCTACAACCATGTGAATCAAGTTTTCGCACCAGGCGAGTTTTCGATCCGTGGCGGGCTGATCGACCTGTTCCCGATGGGCAGCCCCTTGCCGTACCGGATCGATCTGTTCGATAACGAAATCGAAACCCTGCGCGCGTTTGATGTCGATACCCAGCGCAGCATTTATCCGGTGGGCGAAGTGCGTCTGCTGCCCGCGCGCGAATTTCCGCTCGACGAAACCGGGATCACCCGCTTCCGGCAAAATTTCCGCGAGCGTTTCGAAGGTGATCCATCCAAATCCAAGCTGTACAAAGACGTCAGCAATAAACTCGCGCCGGGCGGCATCGAGTATTACCTGCCGCTGTTTTTCGAGGAAACAGCGACCCTGTTTGACTACCTGCCCGCGCAGACAACCCTAGTCAGCCACGGTGCACTCGATCCCGCAGGCCAGGCATTCTGGGCCGATGCACAGAGTCGTTACCGCCTTCTATCAGGCGACAAAGACCGCCCGCTGCTGCCGCCTGGCGAACTGTTTTTGCCGACCGATGCGTTCTTCACCCGCGCCAAGGATTACACCCGGTACGACGTAAGTCAGACCAGCAGCGAACAGACAGAAGCCGGTCTGGCCCACCCGGTACCGCCGGTATCGGTGGATCGTCGCGAGGCCTTGCCCGTCGCGCGTCTGGCCGGCTTCATTGACCAGTTCAAGGGCACCACCCTGATCGTCGCGCCCTCGGCCGGACGGCGCGAAACGCTGCATGAATACCTGGCCGAGCATGGCATTCAGGCCACGCTGTGCGACAGCTGGGCGGACTGCCAGCAGCGCACGGATTCCATTTTGCTCACCTATGGCCCGCTCGCCGAAGGCTTTGTCGGCAACGCCAATCCGCTTGCGGTCATTACCGAAACCGAGCTGTACGCGATTCCGCCGAAAACCCGGCGCACCCGCGAGGCGCGGGCGACGCAGATCGACAACCTGCTGCGCGATCTGTCTGAACTGAAGCCGGGCGATCCGGTGGTACATGCACAATACGGCGTCGGCCAGTATCTCGGCCTCATCAACATGGACCTGGGCGACGGCGACACCGAGTTTTTGCATCTCGAATACGCCAAGGGCGACAAGCTGTATGTGCCGGTTGCCAGCCTGCACCTGATTTCACGCTACAGCGGTGCAGGTGAAGGCGCGGCGCCCCTGCACAAGCTCGGCACCGACCAGTGGGAAAAAGCGCGCCGCCGCGCCATGCAG
Organism: Gammaproteobacteria bacterium; assembly: GCA_018831045.1. Lineage (GTDB taxonomy): Bacteria > Pseudomonadota > Gammaproteobacteria > Burkholderiales > Thiobacillaceae > Thiobacillus. The sequence continues at coordinate 163,988 of JAHJRA010000029.1, read as the reverse complement.
GCCGCGCGCGATACCGCCGCCGAATTGCTCAATCTGTACGCCTTGCGCGCAGCGCGTGAAGGCCACGCGTTCGAGTTTTCGCTACACGATTACGAAGCTTTCGCCGAAGGCTTCGGCTATGAGGAAACCCCCGACCAGGCTGCAGCCATTGCCGCCGTCATGGACGACATGCAGTCGGGCAAGCCGATGGACCGGCTGGTGTGTGGCGACGTCGGCTTCGGCAAGACCGAAGTCGCGTTGCGCGCCGCCTTCATGGCGGTCATGGGCGGCTATCAGGTAGCCGTGCTGGTACCCACCACGCTGCTGGCCGAACAGCATTTCCAGAATTTCTCCGACCGCTTCTCGGCCTGGCCGGTCAAGCTCGCTGAACTGTCGCGCTTCCGCAGCGCCAAGGAGCAGGCCGAAGCGCTGCAGGCGCTTGCGGACGGCAAGCTCGATATCGTCATCGGCACCCACCGCCTGATTCAAAAGGACGTGAAGTTTTCGCGCCTGGGTCTGGTGATCCTTGACGAGGAACACCGTTTTGGCGTGCGCCAGAAGGAACAGCTGAAGGCGCTGCGTGCCGAAGTCGACGTCCTGACGCTGACCGCCACGCCGATTCCGCGCACGCTGGCGATGTCGCTCGAAGGCATCCGCGACTTTTCGGTGATTGCGACCGCGCCGCTAAAACGGCTGGCGGTCAAAACCTTCGTCCAGTCGTTTTCCAGCGGGCTGATTCGCGAGGCCGTGCTACGCGAACTGAAGCGCGGCGGCCAGGTGTACTTTCTGCACAACGAAGTCAGCACCATCCAGAACATGTTCGAGGTGCTGGAAAAGTTGCTACCCGAAGCCCGCATCCGGGTCGGCCACGGCCAGCAGAGCGAGCGCGAACTCGAGCAGGTGATGCGCGACTTTTACCAGCAGCGCTTCGACGTGCTGTTGTGCACCACCATTATTGAAACCGGCATCGACATCCCCACCGCCAACACCATCCTGATTAACCGCGCGGATAAATTCGGTCTGGCGCAGCTGCATCAGTTGCGCGGCCGGGTCGGCCGTTCACACCATCAGGCGTTTGCCTACCTGCTGGTGGAAGAAGACCGAACCATCACACCGCAGGCGAAGAAACGCCTGGAAGCCATTCAATTGATGGAAGAACTGGGTTCCGGCTTTCATCTGGCCATGCACGATCTTGAAATCCGTGGCTGCGGCGAAGTGCTGGGCGACAAGCAAAGCGGCGAAATTCTCGAAGTCGGCTTTTCGCTGTACAACGACATGCTGGCGGGCGCAGTCGCCAGCCTGAAAGCGGGCAAGGAACCCGACATGAGCCAGCCGTTGGGTGTGGTGTCTGAAATCAATCTGCACCTGCCCGCCCTGCTGCCCACCGATTACTGTCCCGACGTGCACGAACGCCTGGTGTTGTACAAGCGCCTGGCGAGCGTGCAGGACCCGGACGACCTGACCCAGCTGCAGGAAGAACTGATCGACCGCTTTGGCGCCCTGCCCGACCCGGCACGGGCACTGCTCAGCACCCATCGCCTGCGACTGGCCGCCAAACCGCTTGGCATCATGAAGGTCGACGCCAGCGCGGACAGCATCCTGCTGCAATTCGTACCGCAGCCACCGATCGATCCGGGCCGCATCATTCAGCTGATCCAGACCCGGCGCGATATCAAGCTGGCGGGCGAAAACCGTCTGCGCTGGCAGCTTCCGGCGTCTGGCGATGCCGGCGTCGCCTCGGATGCCCGGGTTGCGCACGTCATCACCCTGTTTAACTTGCTTAAATAAGCCATTGAAATGAATCTGATAGTTCAGGGAAAAGATATCCCAACACCCAGCCTCAAGCATCTTGCCAAGCTCACCGCAGCAAGGGGTATTGAGGCCATTTCACTCAGCGCTTTCCGGCTGTTGGCGGCCAATGAGCAATCGCGCGCCGAGGTCGCCGCCTACTGCGAGACAAATGCATTGGACTGTGGCTGGGTGCCCGCCGAGCGCCGAATCGGCGATTTTGGCCTGCTGGTAATGGACATGGACTCCACCCTCATCACCATCGAATGCATAGACGAAATCGCCGATATGCAGGGGCTCAAACCGCAGGTGTCAGCCATTACCGAAGCAGCCATGCGCGGCGAAATCGATTTCGCCGAAAGCCTGCGGCGCCGTGTATCGCTGCTGGAAGGGCTGGATGAATCTGCCCTGCAGCGGGTGTACGACGAGCGACTGCAACTTTCTCCTGGCGCCGAAACCTTGCTGGCTGCGGCGCGCGCAGCCGGAATCAAGACCCTGCTGGTGTCGGGCGGCTTCACTTTTTTTACCGAGCGCCTGAAAGCGCGGCTCGGGCTCGACTTCACCGCCGCCAACACCCTGGAAATCATCGACGGCAAACTGAGTGGGCGGGTACTGGGCCATATTGTCGACGCACAAGCCAAGGCGGACTGGCTTAACCAGGTGCGCACCGAACTGGGACTCCGGCGTGAACAGGTAATAGCCATGGGTGACGGGGCAAATGACCTGAAAATGATGGCTGAAGCGGGCGTGAGCGTTGCCTACCGGGCCAAGCCCGTGGTCCGTGCGCAAGCCAGCCAGGCGCTGAACCAAGTTGGCCTGGATGGGGTCATTCCTTTGTTGGGACAGGTTTAAGCAAACAGTCTGGATAATCGCCTAAAGTAATCGGGCAGACTGCCGATAGACAATTGACGGACTAGGTTCGTCCAATGCTCGACTCCCCCGCGATCAGGATTTACCGTGAAAATCGATAAGCGTACCCCCCCTACCACTGCTGCTAAAGTATCTGCCACCCAAGGTAAAGGCGCGGGCAAGGCATCGACGTCCAAAGCCAGCGGCAGCGATTCGCTCACGCTGACTGAGTCGAGCACCCGCCTCCGCTCACTGGAATCCCAATTGGCGTCAGTCGACGTGGCCGATACCAGCAAGATTGAATCGGTTAAAGCAGCACTTGCCGACGGCACGTTTACCGTGGATGCGGAAGTTGTGGCTGATCGCCTGATCGACCATACCAAAGAAGCCCTGCGCAAACGGCCGCGCAAAAAGTAAAATCCGCGCCTCAGCTATTTTTTCGAGGCACAGCATGACCACTATCCAATTCACTGTAACCGGCATGACCTGCGGTGGCTGCGTCAACAGCGTGCAAAACGTGCTGACCGCCTTGCCTGGCGTGCAAAGCGTAAGCGTCACGCTCGATCCGGGTCAGGCCAGTGTGGTGTATGACCCCGACCGCATCGCCCCTGCCACTTTGATGCAGACCGTTATCGATGCCGGTTTTGGGGTAACACACTGACCGCGCCCATATTGCTCAGGACGCACCACACAGCTTATCTAAAGGCGCAGGGCAATGTACTACATTGCCCTGTACGTAATCGACCCCGATCTGCTGCAATAGCGCCAGAATCGCTTCTGATTCGACAAACTCGGCCACCGTCCTCAGTCCCATCTGATGGCCGATGGTATTGATCGCCTCGACCATGGCACGATCGATGGGGTTCTTGACGATATCGCGCACAAATGAGCCGTCGATCTTGAGATAGTCCACTTTCAGGTTTTTCAGATACACAAAGGACGACAGGCCACTGCCAAAGTCGTCGAGCGAAAAGCTGCAGCCAAACTCACGCATCGCTTCGATGAACTCATTGACAACCACCAGGTTGCCAATTGCTGCCGTTTCCGTGATTTCAAAACACAAATGCGGCCCAAGCGTCGGGGTTTCCTGCAGATACGCAAGCAACATGCTGCGGAATTCCGGTGCTTTCAGCGAGGTACCCGACAAATTGACTGCAAAGAGGCAAGCCTGCGTCTGGCCGGATGTCAGATGGTTTTGACAGACCCGCATCGCTTCCTTGATCACCCAACTATCAATCTTCGGCATCAATGAATAACGCTCAGCAGCCGGAATGAATGCCATTGGGGGAATTTCAGAACCGTCCGCATCCACCATGCGCAACAGCAATTCAACATGGCGAACCGCTCCGGGTGCACCATCGGCACGGCGGATTTCCTGCCACAACAGGCGCAGCTTATTTTCTTCCAGTGCATGCTGTATGCGCGTGACCCACTGAATTTCACCCCGATGACGCAACAGATCGGAATCGCTGCTTTCATAAAGGTGAATCTGGTTGCGGCCACGGTCTTTAGCGACATAGCAGGCCGCATCGGCCGCCGACATCAGGTTCGATACCGCACCGCTGTCACGGTTGATCGCCACCATGCCCACGCTCATTCCGACCGCAAAAATACGGTCCTCCCATTTGAAACGGAAACGCTGCACTTCAGCCAGGAAAGTCTCAGCCACTTCAAGTGCATCCTGAATGTTGCAGTTTTCCAGGAGTAAAGCGAACTCGTCACCCCCAAGGCGCGCCAGCGTATCGCGTTCGCGCAATTTCCCCCTGAGCAGCTGGGTCAACTGCCGCAGCAGTTCATCGCCTGCAGCGTGACCACAGGTGTCGTTAATCACCTTGAACTGATCGAGGTCCATGTAACACAGCGCGTGTTCCCGGTCGTGCTGCAAAGCAGACAACAAGGTGTGCTCCAGGCGCTGCTCAAATTCCCGCCGGTTGATGAGCCCGGTCAGGACATCGTGACTCGCCTGAAAAACCAGGCGCGCGGTGGCCTGATCGATTTTTTCCTGCATTTGTCCCTGCATGGCCTGAAGATGCGCGGCCATGTGGTTGATTCCGCGCTGCAGCGTGCCCAGTTCCGCTTCGCCGCTTGGCGTGACACGCTCGTTCAGATGCCCCTCGCCAATTCTGCTGACGGTATGGGTCAAGGCTAGAATCGGCCGCGTAATCTGTCGACCGATGCGCCAGGCAAGGAATAAACTGACGCCCAGACCCGCCAGCAAAATCAGCAGGCTGCGCACGATGGCTTCACGCTGGCTCTTGAGGGTGGCGTTGCGCGACACATCCAGCCCCACCCAGCCCAGCAGTTTTGTCTGCGACTCAAACTCGGGGGTATCCAGGGTGTCGAACGTCTGAAAATCGTCCACCACCAGCTCGGTGCGCGTAATCGGCGCGAAATACACCAGCCGGTCCTTGTATTCGATCAAATGCATGCGATTGGCCGGCAATTTGCTTTCCATCGGCTTGTTGATCCAGGCGCCCTGCCCAGCTTGCGCCAGCCACTGGCCACTTTCAGCAAACACCGCTACACCGCGAATATCCGGCTCGATGGCTGCTTTATCCAGAAGTGTTTGCAGCACTTCGGTATTGCCCGAAGCTACGCCATATTCGGCCGCCGGCGCCAACTGGCGCACAATCGCCGCCGAGCGGGAGCGCAGCGACTGGTCGAGATCGTCGATCTTTCCGGTAATGAGCTGGAACAGCAGCAATATCCCGATAATCGCCATCGGCACCAAAGCCAGGCCAATGACGCGCCCGCGCACTCCAATCGATGCCATCAGCGCATGCCTCCCAGACGTTTTTCCAACGCGGCTTCGGGTGGCAAAGTAAAACCAAGCGAGCGTGCGACCTGTTCATTGATCGAGATACTGAAATACGCAGGGTGAGCGGGTGCTGGCAGCCGTACAACAGGCCCAAGCAGCGCGTTCCTGACCCATTCCGCTGTCTGGCGACCGATTTCTGCCGGGCTGGAGTGCAGCGACAACAGGGCACCGGCCCGCGTTAACGAGCGCGAATAACCGAATACCGGGTGGCGATAGCGATACGAGGTCAACAAAATGCTCTGTGCGGTATTGCGGTTGAAAACCACCGGATCGGGGAGCGCCAACAGCAAATCGGCGTCAGACAAGACATTCTCGAGCGGAATGATCAGCTGTTCGTCTTTCGTCAGGATCGCGTTTACCAGACTCAATCCCTGCGTGCGCAGGTCGGTTTCCAGTTCGTCCAGCAGCCCGCTCTGGTTTGCGCTCAACAGCACGCCAACGCGATGCGCGTCGGGAAAGGCCAGACGAATCAGAGCGGCTTGCCGCTCGATCGGTTGATCAATGTAAATAGCCGAGGCAAGACGGTTGCCGTCATCGGTCAGACGGGCGCGCCCACTTTTGACATACCACGCGCGCGGCACCAGCACCGCCAAAATGGGCGGAGGATTGGGCAAGGCGGCTAGCGCATCGGCCGCCAGAACACCCACCGCAACAGCAAGGCGAGTCTCTTTCAGGGAAGCGGGCCTCAGCGCCCGGGCATTGATTCGGAGCGCCTCATGGCCGCTGTCATCGAGATAGGCGCGAATGACCTGGTACGCCTCTTGGTAAGGCGTCGAATCATCGCTCAGTACGACGGCAACCTGAGCCGAGACAGCTGGCGTCGGCACGGACAGACAGAGCGCCAGCAGCACCAGTCCGATCAAGTCGCGCCGCATCAGACCGCCAAGCGAAAGCCACTTGCGCGCGACGCAAACGCTCAAGCCGTCACCCATGGGCACCCTGTGGGGCAAGCACATCCACTCCGGACGGCAGGGCATTCCACAGGCACGCGCCTTTGCTGTCCTTTGCAATCGCCTCCAGCAGACTGGCATGGCGAGCAAGCTCTTCGGCAGAAGCCTGCAGCAGAACAGGTTTGGGGCGCGCCCGCGCCGCCGCCCGACCCGCCTCTTCGCTGCGCGCTTCCAGTCCGATCGACAGGCTTTCCTGGCCGCGCGTCAGCGCTAGATAGACAGCAGCCAGCAGTTCGCAGTCAACCAGGGCGCCATGCAGCGTGCGCGCCGTGTTGTCCACGCCATAGTGTTTACACAGGGCATCCAGATTGTTGCGCTGCCCGGGACGTAGGGCCTTGGCCATGGCCAGGGTATCGATGACGCCGTCGCACCAGTTGGGCAGCGGCTTCATCGCCAGCTGGCGCAACTCCATGTTGAGGAAGCCCACGTCGAACGGGGCGTTGTGAATAATCAGTTCGGCGCCCTGGATAAAGTCGACGAATTCCTGCGCCACGTCGGCAAAGCGCGGCTTGTCCTGCAAAAATTCGGGGGTGATGCCGTGCACCTGCATCGCGCCGGCGTCAATATCGCGATCCGGATTCACATAACGATGCAGATGGTTACCGGTGAGCCGCCGGTTGACCATTTCAACCGCCGCCACCTCGATGATGCGATGCCCCTGATTGGGATCAAGGCCCGTGGTTTCGGTGTCCAGAATGATTTGTCGCATTGAATTCAGCCCGCCCTTACTGCGCCTGCAACACGCCCTGGTTGGCCAGTTCGTCAGCACGCTCGTTTTCAGGATGGCCATTATGGCCGCGCACCCATATCCACTCGATACGATGTTGCTGGCTCAGGCTTTCCAGTTGCTGCCACAGATCCTGGTTTTTCACCGGCTTGCCGTCACTGGTGCGCCAGTTGCGGCGCTTCCAGCCAGGCAACCATTCGCTGATGCCCTTTTGCACGTATTGCGAGTCGGTGTGGACTTCAACCGTTGAGGGGCGCTTGATTGATTCCAGCGCACGGATGACAGCCGTCATTTCCATGCGGTTGTTGGTGGTGTCCCGCTCGCCACCGCAGATTTCCTTGCGGTGGCCGTCGGTTACCAGCAGCGCACCCCAGCCCCCCACGCCGGGGTTGCCCTTGCAGGCGCCATCACTGTAGATATAAATAGTGTCAGAGGTCACGGCCAATCCGATGCTGGTTGATATTGATGACTTTTGCTGCCGGCGCCAGCAAACGCGGCGCCATAGCGGGTTTCCACTGCGGCAGAATGACATGCATGCCCTGCACGCGTTTAATCGCCTGCAAAAAATACACGCCGCCGCCCATCGCCCACCAACGGTCTCCCGCCGGCTCCAGGAAACGCAGACGCCGAAGCCATTTTTCGCGATTGATCGGTGGACGGTAACAGCACATGCTGCCGCCCGCCACCTCCATCCCCAGCAAAACCATCCAGTCCTTCACCCGCGAAATGTTCAAAAAATTGCCGTTCCAGGGATAGCCGCGCTCATTTCCCTTCAACTGATGCGCCAGCCCCCACAAACTCCGCGGATTGAAGCCCGCCAGCACCAGCCGGCCCTCCGGGCGCAATACACGCTCGGCTTCGCGCAAAACCTGATGCGGGTTCGAGCTGAATTCCAGCACATGCGGCAGCAGCACCAAATCCAGCGACTGCCCTTCAAACGGCAAAAACATCGGATCGGCATGCACCTGGGCGGGGGCCTCCACGGCACAGGTCACGCGCAGCGGGATACGGCTGTTTCGCAAAAAATCGATATGCGGCAAACCCACTTGCACCGCATTGAAGCCGAACACGTCCGATACAGCCTGGTCGAAATAGCGCTGTTCGCGAAACAGCAAATGCTGTCCCAGCGGGGATTCAAACCATCCGGCATCCAGCTTGGATAACATAGTCCTTCTCCTGTTCACCGACATGCCATGTTGACACTCATTTCCCTGCCTGCGTTCGACGACAATTACATCTGGGTGTTGCACGATGGCCACCACGCCATCGCCGTCGATCCAGGCGATCCGGTGCCGTTGGTCGCGTTTCTTGATGCACATCAACTCAAGCTGACGGCCGTGCTGATTACCCACCATCACCGCGACCATACTGGCGGCAACCTCGTGCTGCGTCAACGCTACAACTGTGCCATCCACGCACCGGACAACCCGCGGATTCCCGGCGTGACGCACAGGCTGCACGGGGGCGATTCGATCACCTTCGCCGAACCTGCCGCGCACTTCGACGTGCTGGCGACACCGGGTCACACGCTCGACCACATCAGCTACGTCGGCCACGGAAATTTGTTCTGTGGAGATACGGTATTCGGCTGCGGGTGCGGGAAACTGTTCGAGGGCACACCAGCGATGATGGCGGCCAGTCTCGACACCATTCTGACGCTGCCCGATGCTACCCGAGTCTGCTGTGCGCATGAATACACCCTGAGTAATATTGACTTCGCAAAAACCATCGCTGGCGACAATCCTGTCCTGCTGGTGCGCGAACATACCGACCGAAAGCTGCGTGCCCAGGGGCAGCCCACCCTGCCCTCGACTCTGGCGCTGGAAAAGGCCACCAATCCCTTTCTGCGTTTTCACGAGCCGGACATGACGGCTTTTGCCGCCGCGTATCTGAATCGCCCGAATCCCGGTCCGGCCGAGGTGTTTGGAGCCATTCGCACCGCCAAGGATGAATGGGATCGCTAAACACCGGGCAGAGCGGTTAAAATGGCCACCGTGATCGAACACGGGAGCCGATCTTGCCCGGTATCAAAGTAACTCAAAAGGCATTGACCAAGCTCGGTCTTGCGGTGTTAAGCGCCTGTATCAGCCTGACGGTTTGTGCAGACGACGTTTACACCAGCAGCCAGTCGCTGCAATGGGGCGATAGCGCAGGCAACAATGAAACCGACACCGAAACGGTAAGCGAGCTTGGCCAGGAAGATGTCTGGCTGCGTGTCCGCAGTGGCTTCAAGATCGATGATGCCGCCTCGGATAACCCACTCGTGGCCGTTCATGAATCTCGGTATGCCGCGCAGCCGGACTCCATCCTCCGCATGGTCAATCGATCACGCCGTTATCTGTATCACATCGTTCAGGAAGTCGACCGGCGCGGAATGCCGATGGAAATTGCCTTGTTGCCGATGATCGAAAGTGCGTTCAAATCGACCGCGCTCTCAACCTCGGCAGCTTCCGGCATCTGGCAATTCATTCCCTCGACAGGCCGCCATTACGGACTCAAGCAGGATGCCTGGTACGACGGCCGCCGCGATTTTCCAGCTGCTACCAATGCCGCGCTGGACTACCTCAGCAAGCTTTTCCTCGATTTTGGCGATTGGCAACTCGCCCTGGCGGCTTACAACTGCGGCGAAGGCTGCGTAGCGCGCGCGATCCAGAAAAATGTGCAGCAAGGCCTGCCGACCGATTACGCCAGCCTGTCCCTCCCTGCCGAAACCCGGAATTACGTCCCCAAGCTGCTGGCCATCAAGAACCTGATTCGCAATCCGGAACAGTACGGTCTGGTTATCGACAGCCTGCCCAATCAGCCGTATTTCAACCAGATTCCGGTTCGTGCCAATCTGGACATGCACTCCGCCGCCCGGTTGGCTGACATGAACAACGATGAGTTCATGGCCTTGAATGCTGCGTTCCCGCGCAATCTCATCCGTTCCGACACCCCCGTCAACCTGCTTGTTCCCGTCGAAAAGGCCGATCAGTTCCAGCGCAATCTGGAGGCAGGCAACTGGGACTCCTGGCAACCCTATGCCGCAAGGAAAGGCGAGCGTCCGGCAGACATCGCCAAGCGCTTTGATGTCAGCCTCGCCCGCCTTACCGAACTCAACCAGTTTCGCCTCAAAAACGGCAAACTGGTGAACGCGCAGACCATCCTGGTTCCAGTCAAAGGCCGTGGCGAGGTGGCGAGGCTTGAGCAGGACCTATCGGAAGAGGCCGCATCCGTCAGCCCGAATCCGGCTCAGCCGACTCAGCATGTGGTGCAGCGCGGTGAAACCCTGTATGGCGTCGCGCGCCGCTATGGCGTAAGTGCGGCCCAACTCACTGCGGCCAACCCTGGACTTGATACCACCCTCAAAGTCGACCAGCGTATTCACTTACCGGAAGCCCACACGGCAGGCGTCCGCGATGTGGCCTATTCTCGGCAGACCACCCCGATTCCACGCACCGACAAGTCAGGCAAGTCCACACTCTATACCGTTAAACGGGGCGACACCCTGCACACCATCGCCCAACGCTTTGACGTCAAGCTGTCCGAAATAAAATCGTGGAATCCCGACCTGAAAGACAGCGGCAGGGTTCAGGCAGGGCAGACCGTCATCGTCAACAAATCCTGAACTGAGTTCAATCAGTCAGGTGCCGGTGGCTCGCCCGACTTGTCCGACATCACCAGCCCCACACCCACCGCTGCCAGCACGCCCCACAGCACGGCCGCCCAGATGCCCAGCGCATCCGACAGCTGCCCCATGAAAATCAACATCAACATGGCGACTGTCAACACGGCATTGCCGAGCCAGAAATTGCGCTTGTGTTTGCCCGTGTTCAATGGAAGCTCCACCGTGAAAATGGACAGGGTATCTGGAATTGACGGCTGAAAGAACCCGGTTCAGCAGATTTACGATCAGGCAGCCCCAAGTGTTGAAAAGCAACATGCACGACGGGATTAGACCTTCTGTCGTCCTTGATGCCGATCCTGGTGCAGTGTCTGGTTGTCGTCCGTTGCGAACCGTCACAGTAAAACGCCGGTATGTATCCAGTCCTGTTCTTTGCCTGAAAAAAGGCCGTCAGGTCAGCATTCCCGGATGAACTTCAAGGCCTCCTCGGCCGGCAGGGGTTTGCTGAAGAGGAAGCCTTGCATGAAGTCGCACTGGTGCTGGATCAGGTAGTCGCGCTGGGCTTCGGTTTCAACGCCTTCTGCAGTTACTTTCAGGCCAAGATTGTGTGCCAGCGCCAAGGTGGCGGCGCTGATCTCGGCATCGCTCGGGTCGGTTTCGATATCGCGAACGAAGGTGCGGTCCAGCTTCAACACCTGAATAGGCAAGCGCTTGAGGTAAGCAAGAGAAGAATAGCCCGTGCCAAAGTCGTCGATGGCAAGTTGGATGCCGATGTTACGCAAGGCTTGCAGCTGGACTATGGCGCGTTCGGGGTTCCCCATGGCGACCGACTCGGTGATTTCCAGTTCAAGATCGCTGCCCTTCAGGCCATGGCGCTTGAGCAGCGTATCCACGTTTTGCACCAATCCCGGCTCACGCAATTGTTGCGCGGAGAGATTGACTGCCATGCGTATGCCCTCTACTCCTTGCGCCCGCCACGCGCTCAGCTGCCGACAGGCCTCTTCCATCACCCAGCCACCCAGGGCCTCGATCAGGCCGGACTCTTCAGCAATGGGAATGAACTTGAGCGGAGGGATATCGCCGAGCACAGGATGGCGCCAACGCGCCAGCGCCTCGACGCCAAAAACCTTGCCGTCATGGGCACGGATCTGCGGCTGGTAGTGCAGATGCAGCTGGTTGTTGCGCAAGGCCTGATGCAGGTCATTCTCCAGTCCCAGACGCTCGCTGGCAGCCGCATTCAGCGCCGAGGTAAAGTACTGGACATTGTTCCGGCCGTGTTCCTTGGCGTGGTACATGGCCGTGTCAGCATTTCTCATCAGGGTCGGCCCGTCCTCTCCATCGCCCGGGTAGACAGCGACACCGATGCTGGGACTGGAGTGCAAATCCTTGCCGTCGAAGACGTAGGGTTGGCCAAGCGAACGCAGGATCTTGTCGGCGAGGGGCGCGGCTTCCATCTCGTTCGTGATGTGGGTGAGCACGACGATGAACTCGTCTCCCCCCAGGCGGGCGACGATGTCGCTTTCCCGCACGCTATCGCACAACCGCCGGGCGACTTCGATCAGCAACAGATCGCCGACATGGTGGCCCAGGGTGTCGTTGATGGTCTTGAAGCGATCCATGTCGATGAACATCACCGCAACGCGAAGATCGTCGCGGTGAGCGGAAAGCAGGGCCTGGTCAAGACGGTTCTCCAGGTTGTAACGGTTGATCAGGCCCGTGAGCGGATCGTGATGGGCGAGAAAATCAATGCGCGCCTCATTTGCCTTGCGCTCGCTGATATCGGAATAGCTGGCGATGTAGAACATGACGGTCTGGGTCGCATCGCGGATGGCAGAAATGGAAGCCCATTTTGGATATACCTCGCCCGACTTTTTGCGGTCCCAAAGTTCGCCGTTCCAATAGCCGTTGTCCTGTAGACAGCGCCACATTTCCTCATGCACCAGCTCGGAGGTTTTTCCGCTGCTCAGCATCTTGGGATCCTTACCCAGGACTTCGTCGACGCCGTAGCCTGTTTGCCGGGTGAAGGTGGCGTTCACGTTGACGATTCGATTGAAACGATCCGTGATCAGCATGGCCTCGCCGCTGCTGTCGAACGCATTGGCATACAGGCGCAATTCTTCAGCTACCGACTCGGCATCTTTTCGCGCCTGTTCGAGCGCGCTGCGCCCGCGCGCGACATTTTCGACCATGCTGCGCATTGCATTGGTCAGTTGCCCGACTTCGTCTCCAACCGCTGAAACCGGGTGGTTCGACAGGTCGCCACCAGCAATTCGCTGCGACCATTCCAGCAGGTCGGAAATCCGCACGCTCGCCCGGCGTGACACATAAAAAGCCATGCCCAGGAGCATGGCGCCCCCCAGGATGTTGATGGCAAAGGTAATTTTCAGATTGCGGTTGGCTGCGGCAATGAGGTCTTCGCGGCTGGCGGCAATATCCTCGATGGTGTACCGCATCAGGTTTTGCATGGTTATCTGCATGCTCGTAAATTGCTGACCCTCGATCTGGCTCAACAACTCGAATGCGGACTCCTTTTCGAACTCCGTGCTGAGCGCGATGGCCTTGTCGATGCCCGACAAGTAGGTGGCGATAACCTTGCCCAGGATAACGGCCTCCTGCTTTAACGCCTGGTGTTCGGGCATTTCATGCCCGGAAATGGTCGCCAAATAGGACTTGATCCGTTGCTCGATGCTGACCAGATCAGTTCTGATCTGCTGCATGTCGCGCGCGCTTTCGCTGGCAAGATGCTTGAGGCTCAAGGCCCGCACATTCGCGATGCCCTTGTCGATGTCCTGCAGAGTTTTGAGACGTTCCCCGCTAGCCGAATACATGTCACCCAAAGCCTTGACAGAATGCTGCAGCGCGAAAGCGGAGGCGATGATGGCGCTCGCGCCGATGACCCCGACCAGAAGCATCGGGACGATCAGTTGGCTGAACAACGAGCAATTCCTGAAATAAGCGAACATCTAGCCCCGGCTGCTATGGAAGATGAGATTTCGCCTGGAGAGAGGCGACTGAGACATCAAGGTGCGATCACGTCGAAACCATCGGCTTCGAATATATCCTTGACGGCCTGGCTGTGCAGGAACTTGAAAAAGGCTGCAACTTCCGGATTGCCCGCCGAAGCCTTGAGTGGCGCAACCTGATAACGAACGGGTCTGTGCAAGCTTTTTTTGACGGTGTGCAGTTGCCGCAGTTGATCCGTCAAACCGGTTTTGAACAAGATGCCAACCATGCCCGGGGGGGATGTAGCGAGCGAATCGGCCAGCAGTTCAATGTTCTTGCGCGTTTGAATCTTGTCCTTGACCCGCTCCCATAATCCCGAGACTTCGAGCGCTTCTTTCGTGTGGCGACCGAATGGTGCGTTGCTGGGGTCGCCAATGAGGATGGTCGCGACCTTGTCAGAAGCCAGATCCTGCCATTCGAGGCGTTGCAACGGACTGTTTTTGGGGGCGGCTACGACGAGGGTGTTGCCCCATGGACTGGACACTTGATCCGGTATCACCAGGCCGTTTTCAACGGCAAAATCCATCCATTCGCGGTCGGCTGAAACAAAGATGTCGGCTTTCAGCGCGCCGCCCTGCAGACCCTTGGCAAGCAGGCCAGACGATTTGCAAAGCTGGATAAATTGAATGGGGTGGTTTGCCCGATACAAGGCCTCGACCTTGCTCAGAGTCTCGCAAGTCGAGTTGGCCAATGCCAGGGTCAGCTCGCCAGCTCGCGCCAGCTGAAACAAGGCGCTGGCCATGAATACGGATAATGAAATCAATAGCCCATGACGGAATGTAGAGATCATGTCAGCCCTTCTTGTTTGATGTGTTCTGGATTGCGCTCCGCCACTTTTTTATTGGCGGAGAACGGGCCCTTGGCTTGACGCATTTCGAATATACGCAGAATGACCGTTTTTGAAAATTTTCCAAAATCAGCGTTGACTCATATACGAATAAGCAGCCAGGTACGCCCCTGTCAAACCTGCCCCGCCACCCAGTGGCAACGCACCCAATGCCCGCTGCCCAGATCGGTCTGATCGGGATAGGTTTGCCGGCACACGTCGCTGGCGTGCGGGCAACGCGGATGAAAATGGCAGCCCGTGGGCGGGTTGAGTGGCGACGGCTGGTCGCCTGCCAGGCGAATGATGCTTTCCCCGCTGTGCGGCTCGATACGCGGTACCGCGCTCACCAGCGCCAGGGTATAGGGATGGCGTGGTGCGCGCAGCACGTCGGCCGCCGCGCCGTGTTCGACGATGCGGCCGAGATACATGACTGCCACCGCGTGTGCCAGATAATCGACCACGGCGAGGTTGTGGGTGATGAACAGATAAGCCAGTCCAAGCCGGTCTTGCAGGTCTTTCAGCAGATTGAGGATCTGCGCCTGCACCGACACATCGAGTGCGCTGGTGGGTTCGTCGCAGATCAGCAGACGCGGCGAGATGGCGAGCGCCCGCGCAATCGCAATACGCTGGCGCTGGCCGCCGGAAAATGCGTGCGGATAGCGGCCACCCGCATCGTCCGGCAATCCCACTTGCTGGAGCAGTTTCGCCACGGCACCGCGGCGATCACCCGCCGCCCCCACCTTCAGCGCATCCATGCCTTCGAGCAGGATGTCGGCCACCCGCATGCGCGGATTGAGCGAGCTGAACGGATCCTGAAACACCATTTGCATCTGCCGCCGCAGGCTGGACAAGTTATGTGTGCCGAGGGTTTCACCGTTCAATGCCACGCTACCCGCCGTCGGCTCGATCAGCCGCAGCAGCGCCTTGCCCACGGTGGTTTTGCCGCAGCCCGATTCGCCTACCAGCGCCAGCGTGTGGCCCGCCTGAATCGACAGCGACACGTCATCTACCGCACGCACGTAACCGACGGTGCGCTGGATCAAACCGCGCCGGACCGGAAAATGCACTTTGAGGCCATCAACCTGCAACAGCCGCTGCGCCGACTGAGCCGGAATCGAATGCTCACCGGCCTGTTGCAGTATGCGCAGCGGCAGGGTGCCCGCCAGATGGCAGCGCACCCGCTGGCCGTTGATTTCCTGCCACAGCGGTGATTCCAGACGGCAGCGCGCGATCGCAAACGGACAGCGCGGCGCAAAGCGGCAGCCATGCAGCGGCGCGTCGAGCCGCGGCACCTGGCCGGGAATCGTGGTGAGCCGAGCGCCGTCGCCGGGGCGGGGCAAGGCGTCGAACAACATGCGGCTGTAGGGATGCTGCGGCGTCGCAAAAAACGCGTCGCGCGCGCCCTCCTCCACCAGCTCGCCGGCATACATCACCCCTACCCGGTCGGCGTTCTCCGCCACCACGCCGAGGTCGTGCGTGATCAGCAGCATGCCCATCCGGCGTTCAGCACGCAGATGACGCAGCACGTCGAGCACCTGCGCCTGGATGGTCACGTCGAGCGCGGTAGTGGGTTCGTCGGCAATCAGCAGTTTGGGCTGGCCGGCCAGCGCCATCGCGATCATTACCCGCTGGCGCAAGCCGCCCGACAGCTCGAACGGATAGCTGTCGAGCCGCCGCGCCGCATCCGGCACCCCCACCGCGTCGAGCAGCGCGCGTGCCGCGTCCTGCACCGGTTGTCCGCGCAATCCCTGGTGCAGCACCAGCGCTTCGGCAATCTGCTCGCCCACCTTGATCACCGGATTGAGCGCCAGCATTGGCTCCTGAAAAATCATCGCCATACCGCCACCGCGCACACGCCGCATCTCGGACTCGGGCAACGCCAGAACCGCTTCGCCGTTCAGCTGCACGGTTCCGGAAACGACCCGCCCGCCGTCCGGCAGCAGCCGCATCAGCGACAACGCAGTCATCGACTTGCCGCAGCCGGATTCACCGAGCAGGGCGTAAGTCTCGCCCGCCGCGACCTCGAACGACACGCCGTCCACGATGCGTGCGCCACCGATTTCGGTGACAAGTTGGTCGACGCGCAGCAGTTCGCTCATCGTCTGCTTCCCATGCGCGGATCAAACGCGTCGCGCACGCCGTCGGCAAACAGGTTGGCGGCCAGCACCAGGGTGAACATGAAGGCGAACGCTGCGCCGAGCTGCCACCACACCGCAGGCTCGCGCGCCAGTTCGAGCCGTGCGCCGTTGATCATGTTGCCCCAGCTGTGCATGCTGGGATCCACGCCGACGCCAACGTAGGACAGCACCGCTTCGGCCAGTACCAGGCCGGAGAAATCCAGCACGATGGCGATCAGCACTAGGTGGAACACGTTGGGGAAAATGTGGCGGCTGATGATGCGGCTGTGGGAGACGCCGAACGCGCGCGCCGCATCGACGTAATCCAGCGTGGACAATTTGAGCGCCTCGCCGCGCAGCAGCCGCGCCAAGCCGGTCCAGCTGGTCATCCCCATGATCAGGCAGAGCGCCAGCAGGCGCACGTCGGCGCGCGCGGCGGCATTGTCGAACAGGTCAGGATTGGACTCGATATACACCTGCACGATCAGCACCGCCGCCGCGATCAGCAGCACGCCGGGGATGGAATTGAGCACGGTGTAAACGTACTGGATGACATCGTCCACCCAGCCGCGGAAATAGCCTGCCGCGATGCCGAGGCTGATCGCCAGCGGCAGCGTCACCAGCGTGGTGAGCGTACCGATGACCAGCCCGGTGCGAATGCTCTTCAACGAGATATAGAGTACGTCCTGCCCCACCTTGTCGGTGCCGAACACGTGGTAAGCCGTTGCCAGATGCACCAGCACGCCGGCCAGCAGCAGCAACAGCGTGAGGACACCAACAACCGTACGGCCCGGCCAGCCGAGGCGGCCTTCGCCCCAACGCGCCAGCCACTCGCCCAGCGACACCTGCGTGCGGCGCGCCTGCCAGCCCGCCAGCACACCGAATAGCAACAGGCTCAGGGCCAGACCTTGTGCCAGTCCGACGGCGCTGCGCCGGGTGATGTCCGGCATCCGGCCTGCGGCATCGTCGAGATGGGCACCACCGAATTGCAGGCGCGGATATTCACGCCGCGTGACGCCATCGTGCTCGACGAACTCCTTGGCGTACAACTGCATCGCCAGCGGTGCGGAATAGGTCTTTTCCTGTTGGGTGCGCAACGTGCCCACCAGCGCATCGAATGCGGACAGCACCTCGACCGAGTAGTGCGGCTTGTCCGCCGGGCTGCCAGCCAGTTTTTCACGGTAATGCAGCGAATCGAGCAGGCCGATCACCACGAACACGCTCAAGACCAGCGCCGCCCCCATCGCCATCGGCCGCCGTGCCACGGCCCCCCACGGCGCCCGCAGATGCTCGTGACGACTGATGCCCCACGCCAATACCAGCACGCCCACCAGCAGCGCGAAGATCAGCGCATCCGTCCACAGAATGACAGGCTGGATATTCATCAAGTCCCCGCTCATTGCAGCCGCACCCGCGGATCGACCCATGAATAGGAGAGGTCGGTGAGGATGAGCCCGACGATGTAGAGCACCGAGCCGAGGAAGACCATCGCCCGCACCACGGCAAAATCCTGCGCCTGGATGGCATCGATCGTGTAGCTGCCGAGGCCGGGAATGCCGAAGAAGGATTCGGTGATGAGGCTGCCCATGAACAACGTGGGGATCACCACCACCGCGCCGGTCAGAATCGGGATCATGCCGTTCTTCAGCACGTGGCGGAACAGCACGCGCACCTCGCTCAGTCCTTTGGAACGCGCGGTGCGCACATAATCCTTGCCGATTTCCTCGATGAAGATGGTGCGATACCAGCGCGCGCCGCCGCCGATACCCGCCACCACGCTCACCAGCACTGGCAGCAGGATAAATGGCAGGCCATCGACGCCGCCGGAAAACCCGGAAATCGGCAACAGCTTCCACAACGAAGCAATGAAATACTGCCCCGCGATGATGTAGAACAAGCCGGAAATCGACATCAGCACCACGCAGCCCACCACGCCCCACAGGTCGAGGTAGGTGGCGCGAAAAAACACCATCAGCAAGGCGAAGGTGATGTTGACCAGCAAGCCGATGACAAACACCGGCAACGCAATCGCCAGGCTCGGCCCCATGCGTTTTTTGATCTCGTTGCCGATGTCGCGGCCGTCATCGCCCTTGCCGAATTCAAAGGCGAACATCGCGGCCGAATGCTGGAAGAAGATCGTGTCGGTAAATTGCGCGCTGCCTTCGGCTCCGGAATTCAGCAACAGCGGCTTGTCGTAGCCATGCTCGACCTTCCAGCGCCCGATCGCTTCCGGCGTCACGTGCTTGGCGCCAAGCTGCAACCGCGCCATATCGTCCGGCGTGTTGACGACGAAGAACAGCGCAAAGGTCAACAGGTTCACCCCGATCAGGATCGGAATGGCATACAGCAGACGGCGCAGCAGATAAGCCAGCATCAGGCGGTTGTCCTTTCCCGCCGCCGCCAAGTGATCACCGCCGGTGCAATGGCGACGATCAATGCACCCAGCATCAGTGCCACCGGCCACAGCACCGGATGGTTCCAGGCTTCGCGCTGACGCGCACGCTGCCCGGGATCGACGCGACGGTATTTAAGCGTGTTGTTCGCCATCAGATTGGGTTTGACGTTATGCACCCAGCCATGACGCAGACCGAATGACTTGGGATAATAGGAATAAATCCAGGGCGCATCGCGGCGCACGATTTCCAGCATGGCATCGATCACCTGCTGGCGCGCGGGGCCGTTCTCCATGTCCTTCATCTGCTCGAACAGGCGGTTGAATTCCGGATTATCGTAATTGGCCGCATTCTCGCCGCCCGTGCCGACCTTTTTGTGCGGGCCATACAACAGAAAGAAGAAATTCTCCGGGTCGGGATAGTCGGCGTTCCAGCCCCATTCGAACAGCTGCGCATTGCCCTTGAGGATCTTGTCCTGGAAGCGGTTGTAGTCGGTGCCGCGCACCACCAGCTGCACGCCCAGCTTGTCGAGCTGCTTCTTCATCCAGTCGAGCCGCGACTTGGCATCCGGGCCGCTCGCCATGGTGTCGAAATACAGCACCAGCGGCTCGCCGGTTTTGGCATGGCGGCCGTTGGGATAGCCCGCCTCAGCCAGCAGTTGCCGGGCATCTTCCAGCGATCGCCGAACGATCCGCTGATCACGCGCTTCGTAGACATAAGGATTCAAGCCGGCCACGCCTTCGACATAGCCAAACAGGCCCGGTGGAATCGGTCCCTGTGCGGGGATGCCGCGACCGTTGAGGAAAATCGAAATGAACTCGTCGTAGTCGAATGCGATGGACAGCGCCTGCCGCAACTTCTGGCGATCGACGCCGAGCCCGCCGACCACCGGGTCGAGCATGTTGAAACCGACATACCAGATCGAAGCCGCCACCGTGGTGATGAGGTGAATGTCCTTGTCGCGCATGCTGTCGGTGGGCTGGGGTTCGCCGTTGGCGGAAAACTGCACCGCCTGATCAAAGCTGTCGGAGCTGATGCCGGAGCTGTCGTAATAGCCCTGCATGAACTTGCTCCAGTAAGGAATGGTTTCCTTTTCCAGGCTAAACACCGCCTCATCCACCAGCGGCAAGGGCTTGCCTGCATCGGCCAGCAGCCCGGCCTCGCGGTCGGCCGCATCGCCGTCGGCAGGATAGGTTTCGCCGTGGAAATACGGATTCTTCTTCAGCACCATGCGGCGGTTGGGATCGTTTTCAGCGAGATAAAACGGCCCGGTACCAACCGGCTGCCAGTCGAGCGTGAGGTTCTTGTCTGCCATGCCGGGTTGCCCGTAAAAAACCTCGGCCTCCCACGGGACCGGCGCAAAAAACGGCATCGCCAGCCAGTAGATGAACTGCGGATATTTGCCCCGGACGTGGATGCGGTAGGTATGCCGGTCAACCACTTCGGCACCGGCCAGGGGAAACGCGTTCAGATCCAGGGCGGCATCGGGCCGGGCCTTGATAGCCTTTTCCAGCGTTTCACCCAGCGCCTTCAAGCCGACGATATGCTCGGACATCAAGCCAAAAATCGGCGAACTGAGCCTGGGGTGCGCCAGCCGTTTGATCTGGTACACATAATCGGCAGCCACCAGTTCGCGCGTACCCGTGTGAGCAAAGTCACCGAGTGTGGATTTGTCAGCCAGCGTCGCTGCATCCAGCGCGTGGTAGCGGTAGCGTCCCGCTGCATCGAGCGCAAACGCCGGGTGCGGCTGATAGCGAATGCCGGGGCGAATCCTGATCTCGTACACGCTTTCGGCAATCGCGGCCGATGGCGCATCGTCCGGCAGCGGCTTGCCTGCCGCGTCATAAAAACGTGGCATGGGCAGCGCATCGGCAGTCAGCGGAATCAGCGTGTAAGGCCGTTTAAGAAAATGATATTGCAGCGGCGGCTCATAGATCTGGCCGGTGAACTCAACTTCATTGGAGCTGTAGGAGCGCGCCGGATCGAGATGTTTGGGGCGCTCGGAAAAGGCGCTGTAAACCGCATTGGCCTGCTTTTCTCTGCCGGGATATGGCGTGTTCCAACTGTCGCTGCACGCCGTCAGAAAACCTGTCGCGCCTAACAAGATCATGCCCAACAAGGATGTGCCCACACGCGTCATGCCGCGAGTTTACCCAAGCCCACCCCCAACGTCAGCCGTTATCACCGCAGATTGCTTACGGTTCGAGTGCATCACGGGCTTTATTGCGGGAAAACGTTTACTGACTGCCTGAAGCTGACCCTGCATGCATTACCCGCCTGCATGATCGTCAACATCTGAAGGATCAGGAGAAATTCATCACGGCCTGATCTGTCGATGCTCGCTCACGCTGATTCAGTCAATTGATGCGCGAATTCGCATCAAGGAGTCGTGCAGGTACTGGAACGCTTGTTGATGACGTTTCTTGCCGGATCAACCGGAGGGTAGGACATCCGGAATCAAATAAGTACATTATTATTTGCTAATATCATTGGTTTGACCTTAAAGAAACTAGGCAAAAACCATCGGGAGGCGTTCCATCCCGTGCCGCTGTTTGATCCGTCATCGCACGCTCAGCAATCGCCCCATTTCAACTTAGCCATCAGGTGTTCATTCATGTTGTTTGCCCTATTCAGATCTGCTGCGATTTCGCTGGCACTCCTCTTTATGTCCAGCAGTGCCTTTGCCAGTTTAACCACCGACCTGCAAGGTCTGGTGACCCAGCTTGCCGCGATCCGGACACAGATCGATGCGATCCAGATTCCTTCGACCACTGCCTGCGTCGATCTGAAATCACTCGATACCTCGATCAAAAGCTTTACGCTTAATGTCAATCAGGTGACGGCAGCGATCCCGTCGACCGTGACGCTGACCACGACCGATCTCACCTCGCTGGACAACCTGAGCACGCTGGCCCTGGCAACCGCTACGGATGCGTCGTACTTGTCCGGGCAACTGCGCAACCTGGATGACGTCGCGACGGTATTTGAATACCGCACCGCCATGTCCGCCATGCTGCGCCTTTCCGACGACATCGGCACCATGGCCGACCGCATCCTGGAAATGGCCGACCGCATCCTGGTGATGTCCACCAACATCGGCACCATGGCCGACCGCATTCTGCTCACGCAACGTCTGCAAAACCAGAACATCGCCCTGATCCAGTCGGCCATGCTGACCACCCAGACCAACATGGTGGCGCTCAGCGCCAGCCTGTCGACCATCGGCTACAACCTGAGCCTCGGTCAACTGCAGTCTGATACCGAAGCCCTGTCCTTCCAGATGGGCGGGATCAGCCTGACCTCAAGCAACATGGCCAGCCAGCTTTACCTGTTCGAAACCAGCGCCGCGCTGCTGGTGGCGAGCACCAACAGCCTGTACGCCCTGCTGGAACAGAACAGCACCAATCTCAGCCACTACATCAACGGCGACACGCTCACCCTGATGGGCGACTTGTCCGTCGTGAACAGCGCGCTGGCATCGGCACTGGACACCTACGCCCAGCAGATCAACACACTGGCACCGCTGACCAATACCGTCGTGCTGTCGGATGCCACGTCCAGCATGCTGCGCCTGACCGCCGACATCGGCGTCATGTCCGGCCGCATCATGGAAATGGTCGACAAGATCATTGTGATGGCCGACAACATCGGGGTGATGAGTGATCGCATCGTCGAGACCGAGCAGATCCAGCAAACCAATCTGGTCCTCACCCAGAACTCGCTCCTGTCTGCCCAGAGCGTCACCATCAACGTCATCAAGAACATGGGGCTGTAAGCCGCCGTGCCCCGGAGAACCCGCATGAAGACCTTTTCCTCCCGCTCCATTTTTCAATCCGCCCTGCTGTTTGGCGCCCTGATGCTGCAAAGCGTGGCCGCCCAGGCCAGTCTGTCCACCGACCTGCAGGCACTCAACAGCCAAAGCGTGACGCTCAAGTCCTATCTGGCCAGCACGGATATCGCCGCCAATGACGCGTGCGCGCGTCTGGTCGAGGCCGACCGTCTGGCCCGCGTCATCATCGATGGCATTGCCGCAATCGACCAGGGCCTGACCCCTGGCATCCTGGTCGATACGACCACGCTGAACGAACTCGACGCGCTGTCCGGCAACAACGTCAGCCTGGCCAATGAAGCCCTCGGTCTCTCGACCGAACTCGACACATTTTCGACCACGGCCGACGCCTTCGCCATCAAGGACGGTTTGACCGCCATGCTGCAACTGTCCGACGACATCGGCACCATGGCCGATCGCATCGGCGAGATGGCCGACAAGATCTTGGTCATGTCGGACAACATCGGCCTCATGGCCGACCGCATCCTGGTCAGCCAGCAACTGCAGTCGCAAAATCTCCAGACCTCCACCAACACGCTGCTGACCACCCAGAGCAACGCCCTGCAACTGGTGGCCGTGGCCGAGGACAGCAGTTACAACGTCAGCTTCGACAGCCTGATCGCAAATGGCGGATTGCTGGCTGCGCGCATGTCCAGCGTGGTGCTCAATCCGTTCACGCTGAACACCCAGCTGGCCACCGTCGCCACCGACGTGCGTACGTTCCTCGATCAGGTCAAGGCCGTGAATGGCACGATCGAAGTGGATGGCACCAACCTGACCCTGATTCAGACCGCTGACGCGCTGACCAAGCTCACCAGCACCGCCGCCATGCTGAATGGCTTGAGCACGGCGCTCAACGGCTATGTCGTCGCCTTGGGCGGCATCCAGGCGATGACCACGAGCACCAAGCTCAAGCCCTCCCTGAAGAGCATGCTGCAGATATCCGCCGACATCGGCGGCATGGCCAACCGCATTCTGGAGATGGCTGACCAGATTCTGGCCATGGCGGACAACATCGGCATGCAGGCCGACCAGATTCTGGTCACCCAGACCGCGATGAACGGCAGCGTCGCCACCACCCAGTTCAGCATCCTCAATGCGCAAACAGCGGTGATCAGCCTCATCGTGCTGAGAAATCTTTAATGCAGCAGCGCTATCCCAGCCCATGAGGTAAAAACGCCACCGTCACGGTGGCGTTTTTACCTCTCCGCGCGCCCTGCACGTTGGGCTGAACTGAGGCTGATCTGCGAGCTTGCTGCGGCAAAGGCTCAAGCCGATTCCGTTTGGTCGGCGTTGAATGGTTCTGCACTTGCTGGAAAGCACCCATACGCTGCTTCATTGTTGAAGCCGGATTTTAAAAAATGGGATTTGCAGAGATGCGTCTAAGCCCACCATGTGTCTGCTTACCCAAGCCTGCTGACACCCTCAGCCGTTATAATCGCGACCTACTCAACATTTCGAGACCATCATGGGCTTTCTTGCAGGAAAACGTTTGCTGATTACCGGTGTGATTTCCAACCGCTCCATTGCTTATGGCGTCGCCGCTGCCTGCAAACGTGAAGGCGCTGAACTTGCCTTTACCTACCAGGGCGAGCGCATCAGGGATCGCGTCGCCGAGCTTGCCCAGGAATTCGGTTCCGATCTGGTGTTCCCGTGCGATGTCGGCAGCGATGACGAGATCAACACGCTGTTCGTCGAGCTCGGCAAACACTGGGACGGCCTCGACGGCCTGCTGCACTCGATTGCCTTTGCACCCAAAGAAGCATTGGCCGGTGACTATCTCTCCTCCGTTACCCGCGAAAACTTCCGCATCGCCCACGACATCAGCTCCTACAGCTTTGCCGCCCTGGCCAAGGCCGCACTGCCGATGATGCAAGGCCGCAAGGCAGCCCTGCTCACCCTGTCCTATCTGGGCGCAGTGCGCTCCGTCCCGAACTACAACGTCATGGGCCTGGCCAAGGCCAGCCTCGAGTCCAGCGTGTATTACATGGCACAAAGCCTCGGTCCCAAAGGCATCCGCGTCAACGCGGTATCGGCCGGGCCGATCAAGACGCTGGCCGCATCCGGCATTTCAAAATTCAATGAAAAGCTCGACCTGGTTGCGAAAAATGCCCCGCTGCGGCGCAACGTCACCATCCATGAAGTCGGCAATGCGGCGGCTTTCCTGCTGTCAGACCTGGCTTCCGGCATCTCGGGCGAGATCACGTATGTGGATGCGGGCTTCAACACCACCGCCGGCAGCGACGACTGACCTCCTGCGGATCAGCACAAAAAAAACGCGCCCCGAAATTCGGGGCGCGTTTTTTTGTGCCTGCCGCACTATGTCAGCAATCAAACGGGCTGCTTGTCACCCTGCACCCATGCGTCAAGCAGCGTATAGGTCACGGCGAGCACCACCGGACCAACGAAAATGCCCACCAGCCCAAAGCTGACCATGCCGCCGATTACGCCGACGAACATCAGCAGCATCGGCAGGTCGGCCCCTTTTCTGATCAGATAGGGACGCAGAATGTTATCCAGCGTGCCCACCACCAGCGTCCATACCAGCAGGAAGATGCCCCAGCCGGTATCGCCGCTCCAAAACAGCCAGCCTACCGCGGGAAGCAGAACGAAAACCGGGCCGAGCTGGGCGATGCACAGCATGAACATCAACGCCGTCAGCACTGCGACCATCGGCACGCCGGAGATGGCCAGTCCGATACCGCCGAGAATCGACTGCGCCAGCGCCGTCACCACCACGCCCAGCGCTACCCCGCGAATGGCCTGGCCTGCCAGCACAACCGCGCCCACGCCTTTTTCGCCTGCCAGCCGCAGCCCGAACTGCTTGACCCAGGTTGCGGCCGACTCACCCCCTGCGTAAAGAATGGCGGCGATGAGCACGGTCAGCAGAAACTGGAAGAAAAGCACGCCAAAACCACCCACTTCCGCGACAAACCAGCGGGTGATGTCCTTGGCGTAAGGCACGAGCTTGATGGCAAGGTCCTGAATGCCGCTGGCAACAAATTGCAGCCAGAACTGCTGGATGCGGTCGCCGATCAGGGGAATGCCGGCAACCCAATGGGGTGGCGCCGGCACGCGGGATTCCGCCAGCCATTTCGACCAGCCGATGATCCGGTCCGCGTTGTCCACCAGCGTGACGATCGCCAGCGACATCGGTACCAGCAACACCAGCAGCAAGCTGAGCGTCATCACCGCGACGGCAAGCATTCGGCTGCCGCCGAGTCGCGCCTGAACCTGAAGCATGAGAGGCCAGGTGGCCACCACCACCATGGTGGCCCAGATCAGCGCGGATAAAAATGGCCACACGATCCAGAATGAGGCCGCAATCAGAAGGCCGATGAACAGGACGGCAAGAGTGGTCTGGGTCAGGTCACGCTGCGTTGTAAGCATGGGTTTTCGTCGGAAAGGGGGGCGCGGAAATAATGAGGTTGACGCAGCACGCGACGGGCGGTCAAACGCCCGGCATGACCCGCGCAAAGCTGTCGATCGCGATGAAGTCTGCGCAATGCTTGTGCGGCTGGCGCGAGTCGGGATTGCAGATCGCCCGCAGATGGGCAATGCCATAGCCACGCGCGCTGTTCAGCACGGGCAGGCTGTCATCGACAAACAGGGTGCGTGCCGGATCGAATGGCTCGACGGCCTGCAAACCCTGCCAAAAATCCGGGTGCTCTTTCGGCAAGCCGATCTGATGCGACGAAATCAGCGCATCGAAATACGCTTCAAGACCGGTTTCACGCATTTTCAAATCGAGGCTTTTGGGGTGCGCGTTGGTCACCATGGTGATGCGCCGGCCGGACGCGCGCACCGCCTGCAGGAAGGCCGGCACATCGGGGCGCACGGCAATCAGGTGCGCGACCTCCTGTTTCAGCCGAACGATATCCAGCGCAAGTTCCCGGGTCCAGAAGTCCAGGCAATACCAGTTGAGTGTGCCGGCGTGACGTTCGTAATGGCTATCCAGATGCGCCTGCGCCACCGCTTCGTCGAGGCCGTGGTATTCGGCATAGCGGCGCGGCATGTGCTCGCGCCAGAAATGGTTGTCGAAATACAGGTCGAGCAACGTGCCATCCATGTCGAGGAAAACGGTGTCGATCCGCTCCCACTCCGGCATCACGCTGCCTTCCGGTTGATTGCGCTGCGGCATGCGCTCAGAACAACTCGTCTTTGGACATGCCGCGCCGCCGCAACATTTGCCGCAGCACGCGCAGCGACTCCATCTGGATTTGCCGCACGCGTTCGCGCGTCACCTGCAATTCAGTCGCCAGATCTTCCAGCGTGCAGGTTTCCTGGCCATTCAATCCAAAGCGCCGCTCGATCACCCAGCGCTGTTTATCGTTCAACTGCTTCATCCACTCCGTGACGTGGTGGCCGATTTCCTCGAGCTGGAGCATTTCGTCCGGCAGATGCGCATTGTCGTCGGCGATGGCCTCGCCCATCGACAGGGTGGGGTCGATATCCAGCGGCGCATCGAGCGAGGTCACGCGTTCATTCAACTGCATGATGCGCCGCACGTCCTCGATCGGATGGCAGGTCAGCGCGGCAATGTCGTCCATCGTGGCGTCGCTGACGCCATGGGTTTCGAGATGGCGCTTGGCGCGCAGGTAAATATTGAGTTCCTTGATGATGTGTACCGGCAGGCGAATGGTGCGCGACTGGTTCATGATCGCGCGCTCGATGTTCTGGCGGATCCACCAGGTGGCGTAGGTTGAAAAGCGAAAGCCGCGCTCGGGATCGAATTTCTCCAGCGCGTGGATCAGGCCGAGGTTGCCCTCCTCCACCAGATCGAGCAGGGTCAGCCCGCGATTGGCGTAATGCTTGGCGATATTGACCACCAGACGCAGGTTGCGCTCGATCATGGTCTGGCGCGCATCGAAATCACCCAGCACCACGCGACGTGCCAACGCCGCTTCCTCGACTGCCGTCAGCAGGGGTGATTTGCCAATTTCGTTGAGGTAAAGCTGGGTGACATCGACCTGCGATTCGCCGAGGATGGCCGAAGCCAGTTCTTCCACGCTATCAACCGCAGCGCGCTCCGGCTCGTCCTGTTCCTCCAGGGGCAAATCCTCGGCTTCTTCAATGGGGTCGTCGCTTGGGTCACGGCTCATGAACGCTCCGGCAGGTAAACAAGGGGGTCAAGGGGTTTGCCATAACGGCGAACTTCAAAATGCAGTTTGACCCGGTCTGAATCGCTATCGCCCATCAAGGCAATTCTTTGACCGGCCGTCACGTTGTCGCCTTCTTTCACCAGGATGCTTTCATTGTGCGCATAGGCCGACAGATATTCACCCGCATGCTTGACGATCAACAGCTTGCCATAGCCGCGCAGGCCGCTGCCGCTATATACCACCTTGCCTGAAGCGGCTGCAATCACCGGCGTGTTGCGCGCACCCACGATATCGATCCCCTTGCCCCCCGCCGCGCCGAAGCGTCCGATCAGGGTGCCTTCGGTGGGCCACAGCCAGTTGCCGACCCCTGCGCTTGGGGTGGGCGTCGCAGGTGCAGGCTGGGGCGCAACAGCAACCGGCGCGGCAACGGCAGGCACAGGCGGCTTGACTGCAGCCGCCGTTGCGTTGGAGACCTGCGCCCAATTGGCATCCGAGTACGGCAGCAACACCGCCTGTGGCGTACGCAGCAGGGTGGGTTCTGCCAACGGACGCGCTTCGAGCACGGGATCATCGTCCAGCGGCTGGATTTCCACCGCACCCGGCGGCGGCGTCAGCCGCAACACCTGCCCGGCCAGAATCAGGTCGGGCGAGTCTATCCGGTTCCAGCGTGCGACATCACGATGATCCAGGCTGTTGGCAAAGGCGATGGCATACAAGGTATCGCCGCGCTGCACGGTGTACCAGCCCGTCGTGGAGGGGATGATTTGCGGCGTGCGCGAACGTGAAATGGCGGATTTGGCTGTGGCTGACGGGGTGCCGGCCTGACCTGTCGTACGGTTGCTCACGGGCGCAGAGCCAGTCGATGAGCAGGCACTGAGCACCAGCGCGATCAAGCCCAGTCCAAGCGTGCACAGACGGCCTGTCGTCCGCTTCATGCTACCCCCGGTAACAAGGGCACGAATTTCACCCCTTCCAGCCGACGTTCGGTATAGGTGTCACCCTGGCGTTCCACCACGCACAAGGTCTGGGTCAGGTTGCCCAGCGGCATCACCAGCCGGGCGCCATCGGCAAGCTGCTGCAGCAACACTTGTGGCACTTCGCCAAATGCGGCCGCTATCACGATCGCGTCGAACGGCGCAAAGTCCCGGGCACCGTTCATGCCGTCGCCATGCTTGGGCTTGACGTTGTTCACGCGCAGTTCGCGCAGCCGCACCCGGG
The DNA here is from genome assembly GCA_018831045.1 of Gammaproteobacteria bacterium. Taxonomy (GTDB): domain Bacteria; phylum Pseudomonadota; class Gammaproteobacteria; order Burkholderiales; family Thiobacillaceae; genus Thiobacillus. The sequence continues at coordinate 134,785 of JAHJRA010000029.1, read as the reverse complement.
TTTTTCCGACCAGCGCGGCGATGCGTTCCATCGACACCACTTCACGCGCCAGCTTGCCCAGAACGGTGGCCTGATAGCCGCAACCGAGGCCGATTTCCAGCACTCGTCCGAGCGGCCGCCCCTGCCCGGCTTCGCCATGCCGCGCCAGCTCGGCCATCCGCGCCACGATATGGGGATTGGAAATCGTCTGTCCAAACCCGATCGGCAGCGCCGTATCCTCGTAGGCACGCGACGCCAGCGCCTGGTCCACAAACAGATGGCGTGGCACTTCACCCATGGCCGACAGCACCATTTCATCCTTGATGCCGAGTTCGCGCAGGCGTTCGACCATGCGGCCCCGCGTGCGGGCCGAGGTCATGCCGATTCCGGCGCGGGAGTTCAAGGTTTCAGCCATGCAATTACACTGTTCATCTGGTTGTAGCGGGTCAAATCCATTTGCAGCGGGGTAATCGACACCTGGCCGTTGGCCACGGCAAAGAAATCGGTGCCCTCGCCCGCATCGGCTGCCGCGCCTGCCGCGCCCACCCAGTACACGGTCTGGCCGCGCGGGTTGGTGGTTTTGACCACCGACTCGGCCTTGTGACGCTTGCCCAACCGCGTCACGCTGATGCCGTCGAGCTCATCCCAGGCGCAATCCGGCACGTTGACGTTGAGCAGCATCGGCTCGGTCGGCGGCTGCGCCTGGATGCGCCGCACCAGATCGGCCACCACCCGCGCGGCGGTAGCGAAATGTTGCCCACTATGGCTGGCGAGCGACACCGCAATCGCCGGAATCCCCAGCAGATAGCCTTCGGTGGCAGCGGCCACCGTGCCGGAATAAATGGTGTCGTCGCCCATGTTGGCGCCGTGATTGATGCCGGAAATCACCATGTCTGGCAGATGGTCGAGCATGCCGGTGACCGCCAGATGCACGCAGTCGGTCGGCGTGCCGTTGACGTAATGAAACCCGCTCGGCGCCTGACGCAGCAGCAAAGGCCGATCCAGGGTCAGCGAATTGGACGCACCGCTACGGTCACGCTCGGGTGCCACCACGGTGATATCGGCCAGCTCACGCAGCGCGTCGGCCAGAGCAGCCAGCCCCGGCGCGAAATAACCGTCGTCATTGGAAAGCAGGATGCGCATCAGCGGAAACCTCCGGGCCGGGGAGACACAATACGCAGGACATTCATGGCAAAAAAGCAGACATCAAACATGCGGGCGATTCTAACACTGCACTTCAAGCGATTCCGTCTGATCGCGGTGCCGGGCCCGTTGATCCGGCACCTGAGAGATAAGGCTGCATTGCGCATCTGCAGCAGGCATCAGTCGTACTCCAGCGTGTAAAACACGTCCACCCCGGTCGCCGTACCGGTGGTCGCCTCCACCCGGAATCTGGGCGAAAGCAGGTAAATCGCCTTGACGATCTGTTCCAGGCCATCCAGGCTTTGCCCATAACTCATCATCAGGCGGGAGTTGATGCGCTTGCCGACGCTCACCACGGTGGTCGACAGGTCTTCCGGGTTATCCCCTTCACGTATCTCGAAGCTGTCGATAGACAACGCGTCGGCCAGCCGGGTCTGCAGGCTGACTGACTCAGCCTGGCTTAACAGTGCACTCGCCATGAATTGCAGCATGCCGAATTGTGCGCTGTCGCCCTTGTCCAGCCCATGGCCGAACACCAGCCAGGAAAGAGTTTCGGTATCCGGCATGGCGGGTTCGGAATACAGCTTTGCCAGCGGGCGCTCGACCGTACCGCTGACCCTAACACCGGCGATGACATCGCCGGTCTTGCGCACGGCAAGAATGTCGAGGTTGGGATTGTTGAGCGGCCCCGTAAAACTGAGAATGCCGCGCGTGATATCCAGGGATTGTCCATACACCGCGTAACGCCCCTTGATCACCCGGATGCTGCCTTCGCCACGCAGAATCTCGTTGCGGGTAAACACGCGGAGTTTGCCGCCAAGACGGACATCCAGCCCCGCCCCCTTGAACAGGAAATCGTCTCCCAGGTCAAACCGCAGGTTCAAATCCAGCGGCGTGCGCCGGGTAATGGTCTCGGAACGCGGCGGCTGCCCGACCACCACCACGTCGTCCGACAACTGCGGGCGGCTTGCTTCAGGCCGTTCCAGACGCGCCTTGTCGGCACGCAGATCGCCATCCAGCGTCACGCGCCCGTCGGCATACCCCAGCCGGGTAATGCCCGACATCCACAGCAGGCGGTCGCTGCGCGTAAACGCGGCAAAATTCTCGAACTTCAGTGTCAAGCCGCCAGCGGGGTTGCGCCAGGAAGCCGCGCCGGTCACCAGGATGCGGCCGCTTTGCCCGTGCAGAATGCCTTCGCTCACGTTGATGGTGTTGTCGTCCAGCGTGAGTTTGAGGGTGCCGTCGCGAACCAGAATGCCCTCTTCCGGCATGCTGAAGCGAATGCCGCTGGCCGCCAGCGCGCCATTCAACACCGGTGCCGCCAGCGTGCCGCTGCCGGCGAGGTCGAATGCAAGTTGCGCATCCGCCCGGATTCCGGGTGGCAGCAAAGGTCGCAGCGCACGCAGATCCGGCAGCTTCGCCTGGGCAGCCCAGCTCGTGGGCGCACTTTTCAGCAGAACCAGCCTGCTGCCTTCACGCGTCAGACGGGTGCGGCCTTCCGCATGCAGCCGTCCGGTTTCCGCTGTGTCGACATCCAGCTTCACGTTGACCTGATTCGCCGCAGCCTGGACATCCAGATTGAGTACGGTGAGCCCGAGTTTCAGCACCGGATCGGTAACCGTCACATCACCCGACTGGCGGCGCAGCGCCACACGGCCCTCGAGCGCATCGCCCAGCCGGATATCCCATTCGCCGTCGAGCCGCAGGTCGGTACGGACAGGCGGCGGTTCGTCCAGCAGCGCCAGCAACGGCGCAAGCGGCAGTTGGCTGAGGCTGCCGCGCGTCGTGATCTGCCCGGCCTGAAGCGCCAGGCTGTCCAGCGTGAGGCGCCCCCCCGCCAGGCTGAATGCTGCCGCGTCAATGCGTTGCGCATTCTGCCCCAGCGTCAGGCTGGCGGGCGCGAGCAGCCGCAGCGGCCATTCGCCGTCGAGCGACGCTTGCTGCAGCCGGCCGCGCCACACCCGCGCAGCGTCCAGCCCGCCTTGCGCGCGCAGCATGAGCTGCCATTCGGGCAGCCGCGCATCCAGTTCGATGGTGTGTGCCTTGCGCTGCCCCTGCACCACGACGCGAGCCGACGAAACCGTCAGCCCGCCCATCGCCAGCCCGCTGCCCAGCAGTTCGCCGTTGAACGCGCCGCTGGCCGACGCCTGCATGTCGAGGCGCAGGCTCAAGTCGTCCGCAGCGATACCGCCGGGCAGCCGCAGCCTGCGCGCTTGCGCATTCATCTTGATCTGCGGTTGTCTGGGGCTGCCGGACACGCTGCCTTCGCTGTCGAGTTGCCCGGCCAGTTCCATGCCCAGATAACGCGTTCCCAGTCGCGCCAGCCGTTCCAGTGCAGGCGCGTGGATGACCCAGCTCGCCTGAACCCGGGATTTCCCGTAATCGCCACGCACCAGGATCTTGTTGCCCGCCAGATTGACGTCCACCTCGGTGTCGAACAGACGGCCAGCGGCAAAGTTCAGCCGGCCTTTGCCGACGACCGGATGGCCTTCCAGCTCGCCCGGCGGCAACTCGAAACCCGCCTTGAGGCGGATGTCCGGTTTCAGCGCGCCCGCAAGTTCCCCGCGTGCATTGAGTTTGCCCTGCGGAAACGCACCGAAACGCGCCGGATTGAAGCGTGCGATATCAAATTTGGCGCTAAAAGCCTGGGTGCCGCCCAAATCCAGTCGTCCCGTTGCCGCCACCTTGCCGCCGTGCTTGCCGCTCAAATCAACCGTTTCCACCACCAGCATGCCCGCATCGTGCGTCAGCACCAATTGGCCCTGGCCATAGTTGCCGTCGATCCTGGCGTGCAGGCGCTGGCGGACGGTGTCGCCGCTCAACTGCAACGCCGTTTGAATGCTGCTGACATACAGGCTGTCGTGCAGCCCAGCCAGATTCAGCCGATCGCTGGCGAGGTTCAGCGCAAAGCGGCCGTCGCGCCACTGGCCGTCGCCTGCCAGCCGACCCGCCGCGCCAAGATCAATTTCCAGCGCGCTGAAATCGGCGTGCCGGGCATCGCCCACCACCGCGCCGACCAGCTGGACCAGCGGCACGCGCCCGGTATCGAGCTTGCCGGCGTCCGAATTGCTCAAGCTGAAACTGCCCAGCAGGCGCTGACCCGGTTGCTGCTCGAACACGCCGGAAAACGCCAGCCGGGCAGTCGGCGCGCCCGCTGCCCATTGCGCCGGATTGATGCCCTGCCCCGCCACCAGCAGGCGCGGCAGCAGCAGCTCGGCAAACGGCGCGACTTCGCCCGATGCCAGCACGTTCATGTCCCGGGCCGTGGCCTCCAGTTTGAATTGAATCGCTTCCAGCTTGCCCTGCACATCGAGCGCGGCATGGGCCGGCAAAGGGTCGCCACGCACGGCATCGAGCCGGCCGCTCAAGGCAAACGGCGCGTCCTGGGCGATGCTCGCCAGCCCGCTCATGCTGCCCCAGGGCGAAGCCAGCGAATCAAGCTGCACCTGCCAGCGGCTACCGGTGCCCGCCACGCCCAGACGAATCTCCGCGAAATGCAGGTTCTGGCCGGCCTTGCGGATGTCGAGCCGTGCCAGATCGATGCGCGCCGGCTCCAGCACGAGGCCGAACGGCAGCCGCAGGCTGCTGGGCAGCGTGGACGGCTCGACGCTGGGTTTGAGGGTTTCCACCTCGACCCGCTGCGCGCTGAGCTGCCTGATCACCAGACGGCCATTCCACAGCGCACGCGGTTGCCAGTCCAGGCGCGCATGCTCAATCCGGATGCGCGTGGTGTTGCTGCTGAACTCCAGCTGCCGCACCGCAAGCTGCGGACTCAGCAAATGGCCGTCGACGCCTTCGATTTTCAGCTTGCCCTGGCTCAGGCTGGACAGCTCACCCGTCAGCCAGCGAAAGCCGTCCGGGGTCACTGCCAGCCACGCCAAGCCGCCGAACAGCGCCAGCAGCAGCATGAAGAGACCGCCAAGCGTCCACAGCAGGCGCTTCAAAACGCCACCCCCAATTGAAACTGCAGCAGCACATCGCCGGTTTCCTTGCCGTAGGCGAGGTCGACATTAATCGGGCCTATGGGCGATTTGTAGCGCGCGCCGACACCCACGCCGACAACCGGATCCAGTTCGTCCACACTGTCCGCCGCATCGCCGGCGTCGACAAACACCGCCGCCCCCCAGGTCGGGGTAAAGAAATAGTTGTACTCCACGCTGGCCGTCGCCAGATTGCGCACCGGCTCCACCCCGCCCGGCACATCGAGGCCCAGGCTCTGGTACTGATAGCCGCGCACCGAGTTTTCGCCGCCGGCACGAAACAGAAAATCGGAGGGGATGCCTTGACGGTGATCCGCAAGCACCGCACCCAGTTCGCCGCGCAGGATCAGCCGCTGCCTGGCGCCCAACCTGAAGAACTCGGTATGACGGCCATACAGCCGCACAAAACTGGTGTCAGACAGCAGCGCGTCCGACGCCACGCCTGCCTGCAAATGGGTGATATGGCCGCGCACCGGATAAAACGCCCGCCCATCGGTCCGGTGCGTCCACGCATAACCCAGACTGAGCGCCCTGTTCTGCGCACTCACCGTCTGGCCCACCGTCTGGTTCTCGAACACATATTGCAAAGACAGCGTGGCATCGATGCGGTCGCGCTTGCGATTGCGGCTCACCCCGGTTTTCCAGGTCTCGGTCACCTGGCCTTCGATATCTCTCTGCACGTACGACACCGCCGTCCGGTTTTCATAGCCGCGGGCCGAACGCGGCCAGGCCAGTTCAGCCAGCCCCGAGTTTTCCCCGGTCTCCAGCTTGAGCCCCAGTTTCAGGCGCACCCCCGCATCGAAAATATCGCGGTGCAGATACGTGGCCTGCACCCGCGCGCCGGTATCGGTGCTGTAGCCGACGCCAAAACTCACCTGCTTTTCCTTGCGCTCGACCACCGAAACCAGAATCGGAACCGCCGCTGCCAAAGCGGGATCGGGGTCAACCTGCACCACCACCTGGGTAAAGTAGCCGCTGACATCCAGCGCCTGCTGAAAGTCCTGCAACTGCACCTGGCGGTAAGGCTCGCCGGGCACGGTCGGATTGAGCGCCGTGATCACAGTGTCGGGATAACGCTCATTGCCACTGATTTGCACCGGGCCATAGAAAAACGCCGGACCGCTGTCGATCACGAGGGACAGCGTGGCCCGTTGCGTCGCCGGATCGACTTTGGCCTCGCTGCTGGCCAAACGCGCCGCCGGATAAACGTTCAGCAGCAGCGGCCGTAACGCCGTCCCCTTCGCCACATTCCAGTCCGCCTGCCGAAACGGCATGCCTGGCTTCAATGAAAAGTTGGCCTGGATCCGCTCGCGCAGGCGCTTGTTACGCTGGGCCAGTCTGGCCTGGCCTGCCTCCGCCGGGCCATCCCCGGTAATCGCTCCCTCGAAACGGATCTTGACGGCATCTATCGTAGTGCGCGGTCCTGCCACCACCGTGTAGCGCACGACCTGTTCGCTTCCCACCCCTTCAATAGCCGAAGTAATCTGTGGAGAAAAATAGCCTTCAGTGGCCAGCAGTTCATGCGCCGTTTCAAGACTCGTCTGCTGCAAGCGCAGCAACTCATCCTCCGTCACTTCCTCGCCCAGGCGCGCCGCGCGCGCCGTTTCCAGATACTGCTCCAGCATCGGCTTCAATTCAGCAGGCGCATCCACCCGCACCTCCAGCGCATGCGCGGAAGCCGATGCCAGCCCGATCAGGGACAGGAATACGAGGGGGAAAAAACGAATTCGCACGTGCAGAGGGGAAAACAGGGCAATGGCAGGATTCTAGGGGAGAACAGGCGGCAACAAGAATATCAGCGCGCTTCAGGGACGCATCGCTTATCTCCGCAGCCATTTAAGGGAAGCGTCCCCTTTGTTTTTTTGTTTCTTCGCTACGTTCCGAAGGGGGTGAACAAAATCTCGTTGTTTGGTTCTGCTCCCAGTCGCTGCCAGAACGTCAGGAGGCGCCGCGCTATTTTGTCGCTGAGGGCTGTGTCATCAAGGCGGGAGAGCTTCGGCAGGTTCAAGTCACCATAGGAACTTACAACCCGCGCGTTAAGCATTCCTTCGCGGCCAGTTCGTGGCCCAAGATTCTTCCGAATTAATAGGAAGTCCGCGAGGGCTTGGTCAGAGGTGCAAACCACCGTCGATGGGTACTTGGCGTAGTGATAGTGAAAATCCAGGTTCACCCAGTGCATCATGTCCCACGCGACATTCCGTGCGATCGCATCACTTCCTTCTTTGGCAACTCTGCTTAACTTCAGAAAGCGGTGCGCCTCGGGCGATCCTGCTATGGCGTAGACCGCCAAGTAAAGAAGTGGACCGCCTATGACAGCAAGGTTCTGTCGTTCGGCGATAACCCAATCGAGAAAGCCATCTATGCGCTCAAGCACTACGATGTGCTGAAGTGAACCGGAAGTTGGCGCGGCCGCATGAATCTGTTGCAACGTCAGCAGAAGGGACTGATGCACGGAGGAGAGTAACCGAGAGACTGGCTCGTACGTTAGCCGAATCCAGGTTGGGTCCAGGTTCGCTACGCCGTAGACAGAACGAAAGAAATGCTCGAACTTCGCCAAGTAGGCCCCGAAGTCGGCTTCGTAGTCTTGCCGCGTAAGCTCCATCAGCGCAAGGACGGGTTCGATCGGGAGGCGCCTAGCGCGTTGTGTCCATTGAAGGCGAACGCGACGCCTCGTTTCTCGAAGAAGCCGGAAGTGGGCATCATCAAGGCGTATAGCTTGGTCCGCGTGCCGAATGAAGGCGTGAACGGTGTTCGCATCGAACACGAACATGGCATTCGGCGGCTGGCGTGCCAGTGCCGTGATCTCTCCGGTGTGTCCGATGAAGCGGATGGTGCTCACGATGCCTAACGTTAAATAGCCGTCACGTGACGGAATAAAAGATTACCGGACATGTCCGGTAATCTTGCTTCATGCAGTCACTCTTTGACTTATCGGGTTGCTCACCCCCCCGCTCCGCCTGATGTCCATCAGGGGTTCTGCGACTTCACCACGCTCATCGCCCCGGCAATCAACGAGCTGATATCCGCCATGTTCGACGGCACGATCAGGGTGTTGCTGGTTTTTGCGATCCCGGCAAAAGCCTCGACGTATTTCTCCGCCACTTTCAGATTCACCGCCTGCATGCCGCCGGGCAATTCGACGGCGCGTGCGACGCGGGCGATGGCTTCGGCATTGGCAGCGGCGATGGCCTTGATTGCTTCGGCTTCGCCCTGGGCGACGTTGATGGCCGCCTGCATCTCGCCTTCGGATTCCTGGATCGCCGCATTGCGCGCGCCGGTGGCGATGTTGATCTGCTCCTGCATGCGGCCTTCGGATGAGGCGATGAGCGCGCGCTTTTCGCGCTCGGCGGTAATCTGCCGCTGCATGGCGTGCAGGATGTCTTTCGGCGGGGTCAGGTCCTTGATTTCGTAGCGCAGCACCTTGACGCCCCAGTTGGTGGATGCTTCGTTGAGCGCCATCACCACGCCGCGGTTGATGTGATCGCGCTCTTCAAAGGTGCGGTCCATTTCCATCTTGCCGATCATTGAGCGCAACGTGGTTTGCGCCAGTTGCGAAATCGCCGAGATGTAGTCGCTTGCGCCATAGGACGCCATCTTGGGATCGGTGACCTGAAAATACAGAATGCCGTCGACCGACAACTGGGTGTTGTCGCGCGTGATGCAGATCTGGCTCGGCACGTCGAGCGGGATTTCCTTCAGCAAATGCTTGTAAGCCACGCTGTCGATGAAGGGAATGACCAGATTGAGGCCGGGCGCGAGCACGGCGTGGAATTTGCCGAGGCGTTCGACCACCCAGGCATTTTGCTGCGGCACCACGCGCACGCCCTTGGCGACGACGATGGCGATGACGATGAGAAAAACCAGTGCGACGATGTCCATATTCCTACCCTTAAGTGATTAGTTGCCGAGAACCAGCGTATTGCCTTTGACTGCACGAATGATCAGCGGCCGCGAGCTGTCGACGCTGGCCGATTCGGCCTCGGCATCCCACAACGCGCCGCGATATTTGACCTGGCCGTGGCCATCCTGCCAGGAGTCGATCTGCACCGGGTGGCCGATATCCATGTCCTCCACGGTGCGTTCGGGATGTTCGGTGCTGCGCTTCCAGCGCCGCAGCACCAGCGTGCCAAAAGTGGCAATCACGCCCGCCGTCAGCAGTTGCACCACGATGCTGGCGCCCAGCCAGGCGGCGACGCCCGCTGCCGCTGCCGCCACGCCATACACCAGCAGGTAAAACGTGCCGCTGGTGAGTTCCACCCCCACCAGCACGGCTGCCAGAATCCACCACAACACATATGCCTGCATCTCAACCTCTGATGATGACCGGCCGGTTGGCCAGTTCGTTTGGATTTCTGTCCTGCGGCGGCACATGCGCTGCCAGCAGGTCACTCACCTGTTCAATGCCGGTGAGTGCGCCGCGCTCGAAATCGCCTTGACGGAATGCAGCTTCCATCGCCTGTGCCACGGCCTCCCAGGCTGACGGTTCAACTTGTGCAGCAATGCCGCGATCGGCGACGATTTCAATATCGTGGTCGGCCAGCAGCAAATAAATCAGCACGCCGCTGTTGTGTTCGGTGTCCCACACGCGCAGATTGGAAAACACGTCGATGGCGCGTTCGCGGCCGCTCATGCCACGCCACACCTGGGTGGGCGCGAGACTGGTTTCGATGGCAAAGCGGATTTCGCCGTTGTGGCGGCTTTCGGACTGGTGGATCGCCGCCTCGATCGCATCCAGCGTGGCGTGCGGAAACGCGCGTCGCCACGCCCAGGGCGGCATGAACAGATGTTTGAACCAGCGACCGAGATTTACCATGAGCCTGATGCGCCTCCGCCGCCAAAACCGCCACCCCCGCCACCCCACGAACCGCCCCCGCCTCCGCCGAAGCCGCCCCCACCAAAGCCGCCGCTGCCCCAGCCACCGCCACGCCCCATTGCGCCCATCAGCAGCACGGCGAGCAACACCCCGCCGCCCATCAGCAAGGACGAAAACAGGACGCCCGAGGTCATCCAGGCCAGGCCTGCGGTACCCAGTCCAGCCACGCCGCTGGCCGTGCCGCGCCCCAACAGGGGTGCCAGAAAGCTGCCGGCTACAAAACCCATGACCATGAACGGCAACAGGCTTTCGAGCGAATTGTCCGTCTGGCTTGCGCGGGTCGGTACGGGCAAGGGTTCGCCGTCGATGAGTTTGATGAGTTGCCCGACCCCCGCTGCGATGCCGCCGTAGTAATCGCCCGCCTTGAAATACGGGGTGATGATTTCGGCGATCACCCGTTTGGCAATCGCGTCGGGGATCGCGCCTTCCAGGCCATAGCCCACCTCGATGCGCAGCTTGCGGTCATTCTTGGCGACGATCAGGATCACGCCGTCGTCTACTTTGGTGCGGCCGATTTTCCATTTGTCGGCCACCCGGATACCGAATTGCGCGATGTCCTCGCCGTCCAGCGTGGGCACAACCAGCACGGCAATCTGGCTGCCCTTTCTGGCTTCGAGTGCGGCAAGCTGGGTATCGAGTTCGGCGATTTGCTGCGTGGAAAGCGTGGCGGTCAGGTCGGTGACCCGGCGCGACAAATCCGGCACCGCCACCTGGGCCCAGGCGGACAGCGCAAACCAGAAGAATAGAAAGCCGAACGCAAGGCGCATCGGCAGCAGCCGGGTCATTCGTCGCTCAATAAGCGGGGGCAGCGGCGCCTGCTGGGGCACCGTTTGCAGACGAAGCTGGTGCGGGCGCCGGCGCCGGTACAGCAGGCGCAGGTGCACCGAAATCAACCTTGGGCGGTACAGCGATGGCTTTTTCATTCTCCACCGTGAAGCTGGGCTTGGTCTTATAGCCAAACAGCATCGCGGTCAGGTTGGACGGGAACGAGCGCACCGCGACGTTGTAGGTTTTCACCGAGTCGATATAGCGATTGCGTGCAACCGTGATGCGGTTCTCGGTGCCTTCGAGCTGTGCCTGCAAATCGCGGAACAGGCCGTCGGCCTTGAGTTGCGGGTAATTCTCCGCCACCAGCATCAGGCGCGACAGCGCGCCGGTCATTTCACCCTGCGCCGCGATGAATTTCTGGAACGCTGCTTCATCATTGATCAGTTCGGGCGTCGCCTGCAGCGAACCAACGCGGGCACGCGCCGCGGTCACTTCGGTGAACACGTCCTTCTCGTGCGCGGCGTAGCCTTTCACCACATTGACCAGGTTCGGCACCAGATCGGCGCGCCGCTGATACTGGTTCAGCACTTCGGCCCAGGCGGCCGTGACCTCCTCGTCGGTGGTCTGGAACGTGTTGTAGCCACAGCCGGACAAAGCCAGCGCCATAAATGAAACCCACAGCATTCTCAACATGATGTATTCCTCGGTCAGGGTGCCACGCCCCAGGTGGCGAACAGGGGATCGGATTCGTTCAGACGGTCCGCATAGCGATCATCCTTGGGGCGCTTCAAGCCGCGCTCCAGATACGTCTCCACTTTCTTGAAACCGGCGTTCTTGATCAGCATGCCCACCCAGGCCATGCGTTCCATCGGGTGCAACTGCGTCCACAGTTTAATAACTTTGGGCGGAAAGTTCCGGTTCGACAGCGTGACCACGAACATGCCGCCCGGCTTCAGCACCCGTTTGGCCTCAGCAACGATTTTGTGTGGCTGCGTCAGGTATTCGAACGACACCGTGCACACTACCGCGTCGAAACTGGCGTCGGGAAACGGCAGTTTGGGATCGGCGTTCAGATCCTGTACGACGCGCTCGCCCAGTTGCGGGTTGTCGGCCAGTTCCTCGGCGTTCAAGCCCAGCCCTACGGCGGACTGCACGGTATCAGGCAAGTGCGAGCGCCAGCCCGCCATCAGGTCGAGTACGCGGGCGTTTTCCGGCAGCACCGTGCGGTACAGCGCCTGGATGCGGCGCGCGCACACGGCATCGACATGGATCACTTTTCTGGGCTCGGCATAGAATTCGGCATCCGGCGTTTCGTCCTCGCGGCTGAATGCATCCGGCCCTTCAAAATCAGTCGGCGTCAGCATCTGGGTTTCCATGCCGCTCCATTCGAGCAACTGCCCGACATTGCCAACCGGTTCGGTGCCCACATCGCTCTTTCCGCTGTCGATGCTGAAAATGCGGCCCTGCAGCGGATGGCTGAAATTGGCTGAAAAGTGATCGCCGTCCATTTTCATCACACGGAACATCGGGCCCGGCGCGTCATCCGAAAGCAACAGCTGCGACGGATAAAAACGCCCCACTCTGAGCGGTGCAATGTCGCTGCGAAAAGCTTCCAGCGGCACGTCGAACTCGATCTTCGGCCCGACATCAACCTGCGCGTCGACCGGCGGCGTATCGCCCGGCATCCACACCACCACCTGATGGCGGCCCAGGTCGGAAAAATAATTCACGCGAAAGCGCAAAGCAGAGTGCAAAAGTTTCATGTTTAAAGGAGTCAGGATTCAGGAGGCAAGGAGGTAAAGGTGCGGCGGGCGAGGCACAAGTCCTCCCACGCCCGTGCCTTGTCGGACAGTTTGCGCAGCAGGTAGGCTGGATGATAAGTCACTACCAGCGGCACACCCTGGAACTGGTGCAGTCGCCCGCGCAGGTGGCCAACCGTCTCGTCGGTATCGAGGAGGCTTTGCGCGGCAACCCGGCCGAGCGCCAGGATGAGCCTGGGCTGGATCAGTTCGATCTGCGCCAGCAGATAGGGACGGCAGGCGGCGATTTCATCGGACTCGGGCTCGCGGTTGCCGGGCGGGCGGGATTTCAGCACATTGGTGATGTAGACATTGTTGCCACGCTGCAGGTTGATGGCCGCCAGCATGGCGTCGAGCAGCTTGCCTGCCTCGCCGACAAACGGCTCACCCCGGGCATCCTCATCGGCGCCCGGTGCCTCGCCGATGATCAGCCAGTCGGCATGGCGGTCGCCCACGCCGAGCACACCCTGGGTGCGGGTGGTGGAAAGCTTGCAGGCGGTGCAGTTGGCGACGGCTTCGGCAAGGGCGTCCCAGGTGGTGAGCGGTGAGCCGGAAGCGGAGAGCGTTGCAGCGGGTGCAGCCTCGCGCAAGCGCCACACCGGGCCGATGCCCAGTTCGGTGAATACGTCGTCCCGGCTCAGCACGACAACTCCTTTTTCATGATGAGTGCATCTTCACGGGCGTCGCCTGCGGGATAGTAGGCGCGCCGCACGGCCAGGTCGACAAAGCCGCTGCTGTGGTACAGGTTGATGGCAGCGAGATTGGACGCACGCACCTCCAGAAACAGGCTGTCTGCCTGGTGATCGCAGGCACGTGCCATGCAGTGGGCGAGCAGATCGCGTCCCAGGCCGTGGCGCCGCCAGTCGGGGGCGATGGTGAGGTTGAGCAGGTGCGCCTCGCCCGCCGCCGCCATCATGGCGTAATACCCCATCACCTCGCCGCCGGCTTCGAGTACCCACATGCTGTAGCCGGCGTCGAGCGAATCGGCGAAATTGCCGATGCTCCACGGATGGTCGTAACTCGCCAGCTCAATCGGGTGAATGAGCGTCAGGTCGGCCGCGGTCATGGTGCGCAGGCCATGTGCCATGACGCGGGTTTCGCTGAGGGGCACGTGACTCATGCGCTTCGTTTCGCCCGGCGTTCGTCTATCGTCAGCGCCACCTTGTCGCGCAGATAAATCGGCGCGGCAAGCGCAGCGTCCATGCCCTCGCCGCGCCCGAATGCCCGCGCGGCCAGCCCAGCCATCGCAGCCGCATCCGGCATCAGACTGTCGTCGATGCGAGTGAGCTGCGCTGCCAGACGCGGGCGCAACACCGCGCCCAGCGCGGCAAAGCCGTTACCCGCACCCACCCAGTCGCCGCCGCCATCCGGCACGCTCACCGACTCGGGCAAGGCCAGCGCAGGTTCGGTCACGCACTGCCAGCCTGCCCCGGCACGCTGGTACGCCGCCCAGTAGACTTCGGCCATGCGCGCATCAAGCACGGCCAGTACGCTCTCCGCACCGGTTTGCTCGGCAATCGATTCCAGGGTGGAGACCCCGACCACCGGCAGATCGGCGCCCAGCGCCAACCCTTGCGTCACCGCGCAGGCGATGCGCAGACCGGTGAACGAACCCGGCCCCGCGCCATAGCCGATGCCATCGAGCTGGCGCAGGCTGAGCGCCGATTCCTGTAGCAGTTCATCCACCATCGGCAATAACAGGCTGCTATGGCGCTGTTCGGCCAGCACCCGGCGGGCGAGAATCCGGCCTTCGAGCCACAGCGCAGCCGAGCACCATTCGGTGGACGTATCGATCACGAGCAATTTCATCGCCGCAATTTTACCGGTAGTCACCCGCGACAACACGACACGGTGCGGCAGTCGAGCAATTTATCCGGCAGCAGGAAATAGCTTAAAATGGCGCCCTGCTTCATATCCGCTTGACCCCCCGATGGAATCCACCGTTACCACGCCGACTACAACCGGCGATTCGCCTTTGGCGCGCGACGTCAAAAAACGCCGCACCTTCGCGATCATCTCCCACCCCGACGCCGGCAAGACCACGCTGACCGAAAAGCTCCTGCTGTTCGGCGGCGCCATCCAGATGGCCGGCACGGTCAAGGCCAAGAAAAGCGGCAAGTTCGCCACCTCGGACTGGATGGAAGTGGAGCGCGAACGCGGCATCTCGGTCGCCAGCTCGGTGATGCAGTTCACGCACGGCGACTGTGTGTTCAACCTGCTCGACACCCCCGGCCACAAGGATTTCTCGGAAGACACCTATCGCGTGCTGACCGCGGTGGACGCCGCGATCATGGTGGTCGATGCGGCCAAGGGTGTGGAAGAGCAGACCATCAAGCTGCTGGAAGTGTGCCGCCTGCGCGACACGCCGATCATCACCTTCATCAACAAGATGGACCGCGAGGTACGCGATCCGCTGGAACTCTTGGACGAGATCGAATCGATCCTGAAAATCCAGTGCGCCCCGGTGACCTGGCCGATCGGCATGGGCAAGCGCTTTCATGGCGTGTACCACCTGATCAACGACGAAATCCTGCGCTTCAAGGCCGGCGAGGAAAATGCCGGCCAGGCGTTTGAATCGCTGCAGGGCCTGGGCGACGAGGCTTTGCGCGAACGCTTCCCGCTCGAAGCCGACACCCTGTTGTCCGAAATCGAACTGGTGCGCGGCGCCGGCGTCGGCTTCGAGCTCGACGCCTTTTTGAAAGGCAAGCAGTCGCCAGTGTTTTTCGGCTCCGGGATCAACAATTTCGGCGTACGCGAAGTGCTGCGCGCGCTGGCAGACTGGGCGCCGCCACCACAGCCGCGCGAAGCGGTCGAGCGCGTGGTCGACCCCACCGAGCCGAAATTCACCGGCTTCGTGTTCAAAATCCAGGCCAACATGGACCCGCAGCACCGCGACCGCATCGCCTTTTTCCGCGTCTGCTCGGGCCGCTACACGCCCAACATGAAAGTGCGCCACCGCCGCACCGGCAAGGAAATGAAAATCGCCAACGCCGTGGTCTTCATGGCCAACGAGCGCACCCGCATGGAAGACGCGGTGGCGGGCGACATCATCGGCATCCACAATCACGGCCAGCTGCATATCGGCGACACCCTCACCGAAGGCGAGGCGCTGCAATACAAGGGCATCCCCTACTTCGCCCCCGAGCTGTTCAGCCGCCCGCGCCTGCGCGACCCACTGCGCGCCAAGCAGTTGAATAAGGGCTTGCTGGAACTGGGCGAAGAAGGCGCGGTGCAGGTATTCGAGCCGTTCGTCGACAACACGCTGCTGATTGGCGCCGTCGGCCAGCTGCAGTTCGAAGTCGTCGCCCATCGCCTGCGCACCGAATACGGCGTCGACGCCAGCTTCGAGAACGCCGGCATCTACACCGCGCGCTGGGTCACCTGCCCCGACGCCGCGCATCTGGCTGAGTTCACCAAGGCCAATTCGCTGAAGCTGGCAAAGGACGTCGACGGCAATCTGGTGTATCTGGCCGACACCCGGGTGAATCTGTCGCTGGCCCAGGAACGCTGGCCCAAGGTGGCGTTCCACGACACGCGGGAACATGGGCAGGTGATGCGTTAGCAGTCGAGAAAAGGTGCGGCACATTCGTGCCCAGTCAGAAAACCGCTTTCGCCATGTGTCCCGGGAAGTAAATGGCAGTGCTGGCTTTTTGAAGTAGCCCGCAAAACGGGATGATGGTCTTTAAACTGGATTGATGCCGATGCCCCTGATTCTTGCCCTGTTGATACTGGTCGCCACCCTGGGTGGCTGCGCCTCCAGCCCTCTCCCGAATACCGGCGAGTCGGCTGATCCGGGACGCCTGCCCTCCGCTCAAAGGCTCGTTAACGTTGCCGGGCTGCGCCCGTGCAACGATGATGCAGCGCGTACGCTGCAAATCGATCCGGGCCAGCCGATCAACATACTCGTTCATGGCTGCAACGGTTCCACCGGGAAATTCCATGCGCTGGCTGAGGTGCTCGCCTTTCATGGCCAGCAATCCGCTTGTTTTGATTACGACGATCGCGACAGCCTGATGGTGAGTTCGGGCCAACTGGCTCACGCTGTTGATGCACTTGCGCAGCATCTGGACACGCCGGCAATGACGGTGATTGGCCACAGCATGGGCGGCCTCGTCGCCCGCAAGGCGTTCATCGAAAACCATCCCCATCCATTGCGGAACACGCAAATCGACCTGCGACTGGTCACCGTCTCGGCGCCGTTTGCCGGCATCGCTGCTGCACGATTGTGCGCGGCCCCCGCGCTGCGCATTGCCACCCTCGGTCTCCAGGATCTGGCCTGCTGGCTCATCAGCGGTGACAACTGGTACGAAATCACGTCGGCCTCGAGTTTCATCCAGCAACCGGGCAGTCTCATCCCCCAGGTTCGGCGTCATCTCAAGGTGGTAACCGACGAGCGCGGCACGTGCCGCCGTCGCGACGATACGGGCCAATGCATCGAAGACGATTACATTTTCAGCGTGGACGAACAGCGCTATTCACTGGTCACCCTGGCATCCCGAACCACTGACGTCGAGGTGTCCGCTGGACACGTCGAAATTGTTGGCGAATCCGGTGTCACGCCCTACAAACTGATTGACGTATTCCAGCGCGAAGGCATTGTCCGTAACACGCCGCCGGAGCGGCTGTCTGCGTTCCAGGCGCTACTGGCGCAGCTTTACGGGCAATGAACAGGAATGGTCACGAAAATCCGACCGGGGCAATCGCCTTTCATCAACTGGCGGTGCGGCGGCCAAAGAATGAATTTGAAAGCCGTCAGACCGAACTCAGCCGGCAGGCCGATCCGCGTTTCATCACACGGTCGCTGAACGCCCTGTCGCGCGTGTTCAGCTGCCCCTGAACAAGCTGATTGCCTCATCCAGTCGAGACACGGCATGCACCTTCATCCCGGCAATTTTTTGCTTGGGCTGGTTTGCCGTCGGAATAATGGCCTGGGTAAAACCGAGCTTGGCGGCTTCTTTCAACCGTTCCTGACCGCGCTGCACTGGACGAATTTCACCGGCGAGGCCCACTTCCCCAAACATCACCAGCTTGTCGGGCAGGGGCTGGCTGCGCAGCGACGAAACGATCGCCGCCAGTACCGCGAGGTCGGCGGCGGGTTCGCTGATCTTCACCCCGCCCACCGCATTGACGAACACGTCCTGATCGAAGCACGCGATGCCGGCATGGCGATGCAGTACGGCGAGCAGCATGGCGAGTCGGTTCTGTTCCAGGCCGACTGAGAGACGGCGGGGGTTGGGCGCATGACTGCTGTCGACCAGCGCCTGGATTTCGACCAGCAGCGGACGCGTACCCTCCTGGGTCACCAGCACGCACGAGCCCGGTACCGGTTCACCATGGCGCGACAGGAAAATCGCCGAGGGGTTGGAGACACCCTTGAGGCCTTTTTCGGTCATCGCGAACACGCCGATTTCGTTGACTGCACCGAAGCGGTTCTTGATCGCGCGCACCAGCCGGAAACTCGATCCGGTATCGCCCTCGAAATACAGCACGGTGTCGACGATATGCTCGAGCACGCGCGGGCCGGCAATCGCGCCTTCCTTGGTGACATGGCCGACCAGGATGATCGCGGTGCCGCTCTGCTTGGCATAGCGCGTCAACTGCGCCGCGCATTCGCGCACCTGCGCCACCGAGCCCGGCGCGGAGGTCAGTGTTTCGGAATAAACGGTCTGAATCGAATCGATCACCGCGACTTCGGGCTTGAGGTCGGCAAGGTGCGCCAGGATGGCTTCAAGGCGGATTTCCGGCAACACCGGCAAGTTGGTTTCGGGAAGGGAGAGCCGCCGTGCGCGCAACGCCACCTGGCGGGCAGATTCTTCCCCGCTCACATACAAAGCATTCATCCGCGTGGAAAGTTCGGCCAACGCCTGCAGCAACAGGGTCGATTTGCCGATGCCGGGATCGCCGCCGATCAGCACCACGCCGCCCGGCACCAGACCGCCACCCAGCACCCGGTCAAGCTCGCCGATGTCGGTGGCGATGCGGCATTCTTCCGAGGCTTCAACATCGAGCAGCATCTGCACCTTGCTGCTCGCCGCCAGGCCGGCGAAACGCGGCTTGGTCGACTCGGCAATGGTTTCAACCAGGGTGTTCCAGGCGTTGCAGGCTGGGCATTGCCCCTGCCACTTGGGCGACTGGCCGCCGCATTCGCTACAGGTATAGACCGTTTTGGCTTTGGCCATCAGGCGGGGAAGACACCGGTCGATAGATACCGGTCGCCGCGGTCACACACGATAGACACGATGACCGCATTTTCGACTTCCTTCGAAACCTGCAGCGCAGCCCACAGCGCGCCACCGGATGAAATGCCCGCGAAAATGCCTTCTTCACGCGCCAGTCGCCGGGTGGTTTCTTCGGCGTCGTACTGGCCGACGTAGATCATGCGATCAACGCGGTCGTAATCGCAGATGGAGGGCACGTATTCGACCGGCCATTTGCGTATGCCCGGAATCTGCGCGCCTTCATTGGGCTGCACGCCGACAATCTGGATCGCCGGATTCTGTTCCTTCAGATAGCGCGAACAGCCCATGATGGTGCCGGTGGTGCCCATGCTGGAGACGAAATGGGTGATCTTGCCCTGGGTGTCGCGCCAGATTTCCGGCCCGGTGGTGCGATAGTGCGCTTCCGGATTGTCGGGGTTGGAGAACTGGTCGAGGATCTTGCCGATGCCCTGTTTTTCCATCGCGATCGCCAGATCGCGCGCGCCTTCCATGCCCGCTTCCTTGCTCACCAGTTGCAGCTCGGCGCCAAACGCACGCATGGTCTGGCGCCGCTCGATCGACAGATGCTCGGGCATGATGAGGATCATCTTGTAGCCGCGCATCGCCGCTGCCATCGCCAGCGCGATGCCGGTGTTGCCGCTGGTCGCTTCGATCAGCGTATCGCCGGGCTTGATGTCGCCCCGCGCCTGCGCCGCATCGATCATCGACAGCGCCGGGCGATCCTTCACCGAGCCGGCTGGATTGTTGCCTTCGAGCTTGACGAGGACGATGTTGCTGGTGACGCCGGGCATGCGCTTGAGGCGCACCAGCGGCGTGTTGCCGACGGTATCCTCAATGGATTTGTAGGAATTCGTGTTCGTCATATCCGTATCCATTCAAGCGCGCAGCCCATTACTGCCGCCCGATCGGCAGGTAGTCGAACCCCATCTCGCGCATGGCTTGCGGCTCGTAGAGGTTGCGCCCATCGAAAACCAGCGGGGTTTTGAGCAGCGATTTCATGGTGTCGAAGTTGGGGCTGCGGAACACTTTCCACTCGGTGACGATCAACAGCGCGTCGGCCCCCTTTAGCGCATCCATCGGACTGTCGACCAGCAACAGGTCGGCGCGCTCGCCGTAGATGCGGCGGGTTTCCTCCATCGCCGCCGGGTCGTAAGCCGACACGCTCGCGCCCATCGCCCACAAGGCCTCCAGCATGCTGCGGCTGGGCGCTTCGCGCATGTCGTCGGTATTAGGCTTGAACGCAAGCCCCCACATGGCGAAACGCTTGCCCTTGAGGTCGGTGCCCAGACGCGCAGTGAGCTTGTTGACCAGAATCTGCTTCTGCACTTCGTTGGCTTCTTCCACCGCATCAAGCACGCGCAAGGTGACGCCATTTTCCTGGCCGGTGCGGCGCAATGCCTGCACATCCTTGGGGAAGCACGAACCGCCGTAGCCGCAGCCGGCATACAGGAAGTGATAACCGATGCGCGGATCGGAACCGATGCCATGGCGCACCTGTTCGATATCGGCGCCGAGCTTTTCCGCCAGCACGGCGAGTTCGTTCATGAAGGAGATGCGCGTCGCCAGCATGGCGTTGGCGGCGTACTTGGTGAGCTCGGCGCTCTTGACGTCCATCACGGTGAGGCGATCACGATTACGCTGGAACGGTGCATACAGTTGGCGCAGCAGCGAAGTGGCGTGCTCGCTGTCTGTGCCGATCACAATGCGGTCGGGTTTCATGAAATCCTCCACCGCCGCACCCTCTTTCAGGAACTCGGGATTGGAGGCGACGTTGAATTCGAGCGCGACGCCACGTTGGCTCAACTCTTCCTGCATGGCGGCTTTCACTTTGTCCGCTGTGCCGACCGGAACGGTAGATTTGTCGACGACCAGCTTGTAGCCCGTCATGTGACGGCCAATATTGCGTGCTGCTGCCACGACGTATTGCAGATCGGCCGACCCATCTTCATCCGGCGGAGTACCGACGGCAATAAACTGGATCTCGCCGTAGGCCACGGATTCTTCAATATTGGTGGTGAAGGCCAGCCGGCCGGCCGCGACGTTACGCCGCACCATGTCTTCCAGTCCGGGCTCATAAATGGGGATGCCGCCGGCTTTCAAGATTTCGATTTTTTTCGGGTCCAGATCGAGGCACAACACCTCGTTGCCGACTTCAGCCAGGCAGGTTCCCGTGACCAGCCCCACATACCCCGTGCCAATTACCGTAATTTTCACACCGTCTCCCTAGGCCTTATGTATATCGAATTGAATCTGTTGCAGCGCGACCAGTGGATCGGCTGCAGCCGTTATCGGTCGGCCAATAACCAAATCGGTCGCCCCGGCATTCAAGGCTTGCACCGGCGTCATGACCCGGCGCTGATCGTCCACTTCGGCACTGGCCGGGCGAATGCCGGGTGTCACCAGGCGGAAGTTCGCGCCCAAGTCTGCGCGCAGCATCGAGGCTTCCTGCGCCGAACAGACGACGCCATCCAGCTTGCATTGTTGCGTGAGACGAGCCAGACGCAGCACTTGATTTTCGGGCGTGTCGGTCACGCCCACTTCGCACAAATCCTCGGCGCTCATGCTGGTCAACACCGTCACCGCAATCAACAGCGGCCCTGATGGGTTGCTCAGTGCCTCACGAGCGGCTGTCATCATGCGGGAACCGCCCGACGCGTGCACGTTGAGCATCCACACGCCGAGGTCTGCGGCAGCACGGCACGCCGCTGCCACGGTATTCGGGATATCGTGAAATTTCAGGTCCAGAAACACTTCGAAACTGCGTGCAACCAGCGCCCGCACCAGTTCCGGCCCTGCCACGGTAAACAGTTCCTTGCCGACTTTCAGCCGGCACAGCGCAGGATCGAGTCGCTCCACCAGCGCCAGTGCGGATGCCGCATCGGCAAAATCCAGCGCCACGATGATTTTCGTCGAATTCACTCAGGTACCCGTCCCTTGAAACTTGCGTCTTGAATCGTGTAATTCACACTTCCCCCTCGCGCCGCTCGGGATCGAAGCTGTCCCAGCGCCCACACGCGGGGCAGCGCCAGAAAAACTGCTTGGCCTTGAAGCCGCAGCTGTCGCACTGATAACGCATCATGCGTTGGCTGTGCGCTGCCACCAGGCTCTTTTCCACTTGCAGCAACTCGCGCTCGCCGGGCTCGGCATTGATCAGCTGGGCTTCGAGCAGACGATCCAGGGTTCGCAAACTGGGGTTGCGGCGGAGTTCTTCGCGCGCAAGCTGGGTGGCGGCAATCGCCCCTTCCGTTTCCGAGACCGCCAGATAGAGCGCGCTGAACACATCCTGCGAGGGATGCCGCGCATACAAGGCACGCAGCCACAGCACCCCCTCATCGATGCGCCCCAACTGGCGATAGCTGCCCAGCACGCGCTCGACCACCAGCGCCATGTGCGCCGAGCTTTGGGTCTCGACCAGACGCCAATCGGCAATCGCAGCTTCATGCTGCCCTGAAGCCGCGTCGATGTCTCCCGACATCAGGTTGGCGCGTACCGACTGACGGTTGGTGGCAAGCGCCTGCTGCAAATGGGCAGCTGCCGCATCAGGCTGACCCCTGGCTGCATCCAGCAAGGCCAGTTCACAGTAAAAATGGGCGATATCGGCGTTGAGCGGCTTGCTGGTGTCCTTTTCCAGTTCGCGTGCGGCATCGATGGCTTTTTGCCAGTCCTTTTCCTGCACGTAGATTTCCAGCAGATAGGTGCGGGCCAGGCCGTGTTGAGGGGTTTGCAGCAACTTGCCGAACACCTCTTCAGCACGATCGAGCAAACCTGCCTTCAGATAATCCTGACCCAGTTCGCCTTGCGCGCGCAGACGCTGCTCTTCGGCCAGCCCTTCGCGCTCCAGCAAGTTCTCGTGCATGCGAATGGCGCGATCCAGTTCGCCACGACGACGAAACAGCGCACCCAACGCAAAGTGCAGGTCGATGGTCTCAGGTTCCAGTTTGACGACTTCAAGAAAGGCTTCGATGGCCTTGTCCGGCTGCTCGTTGAGCAGGAAATTCAGGCCGCGAAAATACGAATTGGGAAGCGCCCGGGATTCGGTCATCACCTGCTTGATATCGACGCGAGCGGCCAGCCAGCCCAGAACGAAAAAAAGGGGAAATGCCAACAACCACCAGATTTCAAATTCCATTGCGTGTCACACCACAGGCATATCGGTCGGGGTGATGGCGGAATCCGCTTCACCTGCCCGCTGCTTGCGGGAAGCTTCGCGCCGCAGGCGAAACATGCTGGGCAACAAAGCCAGTGCACCGGCAAGCACACCCAGCACAAATGCCAATCCCAGCATGACGATCAGGGGGGCTTGCCACACCTGCCCGAGGTAGGCGTTGAATGTGACGGTTTGGCTGTTTTTCAGGGCAAAGCCCAGCACCAGCAGAAATACGAGCAGCTTGAGTACCAGCCCCAAATAACGAGTGATATTTTTCATGAATGTTGGCTTCTTCTCGGTACCGGGCATTCTACCTTTGCGGGTAAGCTTCAAAAAGGACGTCAGCAAAAGAAAACGGCGCTTTACGCGCCGTTTTCACCTACCTGAATGAACTGCATCCACTGATCTGAACGCAACAAGCTGATTCAAAGCGGAAAGTCCACCCGATCACGCAACTCCTTGCCTGCCTTGAAATGCGGCACATACTTGGCCGGAACCTGCACGCGCTCGCCCGACTTGGGGTTGCGCCCCAGACGGGCGGGACGAAAACTCAGGCTGAAACTGCCAAAACCACGAATCTCGATCCGCTCGCCACGCGACAGGTTTTTTGCCAGCGCGTCGAGGACCGTTTTCACTGCCATCTCGATATCCGCAACTGAAAACTGCGAATGACGCGCTGCCAGTTGAGCAATCAGCTCGGACTTGGTCATGGATTACTCAGCGTTCTTGTTTTCGAGCTTGGCCTTCAGCAGTGCGCCGAGGTTGGTCGAGCCCGTGGCGGCGGCCGAGGTGTCAGCAGCCATTTTCTTCATGGCCGAATCCTGCTCGGTCATGTCCTTGGCTTTGATCGACAGGTTGATGACGCGGTTTTTGCGGTCAACGTTGATGATCATGGCTTCGATCTCGTCGCCTTCCTTGTAGTGGGTACGCATGTCTTCGACACGGTCACGCGAAACTTCGGAGGCGCGCAGGTAACCTTCCATATCGCTATCCAGCTGCACGGTGGCACCCTTGGCTTCGACGGTCTTGATCGTGCCCTTGACGATGCTGCCTTTCTCGTTGCCCGTGGCGTAGCTGGTCAGCGGATCGCCTTCGATCTGCTTGATGCCCAGCGAAATGCGCTCGCGCTCGAGGTCGATACCGAGCACCACGGCTTCCACGTCCTGACCCTTGCGGAAGTTTTGCACGGCTTCTTCGCCCGGAACGTTCCAGGACAGGTCGGACAGGTGAACCAGACCGTCGATGCCGCCAGCCAGGCCGATGAACACGCCAAAGTCGGTGATCGACTTGATCGCGCCGCTGACCTTGTCGCCCTTCTTGAAGTTCATCGAGAAGTCTTCCCACGGGTTCGACTTGCACTGCTTCATGCCGAGCGAGATGCGGCGCTTGTCCTCGTCGATGTCCAGAACCATGACTTCGACTTCATCGCCCAGCTGGACGATCTTGTTGGGGCTGACGTTCTTGTTGGTCCAGTCCATTTCGGAGACGTGCACCAGGCCTTCGATACCAGCTTCGATTTCCACGAATGCGCCGTAGTCGGTGAGGTTGGCCACTTTACCGAACATACGGGTGCCCTGCGGGTAGCGACGTGCAATGCCCACCCACGGATCATCACCCAGCTGCTTGATGCCGAGCGAAACACGGTTCTTTTCGGTGTCGTAGCGCAGGATCTTGGCTTCGAGTTCCATGCCGACAGTAACCACTTCGGACGGATGCTTGACACGGCGCCATGCCATGTCGGTGATGTGCAGCAGGCCGTCGATACCGCCCAGATCGACGAACGCGCCGTAGTCGGTGATGTTCTTGACCACGCCCTTGACGATGGAGCCTTCCTTGAGGTTTTCCATCATCGCTTCGCGATCGGCACCCATGGTTTCTTCCAGCACAGCACGGCGTGACACCACGACGTTGTTGCGCTTGCGATCAAGCTTGATGACCTTGAATTCCATTTCCTTGTATTCGAACGGCGTGGTGTCCTTGACCGGACGCGTATCGACCAGCGAACCCGGCAGGAAAGCACGCAAACCGCCCACCAACACCGTCAAACCACCCTTGACCTTGCCCTGCACCATGCCGGTCACGATGCGGCCTTCGTTCATCGCCACTTCCAGATCCAGCCACGCAGCCAGTTTCTTGGCACGCTCGCGCGACAGTTTGGTGGCACCGAAGCCGTCTTCGATCGACTCGATCGCCACGGCCACGAAATCGCCAATTTTGGCTTCAATTTCGCCCAGGTCGTTCTTGAATTCTTCGATCGGGATCAGGCTCTCGGATTTGAGACCGGCGTTCACCGTCACGAAGTTGCCGTCGATGCCGACGATTTCAGCGGTGATGACTTCACCCTGGCGCATTTCCTGGTGCTCGAGGGATTCCTCGAACATCGCGGCAAAGTTGTCCATGGAGTCCAGGTTGGTGGAAGCGGTAGCAGTTGACATTAAAAAACCTTCTTGGTCCGTCGGTGAGGACGGGGTTAGTTGCACATCGTCAGCCTGCGGGCGCAGGACTGACACGGGAAAAACATTATTACAACTTGTTTTGCGGCTCGCACGAAGCGTAGTGGTCGAGAACAGCCTGAACAGCCGACTCGACCCCCATCGAAGTGGTATCGAGAAACAGCGCATCCGGCGCAGGTTTCAAGGGAGCCACCAAACGGGAAGTGTCACGCGCATCACGCGCCTGCATGTCCGCAACAAGGGCGGATAGACTAGCAGAGTTCCCCTTGTCGATCAACTGCTTATATCGCCTTTCGGCGCGCGCCTCGGCGCTGGCGGTAAGAAAAACCTTGGCCACGGCGTCGGGGAAGATCACCGTGCCCATATCGCGTCCATCCGCCACCAGGCCAGGCGCCTGGCGATAGGCGCGCTGGCGGTCGAGCAGCGCCGCGCGCACGGCGGGCAGCGCTGCCACTTTCGATGCGCCTTCACCCACTGTCTCGGCACGGATCGCCTCGCTGACATCCTCGTTCAGCAGCCACACCGCGCCATCCCGGAAACTGGCGGGCAGCGCGCTTGCCAGTTCGGCTACCCGCGCCTCGTCATCCAGCGCCACACCGTTTTTCATCGCCGACAGCGCAGTGAGCCGGTACAACGCCCCACTGTCGAGGAAATGGAAGCCGAGCAGGGCTGCCACGCGTTCGGCCACGGTGCCTTTGCCCGAGGCGGAAGGGCCGTCGATGGTGATAACAGGCAAGGCGTCAGGCGTGACATGTGCAGGGGGATTCATTGCGCGATTCCAGCAAACACTTTGAAAAAATTCGGGAAGGTCTTGTTTACGCACGCCGGATCATTGATGCGGATCGGCACGCCGCCCAGCGTCACCAGCGTCAGGCACATCGCCATGCGGTGGTCGTCATAGGTGTCGATCACGGCGTTGGGGAGGAGTTTTTCAGGCGGCGTGATGCGGATGAAATCGGCACCCTCCTCCACCGTTGCGCCCACTTTGCGCAATTCGGTCGCCATCGCCGCAATGCGGTCGGTTTCCTTCACCCGCCAGCTGGCGATGTTGGTCAGCATGGTCACGCCGTCCGCAAACAGCGCCGCCACGGCCAGTGTCATGGCAGCATCGGGAATGTGGTTGCAATCGAGGGTGATCGCTTTCAAGCGGCCATCCTGCGGCGCACGCGCCGCGATCCAGTTCGGCCCCATTTCAATCTGCGCGCCCATCAAGGCCAGCGCATCGGCAAACTGCACGTCGCCCTGCACGCTGTCGCGCCCCACGCCTTCGACCCGCACCGGCCCGCCACCGATGGCACCGGCAGCCAGAAAGTAGGAGGCCGACGAGGCATCGCCTTCGACCCATATTTCGCCGGGACTCTGGTAACGCGCCGATTTCGGCACGCTGAAATTCTGCCATCCGTCCTGACCGATCTCGATACCAAAGCGGCGCAGCATCGCCAGCGTAATCCCGATATAAGGCCGGGAAATCAGCTCGCCCATCACTTCAATCGTCGTGGTGCGTTGCCGCAACGGCAGCGCCATCATCAGGCCGGTCAAAAACTGGCTCGATACATTGCCGCGCACCCGGGTGGTGTCGCCGGCCAGCTCGGCAGGATGGATGGCAAGTGGTGGAAAGCCCGCCTCACCCAGATAATCAATCCGCGCACCCAACAGCCGCAGCGCATCGACCAGATCGCCAATCGGTCGTTCGTGCATCCGCGCCACGCCCCGCAGCACATACTCGCCGCCGGACAAGGCGCACGCTGCAGTCAATGAACGAAACGCTGTGCCGGCATTGCCCAAAAACAGTTCAGCCTGCTTGACCGGGAACGCGCCGCCAACGCCCGTGATTTCGTAGTCATCGGAATCGCCACCCTCTGGGTTTTTTTGCCGAACCACGCCCACACCCAGCGCGCGCAAGGCATCGAGCATCACCCGGGTATCGTCCGAATCCAGCAGCGCACGCACGTGCGTCGCGCCCTCAGCCAGCGCTGCCAGCAGCAATACGCGATTCGAAATGCTTTTGGAGCCGGGAAGCCTCACGCTGCCATGTGCAGCCGGAGTGGCGGGTAAATCAAGAAAGTTCATCAAACGTCCTGAGAAAAGGGCAACAGTCAACAACGGTAAAAGGCAGAATGAGTCTTTTCATGCCACCCACAATGGCATGCGGCTGCGTGCGCCCTACACGTCCTGAGTCTTCAGCCAATGTTCGCGCGCGGTGCGCGCGCGCGTGAACATCTCCAGCAAAGTGGCGGCATCTTCAGCTGACACGGCGGCGCGCAGGGTTTGCAGCGCAGCCAGATAGGCATCCAGCTCGGTCAAAAGTGCCTGCTTGTTTGCCAGCGCGATGTCGCGCCACATCTCGGGGCTGCTGCCCGCAATGCGGGTGAAATCGCGAAAACCGCTGGCCGCCAGACGAAAGAAAGTGTCGCCATCTTCACGTTGCGCCAGTTCGTCCACCAGCGCGAACGCCGCCAGGTGCGGCAAGTGGCTTACCGCCGCGAAAACGCGGTCGTGTTGCGCGGCATCGAGCATTTCAACCTGCGCGCCCGTCGCCAACCAGAGTGCCTTGACGGTTTCAAGTGCGTCGGGCCGGGTCTCGGCCAGCGGCGTCAGCAGGACTTTTTTCCCCTGAAACAGATCGGCGCGGGCAGCCCCTGGCCCGCTTTGCTCGGATCCGGCAATCGGGTGACCCGGGACAAAATCCGTAAAACGTTCGCCGAGTGCCGCACGCGCAGCTTCAACCACATTACGTTTGGTGCTGCCTGCATCAGTGATGATGGCGCCGGATTTCAAGTGGGGAGCCAACTGCCGCAATACGGCTTCGGTCTCGCCCACAGGCAAGGCCAGCAGGATGCAATCGGCCTGCCCGGCTTGCGCGTAATCGGCCACGCCATCAATCAATTCGAGCTCGCGTGCGATCGTGAGCCGGGCAGGATTGCGGCCAACACCGAGCACACGTCGCACGGCACCGGCTTGTTTCAGCGCTAGGGCAAACGAGCCACCAATCAAGCCGGTGCCCACAATGGCCAGCGTGTCGACGATCACAAACAGGCTTTCAGGGCATCGAGAAAACGGGCGTTTTGCCCCGCCAATCCAACCGACACGCGCAGAAATTCAGGCAAGCCGTAATTGGCGACTGGGCGCACGATCACGCCGCGCTTGAGGAGTTCGCTGTTGATTCGCGCGGCATCACCGACTTTAGCCAGCAGGAAGTTGCCTTTTGACGGCACGCCATCCACACCCAGCGCACTCAAACCCGCCGCCAGTTGCGCCATGCCGGCCATATTCAGCGCATAGCTGCGTGCCAGAAAATCGACATCGTCCAGCGCAGCTTCAGCGGCGGCGAGCGCAGGTGCATTGACGTTAAAAGGATGACGCACCCGGTTCAGCAGATCGATTACTTCGGTGCTGCCTAACCCATATCCCACGCGCAGGCCGGCCAGCCCATACGCCTTGGAAAACGTGCGAACGATCAACAGATTGGGGAAGCGCGCCAGCCAGGGGGCGGTGTCGCAGCGTTCGGCAGGCGGCAGAAACTCGCCGTAGGCTTCGTCCAGTACCACCATCACCTGCGGCGGCACGGCTTCGAGAAACGCCTCAACCTCTGCCCATGGCAAAAACGTGCCGGTCGGATTATTGGGGTTGGCAATCCACAGTACGCGCGTGTCGTCGCGAATGGCGGCACGCATCGCATCCAGATCGTGGCCGTAGTGCTTTGCAGGCACTTCAATGCCGTGCGCGCCGGCAGTTTGCGTGGCGATGGGATAGACCGCAAAAGCGTGTTGCGCGTAAACCGAAGACGTCCCGGCGGTCAGAAACGCGCGCGCCACCATATCCAGCACATCATTCGATCCATTGCCCAGCACGATCTGGCTGGCCGGCACGTTCCAGTTCGCGGCCAGTTTGGCCTTCAGCGCATAGCCGGCGCCATCGGGGTACAGCGCCATGTCGAAAAGCGCGTCCTGTGCGGCCGCCAATGCCATGGGACTGGGCCCGAGCGGGTTTTCGTTCGACGCGAGCTTGACGATATCGGCTTCATTCAGCCCAAGCTCACGCGCCAGTTCGGAGATGGGTTTGCCGGGCAAATAAGGTGCAATGGCGCGCACATGCGCCGGTGCTAAATCACAGCAATTCATGGCAACGCAGCAGGATAGGAACCGAGAATCTTGAGAAAGGCGGCGCGCGATTCAATTTCCCCCAGAACAGCAGCCAGCCGGGGATCCTCGCGATGGCTTTCGCACACGATGAAAAACAGGTATTCCCAGTTGCCCGATCGCGCCGGGCGCGATTCGAGTTTGCTCATGGAAATCCCGGCCTCGGCCAGGGGTTGCAGCAGTTTGACGATCGCACCGGGCTGGTTGTGTACGCCGACGACAAGCGAGGTTTTATCGCGCCCCGACGGTGCGGCATCGGTTTTGCCCAAGACCAGAAAACGGGTGGTGTTGCTGGCTTCGTCCTCAACCCGCGCTGCTGCCACCGCCAGGCCATACAACTCGGCCGCCGCTTCGCTGCCCAGCGTGGCGGCATCGGGCTCGGCCGCCGCGCGCCGCGCACCCTCACTGTTGCTGATGACGCTGATGCGTTCGGCCTGAGGCAGATGACGCGTCAGCCACTGCTGGCACTGGGCGAGCGACTGGGCATGGCCATAGACACGCTGAATGCCGTCGAGACTGGCCTGCTTGCGCATCAGCATCTGGTGGATCGGCAGCATCACTTCGCCGCAGATTTTCAGCGGGCTGGCGACGATCAGATCGAGCGTGCGCGAGATCGCGCCTTCGGTCGAGTTCTCCACCGGTACCACAGCGAAGTCGACGCGCCCTGTTTCAACAGCGTGAAAACAGGTGTCGATGTCGGCCTCGGCCAGCGCATCGACTTCATGTCCGAATTGCTTATGAACGGCCTGCTGGCTGAAGGTGCCCGCCGGCCCGAGGTAGGCAACCCGAATGGTTTGTTCAAGCGCACGACAAGCCGACATGATTTCGCGAATCAGGCGCTCGACCGTATCCCCCGACAAGGGACCCGGGTTGGTCGAGCGCAACCTCTGGACGATCTGCGCCTCGCGCTCGGGCCGGTAGATTTTTTCACCGTTCTTGGCGCGCCCCACCTGCTGCGCAATCCCCGCACGCTCAGACAGCAGCTTGAGAATACTGTCATCGATGCCGTCAATGCGCGCACGCAACGCGCTCAAGTCATTGAGCGCATCCTTCATGCCGGCAAATTCCGCACAGCGAGTACGCCGGCAATCGCCGCAAGCTGTTGCAACACGGCATCGGTCACGGCGCTGTCGATATCAACCAGGGTGTAGGCCATGTCGGCCTTGGATTTGTTGAGCATGTTGTGGATGTTGATTCCGGCGCTGGCAAGCACCGACGAAATCTGCCCCACCATGTTGGGCACGTTGGCGTTGGCAATCGCGATTCGAAAATTCGACTCGCGTGGCATGGCGACGTTGGGGAAATTCACCGCATTAAGTATGTTGCCGTTTTCAAGATAATCAGCCAGCTGCTCGGCCACCATCACCGCGCAGTTTTCCTCTGCTTCTTCGGTGCTGGCGCCCAGATGCGGCAGCGCGACGACCTTGGCATGTCCCTTGAGGGCATTCGCCGGGAAATCGCAGATGTAGGCATGCAGCTTGTTGGCGTCGAGCGCTTCGACCGCAGCCACGTTATCGACCACGCCTTCTCGCGCAAAATTGAGCAGCACTGCACCCGGACGCATCACCCCGATACGCTGGGCGTTGATGAGATTGCGGGTGGCGTCGATCAGCGGCACATGCAGGCTGACGTAATCCGCCATGCGCAGCACATCCTCGACGTTCTCTGCGCGCTTGACCTGCGAAGGCAGGCGCCACGCAGCGTCGACCGTAATCGCCGGGTCGAAACCGATCACGTTCATACCCAGCTTGATCGCCGCTTCAGCGACGTAGGAGCCGATGGCACCGAGGCCAATCACACCCAGCGTACGGCCCGGCAATTCGCTGCCCGCAAAATTCTTTTTACCGGCTTCGGTCGCCTTGTGCATCTCCTCGTCCGTGCCGGTCAGGCCCTCGACAAAACGAATCGCCGGTACCAGATTGCGTGCCGCAAGCAGCATCCCGGCGATGACCAGCTCTTTCACCGCGTTGGCGTTCGCCCCCGGCGCATTGAACACCGGGATGCCGCGTTCGGACATTTTTTTCAGCGGGATGTTGTTGGTCCCGGCACCGGCGCGTGCGATAGCCTTCACCGATGCGGAAATATCCATCTCGTGCATATTGGCCGAGCGCACCAGAATACCGTCTGCGTCAACGACATCACCGCCCACGGTGTAGTGCTCCGGCAACCGTGCCAGCCCTTTGGCAGAGATGGCGTTCAGGGTCAGAATCTTGCGCGCTTGAGCCATGATGGTTTAACCCCTGCTCGCTTCAAATTCGCTCATAAAGCTCACCAGCGCCTGCACGCCTTCGAGCGGCATGGCGTTGTAGATCGACGCGCGCATGCCTCCCACCGAGCGGTGGCCTTTCAGTTGCAGCAGATTGTGTTCTTTTGCCCCTTTCAAAAAGGCTTCGTCGAGCGCGGCGTCTTTCAGCGTGAACGGCACGTTCATCAGCGAGCGGTTGTCCAGCGCCACCGGCGAATTGTAGAACCCAGAGGCGTCGATCTTGCCGTAAAGCAGCCCGGCTTTTTCACGATTGGTTTTTTCCATCGCCGTGAGGCCGCCATTTTTCTTCAGCCACTTGAACACCAGCCCTGCCGTGTACATGGCAAAGGTGGCCGGCGTGTTGTACATCGACTCGTTGTCGGCGTGGATCTTGTAGTCGAACATGGTCGGCGTGCCTTGCAGCGTTTCACCGATCAGGTCGTCACGCACGATGACGATGGTCAGTCCTGCCGGGCCAATGTTCTTCTGCGCTCCGGCGTAGATCAGGCCGAATTTCGACACGTCGATCGGGCGCGACAGGATGGTCGAGGACATGTCGGCCACCAGCGGCACACTGCCCGTGTCCGGGGTCCAGAACATTTCCACCCCACCAATGGTTTCATTGGGCGTGTAATGGACATAAGCGGCGTTGGGGTCGAGCGTCCACGTGTCCTGCGTCGGCGCGTAGCTGAAGTGCTTGTCTTCACTGCTCGCCACCACGTTCACCGCGCCATATCGCTTGGCTTCTTTAATGGCTTTTTTCGACCACTCGCCGGTGTTCAGGTAATCCACGCTGGCTTTGCCGCGCAAGAGGTTCATCGGCACCATGGCAAACTGGCTCGACGCGCCACCCTGCAGAAACAGCACCTTGTAGTTGGCCGGAATCCCCATCACCTCGCGCAGGTCAGCTTCGGCCTCGGCGGCGATGCCCATGAACTCCTTGCCGCGATGGCTCATTTCCATCACCGACATGCCGCTGCCGTGCCAGTCGACCAGTTCGGCCTGCACCTGTTGCAACACGGTTTTGGGCAGCACGGCGGGGCCGGCGCTGAAGTTATAAATGGTCATGCTGGGGTCTCCTCTTCGTTGTCGGTTTCAGCCACTTTTTCGAGGCCAATCAGCGTTTCGCCCTTGTCCAGATTGATCAGCGTGACGCCCTGGGTCGAGCGGCTCATCGCTCGGATTTCATTGACGCGGGTGCGGATCAGCACGCCGCCGGTGGTAATCAGCATGATTTCGTCATCCGGCTTCACCAGCGTGGCGGCGACCACTTTGCCGTTCCGCTCGCTGGTCTGAATTGCGATCATGCCTTGCGTCGCACGGGCGTGGCGGGTGTATTCGGTGATCGAGGTGCGTTTGCCGAAGCCGTTTTCGGTCGCGGTCAGCACGAAGTCGTTCTCATCTTCAGCCACCAGCAGCGAGATCAGCTTCTTGTCCTTGGCGAGCTTCATGCCGATCACACCGCGTGCGGTGCGGCCCATCGGGCGCACGTCGTTTTCGTCGAAGCGCACGGCCTTGCCGCCGTCGGAGAACAGCATCACGTCGTGGCGGCCATCGGTGATCGACGCACCGATCAGGAAGTCACCTTCGTCCAGCCCCACTGCGATGATGCCTGCGGTGCGCGGACGCGAGAAGTCGGATAGTGGCGTCTTCTTGACGATACCGTTGCTGGTCGCCATGAATACATAGTGCTCATCATCAAAGGATTTGACCGGCAACAGCGCGTTGATCTTCTCGCCGTCTTCCAGCGGCAGCAGGTTGACGATGGGTTTGCCGCGCGCCGCGCGCCCGCCCGCCGGGACGTTGTACACCTTGAGCCAGTACATGCGCCCGCGGTTGGAGAAACACAGAATGAAGTCGTGGGTGTTGGCGACAAACATCTTCTCGATGAAGTCTTCGTCCTTGGTGCCCGCCGCCTGCTTGCCGCGCCCGCCGCGCTTCTGTGCGCGGTAGTCGTCCATCGGCTGCGACTTCATGTAACCGCCGTGCGACAGGGTCACGACCATTTCTTCGGGCTTGATCAGGTCTTCCATCGACATGTCCTGCGCGTTCTCGACGATCACCGAGCGGCGGCCATCACCGAACTGATCCTGGATCTGCTTCAGTTCATCGCGGATGATCAGGGTGATGCGCGCCGGGGTGGCCAGAATGTCGAGCAGATCGGCAATTTTGGCCATGATCTCCTTGTATTCGCCAATGATCTTGTCGGATTCCAGATTGGTCAGGCGCTGCAGTTGCATCTCGAGAATGCGCTGCGCCTGAATCTCGGACAGGTGATAACCATCGGCGTGCAGGCCGAATTCCGGCCCCATGTTCACCGGGCGCGAGTATTCGGGATCGATGCGTGCCAGCATTTCCTCGACCATCGCCGATTTCCATGCCTTTTCCAGCAGGCGTGTTTTGGCGATCAGCGGGGTTTCGGACGACTTGATCAGTTCGACGATATCGTCGACGTTGGCCAGCGCCACCGCCAGGCCTTCCAGGATGTGGCCGCGTTCGCGCGCCTTCTTGAGGTCGAACACGGTACGGCGGGTGACGACTTCGCGCCGGTGACGCAGAAAGGCGTCGAGAATTTCGCGCAAGTTGAGCAAACGCGGCTGGCCGTCGATCAGCGCCACCATGTTCATGCCGAAGGTGTCCTGCATCTGCGTCTGCTTGTACAGATTGTTCAGGATCACGTCGGCGTTTTCGCCGCGTTTCAGCTCGATGTAGACGCGCATGCCCGACTTGTCGGACTCGTCGCGCAGGTCGGAAATACCGTCGATCTGCTTTTCGCGTACCAGTTCGCCGATCTTGATCAGCAGATTGGCCTTGTTCACCTGGTAGGGCAGCTCGTCGATGATGATCGCCTGCTTGCCGCCTTCCCTGCCCACATCCTCGATGTGGCAGGTGGCGCGCATCACCACGCGGCCGCGGCCGGTACGGTAACCGTCGCGCACGCCAGAGAGGCCGTAAATGATGCCGGCAGTGGGAAAGTCGGGCGCCTTGACGATCGCGATCAACGACTCGATGTCGATCTCGGGATCGTCGAGCAGCGCAAACAGGGCGTCGCAGATATCGGTGAGATTGTGCGGCGGGATATTGGTCGCCATGCCCACCGCAATGCCGGACGAGCCATTGATCAGCAGATTGGGGATCTTGGCAGGCAGCACCAGCGGTTCGAACTCGGAGCCGTCGTAGTTGGGGCCGAAATCAACCGTTTCCTTGTCGAGGTCGGCCAGCAGCTCATGCGCGATCCGCGCCATCCGCACTTCGGTGTAACGCATCGCCGCCGCATTGTCGCCGTCGACCGAGCCGAAGTTACCCTGGCCGTCGATCAGCATGTAACGCAGCGAGAAATCCTGCGCCATCCGCACCATGGTGTCGTACACCGCCGTATCGCCGTGTGGGTGATATTTACCGATCACGTCGCCCACCACGCGGGCAGATTTCTTGTAGGCCTTGTTCCAGTCGTTGGAGAGCTCATTCATCGCGAACAACACGCGTCGATGCACGGGCTTCAGTCCGTCGCGCACGTCCGGTAGCGCACGTCCCACGATCACGCTCATCGCGTAATCAAGGTACGAACGCCGCATCTCGTCTTCGAGACTGACCGGGAGGGTTTCCTTGGCAAACTGTTCCATAACCGGCTTTTTACTGATCTAAAAGCCCGTGATTTTAGCATGGCCACTCCGTCCGGCGGCCTTTGCCAAACCCGGGCCAAACAGTGAGAATGCAGACCACATGAAACTCCCTGCCGACCTCCTTCTCCTGCCACAATGGGTCGTTCCCGTCGATATCGATGGCACGCTGACCGACCACGCCGTCGTGGTGCGTGATGGCCAGATCCTCGATTTACTGCCTGCCGACGCCGCACAAGCCCGCTACGATGTCGCGCAAACCCTTGCCCTGCCAGGTCAGGTGCTGATTCCCGGCCTGGTCAATCTGCATTGTCATGCTGCGATGACGCTGCTCCGTGGCTTTGCCGACGACCAGCCGCTGATGGACTGGCTGCAGCAGCATGTCTGGCCCACCGAAAAAAAGCACGTATCCGAAGCCTTTGTGCGCGACGGCACGCTACTTGCCGCAGCCGAGATGCTGCTGGGCGGCATCACCACCGTAAACGACATGTATTTCTTCCCGGCGGTGGCGGGCGAGGCGTTTGTCCAGGCCGGCATGCGCGCCACGCTGGGCATGATCGTGCTGGAATTCCCCAGCGCCTACGCAACGGATGCGGACGACTATCTGGCCAAAGGACTGGCGATGCGTGATGCGCTCGGCAACGAACCGCTGCTCAATTTTGCCTTTGCCCCGCACGCGCCCTACACCATTTCGGACGCCACCTTTGGCCGTATCAACACCCTGGCCGAGCAACTGGGTCTGCCGATTCATACTCACATCCACGAAACGGCAGACGAAGTCACAACCAGCCTGCAGCAGCACGGTGTGCGCCCACTGGAACGACTGGCGCGGCTGGGATTGTTGGGCCCCAACTTCATCGGCGTCCATGCCGTACACCTGAACGAAGCAGAAATCGAGTTTCTGGCCAAGCATGGCTGCCACGTGGCACATTGCCCGACATCCAATCTCAAACTGGCCTCCGGGATTGCGCCTATCGCCCCGCTCGCTGCGGCAGGGGTCAATTTTGGTCTGGGCAGCGATGGCGCCGCCAGCAACAACCGGCTCGACCTGTTCGCCGAAATGCGGCTCGCTGCCTTGCTGGCCAAGGGCGTCAGCGGCAATGTGACCGCCCTGCCCGCCGCCGCCGCGCTCAAGGCAGCGACGCTCGGCGGCGCACGCGCCCTCAATCTCGAGAGCCGGATCGGCAGCATCACCCCCGGCAAACGCGCCGACCTGGTCGCGGTCGACCTCACCGCCGTGTCGAGCCAGCCGGTGTTCGACCCTGTCTCGCATCTGATTTATGTGGCTGGACGCGAAGCCGTCAGCCATGTCTGGGTCGATGGCAAACATACCGTCAACAACCGATGTCTGACCAGCCTGGATAATGACGACCTGATCGCCCGCGCTGCTTACTGGCGCACCAAAATCACCGCATAGGACACATTCATGAGCAACGTTGATGCCGCTGAAATCGCCAAATTTTCCGAACTTGCCCACCGCTGGTGGGACCCGAACTCCGAATTCAAGCCGCTGCACGAAATCAATCCGCTGCGCCTGAAGTGGATCGACCAGCAGGCCGCGCTGGCCGGCAGGAAAGTGCTCGACATCGGCTGCGGCGGCGGCATTTTGGCTGAAGCCATGGCGGCTGCCGGCGCCACCGTCAGCGGCATCGACCTGTCAGAAAAAGCGCTCAAGGTCGCCAAGCTGCATTTGTACGAATCTGGGCTCAGCGTCGATTACCAGCTGGTCTCGGCCGAAGACTACGCTACGCAACACGCCGGCGAATTCGACGTGGTGACCTGCATGGAAATGCTGGAACACGTGCCTGATCCCGCCTCGATCGTCGCCGCCTGCGCGCGTCTGGTCAAACCCGGCGGCCGGGTATTCTTTTCAACGCTGAACCGCAATGCCAAGAGTTATCTATTCGCCATTGTCGGCGCCGAGTACATCCTCAAGCTGCTGCCGCGCGGCACCCACGACTACGCCAAATTCATCCAGCCCGCCGAACTCGCCCGCATGGCACGCGACGCCGGACTGGATACGCAGGAACTGATCGGCATGACCTACAACCCGCTGACCAGGGTCTACAAACTGGAAGCGGACACCGACGTCAACTACCTGCTGGCGACACAGCGCGGGGAATAGGCATGGCAATCAAAGCGATGAAATTCGATGACATTCGTGCCGTCCTGTTCGACCTCGACGGCACCCTGGTCGACACCGCGCCCGACCTCGGCTACGCGCTCAACCTGCAGCGCGCGCGCCACGGCCTGCCGCCGCTCGCCGACGACATCATCCGCCCGCAAGCCTCGCATGGCGCGCGTGGCCTGCTCGGCATCGGCTTCGACCTGCATCCGGACGATGCGAAGTTTGCGTCCATGCGCGAGGAGTTCCTGCAACTTTACGCCGACAACATCTGCCACCACTCGCGGCCTTTCGACGGCATCCTCGACCTGCTGGCAGCACTCGACGCGC
Organism: Gammaproteobacteria bacterium; assembly: GCA_018831045.1. Classification (GTDB taxonomy): domain Bacteria; phylum Pseudomonadota; class Gammaproteobacteria; order Burkholderiales; family Thiobacillaceae; genus Thiobacillus. Next base: position 96,966 of record JAHJRA010000029.1, on the reverse strand, counting down.
GCCAGCTCAAATGGGGCGTGGTCACCAACAAACCCGCCCGTTTTACCGAACCGCTAATGTCGATTCTCGACCTGGCCGAGCGCGCCGCCTGCATCGTCTCCGGCGACACGTGTCCGCAGTCCAAACCGCATCCCGCTCCCATGCGCGCCGCCGCCGAACTGTGCGGTGTGGCGCCCGGGCAATGCCTGTATCTGGGCGATGCCGAACGCGACATTCAGGCCGCCAACGCCGCCGCCATGCCCGCACTGGTCGCCGCCTGGGGCTACCTCGATGCCGCCGACCAACCCCACACCTGGGGCGCGCACGCGCAAATCCACCACCCACTCGAAACACTTGAATACCTGATGGTCTGAGCATGGCCTATAGCCTGCTCAAGCAGCTGCATCTCGGCACCATCGCCCTCACCCTGGCGCTGTTTATCCTGCGCGGCGTCTGGATGATGGTCGAATCGCCGCGGTTGCAGGCGCGCTGGGTGCGCATCGCCCCGCATATCAACGACACCCTGCTGCTGGCCAGCGGCATCAGCCTGGCCGTGCTGACCCGGCAATATCCGCTAGTGAACGCCTGGTTGACCGCAAAATTCTTCGCCCTGATCCTTTACATCGTGCTCGGAACCATTGCCCTCAAACGCGGACCAACCCACGGCATGCGCATCGCTGCATGGATCGCCGCCCTGCTGGTATTCGCTTATATGGTCGCGGTTGCGGTCACGCATGAGCCTTTACCTTTTATGCATTAAATCGGGGAACTTTCCTCTCGATGCAGGCTCTATCCGTTACACTTGAAGTAGCAGTACAAGGGGGCGACCTGGTTTCGACGGGGGTCGCGAAGCAGCGCAGGGCATACCGAGGGTCAGAGCACCTCGTAAATCCAACTGAAAATCGTTTAAACGCAAACGACGAAACTTACGCTCTAGCCGCTTAATTGCGCTAGACCCTACACCAGCCAGCATACGGGTTGGGCCGGGCAACCGGCAGTAGGGTAATCTCAGTATGATCGTGGCTGTCCGGGTGGCTTGGGCAGACATTAAATCAAGGCCACTCGCCAAAGTTCAGCCTGTTCGGCGGGCGTAACCCAGGCTAAAGCAATAAATCACCGGACTAAGTATGTAGAACTGTCTGTAGAGGGCCTTCGGACGCGGGTTCGATTCCCGCCGCCTCCACCACGAATTCCTCCTGTAGTACCCTGACGCCGTCCTCAAGACGGCGTTTTTTATTGGCTCTAGCAAAACATCCATCCCGAGGCAGCCGTTCAGGCTGGCTGGCGCGCCCGCAGCACCTTGATCTGAAACAGCGTGTTGCGCTCGTCTTCTTCCAGTACGGCGTGAATGTGCTGCACCGTTGCCTGGTAGCGCGGGATGATGTTGTATTTCAGGGCATTGACCCGTTTCTGCGTCTTGCGGCTGGCGGCGAGCAGACGCCACAGCGCATTCTCCGCCTCACCCAGGCGCGCGAGCGTCACGGTCAGGTCGCGCAGATGCAGGCGCGCTTCGTCGAAGCTGACGTCGGTCCACATCAGCCCCACCGGCTGCAGCGGCAACGGTTCGGCCGATACGCTGGGGTATTCCACCCCGACACTGGAACGCGCCACCACCTTGATTGTTACCGCCGGCTTCAGCCCAACCGACACTTGGCGCAGCATCTGCTCGCCCATGCGCATCTGCACGATGCCGAGCCAGCGGTATGCCTCGGCGAGTTCGCGCACGGTCTGCGTGCGCAGCTCGCGGTATTGCGCCAGCCGCTCGTAGACCAGACGGGTCAGCAGGTCGCGTTTCTTTTCCAGCATCTGCCTGCCCTGCTCCAAAAATCGGGCCTGGCGGCCGACCTGCAGCAGCGCGCTTTTAGTCGGCGGGACAGCGAGACGTTTTTTCATGCGCTGCCTTCGGCAGGCGCAAGATTCAAGATGCAAGATTCAAGATGTAAGTAAGAACATCGCAGGAGACAAGCGTAGCCTCCTGCTTTTTCTTGAATCTTGAGTCTTGTAACTTGCATCTGCATCACGCCGTGCCCTTGTGATACTTCGCCAGCTCGGCTTCCGAAACGCGGATCAACGTGTCCGGTGGCAGCATGGACAGCAGGTCCCAGGCGAGATTGAGCGTTTCGTGGATGCTGCGATCCTCATCCTCGCCCTGGCCGATGAAGCGACGCTCGAAGGCGTCGGCGAACTGCAGCGTGCGGCGGTCGGCATCGGACAATTCTTCAGCCCCGATGATGGCAGCGAGTCCGCGAACTTCCAGCGCCTTGGCATAGCTGGCGAACAGCTGGCTGGCGACGTGCGGGTGGTCCTCGCGGGTGAAATTCTTGCCGATGCCGTCCTTCATCAGGCGCGACAGCGACGGCAGCACGGTCACCGGCGGATAGACGCCCTGGTTGGTCAACTCGCGCCCGAGCACGATCTGCCCCTCAGTGATGTAGCCAGTGAGATCGGGAATCGGATGGGTGATGTCGTCCGATGGCATCGACAGCACCGGGATCATGGTGATGGAGCCGCGCCGGTTCTTGATGCGCCCTGCACGTTCGTAGATTTCGGCGAGATCGGAATACAGATAGCCGGGATAACCCTTGCGCGCCGGCACGTCGCCACGCAGCACCGCCACTTCGCGCAGCGCCTCGGCGTAGGCGGTCATGTCGGTCATCACCACCAGCACGTGATAGTCGAGGTCGAAGGCCAGGTATTCGGCGGCGGTAAGTGCGGCGCGCGGCGTCAGCAGGCGTTCGATCACCGGCTCGTCAGCGAGGTTGAGGAACATCACTACTTTGTTGAGCACCCCGCTGTCTTCGAAGCTTTCCTGGAAGAAACGTGCGTCGGCATGCGAAGCGCCGAAGGCAGCGAACACCACCACGAACTCGGCGGCCTCCTCGCCCAGCAGCCTGGCCTGACGCACGATCTGCGCCGCGACCCGGTTGTGCGGCAGGCCGCCGCCGGAAAAAATCGGCAGCTTCTGCCCGCGGGTCAGCGCGTTCATGCCGTCGATGGCGGAAATGCCGGTCTGGATGAATTCGCGCGGATAGGCGCGCGCCGCCGGGTTGAGCGGTTCGCCGTTGATGTCGCGGCGGTCGGCCGAGATGATGGGCGGTCGCCCATCACGCGGCAGGCCTGAACCATTGAATACACGGCCCATGATGTCGCGCGACAGCGGCAGCTTGAACGGCTCGTCGAGGAAACGCACCCAGGTGCGCTCGAGATCGAGTTCGTCGGTGCCCTCGAACACTTCCACCAGTACGGCTTCATCCGCCGTACGGATCACCAGGCCCGAACGGATGCGACCGGCGTGATCGCGCAATTGCACGCGCGAACCAGCCGCCACGCCGGGCACGCCGCCCATGACGACGAGGCCGCCCTGGGCAGAGGTGGCCGTGCGAAATTCAATGTTTTTCATGCGTTGGCCGCCCCCACCGTCGGGGACATGGGCGTGGATGCATATTCAAGCAACAGCGGCTCGAAGGCTTGCGGGATAGCGGCAGCCTTCACCTTCAATGCAGCGATGTCCTCAGAACTGTGCTGGGTTTTCCAGCGCCGCGCCTGTGCCAGCAGCGGCATCTGGATCAGACGTCGGGCCGGCGCGCCCAGCTTCACCAGCTTCATGCCCTGGCGATAGATGTCGAGCAAGGCCGCCAGCAGCACGAACTGCTTTTCCGGCGAAGCGAAGCTGTCGACTTCATCGGTGGCTGCCTGCTGCAGCAGGCCTTCCTTGATCAGTCCCGCGGCCTCCAGCGTCCAGCGCTGCTCGCTTGATAGCGCCTCGACACCCACCAGGTTGACGATGCGTTGCAATTCCTCGGATGCAGCGAGTAGATCCAGCGCCTCGGCACGAGAAGACTCCCAATTCGGATCAACGTTTTCCGCCCACCATTTCGCAGCGGAACTGACGTAGCCGGAAAAGCTTTCCAGCCAGTCGACCGCCGGATAGTGGCGTGCGTCGGCGAGGTCCTTGGACAAGGCCCAAAAGGTCTGGATGATCTCTTTCGTGTGGCTGGTCACCGGTTCGGAGAAGTCGCCGCCGGGTGGCGATACCGCACCGATGAGCGTCACGGAGCCGTGGTCGCCGGCGAAGGTTTCTACCCGGCCGGCGCGTTCGTAAAAGGCCGCCAGGCGCGAGCCGAGATAGGCCGGATAGCCCTCCTCCACCGGCATCTGGCCCAAACGGCCGGACACTTCGCGCAAGGCCTCGGCCCAGCGACTGGTGGAATCGGCCAGCATCACCACGTCATAGCCCTGGTCGCGGAAATACTCGGCCAGCGTGATGCCGACGTAGATCGAGGCTTCGCGCGCCACCACCGGCATGTTGGACGTATTGGCCACCAGCAGGGTGCGCTCCATCAATGGGCGGCCGGTGTAAGGGTCTTTCAGTTCCGGCATCGATTCGAGGATGTCGGTGAGTTCGTTGCCGCGTTCGCCACAGCCGACGTAGATCACGATCTGGGCGTTACACCAGCGCGCGATCTGGTGCTGCAGCATGGTTTTGCCGGCGCCGAACGGGCCGGGGATCGCCGCCTTGCCGCCCTTCAGCAGCGGATAGAAGGTATCGAGGATGCGTTGCCCGGTGATCAGCGGCACCACGGCGTGATCACGCTGCCTGAACGGGCGGGGCATGCGCACTGGCCAGCGGTGGAACAGGTGCAGTTTTTCGATGCGGCCATCGGCGAGCCTCACCCGGCCGATCACCTCCTCCAGGGTGTGATCGCCCTCCGGTGCCAATTCCAGCAACTCGCCATGCAGCAACGGCGGGGTCAGGATGCGGTGCTGGATCGTCTCGGTTTCCTGCACGGTGCCCAGCACGTCGCCCCCGGCCAGTGCCGTTCCGGCGCGGCGCTGCGGATTGGGCACGAAGTGCCAGCGCTTGTCGCGCGGCAACGCAGGCACGCTGACACCCCGTGCGATGCGGTCGCCGCTCTGCTCCCGCATCGCCTGCAGCGGACGCTGCACGCCGTCGAAAATACCGCCCAACAACCCCGGCCCGAGTTCCACCGATAGCGGCCAGCCGAGGCCTTCAGCCACCTCGCCGGGACGCAGTCCGGCGGTGTCCTCATACAACTGCGCCAGCGCGGTATCGCCATCACGGCCGATGATTTCTCCAACCAGGCCCATGCGTCCGACCCGCACCTGCTCGCCCAACACCGTCTGCGGCAATTCGAGTTTGACCAGGGGGCCGTTGATTTCGAGAATTCTGCCCATGTGTCCTATCCGTGAATGAGCGTGCCGAGGTCAGGCGCGCTGGCAAACAGGCGTTCCATCGCCACGCGTGCCAGTTCGTCGGCGAGGCGTGCGCGGCGTGCCTCGAAGGTCTGGTCGAGTTGGGCACGATTGTCGGCCAGACGCACGCGGATACCGCCTTCGGTTGGCTGACTGTGCATGGCGAGCGTGACGGTGCGCCCTGGCGCGGCACGCGCAAGCATTTCCTTCCACAAGGGTTGAAGACGCTTTTCGTCTTCGGGCCGAACCTCCGCCACCAGATCACCCGGCGGCAGCGCCTGCGCCGCCGCTGCCAGCCAGGCTTCGAGCACACCGAGATAGCGCGTTTCGTCCTGAACCAGCTGGCGGAAAGCAATTTTGACTTCGGACAGCGTGGATTCCGTGAGCGCCCAGCGTAGCCGGTCGAGTTCGGCTGCAAGTCGCGTTTCCGCCGCCTGACCTTGCCGCCGCACCAGCCGCTCGGCTTCGACCTTGGCGGTCAGGACTTCGTGCTCACCCGCCAGCTTCAGCTTTTCAGCCGACTCGGCGAGGATGTGTGCGCGTGCCGATTCGGCGTTCTGCAGGAACTCGCGTGCCAGCGTCCTGGCCTGCTCAAGCAGCGCCTGCTCGAGTTGGGAGACTTGTGAGTCAGCTTCCATTTACGCTCCAGATTGAGATACTTGAGAAACCATCATCAAGCTTCACATCACAAGATGGATGGCCGGGTTTTTCCTGTGCCTTGTATCTTGCAACTTGCATCTACTTCAACGCATCCGGTCCCAGAACCGCCCGCACCACCGCGTCCACCGCCGGCGCGTAATCCTGGGGCGAGGGCAAGGGCGGCAGTTCGGTGATGACAATGCGGCCGCCTTCGTCGCGCAAGCGATTGAGCCAAAAGCCGCCGGCGTGGGCCAGTGTGCTTTCCAGCAGCACCAGCGCTGCATCACCGCTATGGGCCAGTTGCTCCAGCACCCGCTCCACGGTGGCGGGATCAGCGTCGGCATGAACCTCGGCGCCGATGAGACTGAAGCCGTCGGCGAGACCGGCGCTGCCCAGCACCACCAGACGGGCGCCATCGGAGGGGATATCGCTTGCGGTTTGCATCGCCTCAGAGCTTGCCAAGCAGCAGGATCGACATGACCAAACCGTAAATCGCGATCCCTTCGGCCAGCCCCATATAAACCAGGGTGCGGCCAAACATTTCCGGCTTCTCGGCGATCACCGCCAGCGATGCGGAGCCGATCGGCCCCAGCGCCAGCGCTGCGGCGATGGCCGCGAGGCCGGTCGGCAGGCCGATTCCGAGCAAGGCCAGGCCCTGCCCCAGGGTGATTTCCCGCACCGCCGTCGTCGCCGGTTCAGCCGCCATGACCTCCTGCACGCCCATCAGCAGGACGCCGGCGACCCCCAGGCCGAACAGCGCCAGACTGGCCAGCAGGCCGCCCTGCAGCCAGCCCGCAGCGATACGCTGCGGCTTCAGCGTCAGCCAGATGCCCGCGCCCAGCGTCGCCGCCACCGGCACACCCATCAATACGATCAACCCAATCATGTTTTCTCCTTTTGCGAGTGAACGGTGAGCGGTGAGCAGTGAGGCGGAAATCAGTTTCGCTCACTGCTCATCGCTTACCCCTCACGCCTTCTCAATTCGCAACGGCACGAATTCCCTTCCATCCCCGCTGAAAAAGCGCGAGAACCCCTCGTAATACATCAGGCGCAGCGCCTGGATCGCAACGATGCCGCCTTCCAGCACGATGATGACGATATTGCCAAGCACGAGCGTAACCCCATGGCCGACTGCATCGAGGCCGTGGGCCAGGGTGAACACTGCCAGTGCCAATGCCACATGATTGAGGCTGAACGCCGCCACGCGCATGAACGACAGCGTATTCGAAAACAGGTTGATGGCGGTTTCCAGCGTCTCGATGAAGGTGACCAATAGGCGCTCGCCCAGCCCGGCTTGGGTTTCATGCCATTTGAACGCCGCCACCCCAACGATGCCCAGGCCTGCCAGTATCGCTGCGGGTCGGGCGACATCCAGCACACCGGTCCAACTCGCCAGCACGCCGACAGCGCCGAGGTAGAACGCCAGCCCGGCCAGGCCACTGGAATCGAACAAAGCCTCGGCGGCGTGCCCGGCCACCCACTGGTTGAGTGCATTGGCGAGCAGCGTGAACACGATAAAGCCGACGCCGAACGCCACGGCAATCGTCAGTACGCGTAGCGGATCGTGCAGCGGCGACAACCAGAGCGGCGGGAGAATGTTCTCGTAGCCGAAGATGCTGCCGTAAAAAAGGCCGAACAGCATCGACACGGCGCCTGCGGCGGTGCCAATCCAGACCGCGCGACCCAGCCGCCGGGCAAACGCCAGCGACAGCAGCAGGATCGTCGCACCGTGGCCGATGTCACCAAACATGGCGCCGAACAGCAGCAGGTAGGTGATGGCGAACGGCAGCGCCGGATCGAGTTCGCCGTAGCGCGGCACGCCGTAGCTTTTCACCAGCGGCACGTAAGGCTTGAGCCAGCCCGGGTAGCGCATCAACGAAGGCACTTCGGCCATGTCGTCGGCAGCGGGCTCGTGCTGAGCGAGCCAGTAGCGACCGTGAAGGCGTGCATCCAGCGTGGCTCGCAACTCATTCAATTGCCGGCGCGGAATCCAGCCAGACAAGGCTGCCAACCCGCCCCTGCCGGATATGCCAGCCTGGGCAGCCTCGGCCAGCGGGCGCGCCAGGGCCAGGCGCAGGCGCGCTTCGTGCAGGCGCGGCCCGAACTGTTCGCGCAGCCCGTCCCTGACCTGGCAGGCGGCGCCGGATTGCGCCTCCACCCGGGCACGCTCGGCCTCCAGCCAGGTGCGTGCCGCCTGCGGATGAGCACGCAATTCGTCTGGCACCGGCAACTCGCGCCAGCCCGCCTGGGCCAGCAAACCGCGCACCTCATCGTGACGGGCGCGCGCACCGGCAATCACCGCGAACACTTGGTCGCCGGCCTGATCGAAGCGCGAAACCAGATGCCCGGTCATGGCCAGCGCCTCGGTCACCCGTTTGAGCTCCGCCGCTGGCAGGCTGCCGATATTCACCGCCAGCAAGCTGTCGGGCCGCAGCAGATGCGCGAGATCCACATTCAGCCCTTCCAGTTTGGCCAGCGTGTCCTCCAGTGCGGCGAGATGACTGCGCACCTCCTCGATCTGCGCTTCGTTCTCATGGCAATCTGAACAGGCGATCCAGACGTCCTTCAGCCAATGGTTGACTTCCTGCAGGTCGGCGAGCGAGGGGGCCTCGGCTGCATCGGGCAAGTCCAGCGGGCCGGTGTCGCCGCACGCGTCCAGCAGCTTTGACAGGCGAGCCTCGGCTTCAAGCCAGACCTCACGGTAGGCGACAGCGGGTGATTCCGTGAGCGCCTCCACTCTGCACAGTGCCGGATTGAACAAGCCAAAGCGGGCAAGCGTCAGCGCAGCGTCCTGCGCTTCGGATGCCAGCATCACCAATTGAATTCTGAGCAGGGGTTCGGCGCGCAGCATCAGCTCAGCTCAGCGGGACCGCGCCGCAGCGCCAGCCGGATATCGTCACTGGCCAACCCGAGGTGGCGGCCGCGCAATACCGCACGGACCGCGCGCAGGTCGCGTTCGCGCAGGATCAGGTAGGCGAACGCGCGCGCAATCCCGGAAGCCCGGGAACGCAATACCCGCCATGCCTGCTCGGCGGCGGCGTGCTCCATGTGCGCGAATACGGCAGGAATGTCCGTCACGCCCGACAGCCGGGCCTGCCATGCCGCGTGCAGCGCGCCCAGCACCGCCGCCGGGCTGTCCAGCGTAGCCAGCTCCCGCAGACGCGCGCTGGGCAGGCTGTAACGTGATGCCACCAGCAGGTAATACACCTGCGCCGGCGGCAGCCTGTAGTTGAACCGGTAGCGCAGCAGCCAGACCAGGTTGATGCGGTCGATGAGGTTGGCCATCAGGATGCGGAACGGTTCACCCACCGTTTCCTCCAGCGGCTGGGCGTGCTGGACCAGGCCTTCGTAATAGCCGCGATCCAGTGCCGCATCGAGACTAAACGGGTTGTGACTCTGCTCGAACGCACGCCGGGCGCGACGCACGATGGCGGCATAGGGGCCGGCTTCCAGGCGGCGCAACAGCTCGCCGACATCCTCGGCATGCGCCAGGTCCTCGTTGTCCAGGCGGCCAAACGTGCCCATCGGGATCAGCCGGGCGAGAATGGCCGCAGGGCGCTCGCCCGTCATCTTGCTGCGCAGCAGGGTTTTCACATTGGACATCTCGAAGCGCGCGGTCCAGAAGGTCAGAAACCCGCGCGCGTCGCCGGACAGGGGCCGGATCAGCACACGCGTCTCGTCCAATACCTGGGCAATGATGCGTTGTTCCAGCGAGCTGGAATCCTGCACGCCGCCCGTCCTGTCGTAGCCCATCGCCAGTTGCGGCAAGCCTCGTCCGATCAGCTTCTCTGCCACCGCCTCATCCGGTAGCTCAATCAACTCCTCCAGCGCTTCATCCGGCAAGAGGCGGGCTGAATACAGGCTGACACGGGTATCGAGATAGGCAGACATGGCGGCTGGGCCGTGCGATTCGCGGCTCCCCTTTCCCGTCAGGGGCGGGGAACCCTCATACGGTCGGGTCGAGCAACAGGGCCAGGGCCGCATCCACTGCTTCGGACTCGTGGCGGGCTGCCAGCTCACGCAGCGTGCGCTGGCGTTCGCCGTATTTACGCGAAAACTCCGCAACCACCTGGTCGGCGCGTCCCTGTGCCTCATGCAGGTAAGGTGCCCGCAGCTCGACCCGGCCGGCATCGAAACGCGCCTCGGCGTCACGCACGGCAGCCAGCGCGTCATCCATCATGCGCTGACGTTCACGGCTGGCGTCGTCGATCACCGCTTGCGCGCGGGTCTCGGCTTCCAGCAGTCGTTGCAGGGTGTCATCCAAGCGATTTCCATCCGTCAATCATGTTCAGCTCCGCCCTTGCACCTTGCCCCAATAAAGCCGAACCCGAGCTACGCCAGGACCAGCAGCGCTGCACCGCTGGCCACGATGCCAATGCCGGCCATCTGCATCGCACGGCGGCCGAGCAAGCCGCCAGCGATGCCCACACCATGCAGGCAAGCCGCCGCCAGCACGAAGCCCAGGGCATACAACACGGGCGACGTGGCCTGCGGCATTTCCAGTCCGTGGGCGTAGCCGTGGAACAGCGCGAATCCGGCGGCGACTGCCATGCCAGCCGTCACCGCCCATTGACGCCGCGTGGCGATCAGCAGACCCAACACCAGCACCGAGGCCGCGATACCGGTCTCAACCTGTGGCAGCGCCAGACCTGCCCACGCCAGCCCGCCGCCCAACACCATCGCGCTGACAAAGGCGGCGGGCACCGCCCACAGCGCACGGCCGCCCTGCTGCGCCGCCCACAGGCCGATCGCGATCATGGCCAGCAGGTGATCCAGTCCAAGAAAGGGGTGTGCCAGACCGCCGGCGAAACCGGCTGCCATATGACCGGGGTGAGCGTATGCCGAGCTGGCGTAGAGGCAGAGGGCGGTCAGGGTGATGGTTGGTGCATGCTTCATCGGTTTCATTGCGTGTTCTCCAGAATTCATCACTTGATTTTCACCTGCACCAGCTCCTCGCCGTCCGGGTCGGTCACGTGCACGGCGCAGGCAATGCAGGGGTCGAACGAGTGGATGGTGCGTAGGATTTCGATCGGCTGCTTCGGATCAAGCATGACGTGGTTGTCCTGCAGCGCCGCTTCGTAGGCGCCAGGCTGGCCTTTCGCATCGCGCGGACCGGCGTTCCAGGTGCTCGGCACCACGGCCTGGTAGTTGGTGATTTTGGCGTCGTCGATGACGATCCAGTGGCTCAAGCCGCCACGCGGCGCCTCCATCAAGCCGACACCCTGCATGTGCTTGGGCCAGGTCGACGGATCCCAGTACTGGTCGTTGAAGGTACGCACATCGCCGGCCTTGATGTTGGCGATGAGCTGGTCGTACCAGCCCTGCATGGCGTCAGCCAGGATTTTCGATTCCAGCGTGCGCGCGGCAGTGCGGCCCAGCGTCGAGAACAGCGCATCGACCGGTACGTCGAGCGTCTTCAGCGTCATGCCCACCAGTTCCTTCGCTTGTTCATTGCCGCTGGCATAGAGCATCAGCACCCGGGCGAGTGGACCGACTTCCATGGACTTTCCCTGCCAGCGCGGCGACTTCATCCAGGAGTATTTCTGGTCCACGTTGAGGTGTTGGTACGGCGGTTTCGGCCCGGTGTAGTTGAGCTCGGTCTCGCCCTTGAACGGGTGCAAGCCCTGCGCATCGCCCTGGCTGTATTTGTACCAGGAGTGGCTGACGAATTCCTGGATCTCGTTGTCTGCATCCAGGTCGATGGGGTGAATTTTGGTCAGGTCACGGTTGAGAATGACGCCGCGCGGGATCAGATAGGAATCCGGATCCCAGAAACCTTTCGACGGCAGGTCGCCGAACGACAGGAAGTTGCCCAAGCCTTCGCCGCGCCCGCCCCAATCCTTGTAGAAACCGGCAATGGCCAGCGTGTCCGGCACGTAGACCTGATCGACGAAATCGCGCATCTGCCTGATGACGTTCTGCACCGTCTGCAAGCCCACCATGTTGAGCGCGGTGGCATCCTGTCCGCCGCCGCTGGTGTGCACCGAAATGGCCGATGGCACGCCGCCCACCACGAAATTGGGGTGCGGATTCTTGCCGCCGAATATGGCGTGCAGCTTGACCACATCACGTTGCCAGGCGAGCGCATCGAGATAGTGCGCCAGCGCCATCAGGTTGGCTTCCGGCGGCAGCTTGTAGGCGGGGTGGCCCCAGTAGGCGTTGGAAAAAATGCCCAGCTGGCCTTGCTCGACAAAGGTCTTCACCTTCTTCTGCACGTCGGCGAAGTAGCCCGGCGAAGACCGGGGATAGCTGGAGAGACTCTGCGCCAGCGCCGAGGTGGCCTTGGGGTCGGCCTTCAGCGCCGACACCACGTCGACCCAGTCGAGCGCGTGCAGGTGATAAAAATGCATCACGTGGTCATGCACATACTGCGCGGCGATCATCAGGTTGCGGATCAGTTCCGCGTTCTTCGGGATGCTGTAGGTCGGGATGGCGCGATGCAGCGCATCTTCCACCGAGCGCACCGAGGCGATGCCGTGCACCAGCGTGCAAACGCCGCAGATGCGCTGGGCGAAGGCCCAGGCGTCGCGCGGATCGCGGCCGCGCAGGATGATTTCGATGCCGCGCACCATGGTGCCGGCGGAATACGCGCTGATGATCTTGCCGCTGGCATCGGTTTCGGCCTCGATGCGCAAGTGACCCTCGATGCGGGTGATGGGGTCGACAACGACGCGCTGTGCTGTGGTCATGAATGAGGCTCCTTACGACTGGGTTGCCGCTTGCGGCGCGTTGTCCGGAATGTGCTCGGCGATCATCTCGGTCAGGCCGATCACCGGGAGGTCCATCTGGTAATGCTCGAGACTTTCTTCCAGCACGATGCGGCAGTTGGCACAGGCCGTCACCACCCGATCCGGTTTGACGGCTTCGAACTGGGATTTCTTTTTCTTGAAGGCTTCGAGCCGCAGTGCCTCGCCTTCCTCGATCGCCGACGCACCGCCGCCACCGCCGCAGCACCAGTTCATGTAGCCGGCATCGGGCATCTCGACGAAATTCTTCGCCACCAGGTTCATCAGCGTACGTGGCTGCTCGATCACGCCGCCGCGGCGCACCAGCTGGCAGGGATCATGGAAGGTCAGCTTGTCGGTCTCGAAGCCTTCGGTTTTCAGCAATCCCTGCTGCTGGAATTCGCCCAGCACCTCGATGATGTGCTTGACCTCGAAAGTGAACGGCCGCCCGATCAGGTTGGCACCCTCCCAGCGCAGTGCGGTGTAGGCGTGGCCGCATTCGGGGCTGATCACGGTTTTGACCTTGAGTTTTTCTGCGCCTTCGACGATGCGCGAAACGATCACTTTCGCCAGGTCCGAATTGCCGATCTGGATGCCGGCATTGGTGGCCTCGAAGGCGGTCGAACACAGCGTCCAGGTCTTGCCGGCCTGATGCATGATCTTGGCGACAGCAGCCAGGTATTCGGGGAAGTTGATGATTTCCATCGACGACAGCACCACCAGGTACTCGGCACCTTCCACATCGAGCGGAATGGGAAGGCCAAAGTCTTCTTCGACGTGTTTCATCTGCGCCTGCACCGCAGGCAGCTTGACCCCCATCGGGCTGCCGATGGTGACGGTACGGATGACCGCGCTCTTGATGCCTGCCGGCGCGTGGCCGGAGGCCGACATGCCCTCGCGGAACTTGCGCACCATGTAGACGAGGTCGTTGCCGACCGGACAGACCGCCGAACAGCGTCCGCACAGCGTGCAGCTGTTGTAGACCAGCTCCTGCCACTCGTCGAGTTCGCCGTCGGTGACGGGTTTGGACAGCCCGACCATTTTCTTCAGCCGCCCCAGCAAGGTGTATTCCTGCTCGTAGACGCGGCGCAATGGCTCCAGCTTGTGGATCGGTGTGTACTTGGGGTCGCCGGTTTCCGTATAGAACAGGCAAGCCTCGGCACACAGGCCGCAGTGCACGCAGCTGTTGAAGTAGCTGGCGATGGGCGCGTCGATGACTTCCTTGAGGACGCGGATGCCTTTCTCGAGTGTGGCGCTCATACCGGAACTCCTTTGTGTCCATTCACGCGGCCGTTGTACCAGCGCGAGCCGAACAACGTGAAGGCATGGAACAGCTTGGTGAAGGGCAGCACGATGAGCAGGATTTCCACGCTCAGGATATGCACGGCCAGCATCGTCGTATAGGGCAATAGCAGATGCTGCACCGCCATCCAGCCGGTCAGCACCGGCAAGAAAGTCACCGCCCAGGTGAACCAGTCCTCGAACGTGCTGAGGAAGCGCTTGACCGGCTTGTTGATGCGGTCGACCAGCATCACCACCATCGCCGCCATCGTCACCACCGCCGCCAGGTCGATGAACTGCGACGGCAGGCCGGGCCATGACAGGCCGGTAAGGTTCTTCACCAGCAGGATGTGCGGCGCAAACCCGAACACGACGATCGCCAGGCCGATATGGAAAATGTAGCCGCCGATATAGCTCACCGGCGAACGCTTCAGCAGGCCGGGCGGCGGCAGCGAACGCCGGAACACGGTATGCAGGCCTGACGCGCCGGCAGCGTGGCGCGGCGCAGACAGGTCTTTCTTGCGCCCCAGCGAGTAGATTTCGAACAGGCGCCACAGCACCCCCAGCAGGAAAATTCCCACCGCGATGTTGAGCCCCGGACCGCGCACCCAGGTTAGCAATTGCAGTTCGTTCATGCTCATTTCTCCAGGTCGGCCAAGGTGGTCGTCTCGTGCGCCGACTTGGCCGCACCCTTCTTGGCGCGGTTGGCAAAGCTCACCGCCACGCCGGCGCCTGCGCCCACCACTGCAGCGACGGCGCCAATCTTGAGCGGATCGGCCGGCACCGACAACGCCTTGTAGAAGCCGCCGGCATCCCAGAAATCCGGTTCGGAACACCCCAGGCAACCGTGGCCGGATTCCACCGGCCACGAGGTGCCGCCGTTCCATTTGATCGTGGCGCAGGCGTTGTGGGTCACCGGCCCCTTGCAGCCGAGTTCGAACAGGCACCAGCCGTTGCGTGCACCTTCGTCGTCGAAGGTCTTGGCGAACTTGCCCTGGTCGTAGAACGGGCGGCGATAGCAGCGGTCGTGGATGGTTTCGCCGAAGAAGGCCTTGGGGCGGCCCTTGTCGTCGAGTTCAGGCAGCTTGCCGAAGGTGAGGTAATGCGCCAGCACGCCGGTCATCACCACCGGGATCGGTGGGCAACCGGGAATGTTGACGATGGGTTTGTCCTTGATGATGTCGGACACTGATACCGCGCCGGTCGGATTCGGATTGGCTTTCGGGATGCCGCCGAAGGACGCGCAGGAACCCACCGCGATGATGGCGGCCGCGCCTTTTCCGACTTCCTTCAGCATCTCCAGATTGGACTGGCCGCCGATGCAGGAATAGGCGCCGTCCACGCCCAGCGGAATCGAGCCGTCGACGATCAGCAGATATTTGCCGTAGTTGTCCTTCATCGCATTGTGCAAGGCTTCCTCGGCCTGGAAGCCTGCCGCAGCCATCAGGGTTTCCTGATAGTCGAGCGAGATCATGTCGAAAATCATGCCTTCGATCGTAGGCGAATGCGAGCGCGTGATCGACTCGGTGCAGCCGGTACATTCCTGGAACGGCAGCCAGATCACCGACGGCCGCCGGGAGGCGGCCATCGCCTCCGCCATGGCAAGTCCGGCCGAAGGCGGCAAAGCCATCATCGAGGCCAGCGTGGCGCAGTATTTGAGAAAGGTGCGGCGGCTGACGCCTTGCCGGACGAGTGTATCGATCAACGGACCCTGCATGATGCTTGTCTCCTGATGTAAAACACTACAGCCTTTAAAACACCTCAATGCTCTAACTCACCTTAGAGATCGGCAATCATTAGTTCAAGATATTCCTGTCCGCTTGCAACATCCTGCGGGTGGGCTTTCACCAGTTCCGGCACGAAGGCCACCTCGATGAACTGCGAAGTGACCGCGCCCTGTTCGTTGTGGTGCGTCACCCACCAGACGCCTGGGCAGGCGGTCTCATTAAGCGTGGATTCGCCGCTAGCCTGCAGGATGACGGCAATCTCGCCCTTGCCCAGCTTGTCGTGCAGCCAGTCCAGATCGGGCGGCGTCAGCGGCAGGGCAGACAGGTCGATGGCAGCGGTCTCGCCCGTCGCCAGCAGGTGGCGCAGCAGTTCGGAAATCTCGTGCAGCAGCGGCGGCGCATTGCCGGTCAGGCCGGGGCCGGCTGGCAATATGTTGATGACGTGGATGGGAATGGCGTCAAGCGACATGCTGCCATTCCCGGATCAGTTCGCGGATCGCCGCACAGGCGGGGGGGATGGCTGCGGCAACGGCGGGTGTGGGCTGTTCGCCCCAGTCGATCACATCGGGCTGGATCGCCAGCATCGCCCGCCTCTCCGGCCAGTGCCCCGCCAGAATCGCGATGGCACGCAGATCGGTCAGGCCCACTTCATGCACCGTGGACTTGCGATTGCCCATCAGAAAGGTGTCCATTTCCTCCCCTTTCAGCAAGGTCCATCCACCCGGTTGGGTTTGGATATTGGCGGCATCGACCACGATCAGCGCATCGGCTTCCTCGATCGGCCCCGCCAGCGTGAACGACAGCGTGCCGCCATCGAGCAGCGTCACATCGGGCCAGCTCGCCAGCTCGGGTTCGAGTGCCTGCAGCACATGAATGCCTATGCCTTCGTCGGTGAGCAGGGTGTTGCCGATGCCGAGCACGAGCGTTTTCATTTCTTCAATCTATCAGCACGCCACTCGAACAACAACCAAGTAAATCGCTCAAGTATCTGATTGTTCATCACAAATCGGTAATATTCGCGGCCCCGTGCAATGGCGGTAATTAACATATACTCAACTGAGTGTAGTTTCTGATTGCCCAATATGTGCCTCGCCATCCCGATGCAGATCGAATCGATCGAAGGCTTTACCGCCCGCTGTCAGGCCAAGGGCGTGTGGCGCGACGTCAGCCTGTTCATGATGCAGGACGAGCCGCCCGCAGTCGGTGACTTCGTCATGGTGCACGTCGGCTACGCCATCCAGAAAATTGCCGAGGCCGATGCGCGCACCACCTGGGAACTGCTCGATCAGATCCTGGAGGAAAGTGGTGCATGAACTCGCTGTCGCCCAGGCGCTGGTCGAACAGGTGGACGCCGTGATCGATCAGCATGGCGCAACGCAGGCCAGCCTGATTCGCGTGCGCATCGGTCCGCTGGCTGGCGTGGTTCCCGAATTGCTGGCCACGGCCTTTCCACTCGCGGCTGCCGGCAGCCGCATGGAACACGCCGTGCTCGACCTGGTGGCTGCGCCAATCAAAGTGCGCTGTCAGACCTGTGGTGCCGAGACCGAGGCCGCGATGAACCGCCTGATCTGCGGCGCCTGCGGCGACTGGCACACCCAGATCCTGTCCGGCGACGAACTGCTGCTCGAAAGCGTCGAGCTCGAAACCGCCTCTTCCCTGATCCCTGAATCCTGACCCCTGGTTCCTGAATATGTGTGATACCTGCGGCTGCAATCTCACCCCTGGCAACAAGCATCTCGCTTTCAAACCCGTCGCCAAGGGCGCGACTGCGGTGTCGGTGCTAAAGGGCCTGCTGGCGAAGAACGACGACCAAGCCGCGCACAACCGCGAACACTTCGACCGCCGCGGCATCCTCGCGATCAACCTGATGTCGTCGCCCGGTTCCGGCAAGACCGCGCTGCTCGAGGCCACGCTCGTTGCGCTGAAAAACGAATTCACCTGCGCCGTGATCGAGGGCGACCTCGAAACCGAGAACGATGCCGAACGCATCCGCGCCAAGGGCGTGCAGGCGCACCAGATCGTCACCGGCACCGCCTGCCACCTCGACGCGCATCTGGTGCACGACGCGCTGCATCACATGAGCCTCGACGGCATCGACATCCTGTTCATCGAGAACGTCGGCAACCTCGTCTGCCCCGCGAGTTTCGACCTCGGCCAGCACCTCAACGTCACCCTGCTCTCGGTCACCGAAGGCGACGACAAGCCGGCCAAATATCCGGTGATGTTCCGCGCCGCCGACGCCATGCTGCTCACCAAGACCGATCTGCTGGCGGTGCTCGACGACTTCGATCCCGACAAGGCGGAAGCGCATTTGCGCAACCTGGCCAACCCCGCGCCGGTGATGCGCCTGTCGGCGCGCAAGGAACTGGACATGGAAGCCTGGTACACCTGGCTGAGAGAACAACTCGCCGCCCAGCGCGCCCGTGTCGCCAAAGGTCAATCGCGCCGCCCGGCCATTCAGGGCGACGGTCAGAAATTTCACAGTACGACTGCGCGTTAGAGCTCATCGTCATGTACATCCCCGAGCACTTCAAAGAAACAAACCCAGAGCGTATTAGTGCACTGATCAAAGGCTATCCGCTTGGGATGTTGGTCACGGCTCCTGACGGTGTGCCCTTTGTCAGTCACCTTCCCTTCATTTTTGAGCGCCCCACAGGTACACAAGGCAAGCTGCTCGGCCACATGGCGCGGGCAAATCCGCAGTGGCAGCACTTCTCAGAAGGCAGTGAGGTTCTGGCTGTTTTTCAAGGGCCACATGCTTATGTTTCCCCTTCGTGGTATTCGTCGCCCGGCGTTCCAACGTGGAATTACGCGGTAGTTCACCTGCGTGGAACCGCCCGGCTCATTGAAGACGAGACCGAACTTGAAACCCTCGTTGAACAGCTAACCCGTGTTCATGAATCACCCATGCCAAGCCCGTGGGAACCCAGGCTTACGGGCGAGCGGCGCTCAAAACTTCTCAACATGATTGTGGGCTTCGAAATCGAAATCACACACATTCAGGGCAAGTTCAAACTTAGCCAAAACCGCCCGCTTGAAGATCGGCAGCACGTGGTTGAAGAACTGAGCCAATCAAACAATCAAGCTGATACCGCACTTGCAAAATTCATGTCGGGGGTCATTCATGACGAGCCTTAACAGATTTAAATTCGGCTTGCGCCCGCTTCCAGCCAGTTCCTTAGCTTGAACAATGGATAACGCCCGCGCTTGGCTGGATAAGATCCACGCCCTCAACTTCGACCGCACGGTCAAGATCATGAACGTCTGCGGCGGCCACGAGCGCTCGATCACCCACGCCGGCCTGCGCGGCGCGCTGCCGAAATGGGTCGAACTGGTGCCCGGCCCCGGCTGCCCGGTGTGCATCTGCCCAGAGGAAGACGTCTTTCAGGCGATGCAGCTGGCGCTGCAGGACAAGGTGATCCTGGTTGCCTTCGGCGACATGCTGCGGGTGCCGGTGAACGTGAAGAAGGGCGAAGTGCGCTCGCTGGCCGAGGCGCAGGCCGCCGGCGCCGACGTGCGGCCAATCGCCAGCCCGCTCGATGCGCGCAAGATCGCGCAGGAAAACCCGGGGCGCCCGGTGGTGTTCTTCGCCGCCGGATTCGAGACCACGACCGCGCCGACGGCGGCGATGCTGGCCGAGGGCTTCCCCGACAACCTCAGCATTCTGCTGTCCGGTCGCCTGACCTGGCCGGCAGTCGCCATGTTGCTCAATTCTGGCAGCCCCGGCTTCGACGCGCTGGTCGCGCCCGGCCACGTTTCCACCATCATGGGGCCGGAGGAGTGGGCCTTCGTGGTGGACCAGCACGAGATCCCCGCCGCGGTCGCCGGCTTCGGCACCGAATCGCTACTGGCGTCGTTCTATTCTGTGCTGCGCCAGCTGAAAACCGGCGAACACTTTCTCGACAACTGCTACCGCGAAGTTGCGCATCCCGGCGGCAATTCCACCGCACAGCGATTCCTGGGAGCAACGCTCGACGTCGTCGACGCCAACTGGCGTGGCATCGGCATCATCCCGAAATCGGGCTACGCGTTGAAGCACGCGTTTGCGAAACACGACGCGCGCCTGCTGTTTCCCGACCACGCCGACCCCGGCCGCCGCCGCGCCGGCGAAATGCCGCCCGGCTGTGATTGCGCGCAGGTGGTGCTCGGCAAGATCTATCCCAACCAGTGCCGCATCTACGGCAAGGCCTGCACGCCGCGCAATCCGGTCGGCCCCTGCATGGTGTCGGACGAAGGCGCCTGCCGCATCTGGTGGGCGGGCGGCGTGCGCGTAGCCGTCGATGCCTGAGCGCATCGCCCGATTCATCACTGTCGGCGGCCGGGTGCAGGGCGTGGGGTTTCGCCCCTTCGTCTACCGCCTAGCGCATCAACACGACATCACCGGCTGGGTGCGCAACGTCGATGGTGCGGTGGAAATCCATGCCGAAGGCACACCGGCACAACTTGAGATTTTCAGCCATGCGCTGTTGAGCGAAGCGCCGCCCTTGTCTGGCCCCGGCCCGCTCACTGTC
Source organism: Gammaproteobacteria bacterium (assembly GCA_018831045.1). Lineage (GTDB taxonomy): Bacteria > Pseudomonadota > Gammaproteobacteria > Burkholderiales > Thiobacillaceae > Thiobacillus. Next base: position 76,890 of record JAHJRA010000029.1, on the reverse strand, counting down.
GCCGCCTGCGAAACCGAACACGCCGCAGCGTTTGCCATTCTCGACAGTTCCGCATCGAATCATGCCGACATCCATCTGCCGCCCGACGGCTTCGTTTGCGCCGACTGCCTCGCCGAACTGCAGGATCCGGCCAACCGCCGCCACCGCTACCCCTTCATCAACTGCACCCAGTGCGGCCCGCGCTACACGCTGATCACCGCCCTGCCCTATGACCGCCCGAATACGTCGATGCGCGACTTCGCGCTGTGCGCGAACTGCCGTACCGAATACGAAAACCCGCTCGATCGGCGTTTTCATGCCGAGCCGATCGCCTGCCCGGTGTGCGGGCCGCATCTGCAGTTCGTTTCGGGAGATGAAAAGCTCGATGGCGACGAAGCCGCGCTACTCGCCACTGTCGCCGCGCTGCGCGCCGGAAAAATCGTTGCGGTGAAAGGCATCGGCGGCTACCACCTGCTGTGCGACGCCAGCAACGACGCAGCCGTCGCCGCGCTGCGTGTCAGCAAGTCCAGACCGACCAAACCGCTGGCGGTGATGTTGCGCGACCTCGATGCCTTGCGCACGGTGATACACGCCACGCCGGAACTGGAAAGCTTCTTTGCTGCCCCCGAACGGCCCATCGTGCTGCTGCCGAAGCGCGCCGGTTCCCGGCTGTCCGACCACATCGCTCCCGGCTTGGCCGAAATCGGCTGCCTGCTGCCCTACTCACCGCTGCACGCTCTGCTGCTGAACGACTTCGGCGGGCCGCTGGTTGCCACCTCGGGCAACCTCTCCGGCGAACCGGTGCTGACCGACAACGCTGAAGCGCAAACCCGCCTCGCTCACCTCGCCGACGCCTTCCTGCACCACAACCGCCCCATCGTGCGGCCGGCCGACGATCCGGTGTATCGCGTGATCGCAGGAAAACCCCGGCCGCTGCGACTGGGGCGCGGCAGCGCGCCGCTGGAGTTCGATCTGCCCGGGTCGCTCGCCGAGCCCGTGCTGGCGCTTGGCAGCCACATGAAAAACACCGTTTGTCTCGCCTGGGAGACGCGCGCCGTCGTCTCGCCACACATCGGCGAACTCGACTCACCGCGCAGCCTCGACACCCTGGCGCAGGTGGCGGCCGATCTGCAGCGCCTGTATCAGGTGCAGGCAAGCCGGCTCATCGTCGACCGTCATCCCGGTTATGGCTATCGCCGTTACGCGCGCGACAGCGGCTTGCCGCTGGCTGAGGTCTGGCATCACCACGCCCACGCCTCGGCGCTGGCGTGGGAGTTTCCCGATGTGAACGAATGGATCGTGTTCGCCTGGGACGGTGTCGGCCTCGGCGCGGACGGCACGCTGTGGGGCGGCGAAGCCTTCACGGGTGCGCCCGGCGGCTGGAAGCACGCCGCTTCGATGCGGCCGTTCCGCCTGCCCGGCGGCGACAAGGCCGGGCGCGAGCCGTGGCGCGCTGCGGCAGCGCTGCTGTGGGAAACGGGTCAGACCGCACCCTTCGCGCCCGAGCCCCTGCACCAGGCATGGTCGGCGCGGCTGAACAGTCCTTCAAGTTCCTCGGTCGGCCGTCTGTTCGATGCTGCTGCGTCTTTATGTGGAATCTGTACTCACGCCAGTTTCGAGGGCGAAGGCCCGATGCGACTGGAAGCCATGGCTGCGAACACTGAAGGCGAGGTCGTTTCACTGCCGCTCGATCGCGACGTGCTCGGCCTCTGGCGCACCGACTGGGCGCCGCTGCTGCCCATGCTTGGTGACGAAGCACGGCCAGTAGCCGAACGTGCGTCCAGCTTCCATCTCAGCCTGGCGCAAGCGCTGGTCGAACAGGCCACACAACTGAGTGCACAAACCGGCATCGAGTCGGTCGGCCTCACCGGCGGCGTGTTCCAGAACCGCGTGCTGGCCGAAGCTGCGCTCAGTCAATTACAGGCTGCCGGCTTCAAGGTCCATCTGCCGCAACGTGTTCCCGTCAACGACGCCGGATTAAGCTTCGGCCAGATCATCGAATTCCTTCACGCATAAAAACTCATGGAAGACACCCGCATCCTCCTCGCGCACGGCAACGGCGGCCGCCTGATGCGCGAACTCATTGCCGACATTTTTGCAAAGCATCTCGCCAACCCGCTGCTCGACACCGACGCCGACGCGGTGACGCTGCCACCGCTCGACGGCGAACTCATGGTCACCACCGACGGCTTCACCGTCCAGCCGCTGGAATTTCCCGGCGGCAATCTCGGCTCGCTGGCGGTGCACGGCGTGGTCAACGACCTCGCCGTGGCCGGCGCCGATCCGCGCTACCTCACGCTGTCGGCGCTGATCGAGGAAGGACTCGACGTCGAGGTGCTGGACCGGCTCATCGCCAGCTTCGCCGCCGCGGCGCGCGAATGCGGCGTCGCGGTGGTGGCCGGCGACACCAAGGTGGTGCGGCGTGGCGAAGGCGGCGGCCTCTATCTGTCGGTTGCCGGCATCGGCGTCAAGCGTGCCCGGGCGCCGCTCGACATCAATTCCATCGCACCGGGCGATGTGGTGCTGGTATCCGGCCCGGTGGGCGATCACGGCATTGCGGTGATGCTGGCGCGCGAACAGTTCGGGCTGTCCGGCGAGCTGCGTTCCGATTCCGCCTCCGTGCTGCCACTGGCGCAGGCGGTGCGCGACCTGCCCGGCCTGCGCTTCATGCGCGACCCCACGCGCGGCGGCCTCGCCACCGTCGCCCACGAGATCGCGCGCGCCTGCGGCCACGACGTGGCGCTGAATCAGCGTGCGGTGCCGCTGCGTCCGGAAGTGGTCTCGGTGTGTGAAATGCTGGGGTATGACCCGTATTTTCTGGCGTGCGAAGGCCGCATCGTCGCCGTGGCAGACGCCGCTGCCGCCGCAACAATACTCGCCCGCTGGCAAGCCCTGCCCCAAGGCCGCGACGCCCGCATCATCGGCCGCATCGAAACGGGCGACAGCCGGGTGATTCTGGAAACCGAGCTGGGCGGCCGCCGCGTGCTGGACGAACTGGAAGACGATCCGCTGCCACGCATCTGCTGAATGGACAGGGGGCAGTTCATTTTTTGACCTGTTCCGGTTTTTCGCAATCCTGGAAGTGCGTTTCCTGCCCACCCGCCCTTACCCAATATCCGGGCGCACGATGTGACCCTGCATGAGCGGATTTCTACAACGTGTCGTTAGGGAAGGTGATGACTTCCTCTTTGGAGAGAAAGGCGTTTGCCTCATCGACTGCCGTTTCGTCCGGCAAGCCTGTTGAAGCTTTCAGATTCAGCAGTCCCATCACGAAATCGGCATTGGCCCGTGCTCTCGACTGCATGACCTCAAGCAGTTGCTGACGTGCGTTCAGCACGTCGACGAAGCTGCGGGTCCCCGCTTCAAGCCCTTTCTCCGTACCGGTCAAAGACGCGGCTGCCGAGGTTTCTGCACGGCTGAGCGCCTGCACCCGCTGGCTGCTTGCATGAAGTGCCTCGACGGCTTTCGCGGTCCTGAGTGCAACTTCGCTGTTCGCGAAATCCAGTTCAGCCTTGGCGCGCTCGAGTTGGGCAACTGCCTGTCGGGTCGAGGCCGTGACATAGCCGCCCGAGAAAATCGGAATGTTGAACTGTACGCCCCACAGATTGGTGATGGTTCGAAGTTGGATCGTGGTGATGGTGCCGCTGTTTTCCAGCTGCCTTTGGGCGATCAGGTCAAGCGTCGGGTAATGGCCAGCCCGCTGAAGCTGAATTTCCTGCTTGGCCAATTGGACGTTGTATTGTGCTGCCTGGATTTCGGGATTGGATGTCAGGGCTGCCACTCGCCATTCATCGATTCGCAAATTGGGCTCCTTCAAGACCAGACGCGCAGGCTGAATCGGATAAATGGCGCTGACCCGTTGCCCGATCGACGCTTCGAGCGCGCGGCGTGTTGCATCGATATTCTGTTCTGCTTCGATGAGATTGACCCGGGCAGCATCGAGACGCGCTTCCGCATCCAGGATGTCCGTGCGTGTGGTGGCGCCCGCAGAAAATCCACGGGTAACCGAGGTCAGCAGACCTTCTAGCGCCCTAACCTCGGCGCGAGCAAAACGCACGACGGCATCGGTATAGAGACAGTCAAGATATTGCTCGCTGACATTGAGGATGAGTTTGATGCGATCGACATCCGTCAGCTGTTCCGCCGAAGCAATCCGGGTGTCGGCCTGTTGGTACTTGATCCAGTTGTCACGGCGGAAAAGCGGTTGTTTGAGGATCAAGCCATATTCTTCGCTCGTATAGTCCGGATAGTCTGTCAAGCCATCTGAAAACGTGCGCTTGGCGCGATTGTTGGTGCGCGAGCCCGTGATCGACAGCGACGGCAGCAAAGCGGAGCGTGCGCGCGGTTTTTCTTCCCGAATGGCGTCAAGTTCGGCACGGGTCGCACGGTATTGCGCTTCCGATACCAGTGCCAGCCTGACGGCGGTTTTCAGGTCCAGTGATTCAGCATAGCCAGGCTTGCCCGTAAGCAGCGTGAGGGCGAGCAAACCTGCAAACAATCTGGCGGCCGTAATCGGGCAGATGAAAGGCAATGTGAATATTCTCATGTCCAGCATAGCGTCCAGTCGATTGTCCTCCAGGTTGCTCAATATTCGGTCATTGATGTGGAAACACGCCGGATGAGCGGCCTCACCATGTAGTCCAGCAGGCTGCGCTCGCCCGTCTTGATGACCGCATCGGCCGACATGCCCGGTATCACCTGCTTGTCCTTCAGCTTGCCCAGACTTTCCGGCAGCACCTCGATGCGGCCGAGAAAGTACGGCATGTTGGAGACCGGATCGGTAAGGCGATCGGCCGATACTGAAATGAGACGCCCCTCGACCAGGGTATCGGGCGAACTCTGAAAGGCATTGAACCGTACGTCGGCCAACAGCCCCGGATGCAGGCGGTCGATGAGTTGCGGCTCGATACGGACTTCGAGAATCAGGCGCTCGTTCGTCGGCACGATATCCATCATCTTGCTGCCGGGTGCGACCACGGCGTTAACCGACTGCACCTGCAGGCCCACGACGATGCCCTTGACCGGCGAGGTCAGTCGAGTCCGGCTGATCTCGGTGGCGAGGGAGGCCAGCTTTTCCCGGAAGGCCGGCACTTCCCTGGCGACCTCTGCAAGTTCGGCATCCACCTGCTGCAGGAACTCCCGCATTCTGGTCTCGCGGCGCAGGCGAAGCTCGGCAATGTCGCTGTGACTGGCCGCGATGGAGGACTCCAGATCGATGGTCTGTGAATACAGATCGGCGCCCAGGCGCTCCTCTTCCAGCAGCTGATTGCGCGGCAAATACCCTTCCGCGGCGAGACCGCGACTGCCTTTCAACTGCTCTTCGAGCAGCGCAAGCTGGATACGCCGGCCGCTGAGCCGAGCCCGGAGCCCGAGCTGTTGCGAGCCCAGCGATGAAATCGCCTGGTCGATCGAACGCAGTTCAGACTGCAGGGCAGCCTGCCGGCTGAAGAAAAGCTGCTCCTGCAGGTTCATGTTGCGCAGCGCTTGTGGCTCATGGGCAGTAAGCGCTACAAACTCGGGCGGAAACTCGATATGACTGGCATGGGTGCGCTCGGCCATCAGCCTGGCTTCCAGTGCGATCCCACCATATAAGCGTGACTTGATGGCCTCGAGATCGGCGCGCAACTGGGTGTCGTCGAGTTCGACGAGGACCGTGCCTGCCTCCACCTGCTGTGCCTCGGAGACGTGGACCTTGCGAACGATGCCGCCGGTCAGGTGCTGCACGGGTTTGCGCTGGGATTCGATCACGATCGACCCCGGTGCCGGCACGCCTTCGTCCAGGGGAGCGAGCGCGGCCCACGTGACGAAGCCGCCCAGGCCGACCAGCAGCAGTGCGTAGCCGATTTTCGTCGGCCAGCGCGGATTGCCAGACAGGTCTGTGGCGTGCGCGGCACGATCCAGCCGATCGCCGGATTCTGCAGGCTGCTCGCTTGATGCGTGCAGTCCGAACAGGTTTTTCAGAATTTTGCTTTTGAACATGGCACCCCCGCTTTCGGTAGAGGACATGAATAAACGGTCAGGACGCTGCCGCCAGCTTGACCGGACTGGTGGAGGCAGCTTGCTGCCTGGATTGCTGGGCTGACAGGTTGAGTGCCGCGAGAACTTCTGCCGGCGGGCCGAATCCCTGCACCTGACCGTCGCGCAGCACCAGAAGCAAATCGATTGCCGTGAGCACGCTGGTGCGGTGGGTGATCACCACCACCGTCTTGCCATCGGATTTGAGCTGTCTGATCGCACTGACCAGCGCCGCTTCGCCGGCTTCGTCGAGATTGGAATTAGGCTCGTCGAGCACGACAACAGCGGGATTGCCGTACAGGGCCCGGGCAAGCCCGATACGCTGCCGTTGTCCGCCGGACAAGGCGCAGCCGCCGCTGCCGATCGGCGTCTCGTAGCTTGCGGGCAGGCGAAGAATCATGCCGTGCACCCCGGCCTGCGTCGCCGCCAGCACGATGGCTTCCGAATCGAGCTGGCCGAAGCGGGCGATGTTTTCCGCGACCGTGCCCTCGAACAATTCGACATCCTGCGGCAGGTAACCGATCCAGGGGCCCAGTTCCTCCTTGTTCCAGGTGTAGACGTCCGCCCCATCGAGCCGTACCTTGCCGCTCGCAGCGCCCCACACGCCGACCAGCAATCGGGCCAGGGTGGACTTGCCCGAGCCCGACGGTCCGATGATGCCGACCACGGTACTCTTCGGAATGATCAGGCTGATGCCCTTCAGGATCGGGGTGGTCGAACCCGGTGCCGCAGCGATGACCTGCTCGATCCGGTATTCGCCGAGTGGCGGCGGCAAACTGACCCCCTGCTCCTGCGGCTGGTAACCGGCAAGCTGTTTCTTGAGCCGGGCATAGGCGCCGCGGGTGCCGACGAACTGCTTCCAGGCGCCGATGGCCTGCTCCACCGGGGCAAGGGCGCGTCCCATCAGGATGGAGGCCGCGATCATGGTGCCCGGCGTGATGCTGGCATCGATAACGAGCAGCGCGCCGGCACCGAGGATGAGCGATTGCACCGAGATGCGGGTGAAGCGGGTGATGGCGGCGATGCTGCCAGCGCGATCGCTCGCCACCGCCTGCAAGGCCAGCATCCTGCTGTGTAGCTTGTACCAGCGGGAACGCAGCGCCGGGAACATGCCCATTGCCTCGATCACCTCCGCGTTGCGGAAGCTGTTGGAAGCAAACTGGTTGGCTGCGATGCCTGCCGTGTTTGCGGCTTCGAGCGGCTTCTGCGTGCGCACCTCGGTAAGGTAAGCCAGCCCGAGCAGCATGAACCCACCGATCAGCGAAACCAGGCCCAGCAGCGGGTGCAGGAGAAAGATGACGACGATGAAAAGCGGCGCCCACGGGGCATCGAAGAACGCGAACAGCCCGTTACCGGTGAGAAACTGGCGGATGCTGGTCAAATCCCGCAAGGGCTGGTCGGCATTGCTTCCGCCCTGGCGCAGGTTGGATTTGAAGGTACTGGAAAGCACCTTGTCGTTGAGTTCGGCGTCCAGCTTCAGGCCCGCCTGCACCATCAGGCGCGCCCTGAGCCACTCCAGGCTCGCCATCAGCGCAAAGAGCATCAGGACGATCAGGGTCAGCATCAGCAGCGTCATTTCGTTGCGACTGACCAGCACACGGTCGTATACCTGCAGCATGTAGATGGCCGGCACCAGCATCAGGGCGTTGATGAAGAAGCTGAACACGCCGGCAGTGAGGAAGAATTTTTTGAGGGCGCTGAGGGCGCTTTCAAGGACGTTTTTCGATTCGGACGATGGTTGCATGACACATGCCCCGGCTAACGATCATTGTTATGAGATATTCAATACCGGCGATATCAACAGGTTCGTCCTGTCAAGCCTTGCACGGAATTGGCCGCTCCCCCTGAACGCAGTGCATGGTCTGGTGCCATGCACCGCGTCGTGCCGGATGCCGACCCACCGCCTCCCAGAGGACTTCGGGCCGGCCCCCAACCTCACACCAGCACGAAGTCGTTCACCGTCACGGAAGCGGGGTCGGCGACCCCCACCAGCAGGATGGTGCCGCCATCGACGCCATTGACGGTGACCAGGGTGTTGGTCCCGCTGCCGTCATCGGCGATCGTCACCCCGCTGCCGAATGTAATCAGGCTCAGGTTGAAGGCCGAAAGATCGATCCGGTCCTGTCCTCCCACCGCGTCTGCATCGAAACCGGTGACGATGTCATTGCCAAACCCTGCCCCCAACACCAGGACATCGTTGCCCAGGCTGGTGTCGATGATGTCGTCGCCGGCGCCGCCCGTCACCGTATCGTCGCCGTCGTCACCTTGCAGCGTGTCGATGCCAGCCCCCCCACTCAGGATGTCGTTTCCAGCCGACCCCAGTAGCAGATCGTCGCCATCGCCGCCGAGCAGGATGTCGTTGCCGGCCCCACCGTCCATCTGGTCATTGCCCAGGCCACCATCGATCGTGTCGTCACCGTCGTCGCCGAGCAGGAAGTCATCGCCGTCCCCGCCGAGCAGGGTGTCGTTGCCGGGCCCGCCCGTGATCGTGTCACTGCCGGTTCCGCCATCGAGAAGATCGACGCCGACCTGACCGTCGATGATGTCGCTGCCGCCCAGCCCCAGGATGGTGTCGTTACCGGCCGTGCCGAGGAGGAGATCATTCCCCTCAGTACCTGTAATGGTCCCGCCTTCGAGCAAGACTTCCTGATCGGCGAACAGCAGGCGCTCGATATTGAACAGCCTGTCGGTGCCGTCGATGATGAGGTTGTTTGCGCCGCCTCCACCCCCGCCTCCACCGCCACCGCCTGCGACGACGGTGTGCTCCACGGTGTAGGAACCGTCGGCGTTCTGGGTGATGATGTAGTTTGCGAGCACGTCGCGATACACGGCGGTATCGAGGCTGGAAGTTGCGGGGTCGGCCCACTCGATGCGGCGGACGATTTCCAGCTGGCCCGGGTTGATTTCTCCGGTCAGCATGCGGGCCTGAATTTCAGTGAGACTGTCGATCTCGAAGCTATTAGCCGGATTGGGCATGTTGACCCGGATCACCGCGTTCAGCCAGGCATCGCCGTCGATGATGTCGTTGCCGGCCTTGCCGACGAAGCTGTCGTTGCCGGCGCCACCGAGCAGGATGTCGGAAGGATTATCCTGCACGAAGGTCACGACGTTGTTGCCGTCGAGCTGGACGGCAGTCGGGTCAAGCACGACCACGTTTTTGGTCTCGCTGCCCCAGGTCCAGTTCACCCGGTTCAAGTGGGCAACCAGCTGGTCGAAGCCTTGGATGCGATCCACGCTCTCCTGCAACAGGACACTGGAGAAGGACTGCAGGGTATCGTTGGGGTCGAATATGGCCGCAGCCCCGTTGGCGGCAATGGCTCCTGCCACGATATTGCGGCCGATCAGGATGTCGTTCTGGTTCCAGCCCGACAGCCCTTCGACCAGATCGAAGCGGTCGCGCAGGATGAACTGTTCCTGATTGACGAAGATGGGAATCCCCAGGTCAGAGATCGCCCCGACCGGATCGCCCTTGTGGATCGCCCAGTCGAAACCGGCCATGCCGTTGCTGCGCTGCACGCCCGCGCCCTGGAACATGATGTCGTCACCGGACTCACCGTCGTAGTCGGTATCGTTGCCCTGGCCGTTGAGCACATCGTGGCCGATGATCGGGCTGTTGAAAAAGAGTTCGGAGTTCTCGCCGGCCAGGGTGTCGAAGCCCTCGCCACCTTCCGACCAGTCGTCCCCGGCGTTACCCAGCAGAAAATCGCCGCCGTTGTTGCCGAGCAGGAAGTCATTGCCTTCGCCAGCGAAGATCTCCTGGGCATCCGGGCCGGTCATGATGAAGTCGCTGCCGGCGTTGCCAAAGCCCAGCACCAGGCCGGAGCCCATGTGGATGACGTCGTTGCCGTCGTCGCCATGCAGGAAGTCGTCGCCGCCGAGGTTGGTGATGATGTCGTCGCCCGCGCCTCCGAACACCTTGTCGGCTTCGTAGCCGCCATCGAGGCGGTCGTTGCCGCCGTCGCCCCAGAGGGTGTCGATGCCGATGCCGCCGATGATATGGTCAGCTTCCTCGGTGCCACCCAGCACCACATGGTCGGCGCCCTTGTACTCCAGGAAGTCCCCGTCGCCATCGTTATCCAGATCGCGGCGCACGACCAGCGGGCTAAGCGCATCGAGAACCGGATCGTCATGCGTCGGGTCAGGGGTGAACTGCAGGCCTCCGGCCACGCCGTCCATCTCGAGGATGTGGTTCGCCGTGTCGAACAGGATGCCCGGCAGGTGCGGCATGCCGATGTCACCGAGGTCGGTGTTGCGCATCACCAGCTTGGTGAAGGTGTTGTTCTCCAGTTCGTTCAGCATGTTCATGCCCTGGGTACGGCTCAGGTAATAGAAGCGGTCGCCGTTCTGCAGGTTTTCCAGCTGGGACTCGAACACGAAGTTGAAGGTGGAGCCCAGCATGCCGCCAAACTCCTGCTTCTCTTCGGCCAGGCCGCCGATCCACAGGTCGATGTTGTTGAGACCGGAGTTGGCTGCGGTCCAGATCCCCGTGCTGTTAAGGAAGTCGAGCCGGTCCGCTGGCGCGCCCGGTCCGCCGAAGACCATCAGCGTGGCGGCGGCGCGCTTTTCGTCCAGCGTGGTAGCGCCCGTGATGGTGTCGTGCAGGCCGTAGGCTGCAATGAAGTTGATGATCGAGGTCGGATTGTTGATGTGGCTGCCGAAGTCGGCCCAGCTGGCGTACGGTGCCAGGCGCGAATCGCCGGTCATTTCGAAGAACTGGGCCCGGGCATCGTTGAACGAGGGCACCCCGGTGTCGCGGGCGCGGGCGATGTTGATGGTCGGCAAGTCGAGCGGCAGGCCCAGCAGGTTGTTGCGCAGGGCCTCGATGACGAACTCGTCGATCTCGTTGCCGGTCTGGCGCGTCATGCCACGGATGATCGCACCCGCCGCCTCATCCGCGGTGACTGCGCCATTCTGGTCGAACTCGACCGGATTGAGGAAGGCTTCGATCAGGCCGATGTCGTTGGGCGTGCCGTCAGGATTCAGGCGAGCAACGGTTTCATTCAGCATCGAGTGGCCAAAGCGATACACCACGTTGGCGAACTCGGCGAAGATCGCCGGATCGAGATCGGCGCTGTGCGAGAACACGAAGGGATCGATCGCGGGCTGGATCTTGCGGGCGAATTCCTCGAACACCAGGTGCTGGTATTCCATCTCCGTCGCGAAACGGGCAGCCTGGAACAGGCGTTCGCCGTCCCAGTTGAGGCCCGTCGGGCCGGCCGGAATCACGGTGACGTCGGTCAGCAGCCATTCGTTGATGAAGGCGAGGTCGCCCGAGGCCAGAATTTCCAGCTTGTTGGCTTCCACCAGGCGGTTGTGTTCAGAATGGAAGATGGTGTGGACAGCCGTCAGGCCGATGTTCTCGTTGCCGCGACCGTCGCCGGTAATGTAGTGGCGGTCGAGCAGTTCGTTGTCGTATTCCAGGCGAGCACCCGTTTGCGGGTTGGTCTCGATGGGGTTGCCGGCGACACCGTCCGTATCGGCGACCAGATTGCCGGCGGCATCGAAGACCGGCACGGCGTTGTGGGCGATGTCGTCCAGGAAGGCGTGTCCGGTGCGGATGGCGTCGACCACGCTGATTGGCGCGGCGGGATTGCCTTCGACCAGCACCGTGCCGTCGTCCGCGGTTCCCATGATGCCGTCGCCCCCGGCCGTACGCATCACGACTTGCGCAAAGCCATTGGGCCCGCGGATGAATTCGCCGTAGTCGTCTGTGGCCAGCAGCGGCACGTTGAAGATGTCGGCGTCGGTCAGCTGGATGCCGAGCAAATCGGCAGCCTGCGTCTTGACCTCAGCCCAGTTGGCGATACCGCCGTTGGCGCCGTCCAGCAAATGGCCGGTGGCAAGCGGCCTGCCGTTCACCATCTGGTACTCGCGCAGAAAGACCTGGTGCGAGGGATGCGACGTGTAGGTCTGGTTCTGGTCGACGAAGGGCGTGGTCGAGTTGGCGTGCTCGTGGATGTCGTCCGCAGTTCCCAGTACGCCGTCGGGTCCAGGCTGGTTGGTCGCGCGGGTCAGCACCATGAAGTTGGTATGCCCTCCCTCGACATACAACGGGTCGTCCGGCAACAGCGGGATATACACGGTGCCGCTGCCGCCCTTGCCAATGAGGTCGAGACCATGATCGAAGAACTGGCCGAACAGTGTCATCCAGCCATTGAATGAGGGCGACAGCCCGATATCGGGCGACAGGTTGTTGATCTGGATGGTGCCGTCCTCGTTGACCGGAATGCCGAGATCGCTCATCAGGCTTGTGACCGCAGCCGAGCCCGCCACGACCGCGGCATCGGCCGCATCGCTGGCCGCGGTTGCGGCGGCCGCGGCTGCGGCGTCGACATCGGCCTGCGCTTGTGCAGTCGCCGCATCGGCGGCTGCGGCGGCCGCCGCATCGGCAGAGGCTTGAGCCACGGCGGCGGCATCGGTTGCAGCCTGGTTCGGCGCCACGGCATCGGCCACGGCCTGGTCGTAGGCCGCTTGCGCCGCGGCAAGCACAGCCGGATCGGTTGCCCCGGCAATGAGCGTATTGAGTATCGCCAGTGCGTCGACTTCGGCCTGCTGCGCCAGCCCTGCCGCAGCGGCCGCATCGCTGGCCTCCTGGGCGTCGGCGTCGGCAATCGCTTGCGCACTGTTGGCTACAAGCGTAGCGGTCGTGGCGGCGGCCAGCGAGTTGCTGTACGCAATTTGCGTAGACGCCACGGAGGAATCGGCCCTCGTCAGGATGGTGTTTGCGGCGGCAAGGCTGGCATCAGCGGCATTGCTGTCCAGCACTTCCTGCTGATAGATCGCGTCTGCAGCGGCCCAACCAGCCGGGTCAAGTAGGGGATCGATCGCATCTCGGGCAGCCAGCGCAGCACTCTCGGCGGCGGCGGCGTTGGCAGCTGCTGTGGCGGCGTTGCTTTGGTTAATCTGCGCCCCACCCTGGATGGTCTGTGCGAAATTCAACCAACCCAGGTCGGCAGTGGCTTTCGCTTGCAGCGTTGCTGCGCTGCCAGCGGCGGCTGCGGCCAGGTCTGCAGATGCAGTGGCTGTCGCTGCGGTCGATGCGGCCAGCGCATCGGCAGTATCCGAGGCGGCCACGGCCTCGTCGTAGGCCGTCTGGGCCGCTGCGACGGCGGCGGAGCCACCAGCAGCCTGTTCCTGCAGGGCCGTGAGGACAGCGAGCGCATCCGCGACCGCCTGGTTGGCTGCGTCGGCGAGTGCCTGGGCGTCGGCCGCTGCCAGGGTGTCGGCAGCGGCAATGGCCTGCAGACCACTTGCCGTGGTGGCTGCGGCGGTAGCCGCCGCGGCCGAAGCGGTGGCTGCCGCAATGGCTGCGTCTTCTGCAGCCTGAGCCGCCGCCGCCGCCGCTGGCGCATCGACGGCGGCTTGCTGCGCCTGGGCAATGAGGTTGGCATCACCGTAGGGATCGGCCGAGCCAGCCATGATCAGCGCCGTGATGATGGCAGCGGGGTTGTTGGGGGTTTGGTCGACGATCAGGTTGCTGATGGTGCGCGGCTGCGAATCGAAGACGTTGCCCGCGTTTTGCGAGTAGGAAGTTTGCGTCGTACCGGCAGGCGATCCGGGACCGAAGAATCCGGCCGGCTGAAATTCAGCCGGCCGGTAAAGCGGCTGCAGCAATCGCGGCATCACCTGATCGGCCGCACCCGTGTCCTGCTGGCCGGGCAGCAGGTTGTTGTAGATGCCGCTGACCGTGCGCAAGCCTTCCGGGGCCAGCGAATGGCTCACCAGGTCGACGAGCGCGGCCTCCGGTCCGGTGCCGTGTTGAAAGGCAGCATGGGCCTCTGCGATCTTGATCTGCGCGAGGATTTTCTTGAGGTCGTCCAAGTTAACGTGAAAGTCGTAGAAAGCCATGATGCTTCTCCTGAAAATGAGGGCTCAGTCTGAACAAGGAATCGATTCGCCTTGTGGTGGAATCATCGTGACGCCTTGCTGGCCAGACCCTGCCCAATCGATGCCCGGCCAATAGATGGATGTCAGTCTAGGGAAACCGAAAACCATTTGCGCCGGGGTAAATCCCCCACTTCGCCTGGCTTTGCCCTGTATTTGAGACGGAGGGGTTCACTGTAGAAATCGCTTCGTACGCAGCGGCTGTCTGCAGTGACCATTCGGTTTGCCAAGACCCCTTCCACGGACGAACCAGCCCGTATGCGAATCGAATGGAACGAGACGCGGAAAAACAAAACCGGGGGAGCCACACTGCGTTTTAATTGCACGACCCGAGGGGGATGTCGCGTCATGCCCGCAACGGGGAATGCGGCCAACCCAAGATGCGACTTTTCGAATCCGGTCTGGCCTTTCCTGTGATGCAGGTTTCAGGCCGTCGCCGGGATATGCGCGGTGTGCACGACAGACCGGTCGACGTGGTTGATGGTCGAGACGATCAGTTCGGGTCGCACCAACCCGGGAGACATGGTCCAGCGGTCGTAGGCGGCGTTGCCGATGCGGATCATGTTGGCGTGCTGGGTGCGGATGGCATCCACCGCCGGATCCAGGTCGTAGAAGCCGAGGGCGAACCGCAGCGACTCGATGTCGGAGGGCGTACCGGTCAGAAACGTCCATCCCGACTTGACGCCGAACTTCTCCGCGTACTGTTTGAGGACCCGCGGGGTATCGACTTCGGGAAACAGGGTGATCGAATACATGAAGACATCGCGCCCGATGCGTTCGCCCAGCATGTCCTGCACCCGGATCAGATTGCCCATCGTTGCCGGACAGGTGGCCGTGCACTGCGCATAGGTCATGCTGATGGCGACCACCTTGTCGCGGATGAGATCGTCGTAGAACTTCACTGCCCTGCCCTCGTGGGTGAAGACGGTGGGGTTGGGGAGGCGGCCTGTACCGGGTACCCGCTGCGGAACCGGTTCACGATCGAGCATCGAGCGCTGGAACGCCATCGCCCCGAGCGCCGCTACGCCGAATCCTGCAAGCAGCGTTCTGCGGGTAAACATTTTGTCATCTGTGTCCATTTCGGTCTCTCCTGCTGGTGCGTGGTGCCGGGCCGTTCAGGCCGTGATGTCGAAGCGCAGCATCATCGCGTGGTCTTCGTGAACCAGGTTGTGGCAGTGCATCACATACTTGCCCTGCCAATCCCTGAAGCGTAGGAATACCCGCATGGATGTGTTGGGTGGCAGGACATACACGTCCCTGCGGCCCTGGTTCTCCGGGGGAATCGGAATTTGAACCCCCGTCTCAAGATTCACCATGCTCAAGATGCGTCCCTCCTCCAGATGGATGTGAATGGGATGGTGCCAGCCGCCGCTCGGGTTGACCAACTCCCAGATCTCGTAGCTGCCTTTCTGAACCACGACGCTGGGGTTCTCCACGTCGAACAGCTGGTTATTGATCGACCACTGACCGTTCGTGCGGTCAAACGCGAAGCGACGAACCGGCGCCGACGCGAGTTCCGCTGCGCTGATCGTGGGCAAGCCGCGCAGTAAAAGCGGAACCCGGCTCACATCCGCCTCGGGCGGCTCGCGATCGACGATGATCTTGAGGAGTTCCCGGCCGGCCAGGGCCACGCCAGCGGGGCCGCGCGTATCGAGCTGGATCTGGCGGTCGATCAGGAAGAGTTCGGTGCCGATCGGATACACGGAGAAATCGATCACGATATCGGCCCGCTCTGCGGGGGATATCTCGATTTTTCTGTGGTTGTGGAGCGGACGTGGCAGCAGGTTGCCGTCGGTGCCGATGCGAATGAAGGGCTGCTGGACCGACGCGGCATTCACAATATGGAGAAAATAGAACCGCGACGGTCCGCCATTAACGATCCGCAGGCGGTATTTGCGGCGCGCCACTCGCAGCACCGGCTGGATCTTGCCGTTCACCGCCACCATGTCGCCGAGGACGCCTTCAGGGCTGAGTTGGTCGTAGAACTGCATGCCGTTTGCGTCGAAGCGCATGTCCTGGAGCAGGATCGGATAGTCATAGGGTGGGCTCGGCAAGCGCAGCGCGCTACGACTGGTGTCGCGCTCATTGCCCGAGTCGAGCCAGTCGTAAATAAGATAGAACCCGATCTGTCCCTTCAGTACGTTGGGCGCGGTGAAATCCAGATTGTGATCATGGTAGAAGCAGGTACCGAGGGCCTCACGCGGATCGCCGAGGCCACCGAACTGCTCGAACCCGGCGTAGACGTTGGGCCAGAAATGATCACGCCACTGGCCTGGCAGACTCAGGTTCGGCCCCGCCTTGAGTGGACTGAAGAAGTCGCCTGGAAAGCCGTCGCTCTCCGACGGATTGTGCGCGTTGTGCAGGTGGGTGCTGATTTCAGGCGAGCCGTATCCGATGTGGTCCTGCGGCAGTTCGTTGTATATACGCGCAATGACGGGACGGCCGTAGCGCGCAAAAAGGGTCGGGCCCGGCGCAGTGACTTGCCCGTCGCTGCCCAGCCAACCCCACACCGGCTGCGGCGGATAGGCTGGATTAAATACCCAGTCTGGATTTTCCCGCGCCCTGAGTTCGTAGAACACCGGATTGACATAAAACTGGTCAAAACGCGGGTGGTCGTCGCGGCCGCATTCCCCTGCTGCGACGTCCGCCAATGCCAGGGGGGGCGGATCCAGCGCAGCAACCGGTTGCAGCAGATTGGTTTCGAGCGGCAACTCGATCGCCCACGGTACGACGGGTGGGCTCGGTGGCAACACAACCACTTGCGCCTCGCTCTTTCCGGGTGCCAGGATCATCGGCGCCGCAACGGTAGCAACGGAACCTTTCAGGAAAGTTCGCCTGCCGGAACAAACTGGGGCAGTGCCGGAAGTGTCTGCGATGTCTTGCGTGCTCATGGTGTTTTCTCCTCGAAGCGCTAACGCGAGCCCTTTTCTGCCGCGTTCACATGGACCATTCGATGTGTGAGTCTAGGAGGAGCGGGACAGATATGCGCCCGGGTCTACTCCCCACTTCCGCGCCAAAAATCCTGTATATGAAGTAGGGGTATTGACTGTAGCCAACTGCAGATCAGCGCTGGAAACGTTCAGCCTGCAGGGCATTCACGATGGCAATGACTTGCGACGAAGGAGGAACGTGCGGGCCGCTCTCGTTGAGTCATGTCCATAAGAAAGCGGCTTCCAGAGGAAGCCGCTTTCTTATTCCACCCAACCAGACGATCAGGCTCGCCGTCGTGCCATGAGCCCAGTCAGGCCCAGGCCAGCCAGCATCATGGCGTAGGTTTCGGCTTCGGGAACCGCGCTGATCATGATGGTGGTGCCAACGAACTTTTTCTCGATGAAGGCTGCACTGCCGGCAAGCGAGGTGCTGGCATACAGAATGTTTTCAAGGGTGAAGTTGATGTGGTCAACAATGCCATCTGCCCCACCCCAGCCAGAGCCGGGAATGGCCACGCTCGCGTGGGCCGTCCAGTTGGTGGTGGTGATGATGGGGGGCGTGGAAACCACATTGAAGGGCGCATCAGGAACGATGCTGCCTGTGGCCCAGTTGTTGATGGGATTATCCCAGTCGAACACGCGGATCTGGCCGGTTACCCCGACATAGGCATCGCTGCCGATCTGATAGTAATCGCCTCGCTCCGTCATGCTGATGCTGGAAAACTGATAGCCGGAATTGGCGCTGATCCCGATGTTGAGCGTCGCCCTGGCTGTGACGTAGCCCTGGCCATTGGTGGACTCGGCAAGGAAGTGGGTGGGGGTGAAAATCAGACTGTCGCCAGCCAAGGTCGGCGTGCCGTATAACCCCAGCATGTCTGTGTCGTAAGTGAAGCTGACGTTGTTGCCAACCAGGGTCACCGAAACGGCAAACGCGCTGCTGCTCAGCAAGGCGGCAGTGAGACCCAAAACGACAACACCGGTTTCTTTCTTGAACATGCTTATCTCCTCAATTCTTTGCTGGACGATCGGCAATCAGCCAGACCCTGCCTGGCGGCTTGGCAACCCAGCTGAAGCCAACTCATTTCTGTTCGGCGAACGCCATGCAGGAGATGGGGTCAGGCTAACCGCGTGCTGTCGGGCACGATCAGCTGGATCTGCGACCAAGCCCGGCAGCGAAGGATCGCCGCCCGCCTGTCCCCAACGCGCAAGACGTTCGAGATCAGAGGGAAGCGACCATGGCGGCGCGCCTGCGCGCCATGAAACCGACCAGACCCAAGCCGGCCAGCAGCATGCCGTAAGTCTCGGCTTCCGGCACCGGAGTCGGGATCGCCATTACGCCTTCAAGGCGCCAGAGTGTCTGGAACCCATTAAACGAACTGGCGAGATTTTCGATGGTGGCGCGATAGTCAACCACCACGCCATAGTTCCCCCCTCCCAGATCGGAGATCGAAGTGACGGACCATGAATCCGGGAACAGATCAAGGCTCATGCCGGCGTACTGGGCACCCATGTTCAGCGAGCTGAAGGTCAGAACACCATTGGTGATATCCGCCCGCACCCCCGTCCCGAAGGTAAAGGGTTTGATAAATCCAGAGCCACCGAAGTTGAAGCCCATGGTGAAGGCATTGACGCCTTGAGGGGTGCCATCGGTCGCGATCGCAGCGCAGGCCGACGCGCCACACAACTCGCCGGTCGGGCCAAACTCGTTGACCCCATCACCATCAGTGGGCGCGATGAAGAACGCGAAGTCGCTCATCCAGCCGTCGTTATTGAAATCACCCAGTTGCCAGCTGGAGACCTGAACCGCTTGTGCACCCGAAGCCATCACAGCCAGCGTCACAGCAGCAGCCATTTTCGTCATAGGGAATTTCATTTCAAACCTCCTCATACAGTTAAGCTTCGATCGAACTACACCCATTTCTTCCTGGCACACGGTGATCAGCTCGCACCATTAGGGCTGAGTCTAGGAAGAGCGAAACCTGTTTGCGCCCGGGTCTAGCCCCCACTTCGGCCGCGAAAACCCTGTATTTGAAAGCGGGGTATTCACTGTAGCTGCAGCAGATCAGTGCTGTTTCCGCCTGGCCTGTAGTGAATTCACGATGGTGACCAGTTCGGTATGGCCGAAAGGGGTCATCGATGCGCAATAGTCCGTTCCGCACGCCCTGGCCAGGGCATCGCAGGAGCGCACCACACCGTCAGTCAGGCCGATGAGGGTGGCGTGTCCGCTGGCGGCCCGGAACTGCTGCACCATTTCGCTGACCTTGTCGCCCGCGATATCCAGTTCGAGTAGAACCAGGTCTGGCCTGAGCGTTGCAATATGGCTGAATCCCGTATCCATGTTCTCCGCCTCGGCTACGATCATGCCCGGCCAATGGATACTCAAAAGCTGCCTGATCTGCTCCCTGGAATGCGAATCGCGGTCGACGATCAGGCTGACGTAGCGTGCCCGCAGCAGGGATTCGACCATGCCGACGATTTCCGCCTCGGTCGATTCGCCTTTCACCATGAAATGGTCGGCGCCGTTGCGAAACGCAGCTTCACGGTATTCGAATATGTCGTAGCTGGTGAGGACGCAAATCACCGATTCGTCAAAAACCGATTTGATGATCCGGGTGAGGTCGAGTCCGTTCTCGCGCGGCAGCCGGATATCCATGAAGATGAGGTCGAAGCGCCGCGATAGCGCCCGCCGCAGTGCGGTCTCGCCATCTTCTGCCTCGGCGATGTCCAGCGCGGGGAACCGCCGCTGCAGTAATTGGTGCAGCGACTGGCGGTGCGCCGCATTGTCCTCGACGATCAATGTGCTCAACATAACTCCTCACTCCGCTTCAGCCCAGTCAAGTTCGGATCATAGGCAAACACCCTGTACGAGGCCTATGGGGCCTTTTTTGTATTTCACGGGTTGTGATGCTGTAGCCCGCAGGCGTCATGCAGACGGCCACTGGTAGAAAATCCGTAGTAGCGCCGCATCAATGTCACGCTGTAACCCTTGTCCTGCCTCGCTTTGCTTGTTGAGCAGGATTTTGAAGGGCGACCGGATTCACGGGGGAGCTAGAATCATGGGCCTACCGCCAGCTAGCACTGCGTTTCAAGTTTGGCTAGTTTGAAGAGCAGCGTTTTATGGAAGGGGTCATCCCTATGTTCAGACTGTTGCGCTACTTTTCGATGGCAAGCCTGGTTGCCATCCTCGCCACCATGCTCGTGCTGGTTTGGTTCTATCGGCAGCTGGCGATCGAAGGCATCTCCCAGTTGGCCGAACGGGGCAACCTGGTTCTGGCGCGAACTGCGCTGACGCCAATGAAGCCCATGTTGCTGGACTATCTACGCGCCACCGATCACCTGCGTCCGGACAGCGTGGCGCGCCAGCCGCTGCCGCCCGCTCTGGCCTATGCGATCCGCAACCTGTTGGTGGACAAGGCGGTGGTCCGGGTCAAGCTTTTCAACCGCCATGGCACGGTCGTCTACTCGAACCAGCATCTCCAGGTGGGCAGCGACCAGCGGAATAACACCGGATTCAATGCCGCTATCCGGGGCCGTGATGCCAACGACCTGATCTACCGAGATAGCTTCAACACATTCGACGGCGGCACCGAGGATGACAATCTGATGCAAACCTACCTGCCGATTCGGGACGGGCCGAACGGTCCGGTGCAAGGCGTGTTCGAGATCTATACCGATGTCAATCACCTTGCCCATCAGACCGAACGCACCGAATTCATGATCATTCTGGGCGCCCTGATCATCCTGTCGGTGATGTATGGTGCGGTGGTGCTGATCGCATGGCGCGCCAGCAATGTCATCGACCTGCAGCAAGCCACCATACGGGAGCGGACAAGCACGCTGGAGGCGCTGTCCGCCCATATGCTGCGAAGCGATGAGTCGCACAAGAAGAAGATCGCCTTTGATCTGCACGAAGGGCTCGCACAGACCCTGAGCGCCATCAAACTGCATATCGAAAATCTCAATACTCATGGCGAAAATGACCGGCCGGACAGGCAGTCGATCGATGCAATCATTCCCATCTTGCGAGATGCCATTCAGGAGGTGCGGACGATCGCAAGCGAGTTGCGGCCATCAAGCATCGACGAATTCGGCCTGCTGCCCACCCTTCAGCTGTTGTGCCGAAAGCTCGAACAGCAGCATCCGCCGGTCAAGATCGAGCAGCGAATCACCCTGCAGGAAAAGGACATCCCTGTGCAATTGAAAATCATCCTTTACCGCATTGTCGAGTCCGTTCTGGAGGACATGACGCAGTACACCGATACGGGCCTGATCGCACTTTCCGTATGGATCGACGGCAATGTTCTCAATCTGATGATCGATGACACGGCTGCCGATGTGCTCGACAGTACCGCGATTCCGCTGGCCAAAATCGACCCGCAACTGCGCAAGGGATTTGCCCGGATGGAAGAATTGGCGACATTGTCCGGCGGGACCTTCAGTGCATCGCATCATGCCGGACGCGGAGCGACGCTGCATGCCTCCTGGAGTATCTGAAGTCCCAGTGACGACAACCGAATTGACTGCATGCACGCGTGCTTGGCAAACCGCCTGAAACGGGGCGAAAGCGATACGGCAGCGATCCAGTCACGGGATGCAGCCCAAGGCCCGGGCGAAGCGGTGACGTTTCAACAGGTGGCTCCGATTCTCGCAACACGCTGGGCCCAATGCCACACAGAGAACGGTTTGACGGGGCCGGCGACGAAGTGCAGGTTCGCGGCAAGCTCGACGAAGCGGGCAACGTCATAGCCGAACGCATCAGACATCGCTGAGGTTGATGCCTGCCTGCTGGCTGGACTGGGGTCCGTTTCGCGGATCAGCCTGATAGCCAGAACATGCGCGCGGTGCGATACGGGTCAGATCTCGACCAGGCCCTTCTCGATGGCGTAGCTGGTCAGCATTGAAGCATTGTGCAGATCCAGCTTTTTCATCAGGTTGGAGCGGTGCTTCTCCACCGTCTTGATGCTCAGGCAGAGGTAGTCGGCGATATGTTTGTTGGGATGACCCTCGGCGACGAGTTTGAGGACTTCGCGTTCGCGGTGGGTCAGCTCGTCCCTGCCTGTGCCGACGTCGGCTTTCCCACCCCCGCCCAGATAACTGTGAATCACCCGGTCCGAAATGTCCGGACTCAAATAGGTCTTGCCCTTCAGCACGCTGCGGATCGCAATCTGCAGTTCGTCGTGAGTGGCGTCCTTGAGGATATAGCCGTCAGCGCCCGCACGCAGACTTTCGTGAATGTATTCGTCACTCTTGTGGACGGTGAGGATCAGAATGCGGATGCCCGGATTGCGCCGCTTGATATCGTGCGTGGCCTCGATCCCGTTCATGCCCGGCATGGAAATATCCATCAGCACCAGATTGGGGAGCATCGTACCGATCGCGCGGACGGCGTCGCGTCCGTTGTCGGCTTCGCCGATAATCTCGAGGTCGGGATCCTGCAACAACAGGGCACGCAGTCCTGCCCTCAACAGGGTGTGGTCCTCGACGATAAAAATGCGCTGTTTATCACCCATGTTGCCTCCCTATGTCCTGGAGCTACGGCTCCGTTTTTATAAAAACATATAAAAACCAGTCAAACCAGGGCGGATCGCGCGGCTGGTGGCGGGTTAGTGCGAGCCCGGCAAGGCCTGCAACATTCCGGATAACCGCGCTAGCCGAGTGGCCACGATGCCTGGATGCGGGTGCCGAACCCCGGGCTGGAATCCAGCCGGTATTGCCCACCGGAAAGGGTCACCCGTTCCTTCATGCTGACCAGTCCGATGCCTCGGCATGCGGTCGTGTCGCAGATATCACATTGCGCGCACAGGCTGTCCGGGTCGAATCCGCGCCCGTTGTCCTCGATCGACAAATGCAGTGCATCGGCGTCCCGGCAGAGGCTGACACACATCCGCTCGGCTGCTGCGTGCTTGACTATGTTGCTGGTGGCCTCCTGCAGCACGCGATAGAGGGTAATTTTCAGCGGCGCGGGTACGTCTTGCTCGCGAACATCCAGAACCTTCTCGACGACCATGCCGCCGCACATGGCCTCGAACTCACGGAAAAACCAGCTCAGCGTCGGCAGAATACCCAGATCGTCCAGAATCGATGGACGCAACTCAGTGGACACCCGGCGCACATCGGTCAGAGCCTCCTTGAGGCGAGGAATGAGCTGTTGCAGCGTGTCGAGCGCGGTATCGTGCAGGCCATCAGCCACCTGTTTGGCCACGTTTTCGACTGTAAGCTTGATCAGACTGAGCGACTGCCCCAGTCCATCGTGCAGGTCCAGGGCAATCCGCTGTCGCTCGTCTTCCTGGATGGTCACCAGCAGGCTGGAGAGCCGTCGCAACTCGTCACGCGATTCGCGCAGGGCCTGCTCGGTCTGCACCTGCTGAGTCGTGTCCCTGAGTAGGGTGGAAAAACCATCAACCCGACCATCCTTCCCACGATGCGAAATGATGACCTGGGACGCGTGAATTTCACGACCCGCACGATCGCGCAGCTTGGACTCTCCTGTCCACAAACCGTTGCGGATTGCGGATGGAACAGCTTCATCCTGGAACCGGTCCTTCACATCCTGATCGCTGTGTTCGCACAGTTTGTGCTGGGAGATGTCGTCCCCCGGTGCCAAGCCCAGCAGCGCACGCCCTGCCGGGTTCAGATAGAGCATGACGCCCGAGACATCGGTCATGGCAACGTAATCGGTGGTTTTTTCAAGCATGGCCAACAGGCGTGCCTGCATGCCCTCGCTGTACTCACGCCTTTCCTTTTCGCGACAAGCCAGGCACTCGAGTTCTTCGAACAGACGCTGGTATCCAGCCTCGGCCTGCTTGATGTCGCTGATATCTCCCATCATCACGACAGCATGCAGATCATCGGCCTCCAGGAACTGCTGAGATGGCCGCACCAGGGGTTGCACGAGGACCGAGACATGGCGCTTGAGAACGGGATCGAACACCTCGCATTCGGTACGGACCCCGCGTGACAGCTTCGCTGCCGCGGTCAGCCAGAAGGCATTGAAGTAGCACTGCGGATCGACGCAGTTCGGATGCAGGACCGTGTGCAGGTGCAGCCCTTTGACGTGGGCGACACTCCCCATCCCCCACCGCTCTATGGTGCGATTGATGTGGATCAGATGGCCTTTGCCATCCAGCAGACAGAGAAGCTGCGGCATCATGTCCGCCGCGGATTGCCACTGGTGCTTTGCTTTTTCTATTGTTTGCAGATCCATCGTTCCCGCCGCTTTTTTATTTTGAGGATTGCACTGCGCACGTCCAAAACTCAAGCATTCAGCTTGATATTAGTTCAGACCGTGCATTTTTCCGGCTTCGCTTGCTTTGCTTCATGATTGCTTCTTTTGCAGCGGTCAAAAAAAGCAAATCCATCACCCAGCCAGATGCTGTCGCGGTTATTGTCGACAACAGAGGGCTCAGGCGTGGGGGAAACGGAATGCGGATCAGTCGCTGAAAATCGACGACCTCCGGCAGAGTGCCGACCGGAAATGAAATCGCGCCATGGTTGAGCACCATGGCGCGCGCGTCGCCCTGCTTCACCCGGTACAGGCCGATGCCGCGACCACCGTGCCCAGTGTTCACGATGGGCAGCCCCGCCACTACTGCAGGGACATTTCCCGTCTGGATCGATCTCGCCCTGGTCTGCTGCATGTTCTCTCGCTAATTTTTATTTACTGCCGAACCCGTATCCCCAAGTGCATCGAGCAGGGATCCAACTGGCAACCGAACGCTTGACTGAAATGGCTGAGCCTTCGCAGGGCCAAGACTAACGTGAGGAGACCGCAGAAAAAACACCCGGATTATTTAGAAGATCTAAAGGAATCTTTAGCGCCAGGCTGGCATGCCTCTGCCCGATCGGCCGGCCGTTGGATGATTTTCTGAACGGCTACATCGGTTGATGGGCGACGGACCAGAGGCGCAATAGCTCGGCCAGGGTCCGAACACCCACCTTGTGCATGATGTTAAAGCGGTGGACGTCCACGGTTCGATCCTGAATGTCGAGTTGTACCGCGATTTTCTTGGTGTGATTGCCCGCCGCGATCAATTCCATCACCGCCTGCTCCCGTGGCGTGAGCGTGGCAAAACGCGCTGCCGCTTCTTCCAGCGCCTGTCGGGTATGCGAGAGTTGGTGGTCGTCCTGCAGACAGGTCTGAATGCGGTCGAGCAGTTCCTGCTCATTGAACGGTTTCTCGATGAAATCGGAGGCACCGGATTTCAGGGCACGCACTGCCATGGGCACATCGCCATGTCCAGTGATGATGATGACCTGTAACCCGACACCCTGATCCTGCAGCTTGCGTTGCAGTTCCAGACCACTCATGCCCGGCATGCGCACATCGAGCAGAAGACAGCCCCGCATTTGACGGTTGGCCACAACCAGAAAGGCTTCTGCCGAAGCGTAACTCTCGTAGCGCAGGCAAACCGACCCGAGCAGGGCACCCAGCGCCGCGCGCACCGCATCGTCGTCGTCGACGATATAAACGGTTGGCTCGTATGGTTTCATCACTGAGCCTCTCGCGTCAGGCTGAACATGAAGGCATTCCCGCCTTCGGGATTCATGACGTAGCGCAAGGTGCCCGCATGCGCTTCGATGATGGAGCGGCTGATGCTCAGACCCATGCCCAAACCCTCCTGCCTGCCGGTTACGAGCGAATCGAAAATGTGCTCACCTGGCGCCGGATCCACGCTGGATCCGGTATCACACACTTCAACATAGACCAGTTGCGCATCGAAGAGGGTTCTTAGCGTGATCCTGCGTTCGCCGGTTTGCGCACGCACCCTATCCAACGCATAGCGCGCCAGATTGAAGACCACCTGTTCCAGCAGGACCCCCTCGCCCTGAACCGGAGGCAGGTTTTCAGCCAGTTCCAGAACGATCTCCACCTGCTGCGAGCCAGCCTCGTGATCGAGCAGGGCGGCGACCTCGCGCATGATCGGACTCAAGTCCACCGGGCCGAACTCATGTTCGCCCTTCTGCGCGAAACGGCGCACCCGCCGCACGATTTCGCTGGCACGTTTTGCCTGGGTATTGATGGCTTCAAGCCAGCCCTTCACCTGGCTGCGGTCACCCTCGCCTTGCAGGACGCGTTGACCGGCCGCGCTATACATGGCAATGGCGGCCAGCGGCTGGTTGATCTCATGGGCAATCTCGCTGGCCATTTCACCCATGCTGGCGAGGCGAGAAACGTGGGCCAGTTCAAGCATGCGCCGGCTGTCGCGACGATCGGATTCCTTGATCAGGCTGACGTCGTTGACCATCACGTAAAAGCCGCGCACCTCGCCTTGGGGCGACCTGTCCGGGAGGTAGGAGATCACCAGGTCCTGCATGCCCGGACCATTGTTGGCCAGCTGACGTTCGAAAGTGACCGCTTCCCCGGTCAGTGCCTGTTCGATGTAGGGGTGGACAGCCTGATAGGCGGGCTCCCCCAGCAGTTCCCGCATGGTTTTGCCGTAAATTTCTCTGGGGTTCAAACCAAAGAACCGTTCGTAAGCCATGTTGTTGAAGCGGTAGCGTTGTTCCGCATCGACATAGGCGATCAGCAGCGGCAGATTGTCCACGACCTTTTCCACCACCTGGACGAGCGCCTTGTTGCGGTTGATCGCCAAGGCGAGTGCGCCTGCGACCAGAAACGCAAACACGGTCAACGCGCCGTAAGCCGTCCACAGCTTTTTCAGTAAGGCGATATTGGCCGCCTGCATGGCCGGTTGGGAGAGTTCGACGGCAATGGTCCAGTAATACCGATCCGCATCAACCGGCCTGGCGAAGTGAGCCGCAACTGGCTGGGCATTCTCGCCCAGCAGGGGGTAAACCCGCTCGAACTGAATCCAGAATTCTTTGGACTGATAGGCGCCGGAATGTTCTGCTTGCATCTGCTGCCAGAGCCGGGGGAACAGTTTGGCAAGGCTGCGCTGCGACCGTTCCGGGAGCACGAATCCCCATTCGTCTTCCGGGGTCGGGCCCATGATCCAATAGCCATCCGCATTGAACAGCCAGATTTTTCCGGCTTGCCCTTCCAGCGCGCTCAGCTTGTCGCGCAAGCGCTGTCCCAGATAGTTGAGGACCACCATGCCATGGATCGAACCCTGATCATCCGCCACCGGCGCGGCGAAACGTATAACCGGTTTGAGCGGCTGATCTTTGGTGCCTTGCTCGATGTTGAGGCCAAGCGGCGAGACGTAAATTTGCCCGGGCGACAACCACAGGGTTTCCTCGAAATAGTACCGGTCGTGTTTATCCTGAAGATTCGGGTCCGCGACGATTTCAGGGTTGCCCTCATTGAAGTTGACGCGCACCTCTTCCATGCCATCCATGCCGATGAAGCGAACCTGATCGTAGAGGCGTTTCTGCCTGGTCAGCCCCAGATACTCCGTGGCAAGTTCAAGGCGGCGACTGTCGCTGGCGTGTGCCAGATAATTCCTGATCGCGTTGTGCTGCGACAAGTAACGCAAGTCGGACAGGACGGTGCCCATTTCCTGATAAATGGCGCCCGTTGCAAGTTTGATGACCCGTTCCTGTTCCGCTTGCAGCAGGCTCAGATTGTTCTCGGATTCGGCTCGGTGATAGAGGACAAACGGAATGGCGAGCAGCACGGAAAATGCCAGACCCAACAGCAGGGTGAGCCGAATGGTCTGCCGGACATTGACCGGCACCACCCGATGAATGGTGTGGGCCGGAGCAAGCCACGATCGAAGCTGTTTCACGATGGGTTTCCGGAGGTCGCTGATGATTTAGCCGCCCGAAGCCCGATCTGTCTGCACGCGCCCGATCTCAGACAGCAGTTCGCAAAGGATCTCGGGGTCCACCGGCTTGACCAGGTGCCGGTCAAAACCTGCAGCTTCGGAACGCGCCCGGGCCGCCTCATGGCCGTAGCCCGTCACCGCCACCAGACAGATCTTTTCACCCGCGGTCTGCTGCGCACGCAACTGCCGGGCCACCGCGTAACCGTCCATGTCTTGCAGGCCGATGTCGAGCAGGACCAGCTGGGGGCGGAAGCTGCGGGCAAGTTCCAGCGCCGCCTCGCCGCTGGCTGCTGCCCTGACTTCATGGCCCTCGATCTGCAACAACACGGTCATGCTGTCGGTCACGGCAGGATCGTCATCCACCACCATCACCCGGCAATGAGCCGTGGCGGGATTCGCCTCGTCTACCGCTTGGCAGGCCGTAAACGACGGGCCCGGCAGGACAGGCAGCCAGATCGTGAACTCCGACCCAAGCCCCTCCCCCGCGCTGCTGGCCTCCAGCAACCCGCCATGCATCTCCACCAGCCTTTTCACCAGGGTCAGGCCGATCCCCAGTCCGCCCTGACTGCGATCCAGCGTGCGCTCGCCCTGCTGGAACAGGTCGAACACCTGCGGCAGCAGGTCTGCCGGAATGCCGATGCCGTTGTCGCGCACCTTGATCTCGATAACGGGTCCGACCACGCTGGCCTCGACCTCGATTCTTCCGCCTTCCGGCGTGTATTTGGCTGCATTGTCCAGCAGGTTGAGCAGCACCTGGGCCAGCCGCACCGGGTCGCCTTCCAGATAGGCCGGCTGCTCGGGCAGCCTGACCGCGATCCGATGTTGCATCCCATCAATCAGCGGACGGGCCATGTCCAGCGCCTGATTCACCACGGCAGCCAGCTCGACCGGCTCCATCTTGAGCGAGACCTTGCCGCGCACAATGCGCGAGACGTCCAGCAGGTCATCCACCAGTCGGGTCAGGTGGCCCACCTGACGCTCGATGATCTGCTGCACCCACTGCACCCGCGGCTCCTGCGTCTCCAGGCGGCCCAGCACATGCGCGGCATTGCGGATCGGCGTCAGCGGATTGCGCAGTTCGTGAGCGAGCATGGCAAGGAACTCGTCCTTGCGCTGGTCGGCCTCGATCAAT
Source organism: Gammaproteobacteria bacterium (assembly GCA_018831045.1). Lineage (GTDB taxonomy): Bacteria > Pseudomonadota > Gammaproteobacteria > Burkholderiales > Thiobacillaceae > Thiobacillus. Next base: position 48,223 of record JAHJRA010000029.1, on the reverse strand, counting down.
GCCTGCTCGGCCTGCTTGAGTCCGGTAATGTCCTGGGTGGTGCCGAATCCGCCCAGCAACCGCCCCTGCTCATCGAATTCCAGCTCGGCCCGCTCGCGTACCCATTTCAGCACGCCGTCCACGACCAGTCGGTGCTCGATATCGTAAGGGGCACCGCGCAATGCTGCCATCCACATGCGATCAACGTATTCCCGGTCATCCGGGTGAATGGCGGAGAGAAAGGTCTCGTAGGCCATGGAGGTACCCTTGGGGATGCCGAAGATGCGGTGGTTCTCGTCGGACCAGTGCAATTCGTTGCGCTGGATGTTGAGCCGCCAGCTGCCGATCTGACCCACGGACTGAGCACGATTCAAATCTGCCTGACTGTCGCGCAACGCCTGTTCGATCCACTTGCGTTCGGTAATGTCGCTTTCCGAGCCGGCCATGCGGACAACGTTCCCGCTGGCGTCGCGCTGGGCGATGCCACGGTCGGCAATCCATTTCAGCGACCCGTCCTTGCAGTGGATGCGGTATTCCTCGGCGAAGACGGGCGTCTTTCCGAGGAAGTGGGCATCGATAGCAGCCATGACCCGCGCGACATCTTCCGGATGGATGCCGGCGCTCCACTCCTCCTCGCCATCGCTCACCTCGTTATCCGCAAAACCCCGCAGGGCCTTCCATTGCGCGGAAAAATGGACGCGCCGGCCAGGTACGTCCCAATCCCAGATGGCACTCTGCGCCCCCGCCAGAACCAGTTCATAACGCTCGGTTCGCTCATGCAAGGCCTGCTCGATCCACTTGCGCTCGGTGATGTCGCGCACCGCCGTCAACCGGCGCCCGCCGGGCGACCCGACCGGAATCGTCTTGCCATGGGTCTCGACGAAAATGCGCTTCCCGTCCTTGCGCAGCATGGCGTGTTCAACAATGCTCTCGCGACCTCGCAGGATATTGTCCGCAACGCGTTCACGGTCCTCGGGGACGACCAGCTCCTCGATGAGCCTGCCCGCCAACTCCCGGACGGTATGGCCCATCATTCGCGCGAATTGCTCGTTGCAGTCGATGATGCAGCCGCGCTCGCTGATGACGATGCCCTCGAACGTGGTCGCGGCAAACAGCGTCAAGCGTTCTTCGCTCTCGCGCAAGGCCTGTTCGTCGTGGATGCGCCGGCTGATATCGCGCAGGATGACAGTGAACAGCCCGCGGCCCTGTACCTTGATCTGGGAGATGGAGGCCTCTACCGGAAACAGCTCGCCATTGGCGCGCCGGCCGCGAACGCAGCCCGGGCCCACCAGCTGGCGGCTGGACACCCCGGTACGGGCGAATGTGCGAATGTGTTCCGCATGGTGCTCGCGGGCTTGCTCAGGCAACAGCGCATCGATGGGCTGGCCTATGGCTTCGGCGACCGACAGGCCGAACATCCGCTCGGCTGCCGGGTTGAACAGCACGATGCACTGGCTCTCGTCCACGCTGATGATGGCGTCCATGGCCGATTCGAACAGCCCCGCCAGAAGCTGTTCGCTGTTTTGCGATTCCGCCAGCGCCTGTCGCACCTGCCGCAATTCTTCCTGCAGGTGTTGGATGTCGGGTAAGCGCTGCGTCTCGACATCGGGCGGTGCACACCCCGCAAGACCGGATTCCGCATCCCTGCGCGGCAGCTGCTTATCCTCCCGGGGTTGCTCGATTGCCATGCTCCTCCCTCTTTTTTTATCAGCTGCGTACCGTCTCCCCTCGCAATGGGCACGGCTACGAGACTCTGCGCCAATTAGGCAAGCATTCGAATTCTTCATCAGATTTCAGATAGCTGCAATCTGATGATGTCCCGCTGCAATGAACGTCTAGCTGACTAAAGATTCTCCCAATACCCACCCGGAAATTTTTTTCTCATGATGCAGACATCCTCAAAAAAATGACTCGAGGCTTCGGGGGATCACCGTCAGCAAGGATTGGCGTGATGAGCCTTGTATGGTCGGCGATTCCGGTTCGGTATGCCGGACAGGCAATGGGCTCTGCCCCCAACCAAAATGCGTAGATTAACCAACCTGCTTACCTGGAGGCGGATATGACTATTGAGCAATTGCAGAAACTGGTATGTGAATTTGGACTCGAAGCGTGCGCGCCCTATACCTCGCAAACGCAGCTCATCAGGCTTATCCAGGTGCAATGCGGCGACGAACCCTGCTTCTCGAGTGAAAAACGCTACGGTTGCTCTGAAGTATGCGAATGGAGCAGTGAATGCCGCAAGCTGAAAGCGCAATGGCTGTACTGATCGATGCCTGACTCGACCTGATTCGAGAGGAGATGCCCAAGTATGAAATTGGCCAAGCGCAATCCCCGATGGCTGAATACTGAGACGCATCCTGCTGCACACGCACCGCAGCAGGATGCGCCCCCTCAAAACCCGTTCCGCCTTCTCCAGATGCCGGAAGCACGGGATTCTCTGCGGGAGAAGACCATTCCATCCGACAAGCCACGCATCCTTATCGTCGACAGCAAACCGACTGCCACCCTCCTGGCCCGAATCATGGCGCACGAGTGCCAGATTCAGACCGTGCCGAGCGCTGCCCACATACTGGAAACTGCTCGCCACCCGGATCAAAGACCCGACCTGATCCTGCTTGACAATCTGGCGCCGATCCGGGAGGGCCTGGAGATCTGCCGTCAACTCAAGGAGAACGAGACGACACAGTCTGTCCCGGTCATGCTGATCATCGACCGGGACAACGCCGAGGACGAGGTCCAGGCGCTCAGGTTGGGGGCCGAGGACTGCATTACCTGCCCCTTCCGTCTGGATGTGGTCGAAGCGCGTATCCGCAACCAGCTCCGGATCAAGATCCGAAATGACCTGCTGGAGCATTACGCCAACCAGGACAGTCTCACCGAAGTCGCCAACCGGCGCGGTTTCGACCTTGCTCTGAGTGCCGAATGGCTGCGCGCGATACGGGAACAGCATCGCCTGTCCCTGGTGATGGTGGATGTGGATTGTTTCAAGCAGTTCAACGACTTGTATGGCCACCGCGAAGGTGACCATTGCCTGCGGCGGGTGGCTAATGCCATGGCCAAGGCGCTCACCCGGCCTGGCGACCTCCTGGCCCGCTACGGCGGTGAAGAATTCGTTGCCATCCTGCCTGGAACCGATCTCAAAGGCGCACGCTGGATCGGCGAACGCCTGCGCGATGCAGTAATGGAACTGCGTATCCCCCAGCAGCGCCCGGACGGAGCCAGCCAAGTCACGATTAGTGTCGGCTGCGCCAGCATGAGCCCCAGCACGAAGCTATCCTGCTACGGCCTGCTACAAACCGCCGATGATCGGCTTTACCTTGCCAAGCATTCAGGCCGCAACTGCGTGCGATGACCGGGCTATCAGGAACGGCATCCGGGACGAAAAAACCCACAAGGCCTTTCAGCTTGCGGGTCTTTCACGTGTGCCCTTAGGGCAGCAAGCGGCAGGATTGCCACCTCCCCTTCGGTTCACTCACTTCCATGCAAATCGGGAGGCAGGGCTCGGCAAGCCTGCGGATAAAGTATTCCGGTCGCCTATATACCCGATCAGCTTATTTTTGGGAAAGCGCCGTCAAGCTGCGAAACACATCATTAAAAGATGCCTCGCGATTGCGTACAAAACAAGCCACTTCCGCAACGGCACAAATCGATAGTTCATCGCCCATCATCATCCAGCCCCGGGGCGGCCACCCCTGTGTGCCGGAAAGCGTCATCAGAATATCGCTGTTATGGTGCGTGATGCGGCCATTTGCATGGCACAACTCTGCAGCCAGTTGCGTGTCGAGCTGGTCCAGCTGACCCGCAGCCTCTGCCAGCGTCCCATCGTCATAAAAACGGATTGCGGCAACAACGCCCTTGAGCACAGACAGGCTCTCCAGATTTAGCATGGTGCGGTTCTCCTTTTGCGTTACGGCGCCGGATTCAGACGTCGGCATTGAAGCGCTGGTAAGCCGCGTCGTAATCGAAGTCCTTGCTGTGCGCCAGAACCGCGCTGCCGTTCATGCCCATCACCACGTGATCCAGGGTCACAAAGCTAAACCCGCGTTCGGGCAGAAACCCTTTCTGGCCCGTCAGCTTTGTCCACCCCGTGGCCTGCATGCGGTAAATCGCCATATTGGCGGCACACATCTGGGCAACCAGCTCGGCAAAATCACGATCCAGTTCACCCCGCATCTGGCCTAGCTCGCCCGTGCAGGCAAACTCGATCGCACCATATACCCCTGGTAAAGACATCAACTCATCCAATGCTGGCATTTGGCTCTCCTTTTCCACCCGGTTTAATGATTTCAGTATCAGCCGACGCCGTCATGGCCTGGATCACCTGATTGAAGGAGGTTTGCTGCCCCTGCACGATGCACATGCTGTCGTGAATCGTGACGATGGACATTTCAGGCCCCCACGTCATCCAGCCATAACAGCTATCCCATCCTGATTGACCCGCCATGCGACCCAGCAGGCGACCCTGCATTTCCATGGTCAGGGTAATGGCCGCGCACAGGTGAACCATTTCTCCAGCTTCGGCTTCGGTCAACGCCCCTTCGAATTCCTCCAGAAATCCTTTTCTGGAAAAGAGACCGGCGGCCACCGTGCCCGGCAATGCCATCAACTCAGATGCTCTTGACATGACCTCTCCACAAACATTCAGTTTCGGAATTCACTATAGGAAGCAATAAGCCTCTTTTCTATGGGAATCACCATCCTGGACTGCTGCAGATAGCACGGGTTCGGAGCCGGTCCTTGAAACAGTATTCCAGGGCTGCCGGTCGCCTTATGCGAGTGACCGCCAGGGCACCGAGCACCGGTCATTCGAATAGCCAGACGCGAAGGCATGTAGCCCCCACAAAAAAAAAGAGGGCGGAATCCCGCCCTCTCGCATGAGCTTCCCAGCCCGATCAAGCCTGTTCTGCTGCCGCTTTCTCGAAGCTGAACACGCCGTCGCGAACGTCCACCCGGATGGTGTCCTTGGCGGCAAAACGCCCACCCAGGATTTCTTTCGCCAGGGCGTTTTCGAGCTCGCTCTGGATGGCACGTTTGAGCGGCCGCGCGCCGTAGAGCGGGTCGAATCCGGCTCGGGCGATTTCGGCCAGGGCGGCTTCGCTGACGTCCAGTCCCATTTCCATTTGCGCCAGGCGTTTTTCCAGGCCTTGCAGCTGAATGCGCGCAATGCTGGCGATGTTTTTCTCGTCCAGGGCGTGGAACACGACGACTTCGTCGATGCGGTTGATGAACTCGGGACGGAAGTAGGATTTCACTTCTGCCAGCACGGCAAGCTTCACCACCTGGTAATCGTCGCCCGTCATCTGCTGGATCATCTGGCTGCCCAGGTTGGAGGTCATCACGATGACGGTGTTGCGGAAGTCGACGGTGCGTCCCTGGCCGTCGGTCAGGCGGCCGTCGTCGAGCACCTGCAGCAGCACGTTGAACACGTCCGGGTGCGCTTTTTCCACCTCGTCCATCAGGATGACGGAGTACGGCTTGCGGCGCACGGCTTCGGTAAGATAACCGCCTTCTTCATAGCCGACATAGCCGGGTGGCGCGCCGATCAGGCGGGCGACCGAGTGCTTCTCCATAAATTCGCTCATGTCGATGCGGATCATGTGGTCGGCGGAGTCGAACAGGTATTCGGCCAGCGTCTTGCACAACTCGGTCTTGCCGACGCCGGTGGGGCCGAGGAACAGGAAGGAGCCGAGCGGCCGGTTGGGGTCGGACAGCCCGGCGCGTGAACGACGGATCGCATCGGAGACGACGCGCACGGCTTCGTCCTGCCCCACCACGCGGCTGTGCAGTTTGTCTTCCATGTGCAGCAGCTTGTCGCGCTCGCCCTGCAGCATTTTTGACACCGGGATGCCGGTAGCGCGCGAAACGACCTCGGCGATTTCCTCGGCGCCAACTTCGGTGCGCAGCAACTTGAACACGGCCTTGGTGTCGGTCGCTTCGGCATGTTTCAACTGCGCTTCCAACTGCGGCAACTTGCCGTATTGAATCTCGGCCACCTTGTCGAGCTTGCCCTGGCGCTGCAGGTCGACCATCTCGCCGCGCAGCTTGTCGATCTCTTCCTTGATATGGGCGCTGCCCTGTACCTGCGCCTTTTCGGCTTTCCAGACCTCTTCCAGATCGTTGTACTCGCGTTGCAGCGTCAGCAGCTCGTCTTCGATCAGTTGCAGGCGTTTTTTGGACGCTTCGTCCTTCTCGCGCTTGACCGCCTCGCGTTCGATTTTCAGCTGGATCATGCGCCGTTCGAGTTTGTCCATCACCTCGGGCTTTGAGTCGATTTCCATTTTGACGCGCGCAGCGGCTTCGTCGATCAGGTCGATGGCCTTGTCGGGCAGAAAGCGGTCGGTAATGTAGCGATGGCTAAGTTCGGCCGCCGCCACGATCGCCGGGTCGGTGATGTCGACGCCGTGATGCAGTTCGTAGCGTTCCTGCAGGCCGCGCAGGATGGCGATGGTCGATTCGACGCTGGGCTCGTCGACCAGCACCTTCTGGAAGCGGCGTTCCAGCGCGGCGTCTTTCTCCACGTATTTGCGGTACTCGTCGAGCGTGGTGGCGCCGATCAGATGCAGCTCGCCGCGCGCCAGCGCCGGTTTGAGCATGTTGCCGGCATCCATCGCGCCTTCGGCCTTGCCCGCGCCGACCAGGGTGTGCAACTCGTCGAGGAAGACGATGTAGCGGCCCGGATCCATCGCCAGTTCCTTCAGCACGGCTTTCAGCCGCTCCTCGAATTCGCCGCGATATTTGGCGCCGGCCAGCAGCGCGGCGAGGTCGAGCACCAGCACTTTCTTGCCCTTCAGGGTTTCCGGCACTTCGTCATTGACGATCCGCTGCGCCAAGCCTTCGACGATGGCGGTCTTGCCGACGCCGGGTTCGCCGATCAGCACCGGGTTGTTCTTGGTGCGGCGCTGCAGGATCTGGATCGCGCGGCGGATTTCGTCGTCGCGGCCGATCACCGGGTCGAGCTTGCCGTCGCGCGCACGTTCGGTGAGGTCGAGGGTGTATTTGGCGAGCGCCTCGCGCTGACCTTCGGCCTCCTGCGACTGCACGTTTTCGCCGCCGCGCACGGACTGGATGGCCTGTTCCAGCGCAGCCTTCTGTGCGCCGTGCTGCTTCATCAGACGACCGGTTTCGCCCTTGTCGTCCAGTGCCGCAAGCAGAAACAGCTCGGAGGCGATGAAGGCATCGTTGCGCTTCATCGCCTCCTTGTCGGTCAGGTTCAGCAGGCTGTTCAGTTCGCGCGAGATGCTCACCTCGCCGCCCTGCCCTTCGACCTTGGGCAAACGGGTCAGCGCCTGCGTCAGTGCCGCTTTCAGCGCGGGCACCTGGGCACCGGCGCGCGACAGAATCGCCGCCGCGCCGCCGCCTTCCTGGTTCAGCAAGGCCAGCAGCAGATGCTGCGGCTCGATGTAGGCGTGGTCGCCGCCAACGGCAAGACTTTGGGCGTCGGAAAACGCCTGCTGGAACTGGGTGGTGAGCTTGTCAAATCGCATAGTGAGCCTCGGGCTTGGTATATTGAGTACCCTCAACATAATGCCTCCCCGGGCGATTTCAACCCTCCGTGTCCGAATTAACCCTAACTCAATCAACCTCCCATTCGATTGCGTTCGATGTTGCCCGCGCATTGGATGAGGATGTCGGCAGCGGCGACTTGACCGCCCAGCTTATCCCGGCCAGCCAGACCGCCCGCGCCCGCGTCATGACCCGCGAGCCCGCAGTGATTGCCGGGCAGCCTTGGTTCGACGCGTGTTTCCGGGCGCTCGACCCGGAATGCACAATCAACTGGCAGATCAACGAAGGCGATGCCGTCGCCGCCGATGAGGTACTGGTGGAAATCAGCGGCCTTGCCCGTGCCCTCTTGACTGCCGAGCGACCCGCGCTGAACTTTCTGCAAACCCTGTCGGCCGTCGCCACAGCCACCCGGCCGTATGTCGACGCCGTGCGCGGCACCCACGCTGCCATTCTTGATACCCGCAAAACCCTGCCCGGCCTGCGCATCGCCGAAAAGTATGCGGTGCGGGTCGGTGGCGGACAAAACCAGCGCGTGGGGCTATATGACGGCATCCTGATCAAGGAAAACCACATTGCGGCGGCGGGCGGCATCGCGCAGGTGCTGGAGGCGGCGTTCAAGCTGGCAGACGACGCGGTCAGCGTGCAGATCGAGGTGGAAACCATCGACGAACTCGAACAGGCGCTGGCTGCGGGCGCGCCGCTGATCCTGCTCGACAACTTCAGCCTCGCCGACCTGCGCCACGCGGTGCAGGTCAGCCACGGCCGCGCCCTGCTCGAAGCCTCCGGCAACATCACGCTGAGCACCGTGCGTGCTGTGGCCGAAACCGGCGTCGACCGCATTTCCATCGGCAGCCTCACCAAGCATATCCGCGCGGTGGATTTGTCGATGCGGATCCAGACCGATGGTTGAGATTTTTCGCGTTGATTACACCAACGCCGCCCACGCCTCCGGGCTTGTCGAGCTACTCGACGGCTATGCGTGCGAACCGGCTGGCGGCGGCGAAGCTTTATCCGATTTTGCGCGCACCAATCTGGTTGCAGAGCTCGCCGCGCGGCCGTTCATCTTCAGCGTCATGGCGTTCGATGGCGACTCGCCCGTTGGACTGATCAACGCCATCGAAGGCTTTTCCACCTTTGCCTGCCGCCCGCTGGTCAATGTGCACGATGTCGTCGTCCTGCCCAGCCATCGTGGGCGCGGCATTGCCACGCGAATGTTTGCCGCCGTTGAAGCAATTGCTTTTGCGCGCGGCGCCTGCAAGCTCACACTCGAAGTGCTGGACGGCAACACGTCGGCACGCGCGCTGTATCAACGGCTGGGATTTGCCGCCTATCAGCTTGACCCCGCAATGGGGCACGCACAGTTTCTGCACAAATGGCTGGACTGAAACGCATCCTGCTGGCGCTGCTGCTGGTAGCCCAGTGCGCGTGGGCAGACACGCCGTCACCTGCGCCGGCAATGCTGCTGGCCGGGGTTTACACCGAACACGTAGACCTGAGCCAATACTGGGTGAGCGAAAAATTCGACGGCGTGCGCGCGCAATGGGACGGCAAGACGCTGCGCTTTCGCGGCGGCGGTAAGGTTCCGGCGCCGGCATGGTTCACACAAGGTTTTCCCGCAACACCTCTCGACGGCGAACTGTGGATCGCCCGCGACGGATTCGACGCGCTGTCGGGCACGGTCAGAAAGCTCACCCCGGTGGATGCCGAATGGCGGCAGGTGCGCTATCTGATTTTTGAACTGCCCGGCGCAACGGGCGATTTCAGCGCACGCATCCAGCAAATGAACACGCTGCTTGCCCAGGCAGGCGTGCCCTGGCTGCAGGCCGTCGAGCAATTCCGCGTGGCCGACCGCGCCGAACTGATTCGGCGGCTCGGCAGCGTGACCAAGGCGGGGGGCGAAGGCCTGATGCTGCACCGCGCCGACGCGCCCTACCTCACCGGGCGCAGCGATGCCCTGCTGAAGTTGAAACCCTGGCAGGACGCCGAGGCAGTGGTGGTCGGCTACATGCCGGGCAAGGGAAAATATGAAGGCATGACGGGTGCGCTGGAGATGGAAATGCCGGGCGGGCAGCGCTTCCGCATCGGCAGCGGTCTGTCTGACCGGCAGCGCCGCCAGCCGCCACCGATTGGTAGCCGCATCACCTACCGCTATCAGCACCTGACAAAAAAAGGCGTGCCGCGTTTTCCACGTTACCTGCGGCTACGGGACGATTTTTAGCGGATCACTCCAGCCAGATCAGCGACGCCATGCGCCCAGTCACGCCGTCGCGGCGATAGGAAAAGAAGTGATCCGTTTCCGTAAATGTGCAACGACCGCCGCCGTAAACTGCCAGCACCCCGGCATGGTTGAGGCGGATGCGCGCCAGCTGATAGATGTCGGCCAACCACTTGCCGGGCACATGCTGAACGAACGCTGCGGCGGCTTGCGGATGCTGCGCGACAAACACCTGCCGCACCTCATCGCCCACTTCGAATGCCTGCGGGCCGATAGCGGCGCCCATCCAGGCGAGAATGTCTCCCGGCGGCACCTGCATCGCCGCCACCGTTGCTTCCAGCACGCCGTCTGCCAGCCCTCGCCAGCCTGCATGAGCGGCGGCAACCACGCTGCCCACACGGTCGCAAAACAGGACAGGCAGGCAGTCCGCCGTCAGAACGGCACACACCGTTCCGGCCTGGCGGCTGAATGCCGCGTCGGCCTCGTGCACGTTCAGCCCGGCTTCAACCACCGTTGCGCTATGAACCTGTTTCAACCAGCCGGGTTCGGACGGCAACGCGCGGCGCAAGTGCGCGCGGTTGGCCGCCACATGGGCCGGATCATCCCCCACATGATCGCCCAGATTGAGGCTGGCCCACGGCGCCTGGCTGACCCCGCTCTCGCGGGTGGTCATCAGGCTTTTAACGTGAGGAGGCGCAGGCCAGTCGGGAACAATCATCAAAACGCCCGCAAGCGCTTAACCAGCCCAGGGAACATCTTCGCGCAAGGCCGCGAGCAGCGACTCGAAATCAGGTGGCAAAGAACATTCCCATTGCACCAGATCCTTGAACAAAGGATGAATCAGCCCCAGACGCTCGGCGTGCAACGCCTGGCGCGGGAACGGGATCTTGAAGTGGCTGCGGCGGCTGGCGCTGTAAACATCGTCCCCTACCAGGGGATGACCAATATGCTGCATGTGAACCCGGATCTGGTGCGTGCGCCCGGTTTCCAGCTTGCAGCGCAACAAGGTGACATTGGATGGAAAACGCTCGACTACTTCATAGTGAGTAATGGCCTGCTTGCCCATGCTATGTACACAGCGCTTGGTGCGGTTGTGCGGATCGCGCGCCAGCGGCTCGTCGACGGTGCCATCATGATCGACCTCGCCATACACCAGCGCCAGATATTCGCGTTTGACCGTGCGTGCCTGTAGCTGACGCACCAGATCGGTGTGCGCTGGCAGGGTTTTGGCGACAACCAGCAGCCCCGAGGTGTCCTTGTCCAGCCGGTGAACGATACCGGCACGCGGCAATTCAGCCACCTGCGGCACCCAGTGCAGCAGCGCATTCAACAGCGTACCGTTGCGGTTGCCGCTACCCGGGTGCACCACCAGACCAACCGGTTTGTTGACCACCAGCAGCATGGGGTCCTGATGGATGATGTCGAGCGGAATGGCTTCCGGCGCATCCGGTGTGGCATTGGGATCACTTTCGATTTCCACCCGCACCGACTCGCCGCCAAACACCTTCATCTTGGTCGAGGGGAAGGCGTCGTCCACCTCGATCTTGCGTGCGCGGATCCAGTTCTGGATGCGGTTGCGTGAAAACTCCGGCAACAAAGCCGACAATGCCTGATCCAGGCGCTGACCGCCCTGTTCGTTCGGAATCACCAGCTCGCGAACGCTGTCTTCGCTTAATCCCTTATAATCATCAGACGAATTTTCTGTGTCTTTTCCCATGCTTAAGCAACATTTATCCGGTTCTACTACATTTAACAGGGCGCTCGGTGGCGTGATACTTGCCGTTGCGCTTACTTTAAGCGGCTGCAGCGGTCTGCCAGAGGTCAAGGATGAAACCTCGGGCTGGTCTGCACAAAAGCTCTATGCAGAAGCCAAGGATAATCTCAACGAGGGCAACTACGAGCGTGCCGTCAAGTTATTTGAAACGCTGGAGTCGCGCTACCCGTTTGGTCGCTACGCGCAGCAGGCGCAGCTGGAAGTGGCTTATGCCTACTACAAGGACAAAGAGCCGATTTCCGCAATTGCCGCATGCGACCGCTTCATCAAACTTCACCCCAACCATCCTAACGTCGATTACGCCTACTATCTAAAGGGCCTGGCGAATTTTAATGACGATCTGGGCCTGCTGGGCAATCTGGTCGAGCAAGACATGAGCGAACGCGACCCCCAGGCCGCGCGTGATGCCTTCATCTCGTTCAAGGAACTGGTCACCCGCTTTCCAGACAGCAAATATGCGGCTGATTCGCGCGCCCGCATGAACTATCTGCTAAATGCACTGGCCAGCAACGAAGTCCACGTCGCCAAATACTATATGAAGCGTGAAGCCTGGGTGGCCGCGGCCAACCGCGCCCGCGAAGTGCTGAAAAACTACCCCGATGCGCCTGCGCTGGAAGAGGCCCTGGCGATCATGGTGGTGTCCTACGACAAACTGCAGCTTACGGGATTGCGCGACGATACCTTGCGCGTGTTGAACCTCAACTTCCCGAACAGCCAATACGCCAAGGGCATCAATCTCGAAGGCCGCCCCTGGTATAGCCTCTGGTAATCAAACGTCGGCGACGGTTCAAATAGCCGTTTCGCCCGTTTCACCGGTACGTATCCGTATCACCTGTTCCATATTGGTGACAAAAATCTTGCCGTCGCCGATTTTGCCGGTGCGCGCAGCGGTGATGACTGCTTCGATTGCGCGATCAACCAGGTTGTCGGCAATGACGATCTCCAGTTTTACCTTGGGCAGAAAATCCACCACATATTCCGCACCGCGATAAAGCTCGGTGTGGCCTTTTTGCCGGCCGAATCCCTTGACTTCAGTGACAGTCAGGCCGGTCACGCCAATCTCCGACAGGGCCTCACGCACTTCATCAAGTTTGAATGGTTTGATGATGGCTTCGATTTTTTTCACGATAAAACTCCTTCAGGTCGATATTTCGAGGTAATGGGGTAGCGGCGATCCTTGCCAAAATTGCGCGGCGTGATGCGTGGACCGGGTGCAGCCTGACGGCGTTTGTATTCGGCGAGATCGACCATGCGGATCACACGTTTCACCGTAGCCGAATCAAATCCCAGCGCGACAATATCGCATGCCGACAAGTCGCGCTCGACATAAGCCTCCAGTATCGCATCCAGCATCTCATACGGTGGCAAGCTGTCCTGGTCGGTCTGGTCGGGACGCAATTCAGCCGACGGTGGGCGGTCGATGATGCGTTGCGGAATGATCTCGGACAAACCATTGCGGTAATTGGCCAACCGGAACACCCGCGTTTTCGCCACGTCCTTCAGCACGGCAAAACCGCCGGCCATGTCGCCATATAGCGTGGCGTAGCCGGTCGCCATTTCACTCTTGTTGCCGGTGGTCAACACGAGGGTGCCAAACTTGTTCGACAACGCCATCAGCAAGGTACCGCGCGTTCTTGCCTGCAGATTTTCTTCCGTGGTGTCGGCCGCCCGCCCCGCAAACTCACCTGCCAGTTGCGCCAAAAAAGCGTCGAACACGGGCTTGATCGCGATTTCCGAATAGCGCACACCGAGCCGCTGCACCATGTCACGAGAATCTTCCACGCTGATGTTCGCGGTGTAGTCCGACGGCATCATCACCGCGTGCACCTTGTCCGCGCCCAGCGCATCGACCGCGATCGCCAGCGTCAGTGCAGAATCGATGCCGCCCGACAAACCGAGATGAATGCCCTTGAATCCATTTTTCCCAACATAGTCGCGCACCGCCAGCACCAGCGCGTCATAGACCGCTGCATCCTCGGATGGCAGCGCGCACTGCTCGCCTTGCGCGGTATGGCTGTCAAGTTCCAGATAGAACAGCCCTGCCTGCCAGCAAGGCAGTTGCGCCACCACTTCGCCATCGGCGTCCAGCACAAACGACGCCCCATCGAACACCAGTTCATCCTGTCCACCCACCAGATTGGCGTACACGATGGGCATGGCCGATTCCGCCTGACGCGAACGCGCCACCGCGTAGCGTTCGCGTTGCTTGTCCAAATGAAAGGGCGACGCATTTGGCACCAGCAACCAGTCCGCACCCGCTTCTTTCGCCCATTTGGCCGGCCCCGGCTCCCAGATATCGCCGCAGATATTGAGTCCGAAATTGAGGCCGCCACAGGCAAACACATGGGGCATATCGTCGCTGTCGAACACCCGCTGCTCGTCAAACACCGAATGATTCGGCAGATGATGCTTGCGATACACCGTTTCGACCTTGCCGCCGCGAACCAGCGCAACAGCGTTATACAAACCGCCATCGCTGCGCTCGGGATAGCCCACGATCAGTGCAAGCCCGGGTGGTGCATTTTCAGCAATCTGATTCAGCGCCGCCTCGCAGGCTGCGCAAAAATCTGCCCGCAACACCAGGTCCTCCGCGGGGTAACCACAAATTGACATTTCCGGAGTCAGCAGCAAGGCGGCACCTGCCGCCTGCGCTTCGCGCGCAGCGGTCAGCAACTGCGCGGTGTTGCCGGCAATGTCACCGACAATCAGGTTGAGTTGTGCGATCGCGAGTTTCATGGGGCGAGCTTCATCGCGCTGCAAGCGCAGCTTGCACGGCTTCGCCCAGCCCCGCCGGACTCTGCGCGATTACCACGCCCGCCGCTTCCAGTGCACGGATTTTTGCGTCCGCCGTGCCTGCGCCACCGGCGATGATCGCGCCGGCGTGGCCCATGCGTTTGCCCTTGGGCGCGGTGCGGCCGGCAATGTAGGCAGCCACCGGCTTCTTCATGTTCGAGCGGATGTATTCGGCGGCTTCTTCCTCGCGGCTGCCACCGATTTCGCCCACCAGAATCACCGCTTCGGTCTGGGGGTCGGCTTCGAACATCTGCAGGCAATCAATGAAATCCAGCCCCTTGATCGGGTCGCCGCCGATGCCGACGCAGGTCGATTGCCCCAACCCGAGCTGGCTGGTCTGGTAGACCGCTTCGTAAGTCAGCGTGCCGGAACGCGAGACGATGCCGATTTTGCCTTTCTGGTGAATCGCGCCGGGCATGATGCCGATTTTGCATTCGCCCGAAGTGATGATGCCGGGGCAGTTGGGGCCGATCAGCCTGGCGCCGTTGGCGCGCAAGGCCGCTTTCACATTCAGCATGTCGAGAACCGGAATGCCTTCGGTGATGCAGACGATGACTTCGATGCCGGCGTTGGCAGCTTCCAGGATGGAGTCGGCCGCAAACGCCGCCGGCACGTAAATCATCGTCGCCTGCGCGCCGGTCTGGCGAACGGCGTCCCGCACGGTGTTGAACACCGGCAGGTTGAGATGGGTCTGGCCGCCCTTGCCCGGCGTGACGCCGCCGACCATCTGCGTGCCGTAGGCAATCGCCTGCTCGGAATGAAAGCTGCCCTGTTTGCCGGTAAAGCCCTGGCAAATGACCTTCGTGTGTTGGTTGACCAGGATGCTCATTGCGCTTTCTCCACGGCGAGCTTCGCCGCCTGGGTGAGGCTTTCGGCCGCGAGGATCGCCAAGCCTGATTCAGCCAGCAGGGTGCGGCCCAGTTCGGCGTTGGTGCCTTCCAGCCGCACGATTACCGGTACTTTCACTCCAACCTCTTTGACTGCCTGGATGATGCCTTCGGCGATGACATCGCAGCGCACGATGCCGCCAAAAATATTGATGAGCACGGCGCGCACATTGGGGTCGAGCAGAATGATCTTGAAACCTTGCGCCACCGTCTCGGGCGTGGCGCCGCCGCCCACATCGAGAAAGTTCGCAGGCGTGCCGCCTTCGAGCTGAATCAGATCCATTGTCGCCATCGCCAGGCCCGCGCCATTGACCATGCAGCCGATATTGCCGGTGAGCGCGACGTAATTGACGTTGGCGGCATTGGCGGCAGCTTCCTTCGCATCGATCTGACTATCGTCGCGCAGCGCAGCCAAATCCTTGTGGCGGTACAAGGCATTGTCTTCGATGCTCATTTTGCAGTCGAGCGGCAGCACGCGATTGTCGCTGGTGACGATCAAGGGATTGATCTCAAGCAGGCTCAAGTCGTTGGCCATGAAAACGCGATACAAGGCAGGCAACAGCCGGCAAAAATCCTTGTACGCCTCGCCCGTCAGTTCCAGCGCAAACGCCAGTGCGCGGCACTGGAAATCCTGCACGCCCAGCAGCGGATCGCAGATCTCGGTCAGCACTTTTTCCGGCGTGGCGTGGGCGACTTCCTCGATGTCCATGCCGCCCGCAGCCGAAGCCACGATGGCGACGCGCTCGGTCTCGCGATCCACCAGCAGCGACAGATACAGCTCGCGCGCAATCGGCAGGGTTTCTTCCACCAGCAGCTGATTCACCGGCTGGCCATCCGGTGCGTTCTGGTTGGTCACCAGCAACGTGCCCAACAGGCTCGTCGCCATCGCACGCACGTCGTCGAGGCTTTTCACGACCTTCACGCCGCCGACCTTGCCGCGCCCGCCGGCGTGAATCTGCGCCTTCACCACCCAGGCCATGCCACCCAGTTCAACCGCAGCAGCAACGGCGGCATCCACGCTCGCCGCAGCGATGCCGCGCGGCGTGGTAATGTTGCCCGATCGCAATATTTGTTTGGCCTGGTACTCGTGCAGGTTCATGTTTGATGGAAGCTCGCCAAAACACGCATTTTGAAGCAAAGCCCGCCGATGCGGAAGCCAAAGAAACCGTCATTCGCGTGATTCCACGCATGGCCGATCTGGATCCGGCGGCGTGGGACGAGCTGGCAGGCGACTCGCCTTTTCTGCACCATGCTTTTTTGCACGCGCTGGAAACCACAGGCTGCGTCGGCGCCGACATCGGCTGGGAGCCGGTGCATCTGGCGCTCTTCCGTGACGGCCGGCTCGATGCTGCGATGCCACTTTATATCAAGCATCATTCCTGGGGCGAGTTCGTGTTCGACTGGGCATGGGCCGATGCGTACCGCCGTCACGGGCTGAACTACTATCCCAAACTGGTGAGTTGCGTGCCTTTTTCGCCGGTGCCCGGCGCACGCCTCTTGGCCAGAAACGACGCCGACCGCGGCACACTGATCCAGGCCGCGCTCAAGCTGATGCAGGATCTGAATTTCTCGTCCTTGCACATCCTGTTTCCCACCGAGCCCGATCACGCCGCGCTGCAGGCAACTCCCTTGATGCACCGCAGCGGGTTCCAGTTTCACTGGCACAACGCAGGCTACGCCGATTTCGAGGCGTTTCTCGCCGTGATGACGCACGACAAGCGCAAGAAAATCCGCCAGGAAAGGAAGAAACTCGCCACCGCAGGCGTCAGCTTCCGCTGGGTTGAAGGCGCGGAAAGCACCGACGCCGACTGGGATCATTTCTATCGCTGCTACGCCGACACCTACGCCCGCCATCGCAGCGATCCGCACCTCAACCGCGCATTCTTTGCCGCCATCCGCGCGTCGATGCCCGAAAATCTGGTGCTCATCATCGCCGACAAACAGGGTGAGCCGATTGCCTGTTCGTTCTGTGTCAAGGATGGCCAGCGGCTCTACGGCCGCCACTGGGGCACACTGGAATATGTGCCCGGCCTGCATTTTGAAACCTGCTATCAGCAAGGCATCGAATATGCGATTGCGAAGGGGTTGCAGGTATTCGAAGGCGGTGCGCAAGGCGAACACAAACTCGCGCGCGGCCTCGTTCCCACCGCCACGCACTCCTGGCACTGGCTGGAAAACCCTGAATTCCGCGATGCGGTCGACCGCTTTCTGGAACGCGAAACCGACGCCATCAGTCACTACATGGACGAACTGGACGCGCCCTTTCGCCACGAACCGCCCCCCAGCACAAAACCGGCTTAGGAACACGCCGCTTTTCATCAGCCAGTCATGCGGCCATGGAACACTCGCGCCATTCGCTGTTACGGTATCATTTCACGGGCAGTACCATATTCAATAAAACCATAAATTTCATCCGGATTGGAGCGTAACCCAATGACTATTCGTCCTCTTGCCGCAGCCCTGCTCGTCGCACTGAGTGCACAGGCTCAAGCCAACATCGATATCCAGTTCGATTTCACCTACGACACCAGCAGCTTTTTCAGCGATGCGAGCCGTGTATCCGTTCTGGAATCGGCGGCCAGCGTATTCGAGAGCCGCTTTGCCGACTCGCTCACCGCCATCACCTCCTCTGGACCGAATGGCTTCGACCCGGTTTATTTCAACCCTGCCGACCCTAACGCCTCACTGAGCAACAACAATGACTCCTTCGCCACCAACGTGATCCGCGTATATGCCGGTGGCTACAACTTCAGCAACAACACCCTCGGCGTGGGCGGCGGAGGTGGCTACAACTGCTCAGGGTTCAG
Source organism: Gammaproteobacteria bacterium (assembly GCA_018831045.1). Taxonomy (GTDB): domain Bacteria; phylum Pseudomonadota; class Gammaproteobacteria; order Burkholderiales; family Thiobacillaceae; genus Thiobacillus. The sequence continues at coordinate 30,265 of JAHJRA010000029.1, read as the reverse complement.
CAGCTTTTGCAGCGATGCCACGCAGCGCGGCCAGGGTGTCGTGAGCGGTGCAGGCGCAATTGACGTTGCCCCCTGGGGCGGCTCGATCACGTTCGACTCTGCCGGTACCAACTGGCATTTCGGCCAGACCACCGCCGGTCTGGACAGCAACGAATACGATTTCTATTCGGTTGCCGTTCACGAACTGGCGCATTTGCTCGGTTTTGGCAGTTCGGATGCGTTCCGCAACCTTATCAGCACCGGTATCTTTGTTGGCGCGGAAGCGGGCTCAATTGCCCTGAGCAGCGACAAGGGTCACTGGGCATCAGGCACCCTGAGTCTGGTCAATGGCGTCAGTCAGGAAGCCGCGATGACCCCAAGCCTGTCCAACGGCACCCGCAAATATTTCACCGAACTGGATTTTGCTGCGATGCAGGACATCGGCTGGCAGGTCACGCCGGTGCCGGAAGCCGATACCTGGGCCATGCTGCTGGCAGGGCTTGGGCTGGTTGGCTTTGCCGCACGTCGCCGCAAGATGTAAAGGAAACATGGCAACAGCACAATAAAAAACGGCGGGTTACCCCGCCGTTTTTTATTGCCCCATCGCAGCACTCAGATCAAAACAGCGGTCAAGTAGCCAACATACAGCGCGCCGTTGACAAACAGATGCCACACACGCAACCCGCCATTCAGCGCGGCCCAGCGCAACCAGAACGCTGCAACCAGCGTAACGACCACGCCCAGCAGCACTTCCTTCTGCGGTGCCCAGGGCGTGAGCGAAACGCCGATAGCCGGCAGCAGCGTGCCCTGGAAAACCATGGCGCCGGTAATGTTGCCAAACGCCAGGGTGTCCTTGCGCTTGCGGATCCACAGGATCGAATTCACCTTTTCAGGCAACTCGGTCGCAATCGGAATGATCAACAGCGACAACAACAACGCAGAAATACCAATCATCGGCGCCGCCGCTTCGACACCGTGGATGAAACCCTTCGCCCCGATGACCAGCAACGCCAACCCAATCGCCAGCTGCACAATGATGAAAAACAGGTTTTTCGGCATGCCCAGGCGCGTCAGCAACATGGGCGATTCTGCTTCGGTGGCATGGCCCTCTTCTACCAGTTTGCTCGACGCACGCAAGGTCAGCATCACGTAAACGAAATAAATCAACACCATGACAAAGGCAATGGCGGCACGCACCCAGCCCTCGCCGTGAGGAATAAACATGGCCACAAACGCCAGGACAAAAGCCATCAGGAAAAAATCGAGGTCACGTTTGAGTCCACTGCGTTCAGGGGTCAGATGCCCCTGAATGCCGCGTTTGCTCAATACGGCCAGCGCCATCAAGGAAACAGACAAGGTAGACAGCATCAACGGCGCGCCCAGAATGGCACCCACACCGATTTCCTCACCGATTTTCGCATTGCCGGTTCCGGCAAAGATCGCCAGTAAAGGCACCAACGTTTCGGGCATTGCGGTGCCGACTGCTGCGAACAATGAACCGGTCACACCCTCGGAAATTTTGAGTTTTTCACCCAAGTGTTCAAGCGCGTTGACAAAGATTTCTGCCGCCACCAGGATAATAACCAGGTAGCCGAATAATTCGAGAAACAACATGAGAAGCCGCCAGAGGGAAACGCGCGATTCTACCAGCCCGGAGCCTTCCACCCCGGCAGCTTTTTCACGCTTGGCTGAAGGCGCGTTCCATGCGCGCCTTGCTGCAACGGCTGGCATAGCCGTGGTGCTTTTCAGCGCGCCGAACTGCGGCGCCTGCCGCGCCTGGAAGCATCTATTGCCGCTGGCCTTGGTCGGCCTGGCGAGTGCAATGTATGAAGTCGATGTCAGCGAAGCCACTGGCGTGGCGCGCTATTTCGGCATTTTTCATTTGCCTACGCTGTATCTGTATAAGGACGGGCAGTTTCATGCCGAACTGCAATGCGAAGCGCGGCGAGAAGCGATCCAGCGAGCGGTACAGCGCTTGCTGGCCGCACCCGCGCAGGATGAGCCTTAAGCGCCAGTCAGCGCGCGCCCGACAAACACCACGGCAATCGTCAGCAATCCGAGGCTGAGGTTGATGCCAATCAGCATGCGAATCTGCCCCAGGGCTGCGCCACCAACCGGCCAGTTCTGCTCGCTTACGGCACGCTTGAGTTTCTTGTAAGGTGCGAAGAACACGTGAGCGAACAGCAGCATCATCACCACGCCGAGCACCAGCATGGCCAGCGCGTAATGTGGGGTAGCCGCCCCCAGTTTCATCAGCATGTGCAGGCCGGTTGCCAGGACCAATGCCACCGACACCCACACCCAGGGGAAGAACTTGCCGAATACGCCGGCCCACAGGGTCAGGCGCTGCGGCGGTTCCAGCACGGCAGCCGCCACCGGGCGCAAGGCCATATAGGCGAAGAACATGCCGCCGACCCAAACAACGATTCCCAGAACGTGAAACAGATACGACAGTTGCATGAGGGTTCCTTTCAAAAAAGTGAGGCTTGATCGAGCGCGAGTTTAACCGGGCCAAAACTGTGCCGATGATGTGGACAGGCGCCATGGATTTTCAGCGCGGCCAAGTGTACAGCGGTACCGTAGCCCATGTGCTGCGCAAACCCATAGGCAGGAAAATCCGTATGCAGCTGCTGCATGAACTGATCACGCGTGGTCTTGGCCAGAATCGACGCCGCGGCAATCGCGGCCACCTTGTCGTCGCCCTTGACCACCGCCTGCGACCGCCACGCCCAGTTGGGGCAGCGGTTGCCGTCGACCCAGACTTCATCCGGCGCGCACGCGAGTCCAGCGACAGCTCGCTGCATCGCCAGCATCGTGGCCTGCAGGATATTCAACTGGTCAATTTCCGCGACACTGGCCTCGGCTACGCACCAGGCGGCAGCATGCAAGCGGATCTCGTCGGCCAGCAGCTCGCGTTTGGCCGCGCTGAGTTTTTTGGAGTCGCGCAAGCCTGCAATCGGCCGCGCAGGATCCAGCATGACGGCAGCCGCCATCACCGGACCCGCCAACGGCCCGCGCCCAGCTTCATCGACGCCGCACAGGCCGAGTGGCCCGATATGCAACACAACCGGCGCTTTCATGCGTCCACCAGATAGGGGGCAAGCGCTTCAGCAATGCGCAGGCTGGCGTTCTGTCGCAGGCTCACATGCATGGCGTGAAAAGTCGTGGCGAGCGCCTGACAACGCGGTGCATCCACCAGCCAGGCCAGTGCGTCGGCAGCAAGGTGCTCGGGCGTGGCGGCTTCCTGCACCCGCTCCGGCACCACAAAATCGCGTGCCAGAATGTTGGGCAGCCCGATCCATGGCAGCAAGGCTTTTTTGCGCATCAAGTAGGCAGTCAGCGCGGGCACGCGGTAGGTAATCACCATCGGCTTTTTGAACAGGGCCGCTTCGAGCGTGGCGGTACCCGACGCCACCAGCGCCACATCGCATGCCGCCAGCGCGGTGTGCGACTGGCCCTTCAGGATGTGCAACGGTAGCGGCCGCCCCTGCGCCACGCGACGGATCAACTGAGCGGTGGCATCACTCGCTGCGGGCAGAACGAATTGCGCATCGGGATGCTGCTGCAATATCAGCGCCGCCGCGTCGAGCATCAGCTGCGCATGCCGCCTCACCTCGCTCAAGCGACTGCCCGGCAACAGGGCGACCACCGGACCTGCGGCCAGCGCCAGCGTGGCACGCGCAGCCGCACCATCAGGCACGAGCGGGATCACATCCGCCAGCGGGTGCCCGACATAGGTGACGGGAATGCCCGCATCCTGGTAAATCTTTTCCTCGAACGGAAACACGACCAGCATGTGCGACACCGCCTGCTTGATGCGATGAATGCGCTCCGGCCGCCATGCCCACAGCGACGGGCTGACGAAATGCACGGTCGGAATGCCGGCCTGCTTGAGCCTGGCTTCCAGCGCGAAATTGAAATCCGGCGCATCGATGCCGACGAAGACGCGCGGCCGTTCGCTCAGGAAATGGCGGGTGATGCGCGAACGGATCCACAGCAGTTCTGGCAGGTGACGCAGCACCTCGATGTAGCCGTTGACCGCCAGTTTCTCACTCGGGTAGATCGCTTCGACGCCCGCCTGAACGAGCTTGGGGCCAGCAATTCCTGCAGCACGCAAATCAGGATGGGCGTGTTTGAGGGCATCGACGAAATGCGCGCCGAGAAGATCGCCGGAGGCTTCTCCAGCGACCAGCCCGATATCCATCAACGGATGATGCCGCGCTCGGCGCGCGCGAGGAAATCGAGCAGCTGCCGGACTTCGGCATGGCTGGCGGCCTCAGGTTCGAGCCTGGCCTGTGCTTCGGCAAGCGTATTACCTTCGCGGTAAAGAATCTTGTAAGCGCGCTTCAGTGCGGATAACGACTCGGGCGAAAAGCTGCGCCGTTTGAGGCCTTCGCTGTTGAGTCCGTGCGGCGCTGCAGGTTGGCCCGCGGCCATGACAAACGGCGGAATATCCTTGAACACCACGCTGGAAATGCCGGTCATCACATGGGCGCCGATCTTGCAGAACTGGTGCACGCCGGTGAAGCCGCCGAGGATGACCCAATCACCGATTTCAGCATGCCCCGCAAGCGAGGCATTGTTGGCGAAAATGGTGTGGTCGCCCACCACGCAATCGTGCGCAATGTGGACATAGGCCATGATCCAGTTGTGGCTGCCTATCGTGGTGACGCCGCGATCCTGCACGGTACCAATGTTGAACGTGCAAAACTCGCGGATGACGTTGTCGTTGCCGATTACCAGGCGCGTCGGCTCGTTGGCGTATTTCTTGTCCTGCGGCGCTTCGCCGAGCGAGACAAAATGAAAAATTTTGTTACGCGCACCGATGGTAGTGTGACCGGTAATGACGGCATGAGAACCGACCGTGGTGCCTGCACCAATTTCAACGTGCTCGCCGATGATCGAGTACGCGCCAATTTCGACGTCGTCTGCCAGCCGCGCACCCGCTGCGACAAGGGCGGTGGGATGAATCGTCGCCATGTCAGGGCTTGTCGCGCAGGGTCGCCATGAGTTCGGCTTCTGCGACCAGCACGCCATCGACTTCTGCGCGCCCTGTGTATTTCCAGATGCCACGCATCTCGCGCACGATGGCCACCTTGAGCACCAGCTGATCGCCCGGCAGCACCGGTTTCTTGAACCGTGCGCCATCAATGCCGGCAAAATACACCACGCCAATATCTTCCGGCGCGTAATTCTTGGTCTTGAACGACAGGATCGCAGCTGCCTGCGCCATCGCTTCCAGAATCAATACACCCGGCATGACGGGCGAAACGGGAAAATGCCCCGGGAAAAACGGCTCGTTAATGGTGACGTTCTTGATCGCGGTAATGGTTTTTCCGAGTTCCAGCTCGGTCACCTTGTCGATCAGCAGAAAGGGGTAACGGTGCGGCAGATACTGCATGACCTGCGTGATGTCCATGATCATGATTTTCTTTCTGACTGGTTTTCCAGTTCGGTAAGGCGTGTTTCAAGCTGTTTGATGCGCTTGACCAGCTTGTCGAGATTGCGCATATGCACAGCGTTTTTCTGCCACACCTCGTGTTCCGAAAACGGTAACGCCGAAGTGTAGGTGCCTGCTTTGGGCAGGGATTTTGTAATCAGGGTATTGGTTGAAATACGCGTGCCGTCGGCAATTTCAATGTGGCCGAATATCATCGCCGCCCCGCCGATGGTGCAATGGCGGCCGATTTTGGCGCTGCCTGCGATGCCGGTGCAGGCGGCGATCACCGTGTGCGCGCCGATCACCACGTTGTGCGCAACATGAATCAGGTTGTCGAGCTTGACGCCTTCTTCAATCACGGTGTCTTCAAGCGCGCCGCGATCGATCGTGGTGCACGCACCAATCTCGACATCATTGCCGACCAGCACGCGGCCAATCTGCGGAATTTTTTCCCAGCGACCCGCATCCGGCGCAAAGCCAAAGCCGTCAGAACCGATCACGCAGCCCGAGTGCAGGATCGCGCGATCGCCGACCTCGCAATGGTGATAAAGCGTGACATTGGCGTGCAGCAGGCAATCGGCGCCCACACGCGCCTGCTCACCTATCACACTGTTTGCGCTGATGACCGAGCGTGCGCCGATCACTGCGCCACTGCCGATCACCACGCCCGCAGCGATGCAGGCATCGGCACCGATTTGCGCATCTGCTGCAACCGTCGCCGCCGGATGAATCCCCACAGGTGGGCGCGGCGGCTGGTTCAGCAGCGCCGAGACGCGTGCGAAATACAAGTAAGGATTAGGCGTCAGGATGCGCGGCAGGTCGGTCGCATCGCGCGCGTCCTCCGGCAGGATCACCGCGCCCGCCCCGGTACTGGCCAGTTGAGCCAGATACTTGCTCTGCGAAACGAAGCCAATTTCCTCAACCGTGGCACGCTCGAGCGGCGCAACCTGGACGATCAAGCGCGTGCCATCCCCTACCAACTTCCCGCCAAAACGGGCAACCAATTCAGTCAGCGTTACCGACATCAGGCGTGCTTACTTCCCGCCCAGCGCTTTCATCACGCGATCGGTGATGTCACTTTTGGAGTCCACATAAACCGCCTGCTCAAGGATCATGTCGTATTTTTCGGCCTTGGCAATTTCCTGGATCGTCTTGCGTGCACGCTCCTGAATCTGCCCCAGTTCTTCGTTACGACGCAGGTTGAGATCTTCGCGGAACTCGCGTTCCTGGCGCTGCAACTCACGGCTATGGTTGCTCAAATCCCGTTCTTTCGACTTGCGTTCACTGTCAGACATAGTGACGCCGTCCTTGTCGAGTTGCGCCTGCAATTCACGCGCCTGCTTGGCCAGTTTCTGCAAGTCCTGCTGTCGTGTAGCGAATTCACGTTCCAGCTTTTTCTGCGCAGCCACCGACAGCGGAGCTTCACGCAATAGTTTTTCGGTATTGACGAAGCCGATTTTGGTCTCGGCAACGGCAGGCGCTGCCATGAAGGCGGACGCCAGGACCAGGGAAACAGCCAGATTATTGAATTTCATCATCACACTCCGTAAATCACACCCTTAGAACGCATTGCCCAGGGTAAATTGAAAGATTTCTTCCTGGTCGCCGGGATTGCTGACCAGCGGTTGCGCCAGGCTGAATTTGAGCGGACCAAGTGGCGATACCCACAACACGGCTACCCCCGCGGACACGCCGATTTCATTGAACGAAAAATCCGAATACGTACTTTGACCATTGTTAGGCGAGCCATCCGGACCATACGCTGCGCCTGCATCGATAAAGGCTGACATGCGCAAGGACTGGTTATCCTTGATCCCTGGTAGTGGGAAGAAAAGTTCCATATTGGCGACCACACGCTTATCGCCCCCGATGGCATCACCCTTGTAATCTTTTGGGCCCAGGGTGCCGGGCTTGAAGCCCCGCACCGAACTGGTGCCGCCGGCAAAGAAGTTCTTGAAGAAAGGCAGATCCTCGTCCGCCAAGCCGCCACCGATGCCAACCTCACCGTTCAACAGCAGGGTGAAATTACTGCTCAGCGGAAAATAGTACTGATGCTGGTACGAGAGCTTGTAATACTGCAGGCTGCCGACCGGCGTACCGATCTCGGACGACACCCGTTGCAGCATCCCCTTGGTCGGGAACAAGAAACTGTTGCGGGTATCGCGCGCCCATGAGGTATCGATACGCAACGTATCATCGTCACGGGTACCATCAGCACCAACAAATTTTTGGTACTGGGTTTCAGGCAACCCGGGAGTAGCAGGAACCGTCAGCGAACTCATCTCGTAAACCAGGCCCAGCGAAATGAAATCGCGCTCGTTGACTGGGAATCCCAAACGCACCCCCGCACCCAGGGTCGAGCTTTTATAATCGCTGACGTTGTCGAGTGAATTGGTATCGACATCGCGCTTGTAGAGGTCATAGCCCAGGCTGATACCGTCAATCGTGTAATAAGGATTGACGAATGACAGCGCGTACACGGTGTTGACGCTGCCCGTGTTGAGTTGCGCCGAGACGCGATTGCCAGTGCCAAACACGTTGGCCTGCGACACCGACCCGGAAAGAACCAGCCCTTCGGACGACGAGAAACCGGCGCCCAGCTGAATGCTGCCGGTCGACTTTTCAGTCACGCCCACATTGACGTCCACCTGATCGGTGGTACCGCTCACGCTTGGCGTCTCGATATTGACCTGCTCGAAGTAACCCAGCCGGTTCAAACGATCCCGCGAACGGTTAATCTTTGCCGCGTCGTAATACGCACCTTCCATTTGCCGGATTTCGCGGCGCACCACTTCGTCGCGGGTTTTGGTATTGCCCGTCACGTTGACGCGGTTGACGTACACGCGGCGACCCGGGTCGACAAACAGGGTAAAAGCGACGGTTGCCTTGTCCTTGTCGAGTTCGGGCACGGCGTTGACGTTGGCAAACGCATAGCCGTCGTTGCCGAGACGTTCGCTGATTTTTTTGGTGGATTCGGTCAGGCGGTCACGCACGAATACCTTGCCCGGCTCCACGGTGACCAGTTTCTGCAACTCGGCTTCAGGCACCAGCATCTGCCCGGCCAGCTTGACACTGGACACGGTGTATTGCGGCCCCTCGGTCACGTTGATGGTGATGTAGATGCCCTGCTTGTCAGGCGAAATCGACACCTGGGTGGAGTCGACATTGAATTCGAGATAGCCGCGATTGAGATAAAACGAGCGCAGGATTTCAATATCTCCACCCAGACGCGCTTTGGAATACTGGTCGTTCTTGGTGTACCAGGTCAGCCAGCCGGGCGTGGTCGAGGTGATTTCACCCAGCAACTCTTTTTCGCTGAACGCCTTGTTGCCCACCAGGTTGATCTGCTGGATTTTGGCGCTTTCGCCTTCCACTACATCGAACTGGACTGCTACACGGTTGCGCTCCAGCGGGGTCAGGGTCGTCTTGATTTCGACTGCATATTTGCCGCGGTTGTAATACTGGCGCTGCAATTCCTGTTCGGCCTTGTCGACCAGGGAGCGATCGAGCACTTGCCCTTCTGCCAGTCCGGTCTGCTTGAGTCCGGCCTTGAGGTCGTCCTCGGAAAACTCCTTGATGCCAACCAGAGTGACTTTCGCAATCGAGGGGCGTTCTTCGACCGTGACGATCAACACGCCATCGCGCGCTTCCAGCCGCACTTCCTTGAAAAACCCGGTGGCATACAGCGCCTTGATCGCAGCGGCCGATTTTTCATCGGTCATCGTCTCGCCCACCTTGACGGGCAGGTAGCTGAACACGGTTCCGGCCTCGGTGCGCTGGATGCCTTCGACCCGGATATCCTTGACTACAAAAGGCTCGCTGGCGAGCACGTAGGGCGCAGCCAATACAGCAGCAAGCGCAAGCGTCAAACGGTTAAGAAGCATGGGTTTTTTCATCCGCCAAGCAGGCGTTGCAAATCGTTGAAAAGAGCAAATGACATCAGAAGCAACAGCAGTGTCATACCAATCCGGCCGCCTATTTCCATGGTGCGTTCGGACACCGGACGGCCAGTCAAAACTTCGGCAACATAATACATGAGGTGCCCCCCATCCAACATAGGCACGGGCAGCAGATTCAGCACCCCCAGACTCACACTCACCAGCGCCAGAAAGCCGACAAAACTGATCCAGCCCAAAGCCGCGCTCTGGCCTGCGTAGTCGGCAATGGTGAGCGGGCCGGAGAGATTCTTCCACGACACCTGGCCGATCACCATGCGTCCCATCATTTCCAGCGTAAACACGCTCATGTCCCAGGTTTTGACTGCGCCCTGCCACAGCGCTTCAAGCGGACCATAGCTCACTTCGGTCATCAGGCTGGCAAAGACGGCTTCGTCGACCTTGGGGCCTGCGCCGATCTTCCCGACACGCTGCCCGGCCTCATCCACCGCATCGGGGGTGACGGTCAACACGCCAGACCGCCCTTGTCGCTGATATTCGATGCGCAAGGATTTGGCAGGATGCTGTCGTATCACTTGCACCCACCCTTGCCAGTTCGCGACGGGCTTGCCATCGACTGCAAGCAGCCGGTCACCCGTCTGGAGTCCTGCGCGCGTGGCGGCTCCATCGGGCGAAAGTTTGCCGATCACCGGTTCGATTTCAGGGTCGAAACGCACAATTCCGAGCGGGCGCAGGGTGTCATGATCGAGAGTTTCGTTCTGCATCGAAGGCGCATCGAGTTGCACGCTGCGGCCACCCACCAGCTCAAGGGTAATCGGCTCGTCAGACACGCCTGCCCGTAACAGGGTCAGTCGCACATCCTGAAACGAAGGCGTGTCGGTGCCGTTGACACGGCGGATTTCATCGCCCGCCGTCAAACCGGCGTGCGCTGCAGGTGTGCCAGCAGGCGGTTCGCCGATCAACGGCTTCATCGCAGGCAAGCCATGCAAGAACAGCGCCCAGTAAAACACGATGGCAAGCAGGAAATTGGCCAGCGGTCCGGCTATGACTATACCGATGCGACGCCACACCGTAGCGCGGTTGAAACTACGATGGGCTTCTGCCGCAGGCACGTCGCCCTCGCGTTCATCGAGCATCTTGACGTAGCCGCCAAAAGGCAGCAGCGACAAGCTCCATTCGGTTTGATCCGGGCCGAAGCGGCGACTGAACAAGGGCTTGCCAAAGCCAACCGAAAACCGCAGCACCTTGACGCCCGCCAGCCGTGCGGCAAGGTAATGGCCAAATTCATGCACCACCACCAGCACGCCGATGGCGACCAGAAACCACAATAGGGTATGCAGAAAGCTCATGGGTGCTTGAGGCTCAGATAAGTTTCAGCCACGCTGCGCGCTTGCTGATCCGCGTCGAGCAGTTCTTCCAGCGTGTCAGCCGCGCCGCCCGCCAGTGCGTCAAGCGAATGCGCAATGCTGGCGGCAATCGCGTTAAAGGGAATCGCGCCGTCAAGAAAGCGTGCAACCGCGACTTCATTGGCGGCGTTCAGCACCGCAGCTGCGTTGCCCCCCGCGCCCAGTGCGTCGAATGCCAGTTGCAGGCAGGGAAAACGGCTAGTGTCGGGGGCTTCGAACGTCAACTGTTTGCCCATCAGTTCGAGCGCCGAGACACCCGCCTCAATCCGTTCCGGAAAACCCAGCGCATAAGCGATCGGCGTGCGCATATCGGGGGTGCCCATTTGCGCCAGCACCGAGCCGTCGGCGTATTCGACCATCGAATGCACGATGCTCTGCGGATGCACCACCACCTTGATTTGGTCGGGACGGGCATTGAACAGCCAGCGCGCCTCGATCACTTCGAGCCCCTTGTTCATCAGGCTGGCCGAGTCGACCGAGATTTTCTTGCCCATCACCCAGTTGGGGTGTGCCACAGCCTGTGCCGGCGTGGCAGCAGCGATCGCCTCCACCGACAAGGTACGAAACGGGCCGCCAGATGCAGTCAGCCACAGCGATTTCACGCCAGCCCGCTGAAAATCGCCGTTGAAGTCACGCGGCAGCGACTGGAAAATGGCATTGTGTTCGGAATCGATCGGCAGCAAGACTGAACCACTGGCAGCGATGGCATCCATGAACAACTGGCCGGCTACCACCAGGGTTTCCTTGTTGGCCAGCAGGATGCGCTTGCCTGCCTGCGCCGCTGCCAGCGTGGCAGGCAACCCGGCCGCACCAACAATCGCGGCCATCACGGTGTCCACCTCTGGCGCGGTTGCCACAGCAGTCAGGGCTGCACAGCCCTCCAGGACTTCGACCGGCAGCTTTTCTGCCGCCGCGCGCGCGCGCAGCTGCGCCGCAGCCGTCGCTTCGGTCATGACCGCATAGCGTGGACGATGGGTACGACATTGCTCGAGCATGCGCTCGACTTGGGTCGCGCCGGTCAAAGCGAAAATCTCGAAGCGACCGGGATGGCGCGCCACCACGTCGAGCGTATTGACGCCTATCGTGCCGGTAGCCCCCAAAACGGTGAGAACGCGGGGTTTCATTTCGCTCGATTGACTGCGTTCTGATTTCATGCGGCATGCTCCAGCCACATCAACATACCGGTTGCAATGGGCAGGGTGGAGGTCAGTGCATCGATGCGGTCGAGCACGCCGCCATGACCGGGCAGCAGCGTGCCACTGTCCTTCATGCCTGCAACACGCTTGATCCAGGATTCAAACAGATCGCCCAATACCGACAAATACAGCAATCCCGCGACCATGAAGAACAGCGACAGCAACGGCATCGTGCCAAGTTGGCTCAAAACGGCAGCGTATAGCGCAAGCGCGACCAGCGCACCGGCCACGCCTTCCCAGGTCTTGCCGGGGCTGATGGCTGGGGCCAGCTTGTGACGGCCAAATTGACGGCCCGAAAAATAGGCTGCGGTATCCGCTATCCACACCACCGCCATCACACCCAGCAAGACAGCCGGGCCACGCTCATGCAGATAGGTCAACGCCACCCAGGTCGGCAGCAACACCACCACGCCAACAACGGCACGCACAAAGGGCTGCGGTGCCTGCCAGCGGCCCAGCAGCCATAATGGCGCGACCACGAGCCAGAATGCCAGTGCCAGCAGAATCAGGCCACTCTGGAATAGCGGCCAGGTTGCGCCGGCAAACTTGAACAGGAACAGCGCGATGGCGGCCAACAGCCCGGCATAGAGATACGCAGCCCGCGCTGAAAAATGACTCAGGGTCGCCCATTCATAAGCAGCCGCGCCAATCACGCCCGCCATGAGGACCGCCCACAACCACGCCGGCGCCCACAAGGCGGCAGGCACGAATACCGCCAGCAGCAACGCGGCGGTTAAAACGCGGCGGACGAGAGGAGACAAGGAGGCCGTATTCGAAAGAACCGTCACGACGCCGCTTGCACCTGTTCGCTGGTGCGGCCAAAGCGGCGCTCGCGGGTGCGATAGGACTCGATTGCCTCGTCCAGCGCTTTGGCGTTGAAATCCGGCCACAGGGCATCGGTGAAATAAAGCTCGGTGTAGGCCAGCTGCCACATCAGGAAATTGCTGATGCGCTTTTCGCCTCCGGTGCGGATGAACAGATCCGGCTCGGGCGCATCGGACAGGCTGAGTTGTTGCGCCAGCGCAGCCTCGTCGATGTCGTCTGCGGCCAATCCGACTGACATCAACCTCTTCACCGCCTGCACGATGTCCCAGCGTCCACCGTAATTGGCAGCCACGGTAAAAGTCAGGCGGGTGTTGTTGCAGGTCAACGCTTCCGCGTCACGGATCAGGATCTGAATACGTTCGGAAAACCCGGAAAGGTCGCCGATGAGCCGAAAGCGGATATTGTTTTCATGCAGTCGCGTCACTTCATTTTCCAGCGCACGCATGAACAACTCCATCAACAACGTGACTTCTTCCTGTGGACGTCGCCAGTTTTCCGAGCTGAACGCAAAAACCGTGAGGTGCGCCACGCCGCGGTCGGCACACGCGCGAATCACGTCGCGGAGTGTCTCAACGCCTTTGCGATGCCCGGCCACACGCGGCAGCAGACGGCGCTTCGCCCAACGCCCATTGCCATCCATGATGATGGCAATGTGTCTGGGCACATCAGCGCTTGAGGCCGTTTTTTTCGAGCGGGTCATCACGCAGGACGGGGTCGCCGGGTTTGCTTAGACGGCAAGCAAATCTTTCTCTTTATCAGCCAGCAGCTTGTCGATATCGCCGATAAATTTGTCGGTCAGCTTTTGCACCTCATCCTGGGTGCGGCGGTCCTCGTCCTCGGTCGCGGTTTTAGCCTTGACCATATCCTTGACTGCGCCGTTGGCATCGCGACGAATATTACGCATCGCGACACGCGCCGTTTCGGCCTCAGCGCGCACCACCTTGATCAGATCGCGGCGACGCTCCTCGGTCAACGAAGGCATCGGCACGCGGATGATGTCACCGTGCGTGGCCGGATTAAGGCCAAGATCGCCGTCGCGAATCGCTTTTTCGATCTTGCCGATCATGTTTTTTTCATAGGGCTGCACGCCCAGGGTGCGGCTATCCACCAGCGACACGTTCGCCACCTGCGGCACGGCAGTCGGACTGCCGTAATAATCCACCATCACATGATCGAGAATGCCGGTATGGGCACGCCCCGTGCGCACTTTTGCCAGATCGTTCTTCAACGCCTCCAGCGACTTGCCCATTTTCTGCTCGGCAGACTGTTTGATTTCCGCAATCGTCATTTCAGCCATTGTCTTTCCTTCCTTCGTAAAACGCGCTCAAGGCGTAACACGCGTCCCTTCGTCTTCACCCATCACCACACGCTTGAGCGCGCCGGGTTTGAAAATATTGAATACGACCAGCGGCAGCTTCTGTTCGCGGCACAACGCGAATGCAGCCGTGTCGAGCACGCCCAGATTGTTGCGTATCGCCTCGTCGAAACTCAACGTGGCATAGCGTGTCGCCGCTGCATCTTTCTTCGGATCAGCGGTATACACGCCGTCAACTTTTGTCGCTTTCAGCAGCAAATCGGCGCCGATTTCCGCACCGCGCAATGCAGCAGCGGTGTCGGTAGTAAAAAACGGATTGCCCGTTCCACCGCCGAAAATCACCACACTGCCCGCCGCAAGATGGCGCAACGCGGTGTCGCGTTCAAACGCTTCGCCCACATGCGTGATCGCCACCGCGGTTTGCACCCGCGCCGGCACGCCTGCGCGCAGCAGCGCATCTTTCAGCGCCAGCGCATTCATCACCGTAGCCAGCATGCCCATCGAATCGGCCGTTGCGCGATCCATACCGGACAACGCGCCGGTCGCGCCGCGAAACAGATTGCCGCCGCCGACGACGATGCCAACCTGTACCCCCAGCGTGACAACCTCGCGAATCTGCTCAACAAACCCCGCCAGCGTCTCTGCGTGGTAACCAAACGCATCGGCGCCCAGCGCCTCGCCGGAGAGCTTCAGCAAAATACGACGCGCTTGCGCCATCGCGATTAAACCTTGGAGGCCGCAGCGACTTCAGCCGCGAAATCGGTCACTTTCTTCTCGATGCCCTCGCCCACCACATACATGGTGAAGCCGTGGCACTGCGAATTCTTCGACTTCAGCACTTGCTCGACGGTTTGCTTGTCGTCCTTGACGAAGGGCTGAGACAGCAGCGTGACTTCCTTGAGGTACTTCTGCACCGTGCCTTCGGCAATTTTTTCCAGCATGGCTTCCGGCTTGCCGGCTTCCTTGGCCTTCTCGATTGCGACGCGACGTTCGGTATCCAGCAACTCCTGAGGCACACCGGATGCATCGAGTGACTTCGGCTTGGACGCAGCAATGTGCATGGCGATATCGCGTGCCAGCGCTTCATCGCCTGTCACGTCAACCAGCACACCGATCTTGCCGCTGTGAATGTAGCTGGCAAATTTGCCCTGCCCTGACAGACGCTCAAAACGGCGCACCGACATGTTCTCGCCCATTTTGCCGACCAGCTCGGTGCGAACCGCTTCCACCGTCGATCCGTTATAAGGCAGCGCGGACAGCGCAGCCACGTCGGCCGGATTCTGCTCCAGCACCATTTTGGCCAGCGCATTGGACAGTGCCAGGAAATCGTCGTTCTTTGCCACGAAATCGGTTTCGCAGTTGACTTCAATCATCGCAGCCGACTTGCCGTCAGCACTGATCGCGATGGTCACCACGCCTTCAGCAGCCACACGGCTCGCGCTCTTGGCGGCCTTGTTACCGAAACGCACGCGCAGGATTTCTTCCGCTTTCTGCATATCGCCTTCAGCTTCCGACAGCGCTTTTTTGCAATCCATCATCGGCGCGTCGGTTTTCTCGCGCAGCTCTTTAACCATGCTTGCAGTGATTTCAGCCATGTTCCTACTCCCTATTAATTAAATTCAGCAAATCGATCAGCTCATGCACAAAGAGGGGCAAACGCCCCTCCTTTGAAACATGATCGCCGGAAACTTATTCCGGCGATGTTACGGCGCGTCGCGTTTATTCAGCGGCCACGCCACCTTCCTCTTCTTCCACTTCGATGAACTCTTCGCCGCCGGTGAGTTCACCGAGGATCTGGGCACGACCCTCCAGCGCTGCATCGGCCATGCCGCGTGCATACAAACGAATCGCGCGTGCCGAGTCGTCGTTGCCGGGCACCACGTAAGCCACGCCTTCCGGGCTGTTGTTGGTGTCGACCACGCCGATTACCGGAATACCCAGCTTCTTGGCCTCAACCACGGTGCCCTTCTGGTAGCCGACGTCGATAATGAAAATGGCGTCCGGCAAGCCGTTCATGTCGCGAATACCACCCAGGCTGCGATTCAGCTTGTCGGCTTCGCGCTGCACCGTGAGGATTTCCTTTTTCGACAAACGGCCCGGCTCAGCCAGCGACACTTCCAGATCCTTCAGACGCTTGATCGACTGCTTGACCGTCTTGAAGTTGGTCAGCATGCCGCCCAGCCAGCGGTTGTCCACATAAGGCATGCCTGCACGTTCGGCTTCTTCACGCACGATCTCGCGCGCGGCACGCTTGGTGCCCACAAACAGAACGGTGCCTTTATTGGCGGTCAATTGACGGACGAATTTTTGTGCGTCCTGGAACATCGGCAGCGATTTTTCCAGGTTCACGATGTGAATTTTGTTGCGATGACCGAAGATGTACTGTGCCATCTTGGGGTTCCAGAAACGGGTTTGGTGACCGAAATGGACACCGGCTTCCAGCATTTGACGCATGGTGACTGAGGACATTGCAATGACTCCTAAAGGGTTAAGCCTCCACCCGTCAGCAGCGGCGCGTATTCCGTGAATCGCGACGCCACCCTTTAACGACAGGTGTGCGAATTTGCCCGAACGATTTCGGACAGCCCACTATTCTAAGGTGATCAGGCCGTTATTTCAAGGATTGCAAAGGGATCATCTGCAAACATGGGTCCCGGAACATTCCCTTCATGACCAACCTGATACATCTTCTGTTTTCACACCCGGCACACGCGATAGAATCAGGCTTTACTGATTTGCATTCCCCCCATGACTGTCACCATCAAAACCGGCGCTGAAATCGAAGGCATGCGCGTTGCGGGCCGCCTTGGCGCTGAAGTACTCGACTACATCACCCCTTTCGTCAAGCCCGGCGTCACCACAGGCGAACTCGACCGGCTCTGCCACGACTACATGGTGAACGTACAGGGCACGATCCCGGCGCCGCTGAATTACGCGCCGTCCGGCCATGTGCCTTACCCCAAATCCATCTGCACCTCGATCAACAATCAGGTCTGCCACGGCGTGCCGAGCGACAAGGTGCTGAAAAACGGCGACATCGTGAATCTGGACATTACGGTGATCAAGGACGGCTGGCACGGCGACACCAGCCGCATGTTCGTGGCGGGCGAGACCACGCCGCAGGCCAGGCGGCTGATCCAGATCACCTATGAGGCGATGTGGATTGGCATCCATCAGGTGAAACCCGGCGCACGGCTGGGCGACATCGGCCACGCGATCCAGCGTTTTGCCGAAAAGAGCGGCTATAGCGTGGTGCGCGAATTCTGCGGCCACGGCATCGGCCGGGTGTTCCACGAAGACCCGCAGGTGCTGCACTACGGCAAGCCGGGCACGGGTCTGTTGCTGGAAGCCGGCATGACGTTCACCATCGAGCCGATGATCAATGCGGGCAAGCGCGATATTCGCCAGATGCCGGACGGCTGGACGATCGTGACCAAGGACCGCAGCCTGTCGGCGCAGTGGGAACACACGGTGCTGGTCACCGACAGCGGGTTCGAGGTGATGACGCTTTCGGCGGGCAGCCCGGCCGTCCCCGATCTCTCGCGTCAGGCCGCGTGAATCTTTCGCTGTTTGCCAGCCTGCGCGAACGGCTGAAATCCCGCCGCGCGGCGCTGGTTGCGGCGTATCTCAAAAAACCCGCGGTTTCGCTTTATCTGACGCGCCACGCCGACCTGGTGGACGGCGTGCTGGCAGACATCTGCGCCGGGCTGGCGCTGCCCGACAGCTTTTGTCTCGCAGCGGTAGGCGGCTACGGGCGCGGCGAGCTGTTCCCCGGCTCGGACGTCGATCTGTTGCTGCTGCTGCCGAAAGAGCCCGACGCCGCGCAACAAGCCACGCTGGAAAACTGGGTGCAGGCCTGCTGGGATATCGGGCTGGAAATCGGCCACAGCGTGCGCACTGTCGAGGCCTGCGTGGCCGAGGCGGAAGCCGATATCACGGTGGAAACCAATCTGCTGGAAGCGCGCTTTCTGTGGGGTAGCCAGGCCCTGTTCGGCCAATTCGAAAGCGCCTTTCAGGCGCGCTTCGACGCCCAGGCGTTTTTCGACGGCAAGCTGGCCGAGCAGCACGCGCGGCATGCCCGCTTCGACGACAGTGCCTACAAACTCGAACCTAACCTGAAGGACAGTCCGGGCGGGCTGCGCGATCTGCACACGATTCACTGGCTGGCGCAGGCGTGCGGCATCAGCGGCGGCTGGAATGGCCTGGCCTGCGCAGGACTGCTGACCCATGCCGAGGCACGCCGCATTGCGCAGGCCGAACGCAGCGTGGCGGCGCTGCGCATCCATCTGCACATCCTGGCCAGACGGCGCGACGACCGCCTGGCCTTCGACTACCAGACCGAGCTTGCCGAACGGCTGGGGCTGACCGCCACGGCGCACAAGCGCGCGGGCGAGCGTCTGATGCAGACCTACTACCGCGCGGCCAAGCTGATCCAGCGCGCCAACGACATCCTGATCCAGTCACTGCGGGTGCGGCTGTTTCCGGTGAACGCGCCACCGCAGCCGATCGACGCCGACTTTCAATTACGTGCAAATCTGCTCGAAGCCTGCGACCCCGAGCTATTCGAGCGCAAGCCCGATGCCCTGCTACGCATCTTCATCGTTTACGCCCAGCATCCGCTACTCGCCGGATTCGAGCCGGCCACCCTGCGTGCGCTGTGGCGCGGCAGCCTCCACATCGATGCGGCTTTCCGCGCCAATCCGGTTCATTGCGCGCTGTTCATCTCGTTGCTGCGCCAGCCCGTTGGCATCACACGGGCGCTGCGTGCGATGCACCGCTACGGACTGCTGGCACGCTACATCCCGGCATTTGGCCGCATCGTTGGACAAATGCAGCATGACCTGTTCCACATTTACACCGTGGATGAACACATTCTTATGGTTTTGCGCAACATGCGGCGCTTTACCGTACCGGCGCTGGCGCATGAATTCCCGCTCGCCAGCCAGTTGATCCAGTCGTTTGACAAGCCGGAACTGCTTTATCTGGCCGCGCTGTTTCACGACATAGCAAAAGGCCGTGGCGGCGACCACTCCGAACTCGGCCTGATCGATGCGCGCCGATTTTGTCGCCGGCATGGTCTCGACAAGGCAGACAGCGAACTGGTTGCCTGGCTGGTGGGCATGCATCTGGTGATGTCGCGCACCTCGCAAAAGGAAGACACCAGCGACCCCGATGTGATTGTGGCGTTTGCCGAACGCGTGGGCGACAGCCGGCGGCTGACCGCCTTGTACCTGCTGACCGTGGCCGATATCCGCGGCACCAGCCCCAAAGTGTGGAACGCCTGGAAAGGCAAACTGCTGGAAGACCTCTACCACGCCACCCAGAACAGGCTGACAGGCGGCGACCAGGCCATGGCGAACATCGCCGCCAAACAGGCAGACGCACGCATCAAACTTGCTCTCTACGGCCTGCCCACCACCGCCGCCGATGCGCTGTGGCAACACCTCGATGCGCGCTATTTTGTTCGTTATGACGTCCGCGACATCGCCTGGCATGCACGCATGCTGTGGCGCCGCACCCACAGTGCCCAAGCCGTTGTGCAGGCACGCCTGTCGCCTGTTGGCGAAGGCATCCAGGTGCTGGTCTACACCCCCGACCGTCCGGATCTGTTCGCCCGTATTTGCGGCTTCTTCGCGCGCATCCAGTACACCATCCTCGAAGCCAAGATCCATACCACCCGACATGGTTACGCACTGGACAGCTTTCAGGTGATGGATCTGGCCAATCGCGGTATTCATTACCGCGATTTTCTGAGTTATGTCGAACACGAACTCGCACGTGACCTCGACCCCGCACGGCCGATGCTGGCCGCTCCGCGCGGCCGCTTATCGCGCCACCAGCGCCACCACCCCTACCCGGCCACTGTACGGCTGGAAGCGGACGCTCAGGGGCGCGGCCACATGCTGACGATCATCTGTGCCGACCGTGGCGGGCTGTTATTTGCAGTGGCAGAGGTATTGATGCGACACGACGTCAGCGTCTATGCCGCCAAAATCGACACCCTGGGCGAACGGGTCGAGGATACATTCCTGATTCGGGGCGAGGCCTTGCTGACGCCCGCCAATCGGCAGTCGCTCGAAACCGAAATATCAAGCGTGTTGAAGTAATCAAACAGCCAGCGACTCAGGGTGCCGGGCTCGCATATTCGTCCACATAACGCCCGCGAGCAGGTGCCTTGCGTGCAGGGGGAGATTTCTTGCGCGTGCTGTCCACCGGTTTCTTGATTTTCTGATCCAGATCAGTCTTCACGCGGGCTCCACCCCGTCCAGGACGCACCGTTCCGCTCACCCCGGTCACGTCAGCCAGGCTGATTCCGGGATTCGAATGGAACAATGGCGTCGCTTTCATGCCGCCACCCGCCATTCCTTCAGCCGCCCGGCGAGCGTGCGTGTCAACGCGGCCAGACTGCCCACGCCTTCGGTGCTGGGCATGGCCTCACAGTCGTTTATTTTGCCATCTGCATAGACTGACAAAATCAGCAGGTTGTGCTGAATCTCAACCGGAATCGCCAGCGTGCTTTCAGCCAGGGCAGTCTGAATCCCGTGCCACACGATGCGACTGGCCGCCAGAGCATCGGCTAGTTGGCTCACGCGGCCGGGATCGTTCCAGTGCTGCTGCACTTGCAACAGCCGGGTCGCAATGGTGTCCAATTGTGCCGCTTCGTTCATCACCGCTTTGGTCGGGTAATGACGATGCTGAGCCTGATCGGTTGATTCTGCTACGCTCATTATTGTCCTTGCAGCTTGCACCGGAGCACCCCGCCCACGGTTACGCTTCAAGTTAGCGGCGATGACCGATACAACTTTAGGCATGCTAAATGCGTGCCAGCAAGCCCCTGCCCGTTCAATCGTCCTGCAGGTTTTGTCCGGGAAACAGGGTGTCAGTAAAGCCGAATTGGCGCAGATCGCGTATCCGCATCGGGTACAGAATGCCACCCAAATGATCCACCTCATGCTGTACTACGCGGGCATGGAACGCGCTCACACTGCGGTCGATGGGCTGCCCCGCCGCGTCGAATCCCTGATAGCGCAATGCCGTGTGGCGAGGGACCAGGCCACGCATGCCGGGTACCGACAAACAGCCTTCCCAGCCCTCTTCCAGCTCATCGGACAAGGGCGTAAGCAACGGATTGATCAAAACGGTGAACGGTACGCTTTCCGCTTCCGGGTAACGTGGATTACTGCCGGCCTCGAAAATCACCACCTGCAGCCCCACCCCAATTTGTGGTGCTGCCAAACCCGCACCGTTCAACGCACGCATGGTGTCGTGCATATCGATGATCAATTGCGCCAGGCTGGGGGACGCAAAGTCCTCCACCGGCAGCGCCGGTGTCAGCAAGCGCGGATCACCCATCTTCAGGACTTCACGGATCGCCATGGCTGCTCCAGTTGTTGCAAATCAGCGGCCTCCAGCCAGCACCAGCTGCCGGGCGCCAGGGTTGCGGGCAAAACAAAATCGCCAATGGCGATGCGATGCAGACGATCCACCCGGTTTCCGGTGGCAGCGATCATGCGTTTGACCTGATGATATTTGCCCTCGGCCAGGGTCAGCTGCAGGCTATGCCCATCCAGCGCCTCGCACGCCAACGCGGCAATCGGTGCAGGCTCGTCGTTAAGCACGACCCCGCTGCACAGGGCGTCCAGCATCGCCGCATCCACCGGGTCGGCACAGGTGGCGCGATACACCTTGGCCACGCCTTTTTTCGGCGAGGTCATGCGGTGAATAAACTGGCCAT
The DNA here is from genome assembly GCA_018831045.1 of Gammaproteobacteria bacterium. GTDB lineage: Bacteria > Pseudomonadota > Gammaproteobacteria > Burkholderiales > Thiobacillaceae > Thiobacillus. The sequence goes on along the minus strand of JAHJRA010000029.1, from coordinate 8,473 downwards.
CGTCGGACAACAGCAACAGACCGCTGGTGTCCTGATCAAGCCGCCCCACGCATTGCACGTCACGCTCGATCAGCGGCGACGGCAACAGGGAAAACACGCTGGGGTGGTGTTTGGGCTTGTGCGAGCACTCATACCCAACCGGTTTGTGCATCAAGACATAGGCTTTTTCACGATACAGCCAGGTCACGCCGTCGATTGTGAATTCCAGTCCGACTGGATCAACTTCATGCTCGGGGTCGTCGACCACCACGCCATTGATCGAGACTGCACCCGAACGTACCCGTAGCACACAGCCTTTACGTGAACCAAACCCTTGTGACTGCAACGCGCGCGCTAGCCACATGATTCAGACCGTACACATGCCAGCGGCATCGTTGGTCACCAACTGTTCCAGCAGATGCCGCACCTGCAACATCGATTCGCCCAGCACCGGCTGAATTTCTTCCATCTGGATGCCATCCGCCGACGAGCCGCGCCCGGCCGCGTAGTTCACCACCACGCCTACTGCTGCGTAACAGAGCTCCAGCTCACGCGCCAGATAGGCTTCCGGCATGCCGGTCATCCCCACCATGTCGGCACCATCGCGTTCAATGCGGTTGATTTCGGCAGCGGTTTCCAGGCGTGGCCCCTGCACCGCGCCATACACGCCGCCGTCGCGCAGGCTGATGCCGGCGCTGGTCGCGGCCTGCAGCAAGGCTGTCCGCATCGCATCGCAATACGGGAAGGTGAAATCGAGGTGGGTAACCGGTTTTTCGCTCCCCACATTGAATGTCGACGCACGGCCATGTGTGTAGTCGATGATCTGATCGGGAATCACCAGCACACCGGGGATCAACTCAGGGTGAATCCCACCCACCGTGGCCACCGACACCACGCGATTTACCCCGTGTTCTTTCAGCGCCCACAGATTGGCGCGATAGTTCACCTCGTGCGGTGGAATCGTATGGCCATAGCCGTGACGCGCCAGAAAAATCACTTCCTGATCGCAAATGTGGCCGAAGGTCAGTGCTCCGGATGGCTCGCCATAAGGCGTGCGCCCCACCTTGCGATGGGTGATTTCAAGATTGGCGAGCTGTGTCAGCCCGGTTCCGCCAATGATTCCCAGCATGTTTATTTGTCCTTTAAAGCGTAAATGGCGGGCAGATTGCGCCACAGCCCGTAAGCGTCCATGCCGCAGCCGAACACATAGCGGTTGGGCACATCCAGTCCCACGAAATCGGCCCGGATCGGTTTGTCCAGGCCATTGATTTTATCGGTCAGTACCGCCGACCACACCCGGGCGGCGCCCATTTCCAGCAGCTTGTCGCGAATCGCCGCCAGCGTTTCGCCCTCGTCCAGAATATCGTCGAGCACCAGCACATGGCGCCCTGCCACGCTCTGCCCCGGCAGCACTTTCCATTCGATCTCGCCGCCGTGCGTCTTGCCGCGATAACGGGTGACATGCAGATAATCGAATTCCAGCGGAAATTTCAACTTCGGCAACAACTGGCCCGCAAACACCACGGCGCCCCCCATCACCGGCAACACCAGCGGAAATTCCCCTGCCAATGCCTGCGCAATTTCATCCGCCAGACGCACCAGCGCAGCCTGCACCCCCGTCTCCGGCACAATGCACTCGGCCTCATCCAGCATTTGTTGCGCTTCGCGCAAAGACATAACGGACCCGTGATTTCGATGAAAGCCGGCAGTCTAAGCGATGTTTCCAGACCTTGCGCGGGTCGGGTAAGCTTGAGCCATGTCCGTTTCCTCTCCCGACTCCCGTACTTTTGATGCTGACGGCTGGCTGACAGATGCCCGTCAGATCCCCTCGCCCAACTGCGATGCCCGCCCTGACGGCGTGGCAATCGAGCTCATCGTCCTCCACAACATCTCGCTGCCGCCTGGGGTGTTTGACGGCAACGCCGTCATCGATCTCTTCACCAACCAGCTCGACTGGGATGCGCATCCGTATTACCAGGCGATTCGCGACATCAAGGTGTCGGCGCACTTCTTCATCCGCCGCGACGGCACGCTGATCCAGTTCGTGCCGTGCAGCCTGCGCGCCTGGCACGCCGGCGTATCAAGCTGGTGCGAGCGCGAACGCTGCAATGATTTTTCCATCGGCATCGAGCTGGAAGGCACGGACGATTTGCCGTTCACCGAAGCGCAGTACGCCAGCCTGCTTCCGTTGCTGCAATCGCTTAAACAGGCTTATCCGATTCGGGCGGTGGTGGGGCATAGTGAGATTGCACCGGGGCGCAAGAGTGATCCGGGGGTGTGTTTTGAATGGGAGCGGGTGCGGGGGTTGGAGGGTTGAAACGTTCGGGTTGTTCGTGAGTTTGCCGGAGGGTTTTTACCTGACTACTGTCCGTTGGCCGGGGGTAGCCCGGCGGCTAGTCACTTTTCTTGTCTCGCCAAGAAAATTAACCAAAAGAAGGCGACCCCGACATCCCCGAAACCCCGAAAATCAAGCCTGCCGGGTGGGCGGCAAAGAACTTGCCTCGCTTTTGAAATGCTGATTAATTTTTGTGAGCGGGGCTTCAGACACCTTTGCCGCTGATCCACCCGACAGGCTCAATTTCTGGCGGGGCTGAGAGGGGAGAAAGTCAAAACCAGGGCGGGGGTGACGGCATGGTTTGCACGCTGTTGCTGCGATGCACACACAGCGCAATACTCCTACGGCTAATGCGTCTTACGCAGACTAGTCAAGAGCCGAGCAATGAATGATTTGAAATGGGAGGAAACAGCATGACACGAACACTCCTGATAGCAATGATTGCCGCACTGGCCACAGGTTGCGGGGAGCCAGAATTACAGACGAACACTGAGGAATACTTCAAAGCTCACGGCATCGTGCAGGGGCAGCCGAACGAACTGCGCATCGGCGGTACGCTGTTCCGGTTTCCGGCGGGGGTGGGGTTGAATCCGTATACCGACCAAGAAACTTACCGATCCAAGGATGGTTCGCCCATGACGCTCTCGACCAAAGTAGGGATGGAGCAGGGGAAATACGAAAAAGTGGCGACGCCGATTGTGAAAGGGCAGGCGGATAAGGCGACGTTTTATCTCGATCCTGCGCGCGACTATGCACTCAACTCCAACCCATATGGGGGCGGGGTAATGGTGGAAATTTATAACCGACAAAACCCCTCATGGGATGGCGTGAATGCAAACCTTAAAACCTATTTGAAGGAAATCAGCGGACGAAAAATCATTGAGCATCCTGCTCCAGGATTAAGGGAATATGTTGCCCCTAAACCCTGGATAGGCTCGATATTTGAGGATGTTCGCCCGGAGGCGAAGAAAGCTTCAGGGTATGGACATTTTTTCGGGTGTCAGCCGAGCCCCGGATTCTGTTTCATTAGTTATTGGAACCCGGAAGGACGCTATATGTATCAAATTGTTGTGGATGACTTATTCGTTCTAGAGCACTGGCCCGAATTGCATTCAGTCGTTGTACGTTTCATTGACTCAGTCGCCGTCAAATAACTCAGGAGGCACACAATCCATCTCAGCACGTAAATCGTGCGATGGCTGGCATAAAGTAAGCGAAACGCATTTCGCCGAATGTGCGTCGTAACTCAAGCACACATACCGCCCAGTCATCGCTATCCTGGTTTTGACTTTCCTCCCCTCTCAGTCCCGCCGGAAATTGAGCCTGGCGGGTGGATCAGCGGCAAAGGTGTTTGAGCCCCGCTCACAAAATCAATAAACCTAGCAAAAGCGGGGCGAGTTCTTTGACGCCCACCCGGCAGGCTCGGTTTTCGGGGTTTCGGGGATGAGCGGGATCGCCTTTTCTTTGGTTAGTTTCTTTTGGCGAGACAAAAGAAAGTGACTAGCCGCCGGGCTACCCCCGGCCAACGACCCTCAGTCCAACGAAACACCCCCCACCCACGGTAAAATCACACCCACCCCATTTCAGGACATCCCCCCATGCGTCTCGGCACCCCGCTCTCGCCCTCTGCCACCCGCGTCATGCTGCTGGGCGCAGGCGAACTCGGCAAAGAAGTCATCATTGCCCTGCAGCGGCTAGGGGTTGAGGTCATTGCAGTGGACCGTTACGCGAATGCGCCCGGCCATCAGGTCGCGCACCGCGCACACGTGATCGACATGAGTGACGGCAAAGCTTTGCGCACACTGATCGAAGCAGAAAAACCGCATCTGGTGGTCCCGGAAATCGAGGCCATCGCCACCGAAACCCTGCTGGAAATCGAAGCAGCGGGTCTGGCAGAAATCATCCCTACTGCGCGCGCAACCAATCTGACCATGAACCGCGAAGGCATCCGCCGGCTGGCTGCCGAAACACTGGGGCTGCCCACCTCACCCTATGTGTTTGCCGACAGCCTCGCCGAGATGAGTGCGGCCGCCGAGAAGCTGGGCTATCCGGTGATCGTCAAGCCAGTGATGTCTTCGTCCGGCAAAGGTCAATCGCGGGTGGATGACGCCAGCCAGCTGGGCGCCGCCTGGGATTACGCCTCCGCGGGCGGACGCGTCAACAAGGGGCGCGCCATCGTTGAGGGGGTGATCGACTTCGACTACGAAATCACGCTGCTGACGGTGCGTGCGTTGGGTACATCGGGCGAAATCGAAACGCATTTCTGCGCCCCGATCGGCCACGTGCAGGTGAAAGGAGATTACGTCGAATCGTGGCAGCCGCAGCCGATGTCGCCTGCCGCACTCAACCGCGCGCAGGAAATCGCCGCCGCGGTCACCGGCAACCTTGGCGGGCGCGGCCTGTTCGGCGTGGAGCTGTTCGTCAAGGGCGATCAGGTATGGTTTTCCGAAGTCAGCCCGCGCCCGCACGACACCGGCATGGTGACCATGGCCACCCAGCGGCAGAATGAATTCGAACTGCATGCGCGCGCCATACTCGGCTTGCCGGTTGATGTGGCCTTGCGCGAACCCGGCGCATCGGCGGTAATCTACGGCGGCATGGACGCGGCCGGCATCGTATTTGACGGCGTAGCTGAAGCACTCGCCGCGCCAGGTGTAGACATCCGGCTTTTCGGCAAGCCCGAGAGCTTCGCCCGCCGCCGCATGGGGGTGGCGCTCGCCAACGCGACCACGACCGATGCCGCGCGTGAACGTGCCAAAACCGCCGCTCACTGTGTCAAACCGGTAAAACCCTGAACCATTCAAGGCTGAATCGTTCCAATCGAAACTATGCAGACTCATTACGAACGTATCGGCGGCAGCGACATCATCCGGCAACTGGTCGACCGCTTTTACGACCTGATGGACGAAGACCCGGACTACTACGGCATCCGCAAACTGCATCCGGCAGACCTCAGCGAATCGCGCAACAAACTGGCGTGGTTTTTGAACGGTTGGCTGGGCGGGCCACCGGATTATGCCGACCGCTTTGGCCATCCTTTTCTGCGCCGCCGCCATCTGCCATTTGCAGTCGGCGTGGATGAGCGCGACCAGTGGATGGGGTGCATGATTCGCGCCATGCAGGACGTGGGGCTGGACGCAGTGATGCAGCAGGAACTGACGGATGCCTTTTTCCAAACCGCCGACTTCATGCGCAACCAGCCCGAATGAGAAGACTGGTTGCCTGGACAGGGCTGCTCGTCGTGCTGGCTGCATTGACCGTGTTGCCCTGGCTGATGCTGGACAATGCGCCGACGATTGAACCCCCGGCCGAGTTTCAGCGTGCGGATCTGGCTGGGATCAAATCGCTGTTCCAGAAACATGACCCGCGCCGCCAGACGCCCGACGTGGTTCAGAGCATCCGGCTCGACGAGTCCGAACTCAATCGTGTACTCAATTATGCGGTTGAACTGCCTCGCGTCAGCGGCATTGCCGCCGAGCTTACGCCCGGTTTGGCTACCCTTGACGCCACGCTGAGCGTGCCCCCCAACCCGTTTGGCCGCTATCTGAATATCACGGCCGAAGTGGCCGAGGCACCCGGTGGTATCCAGATTCAAAGCCTGCGACTCGGCAGCCTGCCCCTGCCGGGTGCGCTAGCCGACTGGATCGCCCGCCTGTTTCACCGCCAGCTTTTGCGGGACCCTACCTATGCTGCGATGGCTGACGCGTTTTCCCGGGTGGATTTTGCCGAAAACCAGGCCACGCTGGATTACCGCTGGCATCCCAAACTGCTGACCCAACTCGAACGCAAAAGCGTCGAACTCTTGATCGCACCGGAAGATCAGGCGCGCATGCTGGTCTATGCCGAGCACCTGAAAACCCTGCTGAAACCCTATCCCCACGGCAGCACGGTTCCGCTGGTGCGGCTGGTAGCGCCACTGTTCGAGCATGCACTGCAATCGGGTGGCGATGCACGCATCGAAAACCGCGCTGCGCTCACCGCACTCGCGGCCTATCTGGGTGGCGTCAGTCTGCCCAAGCTGCTGCAAGGCGACAGCCGCTCGATTTACCGTGCGCCGCCCGTACTGTTGTCGCTTTATGGACGGCGCGACCTGGCCGAACATTTCGCCCTGTCAGCGGCGTTATCGATCAACGGAGGCAGCCGTCTGGCCAATGCCATCGGCTTGCTCAAGGAAGAAGAAGATGCGAAAAAGGGCTCAGGTTTCAGTTTCACCGATCTGGCCGCAGACCGTGCCGGCGTGCGCCTGGGGGAGCGCGCCACGGGTGACACAGCAGAACGGGTGCGCCAGCAACTGGCCGCTGCCCGCAGCGATGCCGACCTGATGCCGGACATCCGCGATTTGCCGGAATTCATGCCCCAGACCGAATTCGACCGCCGTTTTGGCCCCGTCGGCAGCGGGCGCTATCAGCGCGTCATCGAGCGAATCGACGCCAGCCTGGATGCCCATCCCCTGACACAATAAGAAGTCAGACAAGCCTGTTATAATGCCGGGTTTTCCGCAATCCAGATCGTCATCATGTCCCGCAAACTCCGCAATATCGCCATCATCGCGCACGTCGACCATGGCAAAACCACGCTGGTCGACCAGCTGCTCAAGCAATCCGGCACCTTCCGCGAAAATCAGGCCGTTGACGAGCGGGTGATGGACTCGAACGATCTGGAAAAAGAACGCGGCATCACCATTCTGGCGAAGAACACCGCCATTACGTACGGCGAATACCACATCAACATCGTTGACACCCCGGGCCACGCCGACTTCGGCGGCGAGGTCGAGCGCGTGCTCGGCATGGTCGATGGCGTGGTGCTGCTGGTCGATGCGGTCGAAGGCCCGATGCCGCAGACGCGTTTCGTCACCAAGAAAGCGCTGGCGCTCGGCTTGAAGCCGATTGTCGTGATCAACAAGGTGGACCGTCCCGGTGCGCGTCCAAACTGGGTCGTCGATCAAACCTTCGATCTGTTCGACAAGCTCCACGCCACCGACGAACAACTCGACTTCCCGATCATCTACGCGTCGGGTCTTAATGGCTGGGCCTGCCTTGATCTGAAGGACGCGCCCTCTGAAGGCGGTTCGGCTGACAACATGACGACCCTGTTCGACACCGTGATCGCACACGTGCCGACCCCGCCTGGTTCGCCCGATGCGCCGCTGCAACTGCAAATCGCTGCGCTCGATTATTCAACTTACACCGGCCGCCTCGGCGTAGGCCGCGTGCTCAACGGCCGCATCAAGCCCGGTATGGCAGTCGCGGTGATGAACCACGAAGAACAGGTCGCCACCGGGCGCATCAATCAGGTGATGGGCTTCCGCGGCTTGGATCGTGTACTGGTTGACGAAGCCGAAGCGGGCGACATCATCATCATTTCGGGTCTGGACGACATCGGCATCGGCGTCACCATTTGCGACAAGGACAGTCCAGTTGGCCTGCCGGTGCTGCCGGTCGACGAGCCGACCCTCAACATGGACTTCATGGTCAACTCCTCGCCGCTGGCCGGCACCGAGGGCAAATTCGTCACCACCCGCCAGATCCGCGATCGCCTGGCCAAGGAACTGCTGGTCAACGTTGCGCTGCGCGTCGACGAAACCGGCGAGGCCGACATCTTCCGCGTCTCCGGTCGCGGCGAGCTCCACCTCACCATCCTGCTGGAAAACATGCGCCGCGAAGGCTTCGAGCTGGCGGTCGGCAAACCGCGCGTCGTCTACAAGGAAATCAACGGCGAGAAGTGCGAGCCCTACGAGAATCTGACCATCGACCTGGAAGACGACACCCAGGGCGCCGTAATGGAAGAAATTGGCCGCCGTCGTGGCGAGCTGACCAACATGGAATCCGACGGCCACGGCCGCACCCGCCTCGAATACCACATCCCGGCGCGCGGCCTGATCGGCTTCCAGTCCGACTTCATGACCATGACGCGCGGCACCGGCCTGATGAGCCACGTGTTCGACGACTACGGTCCGGTGAAAGCCGACCTGCCCGGTCGCCACAATGGCGTGCTGATTTCGCAGGACAACGGTGAAGCCGTGGCCTACGCGCTGTGGAAACTGGAAGACCGCTTCCGCATGTTCGTTTCGCCCTGCGACAAGCTGTACGAAGGCATGATCATCGGAATTCACAGCCGCGACAACGTCCTGGTGGTCAACCCGATCAAGGGCAAGCAGCT
>JAHJRA010000028.1:0-31684 GCA_018831045.1 Gammaproteobacteria bacterium | reverse complement strand
CCACACCGGTCGTGCTGTATTCCACCGTCCCCATCCCGAGCAGCGTGCCATTCAGAATGGAAGTCGGCCCTTCATTCGCCGCACCCCACAAACCTGCGCCCCAGGTGCTGACCGCATAAAGACCCCCTTTGGATTTTCCATTGCTGCCAGTCGTCTCGAGGCCAAACTCATAACTGCCGTCTCGCCCGAAATCAATGGCGAAATCACCCGCTGCATAGTTTCCGCCGTTATTCGACGTCAATGGGCTATGCCCGGTCACCAGAGCCAGATAAAGATAAGACGTGTCGTAATCAACATACAAAGCTTCTACATCGTAGGCCTGTCCCCCATAACCAGGGGTTAAATACACGTTCCGACCGCCGGTCTGGTCTTCCACCGCCCAGGCTTTTGCCCGTTCATGGGGCGACCAGTCCGCCGCGTTGCCGTTTCGCTGCAAACCCCAGTCATCCAGATTGGCATCAATCGTGTAAGCCGCAGCGGGCACCGATAAGCTCATTGCAAGAGCCGCAGCAAGCAGGGGGAGTGAGCGCATGACATTCCTTCTCGACAACATTATGAATACGTTGGACTGAGCGGAATTCATGCCAGGCACAGTTTGCTTGAACCATGCCCCATTTCGCGCCTAATGCACTCAATCAGGCCGTTCAGGCACTGCAGCGCAAAAGGTCAACGCTTACACCCGTTGATTCCTCGACAGGAACGCCGATTACTGCGCAATCTGCAGGCGAAAAAAAACCGGCTCGAAAGCCGGTTTTTTATTCCTTGGCCCGGAATTACTGGGCAGCGGGAGCAGCTTCAGTAGCAGCGTCGCCAGCAGCAGTAGCAGCGTCGCCAGCAGCAGCAGCAGCGTCGCCAGCAGCAGCGGCAGCTTCGCCAGCAGCAGCATCAGCAGCGGCAGCATCAGCAGCGGCGGGAGCAGCTTCTTCAGCAGCTTGGCTTGCATCGATTGCAGCTTCGCCAGCAGTGACTGCAGCTTCGCCAGCAACTTCAGCAGCAGGAGCAGGCGCTTCTTCTTTGGAACAAGCGGTCATGGAAACGGCCAGCAGAGCAGCCAGAAGGACGGAATATTTCATTGCATTTCCCTTTTCGTACATATTATTAAAAACCCACACCAGAGATCGGTCCGGGACTTGAGATCCAGCCGACGCGCGGATTCTAGCAAATCGGCTTGGGAATTCCACTAACTATTGAACTTCTTCTACTGCACCCTGATTACGTTGCAAAATTACAACTAAAAGTGCTTTTATTTAATCAGACTACGTTTTACAAGCCCAACTCTCCCGTTTTTTTGCGCAGGAATTCAATCACCTCAGGTTTGAACGCGCCTCGTTGCAACGCTTTTTGATACGCTGCCCGGGCCTCTTCCATCCGGCCCAACGATTCCAGTGACACACCCAGACCCAGCAGCCACCCTCCCCGATCAGGGTCCGCAACCAGCGCACGTTGGTACGCCTTGACCGACTCATCGTAACGTTGCACCTGAGCCAGCAAGGCCCCCATCAACGCTAAATCAGCTGGCCGCAAACCGGCCCGACCGCGTGCAAGCCAGTCGAGCGCTTCGTCTCGCCGGCCCAGTTCAGCCAACATGCGTCCTGACGCGATGGCCAGGATGTCGTTGGGCTGGTAGGCATAACCTGCCTGCAATGCCTGCAAGGCCGCCTCCGAATTGCCTTTCTCAAGCAGCATTTCAGCCAACTGCAGCCGTGCACCTGACATCCCGGGATGACGCGCCAGCGCCTGCTGATATTTGGCAACCGCCGCCTCAAGCTGTCCTGCACGGCGAAAGCTCTGCGCCTCATCCTGAAGTTGCTGAGCCTCCTCCCCGGGGGACAACGCGATCACTTTCTTGATCACCGTTGCTTTTCCTGCATCCGTATCCAGAGGATGCGGTTGAGCGGGCAAAACCTGGGACGGCTGACCTGACGGCACCGTCTTGAGGATGGGTTGTGACGGATCGACCGCCAACGACATGGCCATTCGAATCGACGGGAAAACCGGCGGGGTTTGCATTTTGGGTACCGCGGCCAAGGGGACGGATGGCGAAGAGGGCAGTGGCACAGACTGCGGCGCCTCTTGCGCCACCGGTGGCGCACTCGTGCGCGCTACGGGGAGAGGATCCAGGGGAAGGGGGCTGGGCGCGGCCAAAACAGGCGGCAGGGATTGGTCTGGCGCATCCATCCCCAGCCAATATCCCAGCGCCCCAAGCGCTGCTAGCACCAGCAACCCCGCTGCCACCGGCAGTCCCCGCACGCGCCGATTGACCGGCGCGGGAACCGGCACTGCTGGCGCATCGCTGAAACCCGCTCCACGCGCATCGAGTTCGCGCAACATTTGGTTAATGACGCTCATTGGCTGCGTTCCCGCTTTATCCCCACACACCCATGACAGCTGCCGCCGCTACTGTCGCCAAACCCAGCAAGGCCGCCACCCAGACCAGCGATGCAAGACTGCGCTTGCGGACGGCCAGCGTGTCTCGTGCCGCCACGGCCACATGGCGATAAGAAACGCGCTGCGCACCCCGCCCGTAAGCCAGCATCATGGATTTCGCCGCGATGATATTGACCAAGCGTGGCACCCCCCTGGATGCACGCGATAACGCCGTCATCGCCAAAGGGGTAAACACGGGCAGGTCGCTGCCTGCCACATGCAGACGATGCTGCACGTAAGCCGCCACCTCTTGCCGCTTGAGCGGCCGCAACGCGGCATGAAAACTGATTCGGGTCAAAATCTGCCGGGTGCATTTTTCGCTCAGGCGCATCATCAGTTCGGGCTGACCAAACAAAACGACCTGCAACAGTTTGCGCTTCTCGGTTTCCAGGTTGGTCAGCAAACGCACGGCTTCCAGCGTATCGGCAGGCAAGGCCTGCGCTTCGTCGATCAACACCACCGGCTGCTGGTCGTTTTGCGCCAGCGTGATGAAGTGACGTTCCAGGCGATGCAACAACACTTCGCTCGCTCCGTCGCCCGGCAAACCGAATTCAAGTGCAATCGCGGCATACAGGCCGCGTGGATCAAGCCCGGGATTGGGCACAAACGCCGCCTGAAAACGCGGCGGCAGGCTGTTCAACAAGCGCCGCAGCAGTAAGGTTTTTCCGGTTCCCACCTCGCCCTCGACCACCAAAAAGCCTTCACCTGCGCTCAGTGCATACAGCAGGGTTTCATGGGCGTCCCGGTGCGGCAGTGCCGGAAAAAAGAAGCTGGTATCCGGAGTCAGTGAAAATGCCGGCTCGCGCAGGCCAAAATGCCCCCACCAGCTGGTCATTCGGGAAAGGGCTGGGAATCCGGAAGACTGTAGGTTTTGAAGCGCCGCTGGGTGTCATTCAGGTCGCGGTTCCAATCCTGGCTGTCGCGAATCAGCGTGGTTTTGATCAATACCACCATCTCGCGTTTGCGGTTGGCGCGGCTGGTGTTGCCAAACAGCTGCCCAAAATAGGGAATATCGCCCAGGAGCGGAATCCGGTTATCGCTATCGTCGTTAACCTGGCTCATCAATCCGCCTATGGCCACGATCTGACCATCCTTGAGACGCACCACGCTATCGGTTTCAGAAATGGTGCTGGACGCCAGCGGCAGGACAAGCACCCCTCCCTGTTCCCCCAAATTGACGGTTTTGGTCTTTTCAACAACCTTACTGATCGACGGGCGGACGTGCAACGTAATGTTGTCCTTGTCGTCGATTTGCGGGGTGACATCCAGCGCAACCCCCGAAAAGAACGGTTCCACCGTAACCGTGGACGGCGTGGGAGGAGAGAATCCTGTACCTGCCATTCCAACCGTCACTTCGGTAACAAAAAAATCATCGGTTCCTACCCGCAACACGGCTTTCTGATTATTGATGGTAGCGATACGCGGACTGGACAAAACATGCACCGCGCCTTGGGTTTTCAACAAATTGATGACCACGCCAAAATTTCCATCGTTGAAGGACACGCCAAACAAGCTGCCAGCGGAACCAGGTATCGCACCCGCCAGCATGCTCGTGATTGACCCGCCAACGTTCACCCCGTTCACCGTCCCCACATTGAGTCCATCCTGACCGATTGCGGTTTGGCCATTGTTGTTCAGTCCTGCCCAGTTGATACCCGACTGGAAGCCGTCATTCAGCTCCACTTCCAGAATCTTGGCTTCCAGCATTACCTGGCGGGCACTTATCAGTTCTGACGCGCGCAAATACTTCTCCACCATGAACAGGTTGGCAGGTGCCGCTTTCACAATGATGATGCCGGACTGCGGACTAACCACCACGCTGCCCGCTTCGCCGACCAGCGTTTTCAGTGAGTTGGTGACCTCTTCCCAGAATTTTGAATCGGTTGAGGTTTGCACGCTGCTGGTTTCAAGCGATTTAGACGAACTGGCGGGTGCTGAGCCGGTTCCGCCACCTCCCCCGCCGCCATTGCTCAGGCTGACCGAACCAGACACCACGCGCGTGTCCGATTTGCCTTGGCGCAGCATCGCCAGGGCATTCAACTGATACACGCGGGCCTGCATGGCGGGCGACGGCACGATGATGCGATTGCCCTGAACCTCGTATTCATAGCCATACAGCGAGCGCACGGCTTCCATCGCCTCTGGCACCGTCACGTTTTTCAGATTGAGCGTCAGGGTGCCCGTGACATCCGGGTGCACCAGCATGCTGTAGGGCGTACCCGTCACCATCCCCATGAACACTTCGGAGGCCTTGGCATTATTCACGTTCAAGCTGAAGCGCGGCTCAACGCTTCTGGGCGGGGTTGCAACCGGTTTGTCGCGCACCGCGTCCATCACCGCCTGCTGCACCGAAGCAGGTGGGGGCGTAACCGATGCAGCAGCGGGCGAGTCCAGCGCAGCGTTGATGGCTTCAGCACCCTGCAGCCCGACCTTGTTGCTTGCACAACCTGATATGACCAAACAAGTCAGGACGATGTATTTGTTCATTATGCTCAGTTCCCCATTTCGTCCGGACGCATCAATTCGGGTGATTGCCACGAACCGTGCGATCGAACAGATAGATGCTGCGGCTTCCGCCCTTGCCCGAAATAACAACATGATCTTCACGGATGGCGCTCACTCGACCGCCTTCCACTGCATCACCTACCTTGATTGCCTTGCCGCCATACCAGGCGATTGAATGTCGCCCGTCGAGCCGCACCCAGGCCAGCGTCTTGTCCTGCGGCACGACAGCGCCAGCCTCCACACCAGCTGTGATTTTGCCGGGTGGCGCCATGGGATCGAACGCAGCCGCTGCCCAGCCCGTGCCCAGCCCAAGCGCCAAAGCCAATGGGCCGGCCAGCCAGATTCCCCTCATAGCCGCGCCCACGTTGCCTCCCGGCTCAAGGTATTCAGTTTCAGCGTGAGTTCAATCTTCGGATGCACCCGCGCATCCAGGCGTACCGACTCCAATTGCATCGTCCAGGGCAATGCTTCCAGTCGGGCCACATACTGGGTCAGACCGGCGTAGCCACCTTGCAGGCGCAGGGTCACGCCATGCTTGTAAAAAACCTCTGCTGGCGGAACGGGCACGGAAGACTCGGCCGTCGCGTCACTCTCGGATGCAGTCAAAACCGGCTTGCCGGGCTCCGTTTCCATTGAAACCAGTGTTAACCCGGACTGTTCTTCCATCAGGGTTTTGAGTACCGCGATCATTTTCTCTGGCGCAACCAGGCCACTTTCACCGGCCTTGACCTGCTGTTCAATGAGTTTGGCCTGTGCGCGCAACCGACCCAGTTCACTGTTCGCCCCGTTTTGATTGAGCGGATCGAGGGCAGCCTGCTGCTCACGCAAGCTGAAAATCTCTTCTTGCAACGAAGTACTGTTCAACAGCATTTGCTCCTGGCGCTTGAGCGCAGGCTCGATCAAGCCGATAAACATCAGGCTCAACGCCACCCCGGCTACCGCCAGAAAAACCAGAACACGCTCGCGAAAGCTCATCGCGTCGAGCCGCATCGACCAGGTCTTCCAGGTCAGCTTGAGCGAGTCCATTACGGGGCAACCTCTGTCTGGTTGACTGCAAAGGCCACGCCCGGCGCGGCCACAGCGCTCTCATTGCCGGCTTCAGGGGGAAGAATGTCAAAACGACTGAGCGTCAGGTCCTGCAAGGCTGGCTGACGCGACAGCAAAGACAAGTACTCAGGAATGCTCGCCGGCTGCAATGCCCGCCCCATCAGCCGGAAATCAGTCTGACCAAACTCAATGTCAGTCAGCCACACACCCGGCAAGCCTTCGTTTGCCAACGCGCGCAAACGCGATGCGATGCTTGTATTGTCTTGCGTCATACCCAGCGCTGCCTGCAATTGCTGAAGTTGCACGAGACGGCGCTTTTCTACGGCCACAACCTGACTGTGCTGGTCTTCCGGCGTCACGCCCTCTTCGGACGGCTGGCTCTGCGCATCGATTTTTGCCTGCAGCGCGTCGCGCACAGCTTGAACCTGATCCTGCTGCTGTTGAATGTCGCCCGCGTTGCGCTCCACCCAGCCATACACCAGCAAACCCATCACCACCACGCCCAGCAGCATCCAGGCAATCGTTTTGCTGGAAAACGCAACTTGCGGCGTGAGCAGCTGTGGATTCAGTAAATTGATCTGTTGCAGGTTCACAGCGCTTTATCCTCGCGCCGCAAGGCGCCGCCCAGCGCAAACCAGCAGGCGGCGAGCGTGTCTGCATCGGCAGGGAGCTGACTGGGGAACAGTGCCGTGAGATCAGCCAGTTCCAGCGGCAAATAAAGTTGCTGGCGCAGGTAGTCAGCCATGCCGGGCACAACGGGGGGCGGCGCAAGCATGATTTTATCGAGGCGCCATCCGCTGTGTTGCCGCTCGATGTGGTCGAGGCTGCGTTGCAGTTCCAGCGCCAGGCGATCAAACACCACGGTGCGACGCTCAGCATCCTGCTCCAGCAACTCAACCGGATTGCACTCCAGACGACGATGAAAACACAGTTCGCCATTTCGGGTGACGGTCAGCAGCCCGCCCTGCGGCGTGAATGAAAGCAGCGCCAGCACGCGATCCGGCGTTTCCAGCAAGGCCGCGATATTGCGCTGCGCCAATTCAGGAATATCGATCGCCACCAGATTGACATGTGCGCGCTCGGCCAGCTCCATGTATTTTTTGAGCACGCGGTTGTGCGCCACCACGGCAAGCAGTTTGCCGCTCGCCTCGGCGCCCGACTCCAGCCGGATCACGTCTACCGTGGCGTCATCGACCGGGAATTCGATTTGATCCTTGATCTTCCAGCGCACCGCCATTTTCATTTCTTCCGGAGGAACCGGTGGCGCGTCGATCGGCAGCAATTGGTACTCACCCGCCGACAACACCACCCCAACCGGTACCGGCGAACCGCCAAACACGCCCCAGCTTTTAGCCGAATCGCCGTCTTCCTGACGGCTGACGCATGACGCCAGATTCGGGCGGCCATTTTGCCAACTCAGTTCAGCGTGAGATAGCAAGCCCGCCCCAGCTTGAATCGCCAGATAGCCGCTTTGCTGCTTGCGCTTGAACCAGTTAAACAAAGGTGAAGTCATGGCTTATTAAAAGTGTCGGCGAGTATAACAAGCAGGGAGGCGTCTGGGCTTCACGGCTCTGTTATGTTGCGTTCAACAAAATCAGGACTGGTCACCACACCAAATCTTGCGGTAGAACTGATCTTGTTGGTGGCATTGCATGTGACCAAAACTTGAATGTTGTTCAGGCTTGGTGAAGTGAGCGTGAATGTTGGGGATAAAGCACAGTTCAGTGCACCAGTTAGTCTTTTATTTCTGCCCCACTCCATCCCGGTTTGCGCCGCAGCTTCAACAACAAAAGTTGTGCGCTCAAGCTGCTGACTGATGCTTTGTCCGCCAGTAATGGAGGCCACAACCCCAGCCAATGCAGCCAGCACCACAATCAGCACAATTGCGGCGATTAGAGCGAATCCACGCTGGCGACCTCTCATTGCAATGGCCCGACACGAAAAGTCCGCACAAGGTTCAAGCGATCACCCATGTCGCGTCCAGCAGCATCTTCACTACGAAGATTCAGTTCCACCGCGATCACCCCCCCCAACGGAACAGCTCCAAGTAGAGGCAGCATTTGACGGCGTGTCTGACAATTCCAGACGCCCTCAGCCAGCAGATTGTTCTGGCCATTTGCCCTACGCCGCAATGTTCGGCTTGCTTCGTCGCAGGTGTATGTCACGTTGGCTGGTGGCGCCATAATCCGGAAACTAAAACCACCCCCCGGTGGAGGCGAAAGAACCGTCACGCCAGTGACGGTAGTGCCCACAACATCCAGACCCAGCTTCGCCATTGCCAGCCCCCCGGCATCTGCCAGCGACGCACGCCGTTCTGTATCGAAATAGCTGGTGATAGGCCCGCGCAGAAATATCGCAGCAGAGGTGCTGAGTATGGCAAGCACCGTAATCGCCACAATCATCTCGATCAGCGAAAAACCGCCGCTAAATCTTTGACTGGGGAGGTGCAGAATGGATTTCATTTTCATACCGCTAACGTATCCGTATGCCCCGAAGTCGGCTTACTGTGCCATTCGGCGCAGTGACGGTAACCGTCACCAGCAACCTGTCGGCAGCAGGAATGACACCGGCAGCGGCAGGCGTGCTTGTGATTACCACGGCAGGATTCACGGAAATCGACAATCTATAGCCCGGCAAACTTGTAACCTGGCTATTGTCCGGAAAAGTCATGGCAGTCGAGCCGTTATAACGGCTTACGACTGTTACAAAAGGCTCTGCCATGATTTCAGCCAACTTGCTGGCCGCAAAAGCCTGAGCCTGCTTTTCAGGTAGTAAGGTGGCGGAATTTCGAGTGAGGCTACCGAACACACCCAGAATCGCGGTCGCTGCAATACCGACGATGACGATAAAAACCAGCAACTCGATCAGTGTGAGACCGCGTTCGTCGTGCGTGATGAATTCGGCCTTATTGGACATAACCTGTCTCGCGCCTGACTGTCACGGAAACAGTTCCTCCAATTTCCAGAGCAGCAACAACAACACCGGGAGGCGTGACTGCAACACCGGGGATGACGGCACCATTTGGCGAGGGGCGACCTTGTCCATCAAAGCGGAAAGCTGCCGGATTGGAGGTAAATGTGATGTTTGCAGGAACAATCACTAGATAATCCAAACTGCCGTCAGGATTCTGCCCCCCATCCGGGCGGACAACTTGCTGGTCGCACACGCCACTCGGCACCAGGCTGAAAGCAAGCCTTAAACGTGGGGTCGGAATCGCTGTCGTGGTCACGCACACCTCGCGGTTTTTCGCCAGCGCCAGCTTCTGCGCATATCGCAAAGCAGTGCGTATTTCAGCCGCACTCCCGTGCGTTTGAAACGCCGTGCGATCGACCATGCGCGGCCCCATCACCGCCGCCAGCACACCGGCGATGGTCATCACCAGCACCAGTTCCACCAAGGTAAAACCGCGGCTAAAGCCGCGGTTTAAATTAGACATGATCAGCGCGCATCAACAGCCAGCACGATTTATCGGGCTGATAACAGGCGCAGCTCCCGGGGCTGCGGCAGTGTAGGTAAACGAGCAGGTTGGCGCGTTTGTCCCACCCCTGACCTGAACCGTGACGACACCACCAGCGGCCGCGGTCGCATCATAGCCTTCTTGCGCAAGCGTCCCTGCCGCCCCTCCGGTGGCAGGGAAAACCAGGCTCAACCCAGCAGCATCAACAATACCCGCAAGGGTGCCAGCAGGATAGCCATTAACAATTGACACGCGGCCGGATTCGGTACACAGGTTGGTCGTGTTATTAGCAATAACTGGAAGAGGCCCAACGTTGGCCGCACAGGCGGCCGCATCCGCCAAGCCTGCACGCGCGAGCGCGCTACCGCGCACCATAGATGAAGCCGACAGCACTGCGCCGCGTGCTGCATTCAGTTTGGCTATCCGAGCATCGCGCTGAATATTGGTAAAACGTGGCAATGCGACTGCGGCCAGGATGCCGAGAATGACGATCACCACGATGAGTTCGATCATGGTGAAACCTTGCATCCGACGAGGTTGAGCAGCTTGAATCTTCATTGCGTTCTCCGATAATTATTGGCACCCATGCGGTGCATGGAAGTCTTATCGGCGGCTGCACAAGGGACTTGAGGGTATTTGGCGGGTGCAATCAAAACAGGCATGAAAAATGCCCACTTGATCACTGGACGGTTTAATGGCCGAAAGTCTTCGATCCCATATCCCAGATCGGCAGAAAAACCCCCAGCGCAAGCACCAGCACCATGGCACCCAACGCGGTGATCAGAATGGGTTCGATCTGCTGCGACAGGGTGGAGATTTCGTATTCGACTTCCTGCTCATACATGACGGCGATTTCCTGCAGAAGGTTGTCGAGCTCGCCGGTTTCCTCGCCCACGGCCAACATTTGCAATACCACCGGCGTAAAGATGCCGGTGAGGGTCGCGGTGCGCAACAGAGACTCACCGCGTTCGATGCCTTCGCGCATGCTGCCGATCTTGTCGGCGTAATAGCGGTTGTCGGCCACGGCCGCAACTACGGTCAGCACCTGCAGGATCGGCACTCCGGACTTGGATGCCAGGGCAAAGCTGCGGGCAAATCGCGCCAGCGCGGATTTACGCAAAATCTTGCCGACGATGGGCAGGCGCAACTTGAAACGATCCCAGCTGTAGCGCCCTTTATCGGTGCCTTTCCAGCCGATAAAGCCGAGCAGTGCTACGCCGGCTCCGCCGATCAGGAAATGGAAGTATTCCTTGGTAAAGGTGGAGGTACCGATGAGCATGCGCGTCATCAGCGGCAATTCGGTATTCATCCCCGCATAGACTTTGGAAAACGCAGGGATGACGAACAGGTTGATGACCAGCATGGCCACCATCAGCGCGACGATCACGAAGATCGGATAGCGAATGGCGCCTTTCACCATTTCGCGCGCGCGCCGTTCAAAATCCAGGTGAACGGCGAGGCGGTCGAGCACGGTGTCGAGACGACCGGTCATTTCGCCGACGCGCACCATGGCGAGATAAAAGCTATCGAAGATTTTAGGATGGCGCGCCAGGCACATCGAAAGTTCGCGCCCCTGCCCCAGGCCATCGTTGATGTCGGCCAGCACCTTGGAAAACCCGGGATTGATGCTCGATTCACGCAAGCTGGTCAGCGCGCGCAAGATCGGCACTCCGGCCCGCAGCATGGTATGAAGCTGGCGCGAAAACAGCTGCAACTCAACCAGACCAATCGACTGCGCGCGGTTCTTGCCCAGTACTTCACCGAGGGTGAACTCAACCGGATCGGGCAAGGCACGGATATCGACCGGAATCAGCCCGGCAGCCAGTAAATGGTCGGCCACTTCAGCCGAACTGGCGCCCTCAAAACGGCCTTTTTGCAGTTCCCCCTTGCCGGTGCGTGCCTGGTACTGAAAGAGGCTCATGCTTATTCATCACCCTGGTTGCTGACTTTAACCGCTTCGGCCAGGCTGGTCTTGCCGCTGCGAGCCAGCGCCAGCGCGTGGTTCCCCAGCGTTTGCCCGGCCATCGCCTGACGCGCGACGGTAAGAAACTCGCGCGGGTCGGGCTGGTTGGCGGCTTGCGCCAGTGCGGGCGTCATTTCCAGCATTTCGTAAACGGCCATGCGGCCGCGATAGCCGGTGTGGTTGCATTGCTGGCAACCCGCCCCTTCGGTGAATCCGCTCGTATCGGCGGCCGCGCCCATGCTTTCCAGCCAGTGCATTTCGTGCGGCGTCGGAGTATGGGGCTGCCCGCAATGCCAGCACACCTGACGCACCAGACGTTGCGCCACCACCGCCTGCAATGCGGTCGCCACCATGAAGCGCGGTGCGCCCATGTCGATCAGCCGCACCGGGGTGCTGGCGGCGTCGTTGGTATGCAGGGTGGAAAACACCAGGTGGCCCGTCAGTGCGGCGCGCAATCCGATCTGCGCGGTTTCGGCGTCACGCATTTCGCCGATCAGCACCACGTCGGGGTCTTGCCGCAGGATGGAGCGCAGCGCACGCGAAAAGCTCATGTCGATCTTGTCGTTGACCTGCACCTGCATCACGCCGGGCAGCCGGTATTCGACCGGGTCTTCGACCGTGATGAGCTTGCTGTCTACCTTGTTGAGGGTGTTCAGCGACGCATAGAGGGTGGTGGTTTTACCGCTGCCGGTCGGGCCGGTCACCAGCACTAGTCCATTGGGGCGGGCAATGATGCTGGTGTAGCGCGCCAGCATGGCCTCGGGCATGCCGATACGTTCCAGATCCAGCATGCCGCCATCGGTTGCCAGCAGTCGCATCACGATCGACTCGCCATGCTGGGTCGGCAGGGTTGAGAGGCGGATATCGAGTGGCCGTCCCTTGATGGTGAGATGGAAACGGCCATCCTGCGGCAGGCGTTTCTCTGAAATATCCAGCCCCGAGATGATTTTCAGGCGCATCGACAAGGCTTGCGCCACGGTGGGCTCGGCTTCGGTCTGCACGTGCAGAATGCCGTCGATGCGGAAGCGGATGACCAGCTTTTTTTCCTGCGGTTCGATGTGAATATCCGAAGCGCGCACCTGCAGCGCGTCTTCAAACAAGGTCTGGATCAACCGCACCACCGGTGCATCGAGCGAACCGGCTTCGGCATTCAGCGCATCGAGCAGGGTGTCGTCGCTGCCCTTGAGCGATTGTTCGAGTTCCTTGGCGTAGCCGCCGATTTCTTCCGTGCGGCGGTAATGGCGGTCGTACGCTGTCAGCAGGTCGCTTTCGGTGACGACGGCGACATGAATGTCCTTGTTGGTCAACCGCGCCAGTTCGTCATAGGCAAACAGGTCGCCCGGGTCGGACATCCCCACCAGCAGGCCATCCGGCAGGACTTTGAGCGGCATCACCCGCAGCCGTCGTGCCGGGCTTTCGGGCAGGAGTTTCAGTGCAGCCGGGTCAACCGGCGCTTGCTTAAGGTCAACAAAGGGGACATTCAACTGCCGCGCCAGCGCCTTGCCAATCGCCTCCTCGGTCACCAGCATGGAATCAACCAGCACCCGCCCCAACCGTCGTCCCGATTTCTTTTGTTCGGCCAGTGCCGTGTCCAGAATGGCAGATGAAATCAGGCCCTCGTTAACCAGCAAATCACCAAGGCGAATTTTTTCGGGGCGTGCCATGCATTAGGTCCAGGTCGATGAAATGAATAGCGTGAGACGGTGGACGCTATTCCGTTAGCGGGGCTGCTGTTCGATGATCTCGCCGGGCTGCGTACCCGGGCGCAGCTTGCCCTGATAAATGAAACCCGACCCATAGCGGCGTTGGCCGCCAGGTGAACTCAGAAGCTCGTTTTCGCTCCAGACCCACACGTGACCATCACGGGTATCGACGATAAGCGCTCGCCCACCGCCTTTACCGCCGTCGGCTCCCGCCAGCGGCAAGGCTTCATAACGACCATCTTCGGCCAGCGCTTGAGTCGCAAGCGCCAGAATCCCCACCATCATCCATCGTGTTTGCATCGTGTGTCCTTCGGTCAAGTCCGGCAGGCGGCTGAACCGCTACTCCCGCAAGCTAATCGATCACCGGGTTAAAAAGCGCAGCAACCGCCGCTGCATCCAGCACATAGGTATGGTTGCAGATGTCATCGTGTACCCGTATCTCACCCTGCTCGGCAAGGATGGAAGCGCATTCCGCCTGCCCCAGGCTTTGCAGCATGGAGTGGATCTTGGCCAGATCGTATGGGCAGTGGTAGCGGACCTGGCGTGGGTCGTACACCCGCACGTCTTCCTCGGGGAACAGCCGCTCGATCAGCTTGATCGCCCCAAGCCCCAGCAGTTCGTCCGGCCGTACCGTGCCGGCCAGAATCTGCAGCCGGTTCCAGCCGTCAGGATCGCGCTTGTCGGCACCTGGCAACGCCTGCAAAAACAGTCCGGCTGCCGTTTCATGGTTGGCCGCCAGCCACAGACGGGTGGGCAATTGCTCGGACTGCTCCAGGTAATGTTCGAACACTTCCGCCAGGGTTTCGCCCTGCAAGGGCACATGGCTTTGATAAGGCTGGCGCATGCCTTCGGTGTCGAGCATCAGAGTCAGCGCACCGTCTCCCAGCAAAGCCTGCAAGCTGCCTGCTGCCACGTGCGATGCGGTATGCACCATGCCACGCAGGCGCAATTGCTCATCGCAGTCCATTACCAGTTGCGAGACCTCACCGGCCCCGCGCAGCTGAAAACCGAGCCGCCCAGCCTGCTTGAGATTGGCGCCGAGCAGCGTGGTCACGGCCGCCAGTTGCCCCAGCAGCTCAAGTGCCGGCTCCGGGTAACCGCGCTCCGCAATCATCTCCCGCCACGCCGGGCCGAGCTGCACCCAGGCCCCGCGAATATCGAGTTGCTCGAACAAGAAGCTGCGCACGCGACTGGCCTGGTTGGCCGTGCCGGGATTGTCTACCGTCGAATCATCTGTGCTCAATTGAGTTGTACCCGCTCGCCCCAGGGCACCTTGCCCTTGCCCTTGACCAGCCAGATCACCGGGTAATTGGGCGGCACCTTGGGGAAGTCGCCCTCGCCGTCGGTGAAATACACCAGCATGTTGGGGCTGCGGTTTTCGGTTTCGACCCAGTCGAACACCGGACGAAAATCGGTGCCGCCGCCGCCTTCTATATCGTTTGGAAGTTGCATCGCGTCCCACGGTTCGTATTCCCACGGCGCCGCCTCGGCGACGTGGTTGTCACAGGCCAGCAGCGTCACTTTGGCGCGCACCTGGCCTTTCAATGCATCCAGTTCGGAAACGAATTCGCGCAATTCCTCGTCGCTGATCGAGCCGCTGGTGTCGATCGCGGCGATCACTTCCAGTCCTTCGCTCGACAGACGCGGCAAGATCGCATCGCCCTCACGGCGGGATGGCCTGCGCCACGAATAATCGTCGCGCTGGTTGACCGCAAAAAACCGCGCCAGCAGCGCCCGCCACGGCAGACTCGGTGCCAGCAGACCATCGACCCAGCGCATCATCGACTGCGACAGCTTGCCCGCCTGGCGTGCGGCCTGCGCGGCGGCGGCGAGACGATTCTTCCACTGTTCGGCAAGCTCTTCACGCTCGGCGGGCGACATCTCGTTCGGTTTTTGCGACGCCTGGCTGCCGCTGCCCTGCCGCTCCTCGGCCTCGCTCTGGCCTTCCTTGCCCTGGCCGCCCGTGTTGCCGGCTTCCGGATCGTCCTGGCGCTGAGTGTCGTCGGGGCTCGCGCCCTGCTCGTTGTCGCTGTCGAACAGATGCTGGTCGAACGATTCTTCCGGGGTGTCTTCGGGGATCAGCGGGTAGATTTCTTCCGCCGACAATGTCATGAAGTTCTGGTCGGCGAGGATGCCATGCAGTGGCGGCTTCAGGCCTTCCTCGATCAGGATCAGGTTCACCGCATGGTCGCAGGCCACGTCCCAGCGCCGCTTCACCCGGTGGTTGCGGCGGTGCGGATGCCCCATCGCGCAGTGCAGCGCCTCGTGCGCCAGAATGAACTGCGTCTGCGCCAGACTGAGGTTGTCGACGAAAGCCGGATTGAAATAAAACGCCTTGGCGTCGGTGCCGGTGGTCTTGATACCTGCGTCACCGACCTTCAGCGGCAGGTGCATCACCAGCGCGCCCAGAAAAGGCCGCTCCATGATCAGCCGCGTACGGGCGGCAGCCAGTTTGGTCAGGATGGGTTGCAGCGCGGCTTCAGCGTATTCCGCCATGAATCAATGCTCGTACAGAACCAGATCGGTGATGCTGTTGGCCCACTCGGCAAACGCCGGCACGGCAAACAACGGCCGCCCCACGGCACGGTGCAGGTCGGACACCAGCATCACGCCCATTTCGCGCTGCTGGAAGCGCTGCGCGTATTTGAGGATGTTGCTGTACACCGTCGGCGCATCGCCACTGTCGGCCGCCTGCAGCGCTTTGCGCACCAGCGCGGCTGCCACGCCGTATTGCAGGTCGATGCCTTCCGGCACGTCGGCGTCGGCACCGGCGATGATGGCGTCAAGGTCGGGCATCTGCGCCATGTTGTCGACGAAGGTTTTGAGTTCCAGCCCGGCCGACTGGCCGACGCAGGCGATCAAGGCATCGGCCAGCAAGGTCGTTTTATCGAATTTTTGCAGCGCGCGATGCGCGTATTCCCACGAACGCGGGCTGGGAAAGGCAATCGGTGTGTGTGCCGGGTCAAAACTGAACAGCAGATCGGGACGAAAACGCAGGAACGCGATCACGCGCGGATCGATGTCTTCGCTGTGCGCCCAGTCGATCCAGTCATCGAGATTGACTTCGACTTCGTAGTGGGTAAAGCGGTTGGCCAGCGGCGCCGGCATCGCGTACGTCACGCCACGGTCACCCTGACGATTGCCTGCAGCAAAAATCACCCAGCCGTCGGGCACTTGATATTCGCCCAGTCGGCGGTCGAGAATGAGCTGGTAGGCGGCGGCCGACACGGTGGGCGGCGCCGAGGTGATTTCATCCAGAAACAAAATACCTGCCGGACCGTGGCGCTCCGCGTCCGGCAACACCGAGGGAATCGACCACTCGACCAGATCGCCCTTGCGAAACGGAATCCCGCGCAAGTCTGTCGGTTCCATTTGCGACAGCCGGATATCGATCAGGGGTACGCCATGTTGTTGTGCAATCTTGGCGACAATCTGCGACTTGCCCACACCGGGCGGGCCCCACAACATCACGGGCGTATGGAAGCCGTCAGCCGCGCTTTCAAATTCGCGGTCGAGGATAGTTTCAATATGAGAAGGACGCATGATCAACCAGAACAACGGAAAGGTGCGACGAATGATAATCGCTCACTCGTTCAGGTGGAACCCAAAACAGACCGCTCTGCGCGTGTGACACCACTCGCATGTCAACCATCAAGCCCGCGCGCAATGGCGTTAAACTCCCCCTCTCACCCCGCCAGACCAGCAGAATCCAGAATGAACACCCAGGAATT
Organism: Gammaproteobacteria bacterium; assembly: GCA_018831045.1. Taxonomy (GTDB): domain Bacteria; phylum Pseudomonadota; class Gammaproteobacteria; order Burkholderiales; family Thiobacillaceae; genus Thiobacillus. The sequence continues at coordinate 14,851 of JAHJRA010000028.1, read as the reverse complement.
CAAACTCAGCGGCGAGTACATCGCACTCTGCGACTTGCTTAAACTGACCGGCATTGCCGACAGCGGCGGCCAGGGCAAGCTCATGATCGCCAACGGCGAAGCAACGGTTGATGGTCAACCCGAGAGCCGCAAAACCGCAAAAATCCGGGCCAACCAGACCGTTCAATGTCTGGGTCAAACGATTCGGGTGGTGGCGGCCTGAACGGCGAGCCACCCCGATCAAGCCTGATGCTGTGACGCTTGCCGCGACGGCGCGCTGAATTTGGCGTAGTAAACCGCAGCAAAGAAAAACACCACGGACAACACGATCTCGGCCATGCCCAGTTGCGCCGACAGCCCGGTTTCACTCCAGGCGCGCATCACGCCTTCGCTGAAATAGAACAGCAGCAGCATCGGCGCCCATTGATAGGTATACCGGCGGCCTTTCAAAATCCCCATCAGCGGCAACAACAAGGGCAAGGTTTTCAGCACCAGCCAGGAACCACCCGGGCGCGCAGGCGCAAGCCACAACTCCCATGCCAGACACAGAAAGATCAGCGCAATGAGGCTGATGCTGGAGAGCAATTGCAGGGCTTTCATGCGCTCGGCCTCACGCGGGTCTCGCCAGACTCGGCGGCTGCATATCGGCCTCCGGCAGCATTCGCCTGGCCGTCGATCCCGCTGTGCGGGCCCCTCGCCGGGCGGCTCATGCTGCCAGCTTCATTGCAGTTTCGGCCAGGCGTTTACCCAGTGCAATGCACAAGCTGCGCTCGTCGTCGGTCAGCGGCTTGTCGTCGTTGGGGCCGGCCCAATGGCTGGCGCCGTAGGGCGTACCGCCGCTTGCGGTGTGATTCACCTCCGGCAGGGTGTAGGGCAATCCGAGGATCAGCATGCCGTGATGCAGCAGCGGCGTCATCATGCTGGTGAGCGTGGTTTCCTGGCCGCCGTGCAGGCTGGCGGTGGAGGTGAACACCGCGGCGGGCTTGCCGACCAGTGCGCCCTTGGCCCACAGCGCGCCGGTGGTATCGAGGAAATATTTCAGCGGCGCCGCCATGTTGCCAAAGCGCGTCGGCGAGCCCAGCACCAGGCCAGCGCACTGTTCGAGATCGGCCAGTTCGACATAGGGCGCGCCGTCATCCGGCACTGGCGGCTCGGCCACCTGGGTGCGCGGCGCAACCGGCGGCACACTGCGCAAGCGCGCCACTGCGCCGGTCTGATTGATGCCGCGCGCAACCAGCTGCGCCATCTCGCGCACGCTGCCGTGGGCGCTGTAATACAAAACAAGAATTTCGATCATGTGGGAAGGTCTGCAAAAATGGTGAAGTCAATCAGGTCAAAGCTCGGCGTATGTTCAAAGCGCCTGCCGAAGGTCAACATGTAGCGATGATGCGCATGATGGACCTCGGCATCCATCCCGATCTGGTACAAATGACAGGGTATCAACAAGCGATCATGTTGCTTGAGTGTCGCCAGGCCGGGAACGAATAGTGCCGGTTCCGCCAGCTTACCGCCACGCAGCGGGCGCACCCACGCCGGCTGGATCTGCGGCGACAGCCGTTCGACCCCACACTCAACCTGCCGCGCATCGCGCATGCGGGTCCAGCGAATCACGCCCAGCGACCACTCCGTTCCGTCGCCCACACGCACTGCCAGCGCATCGCCCACTTTCAAATTAAGCGGAGCATCCGGCGCGCCGTTCAGGGCCAGTCCCACCGCGCTGTCATTGCTGCTGATCCATTGAGCCGTATTGGCAGCAACGGGGCCAGCGAGCGAGGGTTCGATGATGTGAATCTGATGATGGTCCGTTTCAACCGGTTTGGGCCGGGTCGCTTGCGCGGCCTTTTCCAGCAGGCGGTGAATGGCCCCCACGCCCGCGACTGTCTGCACCGCGCGGCCGGGTGTCGGATATCGCTTGTAGGTGCGCACCGCACCGCTGCTCCATTGTTTGAGCAGACGGATGCAAGTGACCAGGCAAAATTCGACGTCCATTTCTGGCGGCAGACCCACACGGCGTGGCGACGCGCCGTCACGCAACTCAATAATGGTTTCGTGCAGCTGGAAGCACAGCGCCTCGGTGTCGAGCCATAAACGGCCAACACGCCGATCGGGCGCGTGATGGTTGGGCGCGGCGTCACCCTCGGTCTGGATCGCAAAGCCACGATGCTTGGCGACGGGCGCACTGCACAACTGAGTCAACCCGGCGAATTGATCCAGAACGTACCGGGTAAACATGATCTCGGCGTGAGTCATGCGCGGCGGATCGGCCAGCGTGATCAACAGGGCCTGCCGGTAAGCCAGGCTGGGCGCTGACAGGTTGTCTGCCTTGCTGTCGGCCAGCCCGGCGGTCAGTGCGTATGCGTGCAGCGCATGCATTTCCTGCCACAGGCCCGGCGTGACAAGCGTGCGGGTTAAATGGCAGGCAACCTGGATGTCGCGCAACGCAGCCATCAGCCGTGCACCGATTTCGGCAAGACGCCCGGCGTTGACCCGGCCGGAGCGAGACCGGGTCAACGCCAGTAGCAGGTGTTTGTAGCCAATGCTATGTTCGATTTGCAATTCGCGCAGTAACACGCCAAGTTGCCGTTGCTGGGCGCGAGGGGGCACGCCAGACCCGGCAAGCAGCGCTTCCAGGTTGGCGCCAACGCGCGCCACCACCGGCCGATACAGCTGCATGAGTGTGTAGCGTGCCGTCTCGTCCAGCGGGCTGCGATTGAGTGCATATAAAGCCGTGATCAGCTGCTGGGCAGCTTCCGTCGGGCTGGCGAAAGGCAGGCGCCCCAGCCAGGCTGACACCGATTTCGGCCGGCTATCGACCGTTCGCGAAATCGCCGGATCGATACTGGGAACGCCGAGCGTCAGCATGCCACCTCAGTCGAACACGACTGTCTTGTTAGCATACACCAGCACGCGGTTATCCAGATGCCACTTCACCGCACGTGACAACACCACTTTTTCCAGGTCCGCGCCCTTGTTGATGAGATCGCCGAGGCTGTCGCGATGCGACATGCGCGCGACGTCCTGTTCGATGATGGGGCCATCGTCTAGGGTTTCGGTCACGTAATGCGCCGTGGCGCCGATCAGCTTGACGCCGCGTTCAAACGCACGGTGATACGGCTTGGCGCCGTGAAAAGCCGGCAAGAACGAATGGTGGATGTTGATGATGCGATGGGGAAAATGACGGATGAAATCGGGTGACAAGACCTGCATGTAGCGCGCCAGCACAATGAAATCGATCTTCTGGTCGCGCAGGATGGCCAGCTGGGTCGATTCGGTTTCGTGCTTGGCTTCCTTGTTCATCGCCAGATATTGATACGGGATGTGATAGGCCTCGGCAAGCCAGCGGGTGTCTTCGTGGTTCGACACGATAATCGGCAGTTCGCAGTGCAGCTCGCCACTCTGGTAGCGGTACAACAGGTCGGCCAGGCAATGATCGAACTTGGAAACAAACACTGCCAGCCGTGGCTTGCGGCTGGACTCGGCAAGGCGCCAGGTCATCCCGAAGCGTTCGGCAATGGGCCGGAATGCGCTGGAAAACGCGTCAAGGTTCAAGTTAAAGCCATGTAAATCCCATTCCACCCGCATCAGAAACAGCTTCAGCTCGGCGTCCTGATGCTGATCGGCGTGCAGGATGTTGGCATCGTGGCGCAACAGAAAATCGGCAATCGCGGCAACCAGACCTTTCTGGTCAGGGCAGGAAATCAACAGGACGGCGGTATGGAGCATGGCGGCACAAGGAGCGAAGGTGAGGTTTTGCGCAATCATAACCACATTCCCCTGGCAACCGTATGGGTGTCCGGCTCAAAGCCGGTGCCGCGCGGGGATTGCGGCAAAGCTTAAATTGAATGAACCCTAGCCGCGAGCGGGGGCTATCGTGGAAAATAGCGCTTTTGGTGATGCTCCTCTACTCCCATGCTTGATATCCAGTTGCTGCGCAAAGATGCAGCCCTAGTAGCCGAGCGCCTGTCGGCGCGTGGTTTTTCTTTTGACGCCGCGCGTTTCGACGCGCTGGAAGCCGAGCGCAAAACCATCCAGACCCGCACCCAGGAGGCGCAAAGCCACCGCAACAGCATGTCGAAACAGATCGGCATGATGAAGGGCAAGGGCGAGGACACCACGGCAGTGATGGCCGAGGTAGCGGGACTGGGCGATGAACTCAAACAACTGGAAGACCGGCTGGCCGCGCTGCAAACCGAGATCAACGATTTCCTGATGGAGGTGCCGAACCTGCCGCACGAGTCGGTTGCGCCCGGCAAGGACGAAACCGCCAACGTCGAAGTCAGCCGCTGGGGCACGCCGCGCAGCTTTGACTTCACCGTGCGCGACCATGTGGATATCGGCGAAAGCCTGAACCAGCTCGACTTTGCTGCCGCAGTGAAAATCACCGGCAGCCGTTTCAGCGTCATGAAAGGCGGCCTGGCGCGGCTGCACCGGGCGCTCGCGCAATTCATGCTCGACACCCATACCGCCGAACACTGCTACACCGAGGTCTACGTGCCCTATCTGGTGAATGCCGATTCGATGCGCGGCACCGGACAACTGCCCAAGTTCGAGGAAGACCTGTTCCACATCCCGCGCACTGATGCCGAAAAGCTTTACCTCATCCCCACCGCCGAGGTGCCGGTGACCAATCTGCTGCGCGACGAAATCGTCGCCGCCGAATCGCTGCCCTTGCGCTTCGTCGCGCATACGCCCTGTTTCCGTTCCGAAGCAGGCTCCTACGGCCGCGACACGCGCGGCATGATCCGCCAGCACCAGTTTGACAAGGTTGAACTGGTGCAGATGGTGCGCCCGGAAGACTCCTACGCTGCACTCGAATCGCTAACCGCCCATGCGGAAACGATTCTGCAAAAGCTCGGCCTGCCGTATCGAAAAATGGCCCTGTGCAGTGGCGACATGGGATTTTCAGCAGCCAAGACCTACGACCTCGAAGTGTGGTTGCCGGCGCAGAACACCTACCGCGAAATTTCCTCCTGCTCCAACTTCGAGGCCTTCCAGTCGAGGCGGATGCAGGCGCGTTTCCGCGTCGGCCAGGGCAAGCCGGAATTGCTGCATACGCTGAACGGATCGGGGCTTGCGGTGGGACGTACGTTGGTGGCGGTGCTGGAAAACTACCAGAACGCCGACGGCAGCGTGACCGTGCCGGAAGTGTTGCGGCCGTGGATGGGCGGCATCGAAAAACTCACGCCAGCCTGATGGGGTCAGCCCGGAGGCGCTTGTGTATCGGCGCGCTTTCCCAGATTGAATAGCGGTTTGTACTCCGGCTCCAGCCGCAGCAGGATGTCGTAATAGCTGCGGATGTTTTCCGCAAAATGCAGTGCCTCGCCGCCGCGCGCATAGCCATATTTCATCGCTGCGGCATAGGTGCCCCGGCTCAGATAGGGCAACGCCTCTTTCACATCAGCCCAACTGTCCGGACTGCCCTTGCGCGCCTGCGCAATCCGGCGCGCATCCTCCATGTGTCCCTGTCCCTGGTTGTACGCCGCCAGCGCGAGCCAGGTTCGATCCGGCTCGGGAATCCGGCTGGGTAAGGCTTCTTTCATCATGACCAGATAGCGCGCGCCCCCCAGAATGCTCTGCCGCGCATCCAGCCGGTTGGTCACCCCCATGCGGTCGGCAGTCTCGCCTGTCAGCATCATCAATCCGCGCACACCGGTCGGCGAAGTCGCAAACGCATTCCACTGCGACTCCTGATAACCGATTGCGGCCAGCAGCCGCCAGTCGATTCCCGTCAGCGTTTGCGCCTCCTGAAAATGCTGGCGCAGCTCGGGCAAACGAGACGGGCGACGCTGCAAAATCCCCAGGATGTCGCTGCTGTCAAGCCGCCTGAGATGGCCGAAATAGCGTTCGTAAATGCGCTTGATCGTGCCATCCACCTGCGCCCGCTCGACAAAGCGCGCCAAGCCGTTGCGCAGCGCGTGCGAACTGCCTCTGGGCAATGCCCAGACAATTTTTTGCGAGTCAGGAAGATCGAATGCCACGGTTAGCTGCGGGTAGACATTGCGCATCGGATCGAAATCCATGCCGTTGATCACCACCGCGTCGTACTTGCCCGCCTGCAACTGCGCCAGCAACTCCTCGGGCCAGACGTTTTCGAGTGCCGACCAACTCAACTGGGGATGCTTGCGTTTCAATCGCATCAGCATCGGGCTGTGGCCAGAACCAATAATCAAGGCCAGTTTTTTGCCCGACAAATCGGCCATGCTGCGCGGTGCTTTATCCGTAGTGCGATAAACGATATGCACCGGCGATTCGAACAGGATCGGGCCGGCGATCAGATGGCGATCCTTGACCACGGCGCGTGGCAGCGCCGCTGCTGCCAGGTTGATGCGATGGTTGTCGAGCAACTTGAACAAGGCGTCGGGATGGGATTTTTCAGTCCACTCGATCGACCAGTTTTGCGACTGGGCAAACGCCAGCAGCAGATCATGTTCAAATCCGCCAGGCTCGCCGTTATGCGACAGAAAATAAGTCGTTGGGGAGTTGCGCACGCCCACCTGTAATACACCCGTGGTTTCTGGTGCAGGCGCCGGACGACTGCACGCCGTCAGCGCTGCCATCAGCGCAAGCACAGCCAGTCTCCCGAACAATCCCGTTATTTTTATCAGGGGCATGCGCGCAGTCTGGACGAGAGTGTTTTTTTCGTCCAGCAAAGCGTCCGACTCGGGTACAATGCGCGTCCCGGAGAGGTGGCAGAGTGGTCGAATGTACCTGACTCGAAATCAGGCGTGAGCGCAAGTTCACCGTGGGTTCGAATCCCACCCTCTCCGCCAATTACACGTTCCACATAAAATTCAAACATTTAGGTTCAATTGGGCAGGCGATCCGTCCAATGAATTCACCTGATACCCGGCCTTCCTTCTGCCTTTTCCAGGAAAGCTGTCCAAGCGGTCTCTGGCTACAGAGTTGTTCATTTTGTTCCCTCTTTTGGATACAGCCTAGAATTGCCTACGGCTTTCGCTGCCGCTGTCTTGAGTTTTAATCCTTATCTACGGGAATGACGGGCCAACGTATTGAACCGGCGTCCACGCTGCTCACGCCGGCTTCCGATTCATGGCAATGCCAAGTCACGTTAGAATGACCGCGTCTTACGGCCACAAGCCGGTTCGTTTCCCATTCCCCAATCGATGACGCTGTTTTTCGCCGTACTGATCCCGTTTGCGGGCGCAGCGCTGGTTGCGCTGGTTTCCCGTCTTGGACGTTTGCATTCTGCGTGGGCAGCGGGCGCGGTGACCCTGGCGTCGCTGGCCGTTTTGGTGCCGCTGTTTCCCCTGCCGTTTGCCGGTGACACCCTGATCCAGCAGCACGACTGGATGCCCGCGCTGGGGCTCAACCTCGCCTTCCGCTTCGACGGTCTGGCGCTGCTGTTTGCCGGATTGATTCTCGGCATCGGCTTGCTGATCGTGCTGTACGCGCGCTATTACCTGTCGGAACGCGACAGCATGGGACGCTTCTATTCCTATCTGATGCTGTTCATGGGCTCGATGCTGGGCATCGTGCTGTCAGAAAACCTGATCCAACTGCTGGTCTTCTGGGAACTGACCAGCCTGTCGTCCTTCCTGCTGATCAGTTACTGGCAACACCGCAAGGAGGCGCGCCAGGGCGCACGCATGGCACTGGCGGTGACCGGGTTGGGCGGGTTCGCCTTGCTCGGCGGTTTTCTGCTGCTGGGCCACATTGCCGGCAGCTACGAATTGTCGGTTGTGCTCGCCTCGGGCGACCTGATCCGTGCGCATCCGCTTTATGTGCCGACACTGGTGCTGGTGCTGCTCGGGGTGTTTACCAAGTCGGCACAGTTCCCTTTCCATTTCTGGCTGCCGCACGCGATGGCCGCGCCCACGCCGGTGTCGGCCTACCTGCATTCGGCAACCATGGTGAAGGCCGGCGTGTTCCTGCTGGCACGGCTGTATCCGGCTTTGTCCGGTACGCCGGAATGGTTCTGGCTGGTGAGTGGCGCGGGGCTGGCGACGCTGTTGCTTGGTGCGTACGTCGCGCTGTTCAAGCACGATCTCAAGGGCCTGCTGGCCTACTCGACCATCAGCCATCTCGGCCTCATCACTCTGCTGTTTGGATTGTCGACGCCGCTGGCGGCGGTGGCCGGCGTGTTCCACATCATCAACCACGCCACGTTCAAGGCTTCGCTGTTCATGGCCGCCGGCATCATCGATCACGAGGCCGGCACGCGCGACATGCGGCGACTGAATGGTCTGTGGAAATTCATGCCCTACACCGCGACGCTGGCGATGGTGGCCGCCGCCGCGATGGCCGGGGTGCCGCTCATGAACGGCTTTCTCTCCAAGGAAATGTTCTTCACCGAAGCCATGCATATTTCCGCCGGTCATAGCTGGGGCTGGCTGCTACCGATGCTGGTGACGCTTGCCGGGGCATTGGCCGTGGCCTATTCGATCCGTTTCATCCATGACGTGTTCTTCAACGGCAACTCGGTCAATCTGCCGAAAACGCCGCACGAGCCCCCGCGCTGGATGAAAGTGCCGGTGGAGATTCTGGTAGTGCTGTGCCTGGTGGTCGGCATCGCGCCCGCATTCACCGTTGCACCCTTGCTGGCAGTGGCCGCTGCCGCCACCTTGCAGTCGCCCTTGCCCGAATATCATCTGGCGTTGTGGCATGGTTTCAACCCGGCGCTGGGGATGAGCCTGGCTGCGATGGCGGGCGGCCTTCTGATTTATGCGATGCGCCGCCCGCTGCTTGCCCTGCACGAACGCAGCCTCGACCACCTCGACGCACGGGTGCTCTACAACGCGCTGCTCGACGCCCTGGTTGGCCTGGCGCGCTGGATCACGCGACGCATCGACACCGGTTCGTTGCAGCGGCAGGTGTTCCTGTTTCTCACCGCAGCACTGGTGCTGGGTTTCACGCCGTGGCTTGGCAGCGATGCGCCGCTCGCGGGCAACCGCACCGGTCTGCCGCTCGATGCGGTGAGCCTGCTGGCTGGCGCCACGCTCATCGTCGCCTCCCTCACCACCGTGTGGCTGCATCGTCAGCGCCTCACTGCGCTCATCACTCTCGGCGTGGTCGGGCTGGTGGTGTCACTCGCCTTCGTCAAGTTTTCCGCCCCCGACCTCGCGCTGACCCAGCTGTCGGTCGAGATCGTCACGATCGTTCTGCTGCTGCTGGCGCTGTATTTTCTGCCGCAACATGAGGCGCCCGAGCGCGACCTCGGGCGCGTTTGGCGCGACGGCGTGATCGCACTGGTCGCCGGCAGCGGCGCTGCACTGCTGGCATGGGCGGTGATGACCCGGCCGTACGACACCATCGCCGGTTACTACCTCGCCAACAGCGTGCCGGGCGGCGGCGGCAAGAACGTGGTCAACGTCATCCTGGTCGATTTTCGCGGCTACGACACACTGGGCGAAATCACCGTGCTCGCGCTGGCTGGCCTCGGCATCTATGCCCTGCTGGAAAACCTGCGCCTCGACGCCCCCGACCGCGACGTCGACGGGCGGGTCTGGGACCGCGACACCCATCCAGCCATCATGGCGTCGCTTTCCAGACTGCTGCTGCCGCTGGCGCTGCTGGTGGCCATTTTCATCCTGTTGCGCGGCCACAACCAGCCGGGCGGTGGCTTCATCGCGGGCCTGATCACAGCGGTGGCGCTGATCGTGCAATACCTTGCTCACGGCGGCGCATGGATGCGCGAGCGCTTGTCGAGCACCACCCAGCCGCTGATCGCGGCCGGCCTCGCGCTCGCTACCCTGACGGGGCTGGCAAGCTGGGCCTTCGGCTCTCCCTTCCTCACGTCCACCTTCGGTCATCTGAATTGGCCGCTGGTGGGTGAATTCGAACTCGCCTCGGCAATGGCGTTCGACCTCGGCGTCTTCCTCGTCGTCGTTGGCGCCACCCTGCTGATTCTGGTCAACCTCGGCGCGCTGCACGACAGCCGCATCCGAAAGGCGGCCCGCTGATGGAAGCGCTGCTCGCCCTCGTCATTGGCGTGCTCACTGCCAGCGGGGTATTCCTCGCGCTGCGCGGGCACACCTTTCCGGTGGTACTGGGACTCACCCTGTTGTCCTATGCGGTGAACCTGTTCCTGTTCATCATGGGTCGGCTTGCCATCGGCGTACCGCCGGTGATTTCCAGCGCCACCGTTTATACCGATCCGCTGCCGCAAGCGCTGGTACTCACCGCCATCGTCATCAGCTTCGGCATGACCGCGTTTGTCATCGTGCTGGCGCTCAAAGCGCGCGCCGAACTCGGCAACGACCACGTCGACGGTGTCCACGCAGACGAGGATATGCCACGATGAATGGCCTGTCGTCACATCTGCCGATCCTGCCCGTGCTGCTGCCGCTGGTCACCGGCATCGTGCTGCTGGCGCTGCGCAAAGCGCCATTAGGCCTGCAACGCGGCATCAGCCTCGCTGCAGCGGTGACACTGGTGCCGCTGGCACTCGCCCTGCTGGCCAGTGCCGCCGACGGCACCCAGCTCGTCTACAAGCTGGGTGATTGGAACGCCCCGTTCGGCATCGTGCTGGTGGCCGACCGTCTCGCTGCGTGGATGCTCATGGCCACTGCGCTGGTCGCGTTGTTCGCCCTGCTGCACGCATTGCGCGGGAGCGACACCACAGGAAGACATTTCCACGTGCTGTTTCAGTTGCAGCTGTTCGGGTTGAATGGGGCTTTCCTCACGGGCGACCTGTTCAACCTGTTCGTGTTTTTCGAGATTCTGCTGCTCGCCTCCTACGGCCTGCTGCTACACGGCGGCGGCCGCCTGCGGGTCAAGGCCGGACTGCATTTCGTGGTCATCAATCTGGTCGGCTCGACGCTGTTCCTGTTCGCCGTCGGCACCCTGTACGGGGTCACCGGCACACTCAACATGGCCGACCTTGCGGTCAAGCTGGCGCATACCGCGCCCGACAATCTCGCCCTGATCGAAACGGCCGGCCTGCTGCTGTTCAGCGTGTTTGCGCTGAAAGCAGCGTTGTTGCCGCTTTATCTGTGGCTGCCCGCCGCTTACGCCCACACCAGCGCGCCGGTTGCAGCCCTGTTTGCCATCATGACCAAGGTCGGCGCCTACAGCATTCTGCGCGTCTATAACCTGATGTTTGGTGACGATGCCGGGGCAGTCGCGAATCTGCTTGATGCCTGGCTGACGCCTCTGGCGCTGGCCACCCTGACGCTCGGCATGCTCGGCGTGGTGGCCAGCACCGCACTGCGGCAACAGACTGCCTATCTGGTGGTGGCCTCGATCGGCACGCTGCTGCTGGCCTTTGGCCTTGGCACCCGCGATGCAATCGCCGCCGGCCTGTATTACCTGCCGCACTCCGTCTTCGCGGCGGCCGCCCTGTTCCTGTTGGCTGACTCGATCGGCCGGGCGCGCGGCGAATTCGCCGACCGCTTTGAGCCGGGCCCCGCCATGCCGGGCGCGCGCGTGCTCGGCGGGCTGTTTTTCATCGCCGCCGTGGCCATCGCCGGGCTGCCGCCCCTGTCGGGCTTTCTCGGCAAGTTCATGCTGTTGAAGGCAGCGCTGGCGTCGCCGCTGCTGCCGTGGGTGTGGGGCGTGGTGCTCGCAACCGGCTTCATGGGCATGATCGCGCTCGCGCGTAGCGGCAGCGTGCTGTTCTACAACACGCACGGCGCATCCAACTCCATCCGTGCTTCAGCACGGAGCGGCGCGGAGTCCTCTGAAGCACACGACGCCTCCGAGGCAACCGCACCGACCGTTGTCGCACTGGCACCCGTGGCCGGTCTGCTGCTATTGCTCATCGGCATGGTGATCTGGGCGGGCCCGCTGTCTGACTACGCCACGGCCACTGCGGCACAATTGCTGCAACCGCGGGTTTACATCGAAGCCGTGCTGGGAGCGACGCCATGAGACGCCTGCTGCCGCACCCCTTGCTGAGCCTCACCCTCGCCTGTTTGTGGCTGTTGCTGGTCAACCAGCTGTCCACCGGACACCTGGTGCTGGGCGCCCTGCTCGGCTGGCTGATCCCCTTTGCCACTTCGCGCTTCTGGCCGGAACAGATCCGCATCCGCCATCCGTTCACCCTGCTGCGCTACCTGGTGGTGCTCGTCATCGACATCGTGCGCGGCAGCTTCCACGTCGCGCGCCTGATCCTGCTGGGGCCAGCGCGCCTGCGCCCGGTATTCGTCGCGGTACCGCTGGCGCTCAAAACCGACCTCGCCATCAGCCTGCTGGCCAATACGATTTCACTGACGCCGGGCACGGTGTCGACAAGACTAAGCGCGGACAAGCAAACGCTGATCGTGCACACGCTGGACACCGACGACGCCGACGCGCTGGTCGCCGAAATCAAGCAGCGCTACGAAGCCCCGCTGAAACGGATTTTTGAAGAAAGCCACGCATGATGCTGAACATCGTCATCCCGATCGCTTACACGCTGGTCAGCCTGGCCTTCCTGCTGAGCTTCTGGCGGCTGCTTAAAGGCCCCGACGCGCCCGACCGCATCCTCGCACTCGACACGCTGTACGTGAACACCATCGCGCTGCTGGTGCTGCTCGGCATCCATCTCGGCAGCGCCATCTATTTCGAGGCGGCACTGCTGATCGCCATGATGGGATTCGTCGGCACCGTGGCGCTATGCAAATATCTGCTGCGCGGCGACATCATCGAGTGAATGCCTGAACCCATGCTCGACATCCTGCTCTCCATTCTTATTCTCACCGGCGCGATCTTCACCTTCATCGGATCGCTCGGCCTGGCCCGCCTGCGCGATTTCTACACCCGCCTGCACGGCCCGACCAAGGCCACCACGCTGGGCGTCGGCTGCCTGCTGATCGCATCTGCCGTGTTTTTCAGCGTACGCGACGAAGGCGTCAGCCTGCACGAGGTGCTGGTCACGCTGTTTCTTTTCATCACCGCACCGGTCAGCGCGCACCTGCTCGCCAAGGCTGCGCTGCACCTGAAGCTCAAGTCGCTTGCCCCGACTCCGGCGCCGGACAACGACGCCCCGTCGAACTCAAGCGATTAAGCAGCCTTAGAGCGTTTGCACAAACGCCAGCACTTCGGCCGCATGCCCCGGCGCTTTCAGGCCGCGCCAGCTTTTCACCAGCTTGCCATTGACGTCGAACACAAAGGTGCTGCGCTCGACGCCGCGCACCTGCTTGCCGTACATATTTTTCAGCTTCATCACGCCGAACAGTTCGCAGGCTTTCTCTTCGGTGTCGGCGAGCAACTCGAAAGGGAACTGGTATTCAGCCTTGAAGCTTTCGTGTGATTTGAGACTGTCGCGCGAGATGCCGACGACCATCGTGTTGGCTTTGCCGAAATCTGCGTACAGATCACGGAATTCCTGGCCTTCAAGCGTGCAGCCCGAGGTGTTGTCCTTGGGGTAAAAGTACACCACGACGTTCTGGCCACGGTGATCGCTCAATTTGAACGTGGTGTTGCTGGTGGCGGGAAGTTCGAAGTCGGAGATGACGGGATCGCTCATGGTTCGCCTTTCTGGGCAGGAGTTAACGGGTGGAAGATTTGAGCAGCACAACGACCGCGCCGGCGCCGCCATCGACGGTGCGTGCCTGGCAGAACGCAAGCACTTCCTCGCGCTGCATCAGCCAGTGGCGCACCTTGTTTTTCAGCACAGGAAGGCGATTTTTCGAGCCATGACCCTTGCCGTGGATGACGCGCACGCAACGCCGGTCTTCGAGCATGCAGCGGTTGAGAAAAGCCGCCAGCGCAACGCGCGCCTCGTCGCCGCTGTGGCCGTGCAGGTCGAGCTCGCCTTTGATGACCCAGCCGCCGCGCCGCAGTTTGCGCATCGCGGCGGTGGGAATGCCGGGGCGCGCAAAAAACAACTCTTCGCCAGTCGCAACCGCGGCATCCCAGTCCCACGGATCGGCCAGCGCATCGACCAGCACTTGTGCTTCATCGGCCAAGTGTTGGCGAGGAATGGGCTTGGGGCGCTGTTGCGTCAGGTTCGCGCGGTTGCCGGGCGGTAACGGCACCACATCGGCAACGGCGCGACGAAACAGCAACTTGCCGTCGGCCGGGCCGGATACTTTGGGTCGGGTGGGTTGCGGGGCGGGATCAGGCGCAATGTTAGCCTGCTCGCGCAGGCTGCGGCGAACGCGCGCCAGCGCCTCGAACGAGGCGGCGGCAAGCGGGCTGTTGCTGGCGCGCTTCATGTCGCAACACCCGCTGATACTGCGCGGCGGTCAGGCCTTGCCGAGTGCGTCGAGGAAACGCTCGGCGTCGAGCGCGGCCATGCAGCCGGTACCGGCGCTGGTCACAGCCTGGCGATAGATGTGATCCTGCACGTCGCCGGCGGCAAACACGCCTTCGATGTTGGTAGCCGTAGCATTGCCCTTGTTGCCGCTCTGGGTGACGATGTAGCCGCCTTCAAGCGTGAGCTGGCCTTCAAAGATGGCGGTATTGGGCTTATGGCCAATGGCGATGAAGACGCCGGTGAGCGCGATCTCCTTGGTCGCACCGTCATCCTTCGTACTCTTGATGCGCATGCCGGTGACGCCGGTTTTGTCTCCCAGCACTTCGTCCAGCGTGTGATCGAGTTCGAGCGTGATCTTGCCTTCCTTGACCTTTTCCATCAGGTGATCGACCAGGATTTTCTCGGACTTGAAGGTGTCGCGGCGATGCACCACCGTGACGTGACGCGCGATGTTGGCCAGATACAGCGCTTCCTCGACCGCCGTGTTGCCGCCGCCGATGACGGCGACATCCTGATTTTTGTAGAAGAAGCCGTCGCAGGTGGCGCAGCCCGACACGCCCTTGCCCATGAATGCCTGCTCGGACGGCAGCCCCAGGTACATCGCCGACGCGCCGGTGGCGATGATCAGTGCGTCACAGGTGTAGGTGCCGGAATCGCCGATCAGGGTGAACGGCTTTTCGGTCAGCTTGGCGGTGTGGATCTGGTCGAAGATGATTTCGGTCTTGAAACGCT
>JAHJRA010000027.1:0-30264 GCA_018831045.1 Gammaproteobacteria bacterium | reverse complement strand
GCGCCCGCCAGCAGGGCGGCGCCTTCGTAGATCTGATAAAACGGATTCGGCGAGATGACCACACGGCGGCCGTGGCGGCTGGAGTCGACGCTGGCCTGGGCAAACGCGAACAGCGCTTCGCGCGAGCCGTTCACCGGCAGCACTTCGGTCGCCGGATCGAGCTTCACGCCATAGCGTCGCCCAGCCCACGCGGCGATTGCCTCGCGCAGCGCATCCGAGCCCTGAGTGATGGGATAATTCGAGAGTCCGCCCAAGCCTTCAACCAGCGCGTCCTTGATGAACTGCGGCGTCGGATGCCTGGGTTCGCCGATCGACAGGTTGATCGGCGAAAGGTCGGGATTCGGCGTCACTCCGGCGAACAGTTCGCGCAGCTTCTGGAACGGGTAGGGGTGGAGTTGGTCGAGACGCGGATTCATTGAATGGCCTGGAAACAGCAGATTGCAAACCCCAACATTATAAAGCCCCATGCCATCTCAACGCCTTTTTGCTATCGCCAGCCTGGTTTACGCCGCCACCCTGTGGGGGCTGGTCTGGTATCCCTATCGCCTGCTGAACGAGGCGGGGGTGGGCGGCATCGCGTCGGGGTTTTTCTCCTACGCCATTCCGCTGGTGCTGATGGGCTGGCTGCATGGCCGCGCCCTGCGTCAGGCCGCGTTCGGGACAAACGGCAAATGGCTGTGGCTGTCAGCGCTGGGGCTGGCGGCGGGCTGGACCAATCTGGCCTACGTGCTGGCAGTGCTGGAAGGCGAGGTGGTGCGGGTGCTGCTGCTGTTTTATCTGTCGCCTTTGTGGACCGTTCTGTTCTCGCGCTTTTTGCTGCACGAAAAACTCAACCGTTCTGGCTGGGCGGTGATGGCACTGGCAGCGGGCGGCGCGTTGGCGATGCTGTGGCAACCCGGAGAATGGCCGTTGCCTGCCAATCATGCAGAGTGGCTGGCGCTGTCGGCGGGGGTGGCGTTCGCGGCGAGCAACGTCATCAGCCGCCATCTCGACGGCGTGACCCAAGGCGCCAAGGCGGTCACGGTGTGGCTAGGCGTGGTGGTGCTGACACTGGTCGCCCTGCTGCTGGAACCGGCTGAACTGGATTTCATGGCAAGCGCTGCAACGCGCACCTGGCTGCTGCTGATCGGCGTGGCGTTGCTGATCGGCAGCATGACCTACGCCGTGCAATATGGCCTTGCGCGCGTGCCGGCCAATCAGGCCATCGTGATTTTCCTGTTTGAACTGGTGGTCGGCGCCCTCGCTGCGTATTTTTTGTCGGCCGAGCGGATGGGCCTGCAGGAATGGATCGGCGCTGCCATGATCATCACGGCCAGCCTGTTTTCCGGTCATATGGAAGACGATCAATCGAAAGCGAAACGCAATGTCTGAGCTGTCCCCAATCCATATCGCGGCCTTGCTGCACGCCGGCCTGCTGGTTTCCGATCTGGCGCGCGCCAAAGGCTTTTACGAATCGGTGCTCGGGCTCAAGCGGATTCCGGACCGTCCCGCGCTGCCTTACCCCGGCGAGTGGTACGAACTGGGCGCTGGCCAGCAGCTGCACCTGATGAATTTGCCCAACCCCGATGCCGCCTCCGTGCGCCCCACACATGGCGGCCGCGATCATCATATCGCGCTGGCGGTGCGCGATATGGCCGCGCTGAAAAGCCGGCTCGATGCGGCCGGCGTTCAATACACCGTGAGCCAATCCGGCCGCGCGGCGTTGTTCTGCCGCGACCCGGATGCGAATACCCTGGAGTTTGTCGAGCTTGGCTGATCGACAGGCCATGCTGATATTTCATTGGGTAGTTCAGGCCTGACCTGACAGACAGTGCATGTTCAGGTTGTGCTTCTCTGACAGGAACCGGCCAGGAACAGACGGTCAGGCTAACCATCGCGACAGTCCGGTTTGCCGATCAAAGCTGTCTTCTTGTAACTTGCCCATCACACTTCTGCGACGGTATTCATGGCTGCAAGAAACCGTGGTCTATCCCTTGTTCCCCCAGCCACAGAATTCCCTTTACTTAATTAGATAATTGTCCAATTATATTTGGACGATCATCTCAATAAGGGGGCATCATGCAACAGACGGTTCTGGTAACGGGCGCAAATGGCTTTGTCGGTAGTCATGTTATGGAGGCTTTGGAGCAACGTGAAGATATACGCTTGATCGCCGCTTGCCGCGATGCGGGCCAGTTGGCAGGTACCTTCTCAGGCGAGGTGCGGGTGGGGGACCTGCGTGATCTGGGGTACTTGAAATCAGTGGTGGCAGGGGTGGATGTCCTCTGCCATGCGGCAGCGTGGACCTCGATGTGGGGTCAGTCGGAGAATTCGCAGCATCTGTTTCTGGAACCTGGCTTGGCGTTGATCGAAGCCGCGCGCGCTGCCGGAGTGAAGCGTTTCGTCAACACCAGTACGACCAGCGCAGCAGCGCCTCAGCATTCCGGCGACCCGATGAGTCAGGGTATTCCACGTGCCTTCTGGCCGCATCTGGGCAATGTCATTGCGCTCGAAAATGCGTTGCGGAAAGCCGCTGCCCCGGGCTTCCAGGTAATTAACCTACGCCTTGGCATTTTCGCTGGGCGGCGCTATGGCCTTGGCATATTGCCGATCCTAGTGCCACGTTTGAAGACCCACTTGGTGCCCTGGGTGGCGGGCGGGCGGACCAGTCTACCCATCATCGACGGCCGCGACATCGGCCAGGCATTTGCCCTGGCGGCCACGGCACCGGGTCTAACCGACTATGAGGGCTTCAATATCGTCGGACCGGAAGTGCCGAGCGTGCGTCAAGTGATCACGCTGCTGCATGATGAGTTCGGTCTGCCAAAACCCCATTTCGGCGTGCCTTTCGCAATTGCTTATCCCTTCGCCTTGCTGATGGAAAAGCTGCATCCAATCGTGCCTTGGGAGCCATTGATAACGCGCAGCATCATCCATCTGATCGAAGAAGTTGGTGTCGATAACAGCAAAGCCGAACGCCTGCTGGGCTACCGTCCTGTGCATGGCTGGCGTGAAGCAGTGCGTACGCAAATGGCAGAAATGGCAGTGCGGCAGACGCGGCCAATGGCGATGGTGCGGCCGGTCGTCTAGCCGATGGATTTTCGTGCCATCCACCACCCCGGTGCCGTAGCATTGCCGCTTTCCATCACCACCACAGTGCCATGTTGAGCAAAGGCGATAAAACCCGTGCCGAGATTGTGGAACACGCCAAGTCACTGTTCTATGAACGCGGCTACGACGGTACTTCGTTCACCGACATCGTCAATGCTGTCGGGGTCTATCGCGGCAATATCAATTACTACTTCAAGACCAAGGACGACATCTTGAAGGCGGTAATTGACCGGCATCTGGAGGAATTCGGCGCACTACTGGCCGAATGGACTGCGCGCCATGCGGATCCACGCGACCGCCTCATCGACTTCGTTCACATGATTGCGGAGCGCCAGGCCGCGTTGACCCGCTATGGTTGCCCCATTGGCACGCTGAATACAGAACTGGGCAAGGACAGACCTGAACTACAACGGTCCGCACGCGCGCTGTTTGATCTGTTCAAGGATTGGCTGGTTGAGCAATTCCGCGCCCTGGGCAGTAGTAGCGACGAAGCGATCGCTTTGGCCCTGCATTTGTTGGGGCGTGCGCAGGGCGTTGCAGTCATTGCGCATGTATATCAGGATACCGTGCTGCTACAGCGTGAAGTGGCACAAATGGAAACCTGGATTAGACAGTTCAGCTTGTAGCAACCCAGAGCAGATTAATGCGCCTGGTTATTCTTGAGAGGCTGCTCCTTGCCTTTGTACCAGCCAGTCGCTTACCTGCTGTTGGGAGGCCGTTCAGGGTCGATTTGAGCCTACCGAACAAAGAAAATCTCACACATGCTGTCAGATCAAGTCTGAATTTCTACATCAGGCTGATGTTTTTCAGGATGCTACTTCGCTGCGTTCCCGCCGGTATTCACAACCGGCACCGCGTCTAACGGCGACTCGAACGCAATGAAGAGGACACACGGCTCGCTACTGGCGCAGTAGCCATCGTGGGGTCGTTTGGCCGGGCCGTATGCGTACGTTCCCGGCCTGAGTATGGCCATCTTCTGCCCGTCATAGGTGACATGAAGCTCGCCGGCAACCAGCACCATGCGCTCTGCGGAGGTATGCCAATGCAGTGGGATGGTCGATCCGCCGGGTACTTTGAAGAACACGTCGAGGTTGTCTTTTGCCGGGTCGCCGTGAAGAACGGCGATCGCACATCCTTTTGGCAAGAACGCCGGGCAAGGCCCCCACTTGAGCTGCGCATCATCGTAAGTCTGCGTCAGCGCCGGCTCGGGAATCGGCGTTTGCGCGAGGGCGACGGGGCTGGCCAGGCCCAACGAAAGCAACATGACCGCCGGGTATGACCGGTGAATGATGGCGTGGCTATTCATGATGCATGTCTCCTTTGGGTTGAACGCAGCGCGCGGCTAGCGGCTGCGTGAGTTCAGTATTTCAGGTCACGCGACGTGAACAGCCGCTTGGGCGCAGTGCCCAGAACGCGGGTGAGCACCGAATTCATGGTGGCGCAGTCGTTGTCGAAGCCGCCGTGGCTGTGGCTGATGGATGCGCCCAGCTTGATGGCGGCAGCTTCTTTGGCCGGATCGATCGGGATGCCCTCGGAGACCACCAGCGCAGGGCGGCCGTCGACGCTTCCATCAAACAGCTTGGAGAGCGTCTTGTCGGCGTCGATGCAGGCCTTCATCCCCAGTATCGGCACCTCGCGCATCCCCTCGAAGGCGTTGGAGACGAGGTAGAGCAGGGATTTTCCGTAGGGCCCCACGCTGTCACCGCGTTCCAGCTTGTCCGACAGGATGTAGAGGCTCGGCAGCGGGATGTGCCCAGCTTCCAGGCCGGGCAGCAGCAGTTGCTTGAAAGTGTCGGTGCGGATGGCGGGGGCGAGGAACTGCACACTCTTCAGCGGTATGCCCAGGTTCGCCAGCAGCGGCATGGCGTGGGCGGCGAAGATGCTGCCCGCCGAATGGCCGACGATGTGCAGCTCCCAGCCAGCCTTGTCGTGACTGGCCAGTTTCTTCTTGGCCAGTTCGACGTAGCTTGCGACAAGCTGGATGGCGCCGATGTTGTGCGGGTGGTCGGACGCCAGCCGGGCGTTTTCCTTCATCTCGCCCCACAGCCGGAAGCCGGCGCGGGCGAGCGTGAGTTCGAGCACACGGTCCTTGGCCTCGGTCAGGTTTTCCAGGAAGCCGCCGCCGGCGAGCTTGTCGGCCTCGGTGAACAGGTCCTTGAACAGGCCCGCGACGCTGGAGAGGAAGTCGCTCTCCCACATGATGTGCAGGGGGTAAATCTCGTTTTCCAGCATGACGTCGCGCATGGCGACGATGCGCTTGGCCGAGGCGGATTCGGAGTTGAGCCCGCCGTGCAAGTACAGCAGGATGCGACGCTTCTTCCAGCCTCGGGCTTTGGCGGGGAGGGTTTCGCAGAACAGCCGTTCGATGTCGGACTCGGTGGTCCAGTACTCGCCGGAATCGGACAGTTCGCCGTTGTTGGCGACGTCGATGACGTAGGGCCGGATGTCGGACAGTGGAATGGTGCGGCTGGCGCGCTGGATGCCCGAGGTGTCGATGGACTTGTCGTCCGCCCACAGGTCCATCATGACCGGCACGCCGAGTTGCGCCACCCAGACGTCGGTGGCATGCATCAGAAAATCTTCATAGGGCAGCAGCGCAAAGCCGCCGGCCCCCCAGCCCGGCCCCCAGGAATTCTGGATGATGAAACCCTGCGGGGTGTAGCCGACGAGGGCAATGGCGTGGCCGCCGTCTGCGCTGCCGCTGCGTTTGATCACCGGCAGCTTGAGCGTGATCTTGCGGCCGCGGTGCACATAGCTGACCGGCACTGGCTTGTCGCCCTTACTGCCACCCGGAGCGGCCCAGCCCGAATGCACCATCAGGGTGGCATAGAGAATGCCGGTTTCGCTCAGCGCGGTATGCATGTCGCGCACGTTGTAGGGGCGGATGCGGTAATACGCGCCGCCCGGCGACGCCATCGCTTGCTGGATGATGGCGTCGCTCATGTGGGTGATGCCGTGCTGGTCGTCTTTCCATGCCGAACGCAGACACACGCCGTGCTTGGACCAGGCCTTGATCGCCCCGCGTGCGGAGGAGCCTTCGTAGGCCTCGCCCGGCCATTCGTCGTAGCGCCGCGCCAGTTCGTAGAGCATGCGCGGGCTGACGACGGCGGTCCGTTTTTGCTTGGCGCGCAGGAAGTTCACCACGGCCGCCAGCGCAAAGCCGGTGCAGGCACCTTCCTTGCCCTGGTCGAGAATCATCGCCGGCTTGATGAAGGCGCAACTCACCAGCGAATCGGGCAGTGACATCAGCGCAGGCTGGTAAAACCAGTCGCGCAGGTCGATGCGGTCGGGAAAGGCGTCGAGCCGCTGGCCGGTGGCCTTTTCAGCGCTGGTTTTGAGCGGTGGTTCGGACTGCGTGCGGGGGGGCTTGAGGGCCATGCGACTTCCTTTCGTAAAGGCTTTCGGGGTCAGAGGGTTTTCAGGTATTCCAGCAATGCGGCCTGGTCCGGGGCCTGCAGGGCCGTGCCGAAGTCGTGGCCCTGATTGCTGTTGCCGCGCAGCCGCGTGTCGAGTAACGTGCCCGCGCGTTCGGCCGCCGGGCCCTGCACGACGAAGCCGACGTGCACCGGGTCGTAGACGTCGTAGCCGCGCCAGAAGCTTTGTGGCCGTTGTGCGGGCGGCATCAGCAGATCGGCGAGGCTCGGCACCGAGCCGTTGTGCAGGTAGGGCGCGCGCAGCCAGATGCCGTCGAGGAACTGCGCGACATAACCCGTCAGCGGGGCTTCGACTAGTCCTTTGCGCTGGATGCCCATGTCGCTGACGACCTTGTTGGCCTCGATCGCCGCCTGCTTGCCCCAGGTGTCGATGCGGCCGCGGTCGGTGCCGATTTCGGCAAGCGGAACGATGGTGCCGGTGCGCGCGCTGGCGTGACAGGCGGCGCAGTGGGCGTCGAACACGGCCTTGCCCTGTGCCGCGCGGGTGGCGTCGATAGGGAAGGGATACTTCGGCGCGGGCTTGTTCTTCAGGTAGTCGACCAGCCAGCCGATCTGGCCGAGGAAATCGCTCTTGTCCTTCGGCTCCGCGCCCATCAGCCCCAGCGCCGAATCGATGACGACCGAATACGGGTCGTGCGAGTCGCCGGCGAAGTTCATGCGGTGGCCCTTTTTCGGCTGGTATTTCTTCAGGTTCCAGATCGATGGCATGTCGGTCGGGCCGAAGCTGTCGTCCATCGGCCAGCGGATCATGAAATATTTGGTCAGGTTCATCGCGTCGTCGCGCCCGCGTCCCCATTCGGGAAAGTCGTGGCGGTAGATCCATTTGAACTGGTCCTCGCGCTCGGCCAGGCGCTTCTTGGTGATCGGGATGATCAGATAGCGATAGGCCATCCGGTCGATGAAATCGAGGTCGGCGGCGAGGTTGATTTCGGCCATCAGGGTGTCGGCGTTGAAGCGCGGATCCTTGGCGCAGTCGACTAAAAATCGAAAGAAGGCTTCGAGGTCGAGCGTATGGTTGGGACCGGTGACCACCAGCGTCGGCGTCTCGTCGGGCTGCGTGCGATAGCTCGCCACATGGCAGGAGGCGCAGGTGTTGGCGACGCGGTCGAAGCCGATGCGACGCTTGGAAAACCCCACCGGCAGTTCCTGGCCCTGTTCCCACACCACGCCGAAACTGGCGTAGCCGATGCCGGGCTTGGGCAGTTTGTCGGGAAAGACGCGCGGCAGCACGTAGAAAATCCAGTAGGGGATGCCGGCGTCGTTCTCCGCGCCGATGGAGCCGTACTTGAAGCGGTCGTCCGGGTTGTCGAACTCAGCCGCGCCGTGGTCGCGCAGGAAACGGTCCCAGCCGACGAATGCGAGCACGGCGCCGAGGATGAGCACAAAGACGGCGGCGACTTTCAGCCAGCGGCAGCATCGGCAAGGCGTATTCATGGCGTCATCCTCAGAATGTCTTCAGGTATTCCAGCAGCGCCCACTTGTCGGCGTCCGGCAGCGTGGTGCCGTAGGCCGCACCTTCGTGGCCGGCATTGCCGTTGCCGGGCAGCGTGGTGTCGAAGGCGAACAGGGGCCTGTCGTTGGCGGCGGGCGGGTCGGCGACGAAGCCGAGATGCCTGGGGTCGTACAGGTCGTTGCCGCGGTAGAACATCTTCGGCCGCTGCGCAGCAGGCTGCAGCAGGTCCCACAGCGTGGGCACCGAACCGTTGTGCAGGTAGGGTGCGCGCAGCCAGATACCGTCGAGCGGGGCATTGGCGTAGCCGTATGTCTTGCGGAAATGACGGAAGCGGCGGTCCGGGTCGGCCGAGTACAGCATGCCCTGGTTCTGCGCGAGTTGCAGGGTGTAGGAATCGAGACGTCCGCGGTCGGTGCCGATCTCGCCGATCGGCGTGACCGTGCCGACATACTCGCCGGAAAAGTCGCTGCCGCTCTGGCCGTGGCAGGCAGCGCAGGTCTTCTGGTAGAGCGCCTTGCCGCGCGCGGCGAGCGTGCGGTCGACGGGGTAGTATTTTTCGAATACGGGCGGCACGGCGGTGGCGATCCAGGCCTCGATGCGGGCGATCGCGGCGTGGTCGATCAGCTTCGGCGTCGCGCCGGTGCCGAACGCGGCCGACAGGTTGCGTTCCTCGACGCGGCTGTTGTTGCCGTCCCAGTGCAACTGCATGCCCTGTTTCTTGGCCTGGTTCCAGATCGCCGGGAAGTCCGATACGCCGACCAGTTCTTCCTTCGGCAACAGCTCGAACGGCACACCGAAAATGGCCTTGGCCGAGTTGAACGTGTCGACCCGCCCGGGTCCCCAGTCGGCCTGCTGATGGATGAAACGCAGGCGCCCGAGCAGGCCGGCGACGCCGTCGCGCATCAGGTGGACGCCGAGCGGATAGACCAGCCACTGGTCGAGCAGGCCGAGGCCGCCGGCCTGTTCCTCGATGCGCGGCACCACCTGCGCGGGGGTGAAGCGGCGGTCGTTGACGCAGGCTTGGACGAATTTCTGGAAGCGCATCAGGTCGAGTTGATTGGCGGGCATGCCGACAACCAGCATCGGCTGGGCGTTGGGCGAGGTGCGCACGGTGGCGGTGTGGCACACCGCGCAGTTGAGGAATACGCGGTCGATGCCCATATGCCGGCGTTTCGACATGCCCACCGGCAGGTCGCGTCCCTGTTCAAAGATGAAACCGAGCGAGGCATAGCCCTTGCCCGGCAGCAGGTCGGGGCACACCTCGGGCAGCACCTGCCACAGCCAGTAGGGGAAACCCATGTTGCGCTCGCCACCGGTGGAGCCGTATTTGAAGTGCTCGACCGGGTCGGCGTAGGTGACCGGGCGGTCGGACAGAAAGCGTATCGCCGCGCCGAGCGCAGCGAGCGCGAGCAGAACCAGCAGCGCCCACAGGAAGAAGCGGCAGCCGGAACAGCGGGCTTCGGACGGGCTCATTGCGCGCGCTCCGCATAACCGGACGGCGGCAGGCAGGGACGCAGCTGCGCATAGGGCTGGCGCAGCAGGCTGGCCGGATCCTGGCCGCGCAGGCGGCTGGCGACAAGCCGTTTCAGCACCGCGAGCTCGGGCGATGCTGCCCAGTGCGCGGGATCGATGCCGCGGCTGGCGAGCGCTGCGGCCGGCGGCATCGGCGGCTTGCTGCGCTTGGCTTCTGGGACGCTCGCCATGCTCAGGCGGACAAACATGCGCGGCGCGCAGTGTTCGAGTTTGGCCTCCACCTCGGCCGGGCTGCCACGCAGGAAGTTGGGCGGATGCGGCAGCGTGGTGTCGTGGCAGCTGGCGCAGTGGGTGCGGAAAGGCGCGACGAATGGGCCGGCTTCGGCGGCGGCCGAAGCAGGTTCCATGCGTGCGGGCGACAGGCTGAGCGGACGGATTCTGCGTGGCGTGCCCAGTTCGGCCAGCAGGGTGTTCAGCAGATCGTGGGCGAACGGGCGGGCGGCCAGTGCACCGCGCGTGCGCAGGCGCTCGAGTGGGGCGGACAGGTCGGCTGCTTTCAACTGCTTCACGGCATGGGCGTCGAGCATGCCGGCCAGCCCGACGACGAAGGCGGTCTTGTCCGGTGCATGCCAGTTTTCGAGCGGCGGGCGCAGCAGCAGCGGATCGTTGGCCGGGTCCTGCAAAGCGGCGAGCGGATCGCGGTTGGGCAGGTCGGGATTGGGAATGGCAAGGCCATGCGGCCAGCGGCTTTTCCAGCCAGGATCCAGTGCCGGCAGTGTGCCCGGCGCGGGCAGCGTGCCGCTACGCGCATAGTCGAGTGCCGCGGCGAAGGCCTGCATGCGGCAGCGGTCGCCGGTTGCTGCCTGACCGCAGCCTGTCTGCCACAGCGTCTGCCAGACCGAAAACAGATTGGCACGGTCGGTCGCGGTATCGATGAAATACGCGATGTCGGTGCCCGTCAGCCTGACCTGATAGAAATCGCTTCGCGCGTCGCGCAGGCGGGCGGCAATCGCCGGGTTGGCCGGCGTTTCGTCCCACAGCGGACGGGCAAAAATGGGTGCGGCGTTCTGGTGGCAGGCGAGGCACAGGCTGCGCCGCGCGTAGAACACTTGCGGCGTTTTGTCCTTGCGGTAATCCCGCACCACCTGGAATTCGAAGCGGCCGGCGACATCGTTGTAGCTGATGACCTCGATCACGCCCCCTTTTTCGTGGAAGCCAAGGAACAGCCGGTCTTTCAGGGGCAGGATGCCGGGCTTGCTGGTGCCGTCTGCGGCGGCGACCACGCGCGGAAAGTGGAAGTAATCCGGTGCCCCAGCCTCACGCTGCAGCGAGCGGCCGAGCGGGATCAGTGTGACCTTGAGCGGTGGCAGGCCGCCGGCATCGGTCTGCATCTGGCGGTTGATCAGGTTTACCAGCCGGGGAAACGGGTACGGCACCGGAGTGTTGCCGACCAGCAGGTCGAAGCGCGAGCGCCCGACCGGCGGCAGATCCGCCTGCGCCTGCTCGGACAGGCTCGGGAGCGGGGACATCATCAGGCACATGGCGAGCACCGTCTGCAGGGGCAGGATGCGCGGCGCATGGCGCATCAGTCTGCCGGCCCGTACACCGCACAGCCTGCGGCAGGCAAGGCAAGCCACACGGCATGCCAGTCGGGATGCGGTGACGCGACTTCCAGCCTGCTGCCTATCCGGGCCGGATCACTGCAATACAGGCAGACCAGGGCGTGGCCGAGCGGACTCAGGTCGTGGTCCAGCCCCACCCAGGCGGCCTGTTCGCTGGTGTCGTCGGTGTTGATCGCACACAGCCATTCGCGGTCGGTGAACAGCCGCGACCACGCCACCACCGAGCGCAGTTCGCCGCCGATCATGCGCGGCTCGCCAAAATCGTGGCCGTTGCCGGAAATCGCGCGCAGATACTGGCGGCCGCGGCGCAGCGCTAGGTGCTGCCTGCGCACGGCGAGCAGGCGCGCAAGCGCGACATAGATCGGGTGGTTTTCATCGAAGCAGTGACGGCCGCGCGAGCGGAAGGCGCCAAAGTCGCCACCGAACATCGCCTCGCGGAGGTAGCGGTCGTTGCCGCCTTCACCGTCGAGCCCCTGTTCAGAACCATAGTAAATACAGGGAATGCCGAGCGTCAGTGCGTTCAGCGCCAGCGCGTTGACGGCGAGAAGCGTTCCACCGCCGGCGCAAAAACGTGCCTTGTTGTCACCCTTGCGCACCTGGTCGTGATCGTCGTAGAGCGTGACGACCTTGTCGCGGAACCAGGTGTGCGAATCCTTGCCGATGTCGAACGAGTTGCGGAACAGGTCGAAGTATTCCGCTGGGTTTCGCCGCCCCTTGACCAGGTATTCGAGCTTGTCGGGGATGTCGTCGATGCCGAGCGCGGCGTCGAGTCCGGTGGTTTCGCGCAGGGCGAAGGCGTTGCCGCGGCCGCCGGTGATTTCGCCGATCAGGGTGAACTGCTCCTTGCCGATCGATTGCGCGAACTCGTGGATGCAGGCGGTGAAATAGCGGGTCGCGCCGGGGTCCATGTGCTTGACCGTGTCGACCCGGAAGCCGTCGAGGTCGGCATAGGCGATCCAGTACTGATAGGCGCGGGTGAGCGTTTTCAGCGCGGGCGAGACGCGGTAATGGTCGACCACGCCGTCACCGAGCCGGATTTCTTTCAGGTCGAGGAAATCGCCTTCGATGAATTCCGGATACCAGTCCCAGTTGTTGATGCGGCCGCGCCGCGAGAAATTGTCGGCGGCTTGCAGTTCACGTGGCCACACGGCAGCGTCAGGGTCGCTCACCGGCTGGCCGTACGGCAGGCTGGGCTGGCCGGTGGCGTCGTTCCAGCCTGCGACCGGGTAGGGGCGGCCGTCCCAGCGCGGGTCCATGCCGTGCTCGGTCGGGTAGCGGTCGGCGGCGTAGCTGAACACCGGTCCGGCATGGTTGAGGATCACGTCGAGGATCACATGGATGCCCTGCGCATGCGCCGTGGCGACCAGTTCGCGCAGGTCTTCGCGGCTGCCGAAACGCGGGTCGATGGCGAGGAAATCCTGTACCCCGTAGCCGTGGTAGGCGTCGCTCCATGGGGGCTGCTTGAACACCGGGCTGACCCACAGCGCACTGACACCGAGCCGCTTCAGGTAGCCGATCTTGCTCATCGCGCCGCGCAGGGTGCCGCCGACAAAACGTGCGCCCGCATCGCGCCAGCTCGCCGCGTCAGCTTCGGCGCCGAGCGTGTTGCCGTGGTCGGCGGCTTGCAGCAAGGGCGTGGAGCCGCCCATCGCCAGGTGGCCCGAGTTGTCGCGATACCCCGCCTCGTTGCCGTCGGAAAAGCGATCCAGCAGAAAAAAATAAAACACCTGGTCTTCCCAGGCTGCCGGCGAGGGATGGAATGGCCGCTGGGTGAGCGAGACAAAGTCGATGTCGGCAAGCGTTTGCATGCAGTGTCCTCAGCGACTGGCGACCACACGCTTCTGCGTGCCGCTCCAGCAATCGTCCTTGATCTGACCGATCTCGAACTCGGCGCGGCCTGCGTGGTCGAGGTCCTTGCTGTAGAGCACGAAGTTGAGAATGAAGGCGTGATCCATGTAGGCACGGCCGAGATAGAGGCCGGGCCGCACCATGCGGATTTCGTCGCGCACCTTGAGTCCGCGCCGGCCGGCGAGAAAGTCGGGGTTTTCGCGGTAGCCATGCAGTTCGTCAGTGAAGGCGTAGTCGATGATGATGGATTCGCGGCGCGAGTCGATCAGGCTCTGTCCGCAGTAGAGCTTGGCGGGGAACAGCAGCCAGGCGTCCTTACCGTCAACGTCGATCTTGGGAATGTCGCCGGGGCCGATCACCGGGCGCAGCGCGGCGAGATCCTGGATGCGGTTGCGCAGGACTTTTTGATCGCGGTAGAACACCTTGCCTTTCCACAGGGTTTCGCCTGCGGTCTCGAGCATTTTCCCCTTGAAGTTCACCCCCAGTCCCTTGAGCCCGCCGATGATTTCGGCGGCGCGCAGCTTGCCGGAGCTGCCGCGCGGGAACACGATTTCGCCGTCAAACGCGCCGTTGGGGATCGGTCCGGAACCGAGGCGCGCATACAGCTGGTCGAGCTCTTCCTGATTGAGCCCGGCCAGGTATGGGGGGGTGACCTTGACGAGTTCCTGCCGCGGGATGGGGTATGCGTATTCGACCTGCGCGAAATCGGGCTTGCTGGCGTAGGTGTCGCCGTAGGGGGCGAAAGCGATGTCGGGTTTGCCGGCGAACCAGCCCTGGATCCGGTCGCATCCTGACAGGCCCAGGACTGCTGGCAGCAGAAACAGCACGACGATGGCCAAGCGCAGCCCATCATTGCTTGGGTTGATGCGGCGCGGCCTGAGGCCGCAGCCGCAGCACAGGGGGTCGGGTGTGTGTTCTTCTCGAAGTGGAGCATGCATGGCGATCTCCCTTACAGCGTCGCCAAAAAGGCGATCAGTGCGTTTTTGTCGGCATCGCTGAGGTCCTCGCCGAAGCGATGACCGTCGTTCTCGATCTCTGCGCTGCAGGACGAATAGACCTGCCACAGCGCCGGGGTACGGGCGCGCGCCTCTTTCACCACGTCGACCAGGCGGTCGGGGTCGGAGACGATGGCCTTGCCGATTGCCTGCATCTCGGCCGCGAGCTTTTTGGCGTCACTGGCAGGCAACACGGTGGCGAGCCGCGCTTCGAGCTCCTTCGGCTTCAATTTCGCGTGCACCAGATCGACGATGAAATCCTTGTGGCGGAAGTTGCCGACATTGCCCGCGGTGGCGCCGGCCGGCACCCGCACGGTGAAGCCGGCCAGGCGTTTCTCCTGCTTGCCGTCGAAGATGCGCGGGCCGATGTCGAGCACGATGTCCTGGTCGACCTTGGTCGCTTTGGGGATACGCCTGGCCGGGTTCAGCAGATCCTGCATCGAGGCGACGTAGAGCTTGAAGCGGCCGTCGACCGAGGGATCGTAGGCCCAGCACGCCGGCTGCTTGTCCCTGGCCAGCGGCGGGTTGCCTGGTTTCGAGGTGTCGACGTAGCTGGAGCGATACAGTTCGTAGGGATTCGCCTTGTCGCCGCCCCAGCCGCACAGTTCCGGGCCGACCGAGTTGTTGTGCAGGAAGGGCGCATGCGCCCACAGGTTCACCAGCGAGACGTTGCGGTAATAGCCGCGTCCGCCGTCGTGCGGTTCGAGGATGCCGGACACGGTCTTGCGCGCGTGGTAGTCCTCGTCGGCAAACTGTTCCCAGACGTGGCCGCGCAGATGGTTGGAATGCAGCGAGCGGCAGCGGGTGGTGCCGATTTCGGTGACCGGCGTCGGCACGTCGTTGCCCAGCCAGTCGGCGCGCAGGCCGGTCCTGTTGTCGAGGGCGCGGAAGTCGACTGTTTCGAATGGCGGCTTGCCGCTGGAATGGCAGCGCGCGCAGTTGGCGACGAACACCTGCTGGCCGCGCGAGATCGCAGCCTTGCCGAAATGGCCTTCGAGGTCGCGCACCAGATCCGCCTGAACGTAAGGTGTGCCCTGCTGGTTGGCGCGCGCCTCGACGAGGTCTTTTGCATGGCCTTCGGGCGCGGTGAGGAAGAAGTCGAGGATGTTCGGCAGGCGGTCCTCGATGGCGCGGAAGTTGGGACAGTCGCGCCGGCACTGGCCGATGTCGAACGGCGTCTGGCCGAAGTTGCGTGCCTGCGGGTCGAGCTGGCGCAGGTCGGTGAGGTGGTTGACCCAGCACTGCTCGGCGCACGAACCGATGTTGAAGTAGACGCGCTGGATCGCGCCGAGCGCACCGATCGAGTCGCCGCCGCCCTTGAGGATGTGGTGCACCGTTTCGGCTTTCAGGCTTTTTTCCCAGCACTTGCCGGGCTTGCCGGGTTCGCACCAGCAGGCCGCGCTAGCCGATTGATCCGGGCCCTTGGCGCCGGCCGGGCACGCCGCCACCTTGCGCCAGCGATTGACCTTTTCGCCGGCAAAGGTTGGGCGTTGCGCGGTGTTGATCAGCGCGTTGATGGTGCCGGCGTTGTTGACCTGGTCGTTGGGAATCGCCGAGGTGTCCGAGGTGCCGGGGCGCGCGTGGGCGAAAATCTGCCACAGCAGATCGTCGTGCGGCATGCCGGAAATGAGGATTTCGGACACGCGGATGTATTGGTTGCCGACCAGGCCGGAGAGGTTTTCCCATTGCGGGTGTTCGGGGTCCGCCGGCGGTTTGGCCGGATTGAAGGCGACATGGCACGAGGCGCAGGCGGTGCCGATCAGGAAGGGCGGTTCTACCGAGGCGTCGGCCAGTTTGCGCATTTTGAAATCAGCGCGGGCAGGGTCGTTCGACAGCTTGCGGTTGTAGCCTTCCCAGCTGCCGAGGTGGCCGTTGACCTGCTTCCACACCGCCGCATCGAAACGCGGATTGGGGAATTTGCGGAAGCCGAGCGCGCCGGTGGAGGTGCCGAACGCGAGGTTGCAGCTGTCCTCGCGGCCGGTTTGATGGCCATCGGGATCGCCCGCGGCGGCGCTGGCGTCCTTGAAGTCGCACGCCGGGTCGCGGTAACCGGGTTTGCCGACGAATTTCAGCAGGGTCTGGTCGCCCGGGCACCAGTCGAAGCCGTAGGTCTCCTCGACGCTTTTGGCCGGGCAGCCGTCTGAGCCCGGTTTGCAGCAGCCGGGGTCGTTGATCAGTCCCCAGGTCTTGAAGCGGGTGTCGCGGGCGTCGCCGCGCAGCACGCTGTACCAGTCGATCAAGGCGGTGATGCGCTGCTGGAAGGTGTAGGTGTGGAAACGCGCGTTGCCGGCAGTGGCCTTGAACCAGATTTCGCGCCCGGAACGGGCGGACGGCGACAGGCCCGTCTCGGCTTCGTGGAAACCGGCATCACCATACGGCGTTGCCGCATCCGGCATGGCGGGTGAGAGCGGATCGGTTTCGCTGGCGGCAGGTGTGCTTTGCACCATGCCGGATGTGGGCGGCAGGATGGCACGCGCGGTTTCGGGCTGCGGGGTGAGCCAGGCGAACAGGGCAAGGGAGGAAACACTGAAAACGCCAAGCCAGATCGATTTTTTCATGCTGCTCTCCGGTGCGCAGGACAGACCGTCCTGAACCTTAGTCAAGGATGCGGTGCTTTCAAGCCGGCTCATCGCGCCGTTCGCGCAGGATTTCGCAGATCCACGGCAGGACCGGTCCGCTGTCGCCGGCCATGTCCTGACGCTGCGTGGCCTCGATCAGCGCCGCCTCGAACACGGCTTTGCCGATGTGATGTCCCAGCTTGCGGTAGCTCTCGAACTGCGATTCGTCGAACCACTGGTCGGCCGTGGACTCGTGCGGAAACCCGGGATGAGTGCACTTGTAGTTCAGCAGGTCGGCGGGCTCGCTGCCGGTGAGGCGCGGCTTGAGGTAGATCAGGCAGCCTTCGGGCGGCTGTTCCGAAGCCCCCTCGCGAGGCGGGTAGATCACCCGGCCAACCGCGGAATAGCCGTTCTCCAGGTCCTCGGCATGGATGTCGATGACCACGCCGAAGTCGGCGTAGCACTTGCGGATGGCGTTGCCGAGATCCTCGAAATGGCTGTTGCCGTCCTCGCCGGCATCGATGGCGACGATGCAGCTGCAGTGCCGCCGCACCAGTTCGTAGATGCCGAGGTTCTCGAAGTGCCCCCCATCGGACAGGTAGACGAACGGCGAACTGTGCTGGGTGCGGCCGAACAGTTCGCTCAGCAGGTAGATGCCGCCGAATGGCGGATCGTGTTTCGTCCAGTGGTTTTCGTTGGCCGGGTTGGGGCTCCAGTGGCCGAGGCGAACGTTGAACACGGTCATCAGGAAGGTCAGCGCCGGTGAACTGTGATAGCCCATGTTGGGGCAGGCAGCCGCGCCCGAGATCGCCATCGCCGAGCCCATCCACACGCCTTCCATGTAGTGCGACGTGGGGCGGTAATGGCTCAGCAGCTGGCCCTTTTCGTCGGGCAGGGTGAAGCTGTAGCCTGAGGCCATGGGGGTGAAGGCGAACGCGGCGGCGCGTCGTTCCTGCCACGCGAGCTGCTTGCCGGCGACCAGGTTCATCGCGGTGTTGTGGATCGGGTAGGGGCGCTGGCATTGCGGCTTGCCGAGCGGCATGCAGCAGAGATTTGACAGCTTGAGGTCGTCGCGCGGGTCGAAGCCGGTGAACGGGTGCGGCACGCGCAGCTTGCAGCGCGAGGCGCCGAGATAGCAGCGCACCAGGCGCTGGCGGTAGAAGTGATAGATCGAGAACAGGTTGACGTCGATGCGCCACGCCAGCGCGGCGGCGGCCGCGAGACTGCCGATACACAGGATCGCCACCCAGACAATATCGGCGCGCTGGAAATTGTCGGACTCCTGGTAGAGCACGGACATGAACTGGTTGGAAGTCCGGGCATGGTCTTCGCACCCGTTGCAGAACACCGGCAGCATCAACAGCTGGTGCAGGCCGAATGAGAGCAGGCCCAGCAGGCCGATGATGAAGACATAGGGCATCGCCTGGGCGGCGCGATCGCGCCAGGTGTTGCGGGTGTCGCCCGCGGTTTTTCCGCCGCGGCCGAGGAGCACGCCGGTGATCGTCGACAGCACCCAGGTCAGTCCGCCCGCGGCGACGAAGGCCTCCGGGGCCCAGCGGAAGAAGGCCGGTGCGATGAAGACGATGCTGAACAGGGCCGCCCACACCAGCGAAGCCAGCAACACCCAGCCGCCCAGGCGTGACCACCATTCGCGCGAGTCGTGCGAGAAATATCGCCCCATCAGCCCGATATGCCCCACCACGGTGAGCGAATAGAATTTGAGCAGCAGGGCGGTGGCCAGCGCCGAGGCGATCCACGATCCGCTGTAGCCCTTGCCCACCTGCCGGAACCATTGCGTCACTTCGGCAAACGCCGCGAACAGCAGGCCGCCCAGTGCGCCCGCCAGTAGGGCGTAGCCGGCCATGGCAACGATGCGGCCGGGAGAGAACTGCGGCTGATCGAACATGCGGCGGCCGAGAAACCGGCCCAGCGCCCAGCCCACCAGCCAGGGCGGCACATAGACCAGCATGCCCCACAGCACCCAGCCGCCGAGCGAAATCCGGTCCAGGCGTTCTGCGCCGGCATAAAAGCCATAGGCAATGAGCCAGGCTGACAGCAACGCGGGGATCACCACCAGGGTCAGCACACCGGCCTGGCGGGTGTAGAACGGCCTGCTTTTGAATGCGCCGCGGCTGCCCAGGTTGAGGCCGATGAACAGCATGGCCATGACGATGAACAGGATGCCGCCCCCAAACAGCGGCAGCAGCCTGGCGTCGGCAGCGGCGTGAACCCCTTCCCAGCCGGTGAGCCAGCGGGCAAACCACACCAGCAGACGCGGCAGCAGCAGCAAGCCGCCGAGTGCCAGGATTAACAGGGTGAGGTTGAGGTAGAGGTTGCGCAGGTAGGTGGCCACCGCGGTCAGCGTGTCGGCGGAAAGAAAGCTGGCCTGGGGCGTGAGGTAATTGCTGTAGCTGCGCAGGAAGCGGATCGCGGAATGTTCGTTGCCGCCGCTCTGCAGCAGCGGCTCGGCGTCCTCGACGCGGCCGTTGCACTTGAGGTGGATGAAGGCCGACAGCCAGCCGCCGATGTAACCGCCGCCCGACACGCACGACAGGTAATCGAACTGGCGCAGCAACCTGAGCTCGGCCAGCGCCTGGGTGATGCCCAGATTGAACGTGGCACTGCGGATGCCGCCGCCGGAAAACGCCAGCCCCGTCAACGGGCGGTCGGGGCCGTCGTGGTAGCCATCGGGCTCGCGGATGGCTGCGCGCTCCTGCGCGTGGACATGCTCCCAGTCGAGCGAGGTCGGCGCGTCAGCCACGAACCGTTTCCAGATATTTGCTGTGGCACCAGCCGACGATGTCCATCACGCCGTTGACTTCGCCGATGACATCGACCTGCCACCACAGGCCCTGTTTTGCCAGCACCTCGACCTCGGTGTGGGGCGGCAGCGGCGTCCCCGGCAGCGCAGCGAACTGCGGACCCGCGCCGCTTCTCACATACAGCCGGGCGGTGGTGCGATAGCGTTCGGGATGGTCGTCGCCCCGTCCCAGCAGGCGCGCGCGAACCGATTCGAGCGGGAAATCCGGCCCCGGGTCGCGCTTGCGCCCGGGCGCGATGTCGTCGTGCCCCAGCACGTCGTCCAGGCCGTAATGCGTGACCAGCGCCATGCCGCATTCGAGCGTGGCTTCGATCTGTTCGTGGGTATAGGCATGCCAGCCGCAGGGCAGGGTGCCGGGCGGATCGTTCTTGTGGCAGGCGACCGTGACGTCGCGCTCGGAATAACTGCGGCGGGTGAGCGGGGAGACCCATTTGCCACCGCTGTTGATCAGGCAGCCGGCATTGTCGAGTTCGATGCCGATGCTGTGGTGGTTGAGCCCGGACAGGTTGCCCCAGCGCGACTGGCCGGCATGCCAGGCTTCACGATTGAACGGCACCATCTGGGTGATGGTGCCGTCGCGTGCGATGACCAGATGGGCGGAAACGCGCGAGGCCGGGCTGCAGAACCAGGAAACCGTTCCGGCCGCGCTGCTGCCAGCCGTGTAATGAAGGACCAGAAAACGGGGCGAAATGCTGCTGCCCGAATGCGGGCTGGCAAGATAGGCCAATGCAGACCCGTCGTCCTGTGCCAGACGGTGATTGCGTATTTTCATTGTGTGCTCCCCCCGGTGTGGGTCGCCGCAGCGCGGGACGGGGCAAGCAAGGCCGTTGTTCTGTGCGGTACGGTGACTCACCCCACCATAGAACACAGGTTTAACGATTGATATACAACTTTAGTCGTATGCCGCTGGCTTCTCCCCCTGTGGGGCATGCAATGGCGGGTGGGCAGCAAAACACTGCGGGCCGTTGCGCGCCAGCAGGGCGCAACCATAGGCGGCCTCGGTGTGGGCGGCGCGCCTCACCGGCACACCGAGCAGGCGCTGGCGCATGCGCATCCAGACCGGGTTGCGGGCACCGCCGCCGGCGGTTTCAACCTGCTTTAAGGGACTGGCGCCCAGTTCGGCCAGCAGGCCGTAGCCGCGCGCTTCGATGCGGGCCAGGCTTTCCAGCAGGCCGTGCAGGAACTCGGCATCGTCGGCCGGGCGCGGCGACAGGCGCGGCGCCAGCGCGGGATCGTTGAGCGGAAACCGCTCGCCGGCTTTCGGCAAGGGCATGTAGTCGAGCGGGCTGGCCACCTCCGGGTCGATTTGCTCGGAGAGCGCCGCCAGCATGCGGTCGTCGAAAAACTGCCGCAGCACCGCGCCGCCGGCGTTGCTGGCGCCGCCCGCCAGCCAGCGCTCGCCGAACCAGTGGCTGTAAACGCCGTGCTCGGTGGATTCCACCCGGGTATCGGACAAGAGCTTCAGCACCAGCGTGCTGCCGAGCGAGGTCACCGCCTCGCCGCTGTGGCTGACGCCGGCCGCCAGAAATGCGGCGATGGAATCGGTGGTGCCGGCATGCACCATGCAGCCGGGATTGACGCCGAGATAGCGCGCACGCGGGCGCGATACCGTGGCGAGTGGCGAACCGGGGGCGACCGGCACCGGCAGGTAGTCGATGTCGGCCAGGTATTCCACCCAGGCCGGCCATTGCAGCGTGT
Organism: Gammaproteobacteria bacterium; assembly: GCA_018831045.1. GTDB lineage: Bacteria > Pseudomonadota > Gammaproteobacteria > Burkholderiales > Thiobacillaceae > Thiobacillus. The sequence goes on along the minus strand of JAHJRA010000027.1, from coordinate 9,272 downwards.
CGAGGTCGAGGCCCATTTTCAGGGCATTGTGATAATCGGTCATGCCGACGCGGCCGGTCAGCAGGCCGGACAGCCAGTCGGCCTGATTCACATACAGCCGCGCGCCGGTCAGCCCGAGACGCTTTTTCAGCCACAGCACCTTGGCCAGCCCCGAGGTGACCGCGGCGGCAGGGTGGCCGGGCGTGGCGGTTTTGGCTATCAGCGCGGCTTCCTCCACCGCGCGGTCGTCGTTGTAGAGCAGCGGCGGCGCGCGGGGATCGAGCGCCTCGTCGCAGGCGATCACCGTGCCTGAAGTACCGTCGAGCGCGATGTCCGACAACTGCGTGCGGATCGCCGGCGGCAGGGACGCCACCAGGTCCCACAGCGCCTCGCGCCAGATACCGGCGCGCTCGTATTCTTCCAGCGTGCCGAAGTCGCGGCTGTCCTCGGCGATGAGCGTGCCTTCGGCGTTGATCACGCAGCTGCGTGCGCCCGATGTCCCGAAGTCAATCCCTAGAAAATACAATGGATTATCCGCGTGTGTTCGAGTTGTGGTCGAACTGCGTGAGGTCGACGCGCGGCGCCGGTTGCCAGCCTTTCTTGCGGTGTTCGGCCACCACATTGGTGAAGATGCCGCCGCGCACATAGAACTTGGCGGTCAATCTCATAAATCGGGGCTTGGTCGCCTTCACCAGATCGTCGAGCACCCGATTGGTGACGTCTTCGTGAAAGTGGCCTTCCTCGCGGAAGCTCCACATGTAGAGCTTCAGGCTCTTGAGCTCGACGCAGGTCTTGTCGGGGATGTAGTCGAGGATCAGCGTGGCGAAATCCGGTTGCCCGGTCTTGGGGCAAAGACACGTAAATTCAGGGACTTCCATGTGAATGTGAAAGTCGCGCTCAGGTTTTGGATTGGGGAAGGTTTCCAGGGTCTTGACGGGTGTGGAGGGCATAAAAGGGCTCGGTGTAGAATGGCGGTCAAAAATCGCGCCCAATAATCAGGCGCTTACCGACCCCATTATAAAACCCAAGGTCCCGCTGTCTTGCGTTTAACCCACATCAAACTGGCTGGTTTCAAGAGTTTCGTCGATCCCACCGTGATTCCCGTGCCCGCCCAGCTCACCGGCGTGGTGGGGCCGAACGGCTGCGGCAAGTCGAACGTGATCGACGCGGTGCGCTGGGTGCTCGGCGAATCGTCGGCCAAGAATCTGCGCGGCGGCTCGATGCAGGACGTCATCTTCAACGGCTCGGCGTCGCGCAAGCCGGCTTCGCGGGCGTCGGTCGAACTGGCGTTCAACAACGAGCTTGGACGCGCCGCCGGACAGTGGTCGCAGTACGCCGAGATCGCGGTCAAGCGCGTGCTCGAACGCAGCGGCGATTCCGTTTTCTACATCAACAACCTGCGGGTGCGCCGTCGCGACGTCGCCGACCTGTTCCTCGGTACCGGCGTCGGCGCGCGCGCCTACGCCATCATCGAGCAGGGCATGATTTCGCGGCTGATCGAGGCCAAGCCCGAAGAACTGCGCGGTTACCTCGAAGAAGCGGCCGGCGTCTCCAAATACAAGGAGCGCCGCAAGGAAACCGAATCCCGCCTGAAAGATGCGCGCGACAACATGAATCGCGTCGAGGACATCCAGCGCGAACTCAAGCACCAGGTCGAAAAGCTCACCGCGCAGGCCGAAGTCGCCAAGCATTACAAACAGCTGCAGGCCGACCTGACGTTTTCCCAGCATCGCCTGTGGTTTGCCCGCAAGCACGACGCCTCGCAGCAGCGCGCGCGCATCGACAAGGACCTGAGCGCAGCAGAAACCAAACTCGAAGCCGAAACCGCGCGCCTGCGCCATATTGAATCGCTGCTGGAAACCGCGCGCCAGACCCAGTTCGCCGGGCAGGACGCGCTGAACACCCGGCAGGCGGCGTATTACCAGGCGCAGGCCGAGGTCGCGCGCATCGAGCAGAGCATGGCGCACCAGAATGCCACCCGCGAGCGGCTGGTGCGCCAGGTGCAGGAAGGCAGCGCCCGGCTGGAGGCGCAGCAGGCGCGCCGCACCGCCACCGCCGACGCGCTGCACGACGTCACCGCGCAGCAGCCCGATCTGGAAGCCGCGCATGCCGAAGCCGAAGCCGCCGCCCGCCAGGCCACCGACAGCACGCTGCCGCAAAAGGAAGCCGCCTTGCGCGAAGCGCAGCAGGGCGTGGGCGAAGCGCAGCGCGTGGTGTCGCAGTCCGAGCAGGCGCGCCAGGTCGACGAAAACAGCCTCGGTCACACCAAACGCCAGCTCGAGCAACTCGACACGCGCCAGCGCCGCCTCGCACAAGAGCAGGCGCAACTGCCGCGCGCGGATGCCGCCGGGCTGGCGCACAAGCAGGTCGAACTCGACGCACTGGCGCAGACCCTGGCCACCGCGCAGGACGGGCTCAAGGCTGCCGAAACCGCGCTGCCCGAACTCGACGCCGCGCGCGCCCAGTACCTGCGCGAGCTCGAAGCGGCGCGCAAGGCGCTGCACCAGACCGAAGCCGAGCTCGCCGCGCTGAAGAAATTGCAGGAAAGCCTGAAGGCCGACGAAAAGCTCGCTGCCTGGTTGCGGAGCCGCGGCCTCGATCGCGCCCCGCGCCTGTGGGAAAGCCTGCGCGTCACGCCCGGCTGGGAGGCGGCAGTGGAAGCCGTGCTGCGCGAACGCCTGCAGGCGGTGGCCGCCGACACGCAGCCCGACTGGTTCAGCGATGCGCCGCCGGCGCGCTTGACGGTGTGGGCCGGGGACGGGGGGGCTGCGCCCGCCGCGCCGGACTGCTTGTCCAGCAAAATCGCCAGCGACGATGCCGCCGCCTACGCCGCGCTGGTGGACTGGCTCGCCGGCGTTTACTGGGCGGACGACGTCGACGCCGCCCGCGCCCGCAGCGCCAGCCTGCAGGCGGGCGAATGCGTGGTCACCCCGCAAGGCCACCTGTTCACCCGCCACAGCGTCACCTTCCACGGCCCGCACACGGCGGTCGAAGGCATTCTGGCGCGCGGCCGCGAGCTCGAACGGCTGACCACCGATGCGGCGCAGCTGCACGAAACGGTGAGCGGGCTGGATGCGGCCTATGCCGAGGCACAACATAGCTACGCCGAACGCCAGCGCGAGATTCAGATCCTGCGTGCGCAAACCGCCCAGACGCAAAGCCGCCACCACACCGCGCAAATGGAACTGCTGCGCTTGCAGCAGGCGGTGGAACGCGTGCAAAGCCGGGCGACGCAAATCGCCCAGGAGCTGGAAGAAGTCGCCCACCTGCAGACCAGCGAGCACGCCACGCTCGACCTGCTGGAGACCCGCCTCAAGGATTACCGCGCGCAAGGCGAGGCCGCACGTGATGCGCTCAACGCCGCGCGGCAGAGGCGCGACCAGGCCGACCGCGCCGTGTACGAAGCGCGCGAACTGCAACGCGCAGCCGAGCGGCGGCATCAGGAAGCCGGCTTTGCGCTCACCACCTGCACCCACAAAATCGCCGAACTCGGCGCCACGCTCACCCGCATCGAGCAGGAAATCGCCGCCGACGAAGCCAGCCTGGCGCACACCCGCGACGAGCTGGCCAAAATGCCGCCCGACGCGCTCGACCTCGAACTGCAAGCGGCGCTGACCACGCGCACCGCATGCGAAGCCGAACTCGCCGCCGCGCGCGACGCGCTCGAAGGCCTCACCGCGCAGCTGCGCAGCCACGACGAAGCGCGCCTGGGTTGCGAACAGGGGCTCGATCCGTTGCGCCGCAGCATCGAGCAGCTGAAGCTGAAAGACCAGGAAGCCATGCTGACGCAGTCGCAGTTCGAGTTGCAGCTGCGCGAAGCGGCAGCCGACGAAACCCAGCTGGAACAAGCTTTGGCCGACAGCCCCAGGCCGGCCCAGCTGCAGGCCGACATCAGCCGCCTGCAGAATGACATCGCCGGTCTGGGCGCGGTCAACCTCGCCGCGCTGGACGAACTGACCCAGGCGCAGGAGCGTGCCGACTACCTCGCCGCGCAGTGCGCCGACCTGCTCGAGGCGGTCACCACGCTGGAAGACGCGATCCGCCGCATCGACCAGGAGTCGCGCGCCAAGCTCAAGGAAACCTTCGACACCGTCAACCGGCACATGGGCGAACTGTTCCCGCAGCTGTTCGGCGGCGGGCAGGCGCGCCTGATCCTCACCGGCGACGAACTGCTCGATTCCGGCGTGCAGGTGTTCGCCCAGCCGCCCGGCAAGAAGAACACCTCGATCCACCTGCTGTCCGGCGGCGAAAAGACCCTCACCGCGCTGTCGCTGGTGTTCGCCATGTTCAAGCTCAACCCGGCGCCGTTCTGCCTGCTCGACGAAGTCGACGCGCCGCTCGACGACGCCAACACCGACCGCTACTGCAAGCTGGTCAAGGCGATGTCGGACCACACCCAGTTCCTCTTCATCACCCACAACCGCGTCACCATGGAAATGGCCCAGCACCTGGCCGGCGTCACCATGCAGGAACCGGGCGTGTCGCGGATTGTGGCGGTGGACGTGGAGCAGGCGGTCGGGATGGTCGAGGCGGCCTGACACCACAGCGGCAGGCCTGGAGCCAGCCGATTAAACATTGAGCACGTCCGGCGCACGCACGTTGCGCTGCTACCCCACCCGAAACCCCCCATCCCGCGCCTTCATTGGCATGGCACGCTGTTTTGTCTCGCCAGCCCTTTTTTCTGTTGCTGTTCATGTTTTAGGCAGCCTGCTGGCCAAAAACCTTGATTTGCTTTGAGTTTTTTTGGATGCACCTTTTTGCTGCACAAATTTGCGTAAAAGTCGGTTGACATGGCTGGTTCAGACACTAGAATTTGTACTCGCCTTCCCACCGCACCACTATATGTTGTGAATAATCCTGTGTGTGGGGGCTGGGCAAGCTGTGGATAAGTTGGCAGGACCTGCGCCATCTCTATTAGCCAGCTTTATTCGTAATGCGTTGCCCATTCATTTTTGTTGCGCCACCCAAGGAGAGTTAGATGTTGTCTGTCGCCACCGAGTCCACCCCGACCCAACCCATTCCGCCGCTTGAAACCAGCGAAAACATGGTGATCGATACGCGTTATGTCGATTACAAGATCATCCGCCGCAATGGTGCGGTGGTCGGTTTTGCGCCGAACAAGATCGCGGTCGCGGTGACCAAGGCGTTCATCGCGGTGCAGGGCGGGCAGGCGGCGGCATCGGCGCGGATTCGCGAGCTGGTCGAGACGATCACCGGCCAGGTGACGGCTGCCTTGCTGCGTCGCGCGCCCAACGGCGGCACTTTCCACATCGAAGACATCCAGGACCAGGTCGAACTGGCGCTGATGCGCTCGGGCGAGCACGAAGTCGCGCGCTCCTACGTGCTGTACCGTGAAAAACGCATGCAGGAACGCGCCGCGCAAAAAGCCGCCGGCGTGCCCGAAATCACCCTGCACGTGATCGAGGACGGCGTCAAAAAGCCGCTCGACACCGCGCGCCTGAACGTGCTGCTGGCCGATGCCTGCTCCGGGCTGGGCGACGGCGTGCGCGCCGAGCCGATCATGCACACCGTGCTGCGCGACCTCTACGACGGCGTGCCGATGGCCGAAGTCGAAAAAGCGCTGGTGCTGGCTGCGCGTTCGCTGATCGAACAGGACCCGGCGTATTCGTTCGTCACCGCGCGCCTGCTGCTGAACTCGATCCGCCACGAAGTGCTGGGCGAAGCCGTGCTGCAGTCCGACATGGCCACGCGCTACGCCGAGTATTTCCCCGCCTACATCAAGAAAGGCATCGCCGCCGAACTGCTGGACGAAAAACTCGCCCAGTTCGACATCGCGCGCCTGGCCAAAGTGCTCGATTCCGGGCGCGACTACCAGTTCGGCTACCTCGGCCTGCAGACCCTGTACGACCGCTATTTCCTGCACATCGAAGAAAACCGCATCGAACTGCCGCAGGCGTTCTTCATGCGCGTGGCGATGGGCCTGGCGATCAACGAAGTCGACCGCGAGTCGCGCGCCATCGAGTTCTACCAGGTGCTGTCGTCGTTCGACTTCATGTCGTCGACGCCGACCCTGTTCAACGCCGGCACCCGTCACAGCCAGCTGTCTTCCTGCTACCTGACCACCGTCACCGACGACCTTGACGGCATCTATCAGGCGATCAAGGAAAACGCCATGCTGCAGAAATACGCCGGCGGGCTCGGCAACGACTGGACCCCGGTGCGCGCCATGGGCGCCCGCATCAAGGGCACCAACGGCAAGTCGCAGGGCGTGGTTCCGTTCCTCAAGGTGGTCAATGACACCGCCGTCGCAGTCAACCAGGGCGGCAAGCGCAAGGGCGCGGTGTGTGCCTACCTGGAAACCTGGCACCTCGACATGGAAGAATTCCTCGAGCTGCGCAAGAACACCGGTGATGATCGTCGCCGCACCCACGACATGAACACCGCCAACTGGATTCCGGATCTGTTCATGCAGCGCGTGATGGAAGGCGGCGACTGGACCCTGTTTTCCCCGAACGACGTGCCCGACCTGCACGACCTCTACGGCCGCGCGTTTGCCGAGGCTTACGCCGAATACGAGCGCAAGGCCGACCGCGGCGAGATCAAGGTGTTCAAGCGCATTCCCGCCAACCAGATGTGGCGCAAGATGCTGTCGATGCTGTTTGAAACCGGCCATCCCTGGATCACCTTCAAGGACCCGTGCAACATCCGCAGCCCGCAGCAGCACGTTGGCGTCGTCCACAGTTCCAACCTGTGTACCGAGATCACGCTCAACACCAGCGACACCGAAATCGCCGTGTGCAACCTCGGCTCGGTCAACCTGGTCAACCACCTCAAGGATGGCAAGCTGGACCTCGACAAGCTCAAGACCACCATCCACACCGCGATGCGCATGCTCGACAACGTGGTCGACGTCAACTACTACGCCGTCGGCAAGGCCCGCAATTCCAACCTCAAGCACCGTCCGGTGGGCCTCGGCATCATGGGCTTCCAGGATGCGCTGCAGGAACTGCGCCTCACCTACGCCTCGGATGACGCCGTCGAATTCGCCGACCGTTCGATGGAAGCCGTGTCCTACTACGCCATCCTGGCGTCGACCGAACTGGCGCAGGAGCGTGGCCGCTATTCCAGCTATGAAGGCAGCCTGTGGAGCCGCGGCATCCTGCCGCTGGATTCGATCAAACTGCTGGCCGCAGAACGCGGCGGCTATCTCGAAGTGGATAGCTCCAGCACTCTGGACTGGGACAGCCTGCGTGCGCGCATCAGCCAGTACGGCATGCGCAACTCCAACTGCATGGCGATTGCGCCGACCGCGACCATCGCCAACATCGTCGGCGTCTCTGCCTCGATCGAGCCGACGTACCAGAACATCTACGTCAAATCCAACCTGTCGGGCGAATTCACCGTTGCCAACAAGTACCTGGTGGCCGACCTGAAGAAACTCGGCCTGTGGGACGAAGTCATGGTCGCCGACATCAAGTACTTCGACGGCAGCCTCGCCAAGATCGACCGCATCCCGGCCGACATCCGCGCGCTGTACGCCACCGCGTTCGAAATGGAAACCCGCTGGCTGGTCGAGTGCGCCTCGCGCCGCCAGAAGTGGATCGACCAGGGCCAGAGCCTCAACATCTACATGGCCGGCGCCTCGGGCAAGAAGCTCGACGAGACCTACAAGCTGGCGTGGATTCGCGGTTTGAAGACGACGTATTACCTGCGCACCATGGGCGCCACCTCGGCCGAGAAATCCACCGGCAAGGGCGGCGAGCTCAACGCCGTGTCGGCCAGCGGCGGGGCAGGGGCGATGAGCACCGCGGGTAGCAGCAGCGCCATCGGCAAGGCTGCGGCCAATCTACCCGAGCCTGAGCTGGATGGGGTGGCTTGCACGATGCGGCCGGGGGATGTGGGGTTTGAGGAGTGTGAGGCTTGTCAGTGAAGGGGGCGACGAAATGACTGTTGAAGCTCTGTGGTCTGTCGAGTTTGTGTCGAATGCAGGTGATGTCGGCGCTGGCGTAGCGGTTTTTGAAAACGGAAATATCTACGGTGGCGATGGGACTTATTTCTACACAGGCAAATACAAGATTGCGAACTCTCAGGTTGATGCGACGGTGAAGGTCGTTCACTACGCGGGACAACCGCTTTCGATATTTGGCCAAGACCCGCAGCCGTTTGACCTAACGATCGGCGGGCCGGTTTCGGACTCTGTGATGAATTTGGCCGGTATTCGTATGGACGACGTGTCCAAGCGCATGGGGTTACGCCTCACTAAGAGAGCGGAGCTTCCTTAGGGTGGTAGGCCGGGGGTAGCCCGGCGGCTAGTCACTTTCTCTTGGACGGCCAAGAGAAAGTAACCAAAGAGAAAGCCGCCCCGCTGCGCCACCCCTTCGGGGCGGGCCTCGACTGAACCGGACTGACGGGGCGTCTGCGCAACTCGCCCTGGCAGGACACACGAAACGTGTCCTGCTGCGGAGCTCAGACAGTGCTCGCCGTTTTCCCCGCCAGCCCGGCTCAGCCGAGGTGACGCAGAGGAGAGCCAGCCGGAACGTAGGGTGGGCTTTTTAGCCCGCCAACTGATTGATAAAAGAAGTGTGGGCCTCGCCCACTTGGGTTAAACCAAAGGAGATTTGAACGATGCTGAATTTTGAAGATGATTTCACGCCTGCCACGCAGCCCGTCAACGTGCCGTCTTTCCTGCGCAATGATGCCGTGTCGGTTGCCGCTGACGTGGCCGATGAGCCCGCGCCCCAGACCCAACGCGTGCGGGCATCCGACAAGCGCATCATCAACGGCTCGACGGACGTGAATCAGCTCGTCCCCTTCAAGTACAAATGGGCGTGGGAAAAATACCTCGCCGGCTGCGCCAACCACTGGATGCCGCAGGAAGTGAACATGAGCCGCGACATCGCGCAGTGGAAAGACCCCACCGCGCTCACCGAGGACGAGCGCCGTCTGGTCAAGCGCAACCTCGGCTTCTTCGTCACCGCCGATTCGCTCGCCGCCAACAACATCGTGCTCGGCACCTATCGCCACATCACCGCGCCCGAGTGCCGCCAGTACCTGCTGCGCCAGGCGTTCGAAGAGGCCATCCACACCCATGCCTACCAGTACATCGTCGAATCGCTGGGCCTCGACGAAGGCGAAATCTTCAACGCCTATCACGAGGTCGCCAGCATCCGCGACAAGGATGAATTCCTCATCCCCTTCATCAACACGCTCACCGATCCGCAGTTCAAGACCGGCACCCCGCAGGCCGACCAGGACTTGCTGAAGTCGCTGATCGTCTTCGCCTGCATCATGGAAGGCATCTTCTTCTACGTCGGCTTCGTGCAGATCCTCGC
>JAHJRA010000026.1:0-184861 GCA_018831045.1 Gammaproteobacteria bacterium | reverse complement strand
TGCCAACACGGGTCTGGCCAACTGGTGTCGCGACAACGGCATGCTGCTGCACATCCACCGCGCCATGCACGCCGTGCTCGACCGTAACCCCCACCACGGTATTCACTTCCGCGTACTGACCAAGGTGCTGCGTTTGTCGGGTGGTGACCACCTGCACTCCGGCACCGTCGTCGGCAAGCTGGAAGGCGACCGCGAAGCCACCCTGGGCTGGATCGACACCATGCGCGACAGCTTCATTCCTGAAGACCGTGCACGCGGCCTGTTCTTCGATCAGGACTGGGGCTCGATGCCCGGCGTGATCCCGGTTGCTTCCGGTGGTATCCACGTGTGGCACATGCCCGCACTGGTCGCCATCTTCGGTGACGACTCCGTTCTGCAGTTCGGTGGCGGTACGCTCGGCCACCCCTGGGGCAACGCTGCTGGCGCCGCCGCCAACCGCGTCGCGCTGGAAGCCTGTGTGGAAGCCCGTAACCAGGGTCGTGCCATCGAAAAAGAAGGCAAGGAAATCCTGACCGCTGCCGCCGCACACAGCCCCGAACTGAAGATCGCCATGGAAACGTGGAAAGAGATCAAGTTCGAGTTCGACACCGTCGACAAGCTGGACGTCGCTCACAAGTAAACAGGATTCAGGATTCAGGGATCAGGATTCAGGAAAATGCGCGGCGCAGCCGCACAACTCCTGCCCCCTGAATCCCGACCCCCGACCCCTCAAATTTGAAAGGAAACAAAATGTCTGAAGTAATGGATTACAAAAGCCGCGTGTCTGATCCCGCCAGCCGCAAATTCGAGACCTTCTCCTATTTGCCCCCGATGGATGCAGCCGGTATCCGCAAGCAGGTTGAGTATCTGGTTAAAAAAGGCTGGAACCCCGCTATCGAGCACACCGAACCCGAGTACCTGATGGATTCGTACTGGTACATGTGGAAGCTGCCGATGTTTGGCGAAACCGATGTGGATGTGGTGATTGCTGAAGCTGAAGCCTGTCACAAGGCCAACCCCAACAATCACGTCCGCCTGGTGGGCTACAACAACTTCAACCAGTCGCAAGGTGCGGCCATGGTGATTTTCCGCGGCAAGACTGTTTAAGTCGCGACGGGTGACCGTATCAGCCCCCGTCGTCCGCTGGGCGCGGGGGCTTTTTGTTTGTCGACGAATGGCGCGAGGGCAGGTTGCGCGCTATTCGTGGACTTGCAAAGCCGTTGGCGCTTGAGCGCTTATGGTTCGGCATCCCCCTTGCGGGGAAAATATGTGTTCTTACCAAGGAGCCTTTCATGAGCAATATCGTTGACCAGTACCGCATCACCAAGGAACCCTATTACCGTCCAGTCGCCGACGAGGTCGAGTTGTTTGAAGCCGCCTACTCGGTGCGCATGCCGATGATGCTGAAAGGTCCGACCGGCTGCGGCAAAACCCGCTTTGTCGAATACATCGCACACAAGCTGAACAAGCCGCTGATTACTGTTGCGTGTAACGAAGACATGACCGCCAGTGACCTGGTCGGTCGTTTCCTGCTCTCGGCTTCTGGTACCGAATGGCAAGACGGGCCGCTCGCCATCGGTGCGCGCCACGGTGCGATCGTTTATCTCGACGAGATCGTCGAAGCACGGCAGGACACCACCGTGGTGATCCACCCGCTAACCGACAACCGCCGTGTGCTGCCGCTGGAAAAGAAAGGTGAGCTGCTCCATGCCCACCCCGATTTCCAGATTGTGATTTCCTACAATCCTGGCTATCAGTCTCTGATGAAGGACTTGAAACAATCCACCAAGCAGCGTTTTGGCGGCCTTGATTTCACTTATCCCGACCATACGATTGAATCTGAAATTGTTGCGCATGAATCGGGTGTATCCATTGAAGTCGCAGGCAAGCTGGTGTCGATTGCCGAGCGCAGCCGCAACCTCAAAGGCCACGGGCTGGATGAAGGCTTGTCCACCCGCATGCTGATTTACGCAGGCTCGCTGATCGCCAAGGGCGTAGAACCCCTGGCGGCGTGCCGGGTGGCATTGGTGCGCCCGATCACGGATGACCCGGATATGCGCGATGCACTGGATGCTGCGGTAAGTACGTTCTTCTAATGCGAGGGGGGAGGGCTGGGGTCAGGATTCAGGGGGCAGGGAACGTGCGGGCATAGTCCGCGCCCTGGATCCATGCGGTCAAGGGGCCGCACCGGCCCTGCCCCCTGCCTCTGCCCCTGAATCCCGGCCCCTGACCGCTGAATCCTAAGGAACATCATGTCGATCAATCTCGCTGACTACACCGAATTACTGGAAGACCTGTCGCCGCACAGCCAGGAGGCGCTCAAGGCCAACTGGCACGACGCCACCAAGGTGTTTTCGCCGCGCGGGCTGGATACCTATGTCAAAGGCGCGGCCGCCATTCGTGGACTCGGCAAGGGCGATACGCTGATCGAGGCCTGGATTGTGGATGCGCCACAGGTAGCCAAGGAAGTCGGCGAGGACGTGATCGGCGACCTCCTCACTGCCGCGCTTTCGCTCGCATCCAGAACCTCGGGTTCGGTGATCGAACTGCTGCTGGCCACTGCGCCGACCGCGGCCAACCGGCTGGGCGACGCCGCGTTGTTCATCAACTACCTGCAATTCATCAACAACTTGATTGCGCAGGCGCCGCGCGGCGTGCGGCCGATGCTGGACAAGCTCGAAGTGCTGTTTCAGCAATTGACGCTGGGTGGTTTGCGGCGCTGGGCGCTGTGGGGTGCGCACGCACACCGCACCAATTACGAAGAGCAGATTCGCTACTTCAGTCTGGAGTCGAAAGACTCCATCGCGATGCTGCAGAAGGAGCGCAAAGGCACCTTGCTGGTCGATGTGCAGCGCCGCATCAACATGTATCTGCGGGCGTTGTGGGCACGTGACTTTTTCATGCGCCCGACTGCCGGCGACTTCGAGTCACGCGAGGGCTACAAGCCCTATATCGAAGACTATCTGCTGCATCTGCCGGATGCGCTGGACGACTTCACGCTTGAAGGCCAGGAACCCGTTTCGGGTCTGGAGCTTTACCGCGCCACCGCGGCGCACTGCGCAGCGCACATGGTCGAAACCCGCCAGCCGATTTCCGCCGAAGCGCTCAATCCGATGCAGATGGCGGTGATCTCCGTCATCGAAGATGCCCGCGTCGAGGCGCTGACGATCCGCCGCTTCCCCGGAATGAAACAGTTGTGGTGCAAGCTGCACACCGCCACGCCCGAGATGAATGCCAGCATGGGTGATTACCTCAATCGCCTGGCGCGCGCGTTGCTGGATGACAGTTACGTGGACAACGACCCGTGGATTGCGGAAGGCCGGGCGCTGTTTGCCGCGGCACATGAAAAGCTCGACGACAATCACACCTCGTGGGAAATCGGCGTGCAACTGGCGCACAGCTTTGCGCAGAAGCGCATTCCGTTCAGTCCGCGTACTGACCTGCTGACCGCGATCTACCGCGACGACAACCGCTACTTCTGGGAATTCGAAGAATTTGATTTCAACAAGGCCGCCGGTGCGGGCTATGACTCCGTCAAGCAAGTGCGCAAATACGTGAACGTGATGGAAATGGCCAATGAAGTCGAGGTCGAAGGCGCGGGCGACGATGCGCAGGAAATCTGGGTGCTGCCGACCGAGCTGTTCCCCTACGAGGACATGGGCAAGAGTTGGAACGAGCTGGAAGGCAAGGAGCCGTTGTCCGACCCTTTCCACTATTCCGAGTGGGATTACCAGATCCAGCTGGAGCGCCCGGCCTGGGCGACGGTGCAGGAAAAACGCGCGAAATCGGGTGACTTGCAGATCATCGAAGACATCACGACGCAATACAAACGCGAAATTCACCGCATGAAATTCCTGCTCGACGCGATGCAGCCGCAGGGCGTGCAGCGCATTCGCAAGCTCGAAGACGGCGACGAGATCGACATCAACGCGGCAATTGCCAGCTTCATCGACATTCGTCTGGGCAATCAGCCCGATCCGCGCATCATGATGCGCAGTGTGCGCAAGACGCGCGACTTTTCGATTCTGGTGCTGCTGGATTTGTCGGAGTCGACCAACGAAACCGTGCAGGGGCAGGAATACTCGGTGCGCGAACTCACCCAGCAAGCCTGCGTGCTGCTGGCCGACGCGATCGACAAGGTCGGCGACCCGTTCGCCATCCACGGCTTCTGTTCCGATGGCCGACACGATGTCGAGTATTACCGCTTCAAGGATTTCGACCAGCAGTGGGATGACGCGCCCAAAGCCAAACTCGCGGGCATGACGGGGCAGCTTTCCACCCGCATGGGCGCGGCGATCCGCCACGCCGGCCACCACCTCCACCTGCAGCGCTCGGCGAAGCGCCTGCTCATCGTCATCACCGATGGCGAACCCGCTGACGTGGACGTGCGCGACCCGCAATACCTGCGCGCCGATACCAAAAAAGCCGTGGAAGAGGTCGCCAAACTCGGCGTGGTCACCTATTGCATGAGTCTTGACCCGCGCGCGGATAACTATGTCTCGCGCATCTTCGGCCAGAACAATTTCATGGTGGTCGACCATGTACAGCGCCTGCCGGAAAAATTACCGCTGCTGTATGCAGGGCTCACCCGGTAAAATGCGCACATGAATACGTATATTGGATTTCACCAGGACCATCACGGCATCACCCAGCTCGGTCGTATCGTGCTGGACGGCTGGGTGTTTGGCTTCATCCCCGAAACCGAAGATTGCACCGGCTGGGACCTGGGCCGGATGCAACTGCTGATGGACAAAATAAGCGTCGAATGGGACAAGTATTCCAACCTGCCCAGCCGCCTGCCGCCCGAACTCCAGCAACGCCACACCGAGATCTATTCCAGGGCGGTGGCCACTGCACGGGACAAGGGCTGGGATCCCGAACTGGGCGAAGACGAATAATTCTCCCGAGTTTGCGCAAGTGATCAAAACATGCGCCACGGCGCTCGCCAGGTCGCGGCGTGTTCCGCGAAGGCGGAAATCCAGTTAAATCAAGCCACTGGATCTTCAATCGAGCCGGTTTACCGGTTGATGGATGAGGATTTAAGGCTCACCTTATGTCTCTTTTCCTTTGGCCCGGCTTTTTGGCGGGTGGAGACAAGGCCGTCAAATAGGGCTGGATCTCTTCGCAGAGTCGGGCACCGTCCTTAAGCAAAAAATCCAGGAACATCCGCGTCGTCGCTGACAGCTTCTTGCCCTTCAGGTGCACGGCATACCACTGCCGGTGCAACGGGAAGTGCTCGACGTCCAGCACGGCGATGAGGCCGGTTTTCAATTCGAGCCGCAGGTTGTGCAGGGAGAGCACCGAGATGCCCAGCCCCGCCATGACGGCCTGCTTGATCGCCTCGCTGCTTCCCAGCTCCATGTAAGTCCGAATGGCCAACCCGTGCTCGGCAAACAGGCGGGTGCGCGCCATGCGTGTGCCGGAACCCGGCTCGCGCGACAGAAAGCGCTCCTGTACAAGTCGCTCCAACGGGATGTTCTTGACGCCCACCAGCGGGTGGTCGGGTGGGGCCACCACAACCAGAGGATTGTCCAGAAAATACGCAGCCTCGAGGTCGAGATTTTCGGGCAGGGTTCCCATGATGACCAGGTCATCCATGTTGCCCTCCAGCCTTTCGAAAATCCGCGTTTGATTGGTGACCGTCAGGCGTGGCTCCACTGCCGGGTGCTCGCGCAGAAAAACACCGAGCAGGTGGGGCATGAAGTATTTCGCTGTGGTGATAACAGCGAGGTTGAGTGGTCCCCTTATTCCTTCTTCGAGCCCTGTCATGTCCTCACCCAGCACGTGCAAACGATCAAGCACGTCACGGCAGGCCTCGAACAGCTCCTTGCCGGCCTCTGTCAGGAAAATGCGCTTGCCCACTTGTTCAACCAGGGGCATGCCCACGCTTTCACCCAGGCGTTTGACCTGAATCGACACTGCCGACTGGGAAAGAAACAACTCTTCTGCGGCGCGGGTGAAGCTCAGGTTTCGACCGAGGCTGTGAAAAATACGCATCTGGTTCAAGGTGACGTTACGTAGCTTCAATCATTTACTCCTGTATATGGATTTAATCTAAACAATTCACTTTAGTTCAATCTCCGACTTATTTACAGTCCTGCCATCGACACCATCGGTTCGACAGCATGCGTTGGGGCTGGCTCGGGATTGGATATCGAATTCTGGTTCAGCAATGTTGCACGTTGGCATCAGCTGCGCCGCGCCCAAAGCGCTGCCGGGGATGCTGCGTTCGGCTTTGCAAACCACACAGACGGTCTGGCAGGAAAGACAGCAGATCGCGCTTGCTGTTGAGCGTCCGCGGTTTTCGGGCTGGTGAACCCGGGATAGGGCCGATCCGAACGTAATGCGGTTGGATTCATCGGTCTATTGCGGAGATCGCGTGACGGTGCGACCGGGCGCAGTCGGGTGCGCCATTTTGAAGCTGATTCTTGACTAGGGAGGCACTGACGCGGTGGACAAGCTGACGATACTACTTCCGGCCATGCCCTTGCTGTCAGCCCTGTTGATCGCGCTGCTTGGCGTTCGGTCGCGGCGCGGGGTCGCGCGCCTGAGCGTCGGTTTCGCGGTGCTCACCTTCCTGCTCGCCGCGGCCTCGCTCGCCTTCTATCTGGTCGAGGGGCAGCCGCACTGGATGTCGCTCGGCCGGGGCTGGGGCAGCCTCTACCTCGATCCGCTGGCCAGCCTGATGGCAGCGATGGTCGCCGGCATAAGCCTGGTGGTGCACGTCTACGCCGTGCGTTACATGGCCGAGGAGCCCGGCTATGCGCGCTTCTACATCCTGCTCGACCTGATGGCCGCGGCGATCCTCCTGATGGTGGCCGCCGGCG
This sequence comes from Gammaproteobacteria bacterium, assembly GCA_018831045.1. Taxonomy (GTDB): domain Bacteria; phylum Pseudomonadota; class Gammaproteobacteria; order Burkholderiales; family Thiobacillaceae; genus Thiobacillus. Next base: position 178,055 of record JAHJRA010000026.1, on the reverse strand, counting down.
ATCTCGTCACCCTGCTGGTCGCGTGGCATCTGATCGGGGTGCTGCTCTACTTCCTGCTCGGCCACGACGCCGCGCGGCCCGCTGCACAGCGCTATGCCTTCTGGACGTTCTTCACCTATCGCCTCGGCGACCTGCCGCTGATCCTCGCTGCGGTCCTGCTCTACCAGGCCTACGGGACGACGTCGCTGCCGGCATTATTCGAGCTGATCGGGGCCGATCCTGGCGCACATCACGTCGTCGGCCTGCCTCTGACGACGGTGACCGCATTCCTGGTCGCGCTCGCCGCATTTGCGCGCTCGGCGCAGTTCCCCCTGCACATCTGGCTGCCCTACACCATGGAAGGGCCGACGCCGGTGTCGGCGCTGATGCATGCTGGCATCGTCAACGCCGGCGGATTCATCATCAATCGCTTCGCCCCGGTGTTCGTGCATGCCGGCGAAGTGCTGCACCTGGTGTTCGTGGTCGGGCTGGTCACGGCCATACTCGGTTCGGTGTTGATGCTGATGCAGAACGACATCAAGAAGTCGCTCGGCTATTCGACCATGGGCCAGATGGGCTTCATGTTCGTCGAGGCCGGCGTCGGCGCATTCTCGCTGGCGATCTACCACCTGATCGCGCATGGCCTGTTCAAGGGCACGCTGTTCCTCGGCGCCGGCAGCGTGATCAATAACGCGCGCAAGCACGACGGCGTGCCGCACGACGACGTGTACACCTTCGTGGTCGAGCGCAAGCCGGTTGCCTACCGCCTGCCCTGGGTCGTCGCGGCGGCGCTTACCGTGGTGGTGCCCTTCGTCATCCTCGGTCTGTCGCACTGGCTGGTCGACGACGATTTCGTCGGGCGCCAGGGGGCGATCATCCTGCTGTTCTTCGGCTGGGTCACCGGCGCACAGTTGCTGTTCGTCACCTACCGCCTGCGCGCCGGCAGCCCGTGGCGGCTGATGGCGATGATCATCCTGTCGCTCGTCATCGTCGTCGCCGGCTATACCTGGATCGGCCACGCGTTCGACCTTTTCCTTTATCCAGACCGCGCGTTCAGCGACCGCCTCTACGCGGCGGCCAGCATTCCGCTCGGGACCTTCGAGGTGCTTGCGGCCATTCTCTCGCTCGCAGTCGTCGGCGGCTGGGCGGCCACCTACTACGCCACGGCCAATGGCGGCTTGCGCAGCGGCGAGGCCTCGCCGCTGCGGCTGGCCCTCTATTCGCTGCTCTCGCGCGAGTTCTACGTCGCCGACGTCTATACCTGGTTGACGCAGGCCGTGCTGGGGCTGTCGCGCCGTCTCAACGTCTGGCTGCGGTGGGTGTGACATGACGCTGTTGCTGATCGCCGCGCTGTTCCTGCCCCTGTTCCCGTTGAGCATCGTGTTCAATGGCGCCCTTGCGCAGCTGCGCAAGCCGGTCGCACACTGCGTGCTGCTGCTCGTGTGGCCGCAGCTCGGCGTGGCGCTGCTGACGCTTGCATCGCACGCGGTGCCGCCCTACGTCGTGCCGTGGGCGTTGCTCACGGCCGGGTTCTACGCCCTGCGCCTGCTCACCGTGCGCGACATGGGACAGTGGGCCGGCGTTCTCGCCACCTCCGCGCTCGCGCTGACCTGGGCACTCGCCGCCGGCGGCGCCGATCGCGCGGAACTGCATGCGTTCGCATTCTGGTTCAGCCTGCCAGCGGCCTTGGTGGCCCTGCTTGCGCATCCGCTGGCGCGCCGCTTTGGCGCCGCCTACGCGGGCCTGCAGGGCGGCCTCATCGGCAGCCAGCCGCGTCTATCCGGCGCGCTGACGCTGACCGTGCTGGCGGCCGTCGCCACGCCTCCCTTCCCGGGCTTCTTCGCGCTCCTGAATTTGCTGCAGAAGCTCGACTTGAGCGGCGCGGTGGGCGTGCTGGCAATCTGGATGATCTGGGGCTGGGCCGCGACGAAGCTGCTGCAGGGCTTCATCTTCGGTGCCGAGCGCGCCGTGTCCTCCGGCGACATCGGGCGCATTTCGAGCCTGGCCTACACCGGCTTGCTGGGCGTTTTCGTGATTGCCGGACTCTATCTGACAGGAGGCGGCCTATGAATCTGGCGCTCGGGCGGCGTCTCAAGATCCGCGCCATCGTCCACGTGGCAGGGGAGCCGATCCCCTTCTTCTGGCCGATGCGCACCTTTATCCACCACAACCCGCTCTACGGGCTGGAACACCTGGCGTTCGACCAGGCGGTGGCGGCGGGTGAGCGGCTGTTCCGTGCGCGCGGCTATTTGCCGCGCGTACTCCAGCAGCGCCAGCTGGCTGAGGGCAAGGTGGACCGCGCCGTGCTGGCGGACCAGGTGGCGCACTTCCTCGCCGGGCAGCCGGCCATTGCCGGGCTCGATCTGGAACGGCTGCTGATGACGCTTCTGACCCGGATCGAGACGCCGATCGGGGCGCCGCCCACACTCGCCCATGCGGGCGATATCCACGCCGTACTGGCCGGGCAGGCACTGCCGCCCCGCGAGATCGGAGGCGCGGCGCTAATGGCGCAGGTCGGCGCCGACATGCCGCCAGGCCGGCCGCTCTATGCCATCGTCGACATGTTGTTCGGCACCGAGATCGGCGCGACGCTCGACGAGCTGGTGATCAAGAGCTGCCTCGATTTCTTCGACGAGGGGCAGTCGGTGTGGCAGATGCCGGGCCGCGAAAAGGGCCTGTTCGCGGCCTGGAGCGCAGTGGCGCGGCGCAACCTGCGCCTGTTCATCCGCGGCCTGCACATCAAGCGCATCCTCGCCGTCGACGACACCCCGGAGGGCATCATCAGCTACGTCATGGACGAACTGGGCGTGCCCGAGGACGACTGGATGAGCCATTTCACCTGCGAGCTGACGCGGCTGCACGGCTGGGCCGGCTTCATCCGCTGGCGCGCGGGGGCCAAACACTATCATTGGGCCCGCCACTATCCCGCCGACCTGGTCGACTATCTCGCGATCCGCCTCGTGCTGGGCCTGGCGCTGCTGCGCGAGCACGCCGAGCGCAAGGGCTCGCCGGCGAACCTTGCGGATCTCGCGCGCTTCGTCGAGTCGCATCCGGCGGAAGTGTATCTACGGCGCGAGTTCCACGGCGGCCACGTCCTGCCGGAGATGGCGCATGCGGTCGAGGACACCATCGCCGCACGGCGTCCGGCGCGAATCGCCCGCCTGCTGCCGCAGTACCTCGCGCGCAAGCGCGAGTGTGAGGCGCGGCGGCGCGCCGCCGCGCTGCGCGGACTCGCGGCCTGCGCCGGTATGGACGACGCCCTGCCCCGTCTGGCGCCCGGCGACGTCGCCCATCTGACCGCCATGCTCGCCCGCTTCGAGCGGGAGGAAGGGGGCATGTGGCTGCGCGCGCTGGAGGCGCACTACATGAGCGGGTTGCTGCGGGGTCTCGACCTGGCCTGGCCGGCGCCGAGCGAGAGGCGGCCTTTCGCGCAGGTGATGTTCTGCATCGACGTGCGCTCGGAACGCATCCGGCGCCATCTGGAGAAGGTTGGCGACTACCAGACCTTCGGCATCGCCGGCTTCTTCGGCGTGCCGGTCAGCTTCATCGGCCTGGAGAAAGGCAGCGAGACCCATCTCTGCCCGGTGGTGGCGAGCCCGAAGAACGTGGTGCTGGAACTCGCGATCGCGCGCAGCGCAGCCGACGAGGCCTTCGTCTCGACGCTGGAGCAGGTGTTCCACGAACTGAAGGCCTCGGTGCTGTCTCCCTTTATTACGGTGGAGGCGATCGGCCTCCTGTTCGGTCTCGACATGTTTGGCAAGAGTCTCGCGCCGCTCGCCTATGCCCGCTGGCGCCAGCGGCTGCACCCGGACAAGCCGGACAGCCGTCTGCTGCTCGACAAGCTGTCGCGCGAGCAGGCCGAATCCATCATCCGCTCGCTGCAACGTGCCCTGATCGTCAAGGCGGTGGGGCGCGAGCTCGGCATCCAGCGCGAAGCAATCACCGACGAGATGGTTCGCGAACTGCGCGAGGTGGCGCTCGGAAACCACGCGGGGGCCACTGGCTTGGCGCGTGCGCTGAAGCTGGACGCCGAAGCCGAAGCGCGTTTCATCGAGCGCCTGCAGAAGGTCTACCGCGTCAACCGCGGCTACGCGCAGATCCAGCTCGAACGCTTGGGGCGCATCGGTTTCACGCTCGATGAGCAGGTGCATTTTCTCGGCCAGGCGCTGCGCTCGATCGGCCTCGTCGATCGCTTCTCGCGCTTCGTGCTACTGGCCGGCCACGGCAGCACCTCCGAGAACAACCCCTACGAATCCGCGCTCGACTGCGGCGCCTGCGGCGGCAATCACGGCATCACCAACGCCCGGGTGCTGGCGCAGATCGCCAACAAGACAGCGGTGCGCGCGCGCCTGCGCGAGCAGGGTGTTGCGATCCCCGACGACACCTGGTTCGTCCCGGCCTTCCACAACACCACCACCGACGAGCTTTGCTTGCACGACCTTGACCTGTTGCCGCCGGGCCACCTCGTCTACACCGAACGCCTGATCAACGGGTTGCAGGCGGCCTCGCGCCTGTGCGCGGCCGAACGCATGGTCACGCTTGAGAGCGAGGCCGCCGCTGCGGGCCGGGGCGGCGACCCGGCCCGCGCCTATCGACTGGCGCGGCGAAACGCCATCGACTGGTCGCAGGTGCGCCCGGAATGGGGCCTGGCGCGCAACGCGGCCTTCGTCATCGGCCGCCGCCACGTCACCGGCCAGCTCGATCTCGAGGGGCGCGTGTTCCTGCACTCTTACGACTACCGCTGCGATCCCAGGGGGCGGTTGCTGGAGAACATCCTCGCCGGCCCGCTCGTGGTGGGACAGTGGATCAATATGGAGCACTACTTTTCAGCGGTGGACAACGCCCATTACGGCAGCGGCAGCAAGGTCTATCACAACATCGCCGGCCGCTTCGGCGTCATGACCGGCAACCTCTCCGACCTGCGCACCGGGCTACCGGCGCAGACCGTGCTCAAGGACGGCGTGCCCTACCACGAACCGCTCCGCCTGCTCACGGTGATCGAGGCGCCGTTCGCGCACGTGCGCTCGGCGCTTGACGGCGTGGTGAAGGTCAGGAATCTCGTGCACAACGGCTGGCTGCGGATGGCCGTCGTGGATCCCGAAACCCATGCCGCTCATGTATTCGAGGACGGGGCCTGGCAGCAGCGTCCGCTGCTCCCTGCCGACGGCGCCGTTGAAGAAAAGGAACTCGTGTTATGAATCACCTCAACCTCAGCCCCGTGAAGAAGATCGAGATCATCCTCGAGGGTGCGCACCAGGAATTCGCCACTGACCTGCTCGACCGCGCCGGCGTGACCGGCTACACCATCGTCGACAATCTCTCGGGCAAGGGCCGGCATGGCTTCCATGAAGGCCACCTCATGTTCAACGAGGATGCAGTGTTGATCATGATCATCGTGGCCGTCCCCGGCGAACTGGTCGAGCCGATCCTCGAGGGCTTTTCACCCTTCTTCAACAGCCACACGGGCGTAGTGTTCATCTCCGACATCCAGGTCAGCCGGCTGGTGAAGTTCAAGAGCTGAGCACCTTGCTGCCGTACCCCCGCTATGACCGGGTCACCCGCCGGCGCGAGCGCGTCACCGGCTTCGGCTGCGGCAGCTTCATGATGCGCTCCGCCTCGTTCAGTACGAATTCGTGGAATGCCTGTGCAATCGGCGACAGGCGCTTGCCGCTGCGGTGGACCATGTACCACTCCTTCATGATCGGGAAGCCTTCGACGCTGAGGATGGCGACGCGGCCCAGCGTCAGCGAGTCCAGGCTTGGCGCAGTGCTGGCCGAAGTGGACAAGCCGATGAAGCGCGGCCATCGCCTGGTCGCCTTCGTGTCCGACACGCAGGTGATGCGGCGCGAGAAATTTGACGAGTGAGGTGCGTCAAATCATTTACTTGGGTAAATGGTGACATTGAAAACTATTCGTTTTTATTCATGTAGCAACAGCCGTATATTTCATCCCAAGGGCAGGAGGTGTGGACGCCCGGGACCTCGATCCAACAACGAACCGTTGACGCATAAGGAAAGCATTCATGAGCCAAGCGACGCCAGATACCCAGACAGAACGTATGACCAGCAGTGAGGCGGCGATGGCTCGCCGTCGGGCGCTTTCCCTCTATGGGAAAGCGGGTTTGGCCGGCGGCAAAGCCGCGGCAAGCACCAGCGCGACACAAGCACGTCTTGCGGCGCAAAAAGGCAATACTTCGGCAAGTCCGGTTTCTGTGCCGGCTGCGACGCCGCCCGTGGCTGCGGCCAGTGCCGTGAAGCCCGCGTGTGGGTGCCAGCCTGGTGTGTCTTCCAGCACCACGGTTGAATATGCAAGCCCGAAGCTGGTCATGGAGCCGATCTCGGCTGCCCAGCAACGCCGCATCGACCAGTCTTTGCGTGGGCGTGGCGACGCACCGCCTTGCCGTCCCTGTGGCCGGGTGAAGCCGGAGCCGCCCAAGGTTGAGTTCGGCACGACGCTGGCGGGTACGCCGGTGAGCGGCAACCAGGTCGAGCGCACTGCCAGCGTGACGGGCAATGAATCCGGAAGTTGCCGTGCGATCACCGGAACCGAATACATCGGCACTGAACAATTCAGCCAGTTCTGCAATTCGAAACCCGCAGCGTCGCCATCCAAGGTGGGGGCCAGCACCACCAGCCGGGGCGGACGCGTGACCGGTACCGAAGTGGGGCGTAGCGAAAAAGTTACCGGCGACGAAACCGGCACCTGCAAGCGCGTGACCGGTACCGAATATATAGCCGCCGAACAGGCAGGCGCCTTCTGCGGCACGTCGCCCGAGCCGCGTCCGGAAAAGGCCGGCTTCGGCATGACGGCCATGAAAAATGCGATCAGCGGCAGCGATCTCGCTCGCGAAAATGGTGTGACTGGCGGCGAGCACGGTTCGAACCGCGCCATTAGTGGCAGTGCTTATATTGATCCCTCCCCCTCGCGCAGCAGGTCGGGAGCTGCGCCAAAAAAGGTGGAGACCAGTCACACGAGCGCTGGCGGAGCGGTGAGCGGCACCCAACTGGGTCGTTCATCGAAAATCTCCGGCGCTGAGCAGGGTGCCTGCAAGCGTGTGACTGGTTCTGACTACCTGAGCGCCGAGGAGTTTTCTTCTTTCTGCCGTGCAGAGCCCTACCAGTCGCCGGCCAAGGTCGGCGTGTCGCGCACGCTGAAGGGCCAGGATGTGTCCGGTACGCTGGTTGGCCGTTCGGCCAGCGTGACGGGTGACGAATATGGTGCCTGCAAGCCGGTCACGGGAACGGCTTATATCGGTGCCGATCAGTACGCTGATTTTTGCGCAACCCGCGTGGTCGCCGAAGCGGCCAACCGTACGCGTCTTGGCCGCAACGCCGAGTTGACCGGTATCCAGCCGGGACCGGATGCCAAGCTGACCGGCAACGCGCGGGGCGAGTGTCAGACCGTGAGCGGGTCGCCTTACATGGGTGACGTTCAGCAGGCGACTGTCTGCGGTCGCCTGCCGATGGCAACGCACTACCGCGCCCGTGGCCCGGAGGACATGACGCAAAGCCCCGGCGTCTCAGGCAATGCGATGGATGCGCCAGGCAACCGTCAGCCGGGTGATTTCTCGGTGGTATCGCCGGCGCGCTCGGCTCAGGACAGTGAAACCCGGCGCATCACCGGCAGTGCCTTTGGTGGCACCGGCCGCATCACCGGTTCGCTGGCCCGGGCTGCCGGCCTGGTTTCCGGTACGCCCGAATTCCGTTATCGCGATGGTGCCGAACCCGCTGCACCTGTCGTTGTAGCTGCTGCCGAGCCGGCGCCGGATCGCATTACAGGTGAAGGCCGCGAGCGCAGCGTCACAGGTGATGCATGGGACCGTAGCGGTCGCGTGACGGGTACCGAAGGGCGCTCTGCAGCGAGTCGTAACCCGACTCAGCGCGGTGAGTCGCGCGGTAGCGTCATGAATGCCAGGGTCAATCGTGAAATGGAGCATCCGGCGCTGGCCCCCGGCCGGGTGACCGGCAGCAGCGGTAACAGCACGACTGGTTCGGCGGTGACGCTGTCCGGTGGCGCACGCGGTTAACCCGCACTCAGCAAGGGAATACGGCAATGGATACCCGTGATCGCCAGAAGCGCATGCGCAAAGTCAGCCCCGTCGCGCCGGTGGGGATGGCGATGCCAAGCTGGCCGCAGCGCGTGAGTTTCTGCGTGCCCGGCATGGTTGACGACGGCCGCGGCGGGTGCGTGAGCGCTCTGTGCGCAGCACATGCCCATCCGCTGGTCGACCAGGCCGGCAACGAGAGGCTGGCGAATTACGAGCGCATGGTGCAGGAACGTTTCGATGACATCGTGCCGACGCTCAAGCGGATTTCGGCGTTGCAACATGAAACCGATTTCGAGACACAAGCGCAGCAGATTGCTCGCGAGCGTCTGGGGTTTGAGCTGCCCGCTGCAGTGCTGGCGGATGCCTGGGTAACCACGCTCGACATGCGCCGGTTGTATGGCACCAGCGTGCTGCGTACTTTCCTTGAGCTGGCGCGGGAAGCGTGCACGCAGACCTACGACAGCGATGCCGAGGTGGAGGCGATGACGCGTTTCTTCATCGAATGCGGCTTCCATGAAGTGGACGTGAGCGCCTGTGCAGATGGCCGCCTCAAGGGCCTGCTGCAGTACATCCTGCGCCTGCCGCAGCAGGCGGTGCCCCGGCACAAGTCTTACGCGGGAACCCTGTTCGACGTGGAATTGAACGTGAAGCAGTGGGCCGAGACCGAGTTGCACCGCTTTCGCGAAGGACTGCCCACATTGCCGGATTCCGGCACGCGTTATCTCAAGATCGCGGTGTATCACTTCAGCAGTTCGGACCCGTTCCATGAGGGGTGTGCTGCCCACGGCAGTGATGACCGCGAAGCGGCCCAGGCTGCACTCGATCGGCTGGACGCGTTCAGCACCGCAATTGAAAACGGTTTTTGTTGTGGCGCGTCGGTTGCCACGCTGCTGATTGGGGTGGACACCGACAACGATGCAATCCGGGTGCACGTACCCGATGCGTTGGGGGACATGAGTCTGGACTGCTATGTCGACAACATGGCGCTGTATCAGGCGACAGCTGAGTGTGCCCAGTCCGAGGCGCGGTGGCGCCTGGGTGCCACCGTTGAAGAGGCCGCCCAGCGGCATGGGCGCGGCACGCCGGAGACGGGCATGCGTCGTCTGATTGAGCGCTTGCTCACGCACAACCTGTCGCAGATCGACTATGTCTGCACGCACCACCAGGGCCGTTATGCCGACATTGGTCATGCCGAACGCTTCATCAGCATCGGTGACGGATTCGACAAGGTGCATCTGCGCAATCTGGCTTACATCGGGCACATGCATACGGTGGAAGAAGGCGCAGCAGACTTGGATGTAGGAATCAAGATTTTTACCCGTTTGAACGTGGCACGCGGTTTGCCGGTACCCGTAGCGATCCACTACCGCTACGACGGCCAGGTGCCGGGATCGAGGGAGCGCACGGTGACACGCTGCCGCCGTGTCAAGGCCGCGATCGAGGCGCGTTATCCGGATTTGATGCGGGCGGGCTGGCTGGTTTGCGGCATGACCGTGCAGGCCAAGAAGCCAGGCAGCGAGCTGGAAACAGTGGCAGACAACGACATGGACAGACACGGGCATTGAGGTGAAGCGATGAAGATCATGCAAGTGGAAAAGACGCTGGTTTCGACAAATCGGGTTCGGGAAATGGGGCACCGCCCCTTGCTGGTGGTCAAGGAGAAGAGCGGCGGCACCCCCAGTGTCGCGGTGGATGCAGTCGGCTGCATCCCCGGCGACTGGGTGATCTGTGTCGGCAGCTCCGCCGCCCGCGAGGCTGCAGGCAGCAAGGATTTTCCAAGCGACCTCACCATCATCGGGATCATCGATCACTGGCAGGAGTCCTGACATGGAAATCATGCGTGTGGTGTCCGATCTGGTGGCGACACGCCGAATTAACGGCCTGAACTGCGCATCCCTGCGCGTGCTGGCAGACGAAAAAGGAAAGTTGTCGGTGGCAGTTGACCCCGTCGGCGTGCCGCCAGGGAAATGGGTTTTCACTGTCGGCGGCTCGGCGGCCCGATATGCCGCCGGCGATTACAAGGTTCTAACCGATCTGACGATCTGCGGGATCATCGATCAGTGGAAAGCGGAGTAAACGCTCCGTGAAGGCGGCAATAAAAGTTTATTAACTGTTTGTTTTTTATGGAGAAGCATCATGGCGAGTGTAATGACAGGTATTGCTTTGGGCATGATTGAAACACGTGGTCTGGTCCCCGCTATCGAAGCGGCGGACGCGATGACCAAGGCAGCGGAAGTGCGCTTGATCGGTCGCCAGTTTGTCGGCGGCGGTTATGTGACGGTGCTGGTGCGCGGTGAAACCGGTGCGGTCAACGCAGCGGTTCGTGCTGGAGCCGATGCGTGCGAGCGTGTGGGTGACGGCCTGGTTGCCGCCCACATCATCGCCCGCGTGCACAGCGAAGTGGAGAACATTCTCCCAACCGCTGAAGCCGCTTAAAGACCTTTGAAACAGACACGACTTAATTTAGGAGAAACAAAATGGCTTCAGGACTGACGGGTATTGCACTGGGCATGATCGAGACGCGTGGCCTGGTCCCCGCGATCGAAGCGGCGGACGCGATGACCAAGGCAGCAGAAGTGCGCTTGATCGGTCGCCAGTTTGTCGGCGGCGGTTATGTGACGGTGCTGGTGCGCGGTGAAACCGGTGCGGTCAACGCAGCGGTTCGTGCCGGTGCCGATGCATGCGAGCGTGTGGGTGACGGCCTGGTTGCCGCCCACATCATCGCCCGCGTGCACAGCGAAGTCGAAAACATTCTGCCTGCGGCGGCGGCATGATGGGCCCGACCTCCGGTGTCGCACTCGGCATGATCGAAACGCGCGGTCTGGTTCCTGCCATCGAGGCGGCTGACGCGATGACCAAGGCAGCGGAAGTGCGGCTGATCGGTCGCCAGTTCGTGGGCGGCGGTTACGTGACCGTCCTCGTTCGCGGGGAAACCGGGGCCGTGAATGCAGCGGTTCGTGCCGGTGCCGATGCGTGCGAACGGGTCGGTGACGGCCTGGTCGCCGCCCACATCATCGCCCGCGTGCACGCCGAAGTGGAACACGTACTGCCCACTGAAGCTGAAGCGGGCGGTGGCGGACTCGACGGCGAGGTGGTCTGCATCGCCCTCTAGGCGACAACAGGGCGTATTCAAGGAGCAAATGCATGGCAATGGATCCACGACTTCATGGGTATCTCACGCGGGCGCTCTGCCACGAAATGGCCGCAGTCCAACAGTACATGGCGCAATCCAAGCTGTGCGATCTGTGGGGCATGGCGGAATACTGCAGCCATTTTCGGCAGGACGTCATCGAGGAGCTGGGGCATGTGGAAAGCCTGATGGAAGCTCTGATCAAGCTCGGCGTGACGCCGAATGCCACGCAGCTGCCGGCGGTGCGCCTGGGGCGATCGATGGAAGAAATGTTCGCCATCGACCGCGTACTGGAAGTCGAGGCGGTGCGACTGTATGAAGAAGCAGCGGCCTACTGCTGGCGGGTACGCGACGACGGACACCACGCTTTGTTCTCAAAGATATTGCGCGATGAGCTGCAGCACCTGGACGAACTGGACAAATTGTCAGCTTCACTGCTGACCAAGGAGAAACGTTGTGCCTGATGACATCAACCCGATCCCAAAGTGGCAACGGCAGGATCTGCCGCCGATGCTGAGCCGGCGATTCGAGTTTGCCTCGTATGGCGAAACCCGTTCATTTCTTGATGGCGTAGCCAAGGTGTCGGAAGCCGCCAGCTATTACCCCAACCTGAACTTCGGCAAGACCTACGCCAGCGTCACCATCGATGCCGACGGCAAGAAGCTCGGACCTGAAGCCGTGGCACTGGCGCAGCAGATCGATGCGCTGGTACCCGAGGCCAATTAGGCCGCGCCATGACCGCCCTGCGGATAGCCGTTGCGAACCAGAAGGGCGGCACGGGAAAGACCACGTTAACGGTCAACCTGGCTGCGGGTTTTCTGCTGCGCGGCAAGACGCTTGTGCTTGATGCCGACCCCCAGGGATCGGCCGGCCATTGGGCGCGGGTGGGCGGTGCGGACAGCGGCCTGCCACCGATAGAGCGGGTTGACGCGGCGGCAGTGCGCACCCGCATCAAACAGGCTGCAGGCGCAAACCGTTATGTGCTGATCGATTGCCCGCCGCATCTGGAGTCGGATGTGCTGAGCCAGGTGATGGGGGCGGTGGATCTGCTGCTGATCCCGGTCCAGCCCTCGCCGCTGGACCTGTGGGCGAGCGTCGACATGACGTCCGCCGTGCTGGAGGCGCGTGTTGGCAATCCGCAGTTGCGGGCGTACATGGTCCTCAACCAGTTGGACGAGCGCAATGCATTGTCGCGATCGATGCACGAAGCGCTGGCGGTATTCGAGGTGCCTGCGCTGACAAATGGATTGGTTCGCCGGGCGGCATTTCGAAATGCCGCCCTTGAAGGGAGCAGTGTTTATCGTCTGGGCAAGCGTGGCGCGCGTGCGGCGCAAGACGTGGAAGCCATTATCGAAGAGGTATTGAATTTATGAGCAAAGTGTCCAGCAAATTGGTCGCCGGCGTAAGCAAGGTGATAACCAAGCAGACAGCAGAGTCTGCGTCGAAAAAACCAATGGACGCCGATGTGGTAAAGCCGCAGGTCACCGATGAGCGGCCCGCCGCGGCTCGGCCCAGCATGCCGGCCAGAAAAGCTGTGCCCGTGACGCGCAAACCGGACGTGCAGCCCATGGCTGTTTGGCCAGATTAAGTCACGGCGTCATTCGACATCAGCAGCATGCCTGAGCTGCTGCAACAAGCCAGGCAGCTAAACGGTCTGCGATCCGGCCACGAATAAGCCGGCTGGGCGGGAGTTGGCCCAATTTTCCACTAACGCATCCACACATGAATGAGAAACCCTGCCATGTCGACGGAAACCCCTCTGCCTGGCTTGCGGGTTAAGCCAGCAACCGCGCCCATAACGCTCCTGTATCGGTTGTTTCCATTCCTGTCATGGTTTCCCATGACCCGGGACACGTTGCGTGCTGATTTTCTGGCAGGCATTACGGTTACGCTGATACTGGTGCCGCAGGCCATGGCCTATGCGCAGTTGGCCGGGCTGCCGGTGGTGTACGGTCTATACGCCGCATTCCTGCCGGTGATCGTGGCGTCGCTGTGGGGTTCGTTGCGCCAGCTTCATACCGGACCCACCGCGATGTTGTCCCTGATGTCGGCCGCCGCCCTGATTCCTTATGCCGGCACCGGCACCGAAGAATTTATTGCGCTGTCAGTGATGCTGGCCCTGATGGTGGGCATTCTGCGGCTGGCGCTGGGGCTGTTCCGGCTGGGCCTGGTGGTCAATTTCCTGTCGCATCCGGTCATCATTGGCTTTACCAATGCGGCGGCGCTCATCATCGGCCTGTCGCAGCTCAACAAGCTGATCAACGTGCCCATGCCAAGGACGGAATTTTTTCTGTCGGACTTGTGGGTGGTGCTGCAGCAGTTGGGGAGCACCCACTGGCCCACGCTGATGTTCGGCCTGACCGCCTTCGCCCTCATTTTCGGTCTGCAGAAATTCCTGCCGCGTTTCCCCGGCATTCTGATCGCCATTGTTCTCACCACGCTGGTCAGTTATTTCGTCGGCTTTGAGCGCAGCTCGGTGGTGCCGGTGGACGCCATCCAGGACCCCAGTGTGAAGAGGCAGCTTGTCCAACTCAGCCAGATCAAGAATCAGCTCAAGCAAAATGACGCAGTGATTCGCACGCTTCAGGCTGAACGCTCGACACTGGACCAGCAGGAGCAAGGCAGCGAGTTGAGGCGGATGGAAGTCGCTACGCAGATTGAACACAAAAAAGCATTGAACAAAGTACTTGAGGAGAGGGAGTTCAAGCTGCGTGTTTATCTGAACCATATCGATCTGGCCCGGGAATCGGCTGCAGATGGCAGTGCCATGTATGTCGCCGCAGGGCTCCGGCCTGAGGGCGAACCATTGGGCATCGGGCATTGGCGTTTCGCCAAGCTGGAGGGTGACCAGGTCAAGCTCACCGGTGGGGGCGAGGTGGTGGGGTCGATTCCCGCCGGGCTGCCGGGATTTCAGGTGCCGCAGATTGAATGGAAGCTGGTATTGCCGCTTCTCCCGGCCGCGCTGATCATGGCGCTGTTGGGTTTCATGGAAGCCACCTCCATTTCAAAGGCGATCAGCGCCAAGACCGGTCAACGTCCCGACACCAACCGGGAGCTGGTGGGTCAGGGCTTGGCCAATATTGTGGGCAGCTTTTTTCATGCCTACGTCGTGAGCGGATCTTTTTCGCGCTCCGCAGTCGCCGCGCGTGAAGGGGCAAAGACAGGTCTGTTCGCCATCATCAGCGCACTCGGCGTGATGCTGGCCATCCTGTTCTTCACGCCGATGCTGTATCACCTGCCGCAGGCGGTGCTGGCGGTGGTCATCATGTTCGCCGTATTCGGTTTGATTCGGGCCAAGGCGCTGATCCACGCATGGGCAGTAAACCGGCTGGACGCGATGATAGGCATTGCTACGTTTATTGCCACGCTGGCCATGGCCCCTGCACTGGCCAACGGCATTGTGGTCGGCGTGGTTCTCACGATCGTTCTTTACATGCTGCGCAACATGCGCCCGCGTGCTGAGATTCTTGGCCGACATCCGGACGGCGCGCTGGGAGGCATCGATACACACGGCCTGGCTGCGATCAGCGAGCATTACGTGGTGATGCGTTTCGACGGTTCGCTCAATTTCGTCAACGTGGCTTATTTCGAGGAGGTGGTTCTCGAAGCGCTGGAACGCTTTCCGGCTGCGCAAGCAATCCTGGTTATTGGCAACGGCATTAACGATGTGGATGTGTCCGGCGAGGAGAAGCTGCGCTCTCTGGTACAGCAGCTTAAGGCAAAGGGCGTGGAGCTGTTCTTCAGCAGCCTGAAGAGGCAGGTCATGATGGTGCTGGAGAAGGGCGATCGGTCCGGCGCGATCCCGGCTGATCATATTTTCAAGACGAAGGAACTGGCGGTTCGGGTGCTCGAGGAACGCTACGGCAATCACTAAACCCGCAAGGCAGCACGTGGTCAGTTCGATACAGGCAGCGTGGGCGATTTGAAGCTGCCGGGATTGGCAAATGGTTTGACGCGCGCGCGGCGTTTCGCAGCGCAGCGCGTGAAGGCTGCAGCGTTTACGCTCCAGCCAGCTGGGCCACCGGCGCGGTGCGGGAATGGGAAACAGTCATCATGGAGATAATCGGTTTATGAGCAAAGTGGACAACAAACTGACGAGCGGAATCCGCAAGGTTAAAGAACAGCAGGCCGCTCCTGCCGCCGCAGCCAAACAGCCTGCGCCGCAGGTTGACTATGGCAAAGCCGAACCGGCCGCGATACCCGGGCGCATCGATACGGGTAGTGCTTGCAATTCCTCCCGGGTGTGGCCTGACTAGCAAAGAATACGGCGCTGAGTGGCGGCACCCTGCATTTTTTTGAGCGGGTAAGTCATGGACAGATCCCGGGCGTTTCCTGTTTCCTGCACCGGACTGCGTTTCAGGTGATCAAGCGTGCCTTGCAAGCGGATATAAAGAGTTTGCGCCGGGTGCAGCGTCTGGTTTTTAGTCCAGATATAAATGAACACGTACTCGGTCGGATCGGCACGAATACAGCATGACCCGGGGCACACATCCCCGCTCATTCCGCCAGAAATGGGTTTTCTCGCCGCTCGTGGCCGAAGGTCGACATCGCGCCATGCCCAGGCACAAAGCGCACGTCGTCGCCTAGCGGAAACAGTTTTTCGCGGATCGCCCGGATCAGGTCCGTGTGTTTGCCGCGCGGAAAATCGGTGCGGCCGATCGAGCCCTTGAACAGCACGTCGCCAACGAAGGCGAGCTTGTCGCCGCGCTCGAAAAACACCACATGGCCCGGCGTGTGGCCGGGGCAGTGCAGTACCTCGAAAACCAGCGAACCCACTGCAACGCAATCGCCGTCTTCCAGCCACTGATCCGGCGAAAACGCGACCGTCGGCGGAAAGTCGAACAGCTCGGCCTGTTGCGGCAACAGGTCAAGCCAGAACTGTTCCTCGCGCTGCGGGCCGATGATGGGAATACCTAGCAAGTCGCGCAATTCCGCCGCCGCGCCGACATGGTCGAGATGGCCGTGGGTGAGCAGAATTTTTTCCAGCGTGAGGCCGCGCGATTGCACTTCGGCCATTAGGCGCTCGGCCTCGCCACCCGGATCGATCAGTGCCGCGCGGCCGGCCGCATCCCACACCAGCGAGCAGTTTTGTTGATACGGGGTCACGGGGAGAATGGTAAATTCCATACACGCCATTATCGCCTCATCCACCCATGTCCGCACCCGACGCCCTGCTCCTGATTTCCACCCACTGCCCGCACTGCCCGGCGATGCTGGCGGCGCTGACCGACCTGTTGAAGCAGGGCGTGATCGGCCGTCTCGAAGCGGTCAATCTCGAGCAGCGCCCGGAAGCCGGGCAGGCGCTCGGCGTGCGCAGCGTGCCGTGGCTGCGGATCGGCCGTATCGAACTCGCCGGCGTGCACAGCAAATCCGAACTCGCCGAATGGGCCGCCAAGGCCGACAGCGAAGCCGGCCTCGCCGACTGGTTTCACCTGCTGCTGAAGGAAGGCCAGTTGCCCAAAGCGCAGGCAATGATTGAAGCCGACCCCGATCTGCTGGCGGCGGTGCTGCCGATCGTCGGCAATATCGAGGCGAGCCTCAACGTGCGCCTGGGCGCGGGCGTGCTGCTGGAAGAATTCGCCGGCAGCGACACCTTGCGCGCGCTGCTGCCGCGCCTGGGGGAATTGTCGCAACATGCCGATGCGCGGGTGCGCGCTGACGCCTGTCACTATCTCGGCCTGACGCAAGACCCCGCCGCGAAGCACTGGCTGGATGCGCGACTGAAGGACGAGGATGCCGATGTGCGGGAGATTGCGGCCGAAAGCATGCAGGCCATTCTGGAATGAGGCCCGCTCGCGCAGCGGAATCTTCACTGGCGCCGTTGACCGAATCCGCTGCGAAAGGCGATATGGGGGCACGATGAGCGTGCCCTGCGCGAAGGCATGCGGGCAACTCAAGCTTGACCGGGTGGCCGGGTTTTAAGACGATTCAGGCGTGGGGATGCACCCGCACGCCCATTGATCAACCCTGCTCAGGATGTCCTACATGAAAACGTCTTTATTCGCCTGTCTTGCCCTCGGTTTAACCGGCGTGCTGGTGCAGGCAACCCAGGCTGGCGCCGCGACGTCTGACGCCCTCAAAAGCGGCAAGCGGGTTTACAACGAAGTCTGTTTTGCCTGCCACGACACCGGTGTGGCACATGCGCCCAGGTTCAGGAACAAGGCTGACTGGGCGCCCCTCATCGCCGAAGGGCAGGGCATTCTGACGGCGCACGCCTGGGTTGGGGTTCGCGCCATGCCCGCCAAGGGCGGCAAGCCGGAACTCAGGCTGGCCGAGTTTTCCCGCGCGGTGGCGTACATGGCCAGCCAGTCGGGCGGTGACTGGAAAGACCCCGACGCCGAAATGATGAAAAAAATCCGCCACGAGGCAGAAGCGCGCCTGGAGAAAGCGATCAAGGAAGCGCAGGCCATGAAGCAGGAGTTGCATCGCCTGAATGAAGAAGACGACTGAGGCCTGGTGCGCGGTCGGCGCAGAACCGCTGATTGACCGCACCCCCTAACCCGCCGTCACGCGGCCTCGGCAGGCTCAATACCCGCGCCGATTGCATTGGCGGATAATGCCCGGCTTAGCCCATCCAACAAAAGCACGCCGCATGCAAAAAGAAGTCAAAGAAAAGCCTCAGTACGCCATCGTGGCGTCGGTCCAGCTGCCGGGGGTGAGCGACCTGGAATTCGAGGCGTCGCTGACCGAACTGCGCGAACTCGCCAAGACACTGGGGTTTACGGTCACCCGTACGTTCACGCAGAAGCGTTCCGGTTTCGACGCGACAGCCTATCTGGGCGTCGGCAAGCGGCAGGAGATTCGCCGCTTTGTGGGCGGCGAACCGGGCGACGAAACCGAGCCCGACGCTGAACCGCAGAACCCCTTGCATCGGCTGTCCAATTTCGTCGAGGGCCTGGATGAGGCGGCTCCGGTCTCGCCCGACCCGATCGACGCCATCTTCGTCGACCACGAAATCTCCCCCTCGCAGGCGCGTCACCTCGAAAACGAGGTCGGCTGCCAGGTGATGGATCGCACCATGGTCATCCTCGAGATCTTCCACCGCAACGCGCGCTCCCCTGCTGCGCGCGCGCAGGTGGAGATCGCCCGCCTGGGCTACCTGGCGCCGCGCCTGCGCGAGGCGGCGAAGCTCGCGGGCCCGCAGGGACGGCAGCGCAGCGGCGTCGGCGGGCGCGGTGCCGGCGAGTCGCACACCGAACTGGACAAGCGCAAGATCCGTGACCGCATCGCCGAACTGCAGAAGGAAATCGCGGCGATGGACGCGGACCGCAAGACGCAGCGCGCCCGGCGGCAAGCGCATCAGGGACTCGCCAGTGTGGCGCTGGTCGGCTACACCAACGCCGGAAAATCCACCTTGATGCGCGCCCTGACCGGGAGCGAGGTGCTGGTCGCCAACAAACTGTTCGCGACGCTCGACACCACCGTGCGCACGCTTTATCCCGAGAGCATCCCGCGTGTGCTGGTCAGCGACACGGTGGGGTTTATCAAAAACCTGCCGCACGGGCTGGTCGCGTCGTTCAAGTCCACGCTCGAAGAAGCGCTGGATGCCTCGCTGCTGCTGCACGTCATCGACGCCAGCGATCCCGGCTTTGAACGGCAGATCGAAACCACCGAAACCGTGCTGCGCGAGATTGAAGCGCAGGACGTGCCGCGCCTGCGCATCTTCAACAAGATCGACCACGTCGGCGACGCGGCGGCGCAAGCCGAACGCGAAGCCGCGCTGCGCGCCAGCTACCCCGATTGCATCGTGATGAGCGCGCGCCGTCCGGACGACGTCGCGAAACTGCACCGGGCGATCGTTGCATTCTTTCAGCGGGATCTGATCGAGGCCGAACTTTTCCTGCCCTGGACGGCGCAGCAACTGCGTGGGGAAATTTTCGCGCGCTGCGAGGTGCTGGAGGAGCGCGCCGACGATGACGGCGCGTTTTTCCGCGTTCGCAGCGACCAGGAGACGCTGAGCAGCCTGCGCGAGCAATTGGCCCAGGCGTAGGTTTACGCGCGCCCATGTCCGTCCCCGCCGCTTATCTGGGCGTCATTCTCATCTGGTCGACCACGCCGCTCGGCATTCAGTGGAGCGCGCAGGGGGCGACGTTCAGTTTCGCGGTGATGGCGCGGATGCTGATCGGGCTGGCAATCTGTCTGGTTTTGTTGCGCGCGACGCGGACCGAATTCCCGTTTACCCCGGCGGCGCGGCAACTGTATCTGGTCAGCGGGCTGTCGATTTTCGTGGCGATGCTGCTGACCTACTGGGGTGCGCTGCACATTCCGTCGGGACTGATTTCGGTGATTTTCGGGCTGTCGCCGCTGGTGACCGGGGTGTTCGCAGCGCTGTGGCTGAGTGAGCGCACGCTTACGCCATTGCGTCTGCTGGGCCTTGCGCTGGCCTTGGGGGGGCTGTGGTTTGTTTTCGGCCAGCCGTGGCCGGGCGATAGCCGCGCCACCCTGGGCATCGCCGCAGTGCTGGCGGGAATGACGGCGCAGGCGCTGGGGCTGGTGTGGATCAAACGCCTCAACGTGCGCGCCTCGTCGCTGGCAATCACTACCGGCTCGCTCGGGGTGGCGACGCCGCTGTTCGTGCTGGCCTGGGTCGTCGCCGACGCGGCGCAGCTGCCCGTCGACATCACGCCGCGCGCGGGGGCGGCCATGGTGTACCTCGGGGTGTTCGGTTCAGTGGTGGGCTTCACCCTGTATTACTACGTGATCAAGCACATGGACGCCGGGCGGGTGGCGCTGATTACGCTGATCACCCCGGTGTCCGCGCTGCTGCTGGGGCAGGCGCTCAACGCCGAGTTCATTCCGGCGCGCGGCTGGGTCGGCATTGCGCTGATCGGCGCGGGGCTGCTGCTATACGAATGGCAGGCGCTGCTCGGGTTAAAGCCGGCGACCAGGACCGATCAAGAACGGTTACCCACTTCCTTCGATTAAGCCATGCGAAATCTATTCCACAACCTGCTCGCCGGCTTTCGGCTGGCATTATTTTTCCGGGTGCATTCGACCGATTTCCGGGTGTCGATCCGCCAGTGGGTGTGGCTGCTGCTGATCGAGTTCGCGCTGGGGCTTGGCATCAGCTATTTCATGCTGGAAGGCGCCGGCCGCTTCAATCCTGATGTGGTGGTGCAGGCGCTGGCCTCGGTGACGCTGACGCTGGCGGTGGCCGCGCTGCTGGCGGCCTGGCTGCGCACCCCTGCGCTGTTGCTGGGGTATGCCGTCGCCGCCACGGCGATGGCGCCGATGCTGCTGGCCTACACCTATGGCGGCTACGCGCTATGGGGACGGCTCGATCCGCCACTGGAAGACTGGGTGTGGACGCTGCTCTGGCTGGCGCTGGTTGCGACGCTGCTGGTGCGCGCGGTCAAGCTGTGGGTGCCGCTCGGGTTCTTTCGCCGGGCCGCAGTCGAACTCTTGCTGATGGGGGTGCTGCTCGTCCAACTCGGGTTGCCGCAGCAGGATGCCTGGTATCCCGACGAGACAGACGCCGATGACAGTGTGCTCGACATAGGCGGCCACGAAGCGCTGCTGTATCAACAGCCGCGCCTGCTCGATGGCACGCTGCAGACCCTGCGGGCGCAGCGTCCCGCCATCAGCGACCTGTATTTCGTCGGTTTTGCCGGTTACGGCTGGCAGGACGTGTTCATGAAGGAAATGCACACCGTGCGCGCCTTGTTCGACAGCCGCTTCGACACGCGCGGCCGTTCGTTGGCGCTGATCAACAACGCGCAAACCGAAGCCAGCGCGCCGATCGCCACCACCACTGCGCTGCAGACCGTGCTGGCGCATGTGGGCAACTTGCTCGACCCGGAAGAGGACGTGCTGTTCCTGTTTGTCACCAGCCACGGCTCGGGCGAGCCGGCTTATCTGTCGGTCGACAACAACGATCTGCAACTGACCCAGCTGACCCCCGCCCGCCTCAAGGCCGCGCTGGCTGCGACGCCGATCAAGTGGAAAGTGATCGTGGTCTCGGCCTGCTATTCCGGCAGCTTCATCCCCGCGCTGCAGGACGACAACACGCTGGTGATCACCGCCTCGCGTGCCGACCGCAACTCGTTCGGCTGCGATGCGAAGAACAGCATGACCGACTTTGGCCGTGCCTACTTTACCGAGGCGCTGAAGCAGACCCGGTCATTCACCGAGGCGTTCAAGCTGGCCAGCACACGCATCGCCGCACGTGAAAAAGCCGAGGGCCTGACGCCCTCGCAGCCGCAGATGTCGTTGGGCAAGGCCTTCGCCGCCAAGTGGCAGGGTCTTTATGACTGATGGGGTTTGAGCGGTTCATTATTGCGAGCGCACTGAAGGGCGCTCGCAATGACAAAGCTGCGGACTGGTTCAGGGTTGTCTAGTACCCGGCTTCCTTGATCGCCTGTTTGATCATCTTGTAATCCGCCTGCTGGTCGATGACAAAGCCCGTGACTTTGCTGTGGATGGTTTTTTGCAGGGACTGAATGACTGCCGGGCTGAGTGCAACGGCCGCTGCGCCCAGTTTGTCCTGTTCGGCCGCATTAAAGTGATCGCTTGCCATCAGGGTGAAATCCGGGGTGGTCGGTAAGGGATACCAGATTTCGTACTCGCCCTTACCAACCAGCTCATCGGCCAGCTTGCTGCGCAGGCTACCTGCCTGGGCATAATCACGCTGCATGGCCAGCATCACATCTTCCTGGGTTTTCAAATTCATGAAGTTTGCCACTGCCTGCTTGTTACGTTTGAGCGTGTAACGCGCCATCACGTCGAGCCAGGATTCCTTTTCAGTTAGCGCAACTGTCGTCACTGTCGCACCCTTGCGACGTACCAGCACGCCCGTCGCCTGGTCACGCACGCGTGCTACGGGCGAGTACTTATTGTCCAGCGCCGCAACCGCAACCGACGGCGGGACAAAATACAAGTCCATGCGGCCGTCTTCCATGGAGCGCGTAATGTGTTTGATGCTGCGGAACAAAGTGGGTGTGCATTTCGCATCCAGCGTCGCCCCAAGTGCCTGTGCAAATGGCATGGCCCAGGTACGAAAATCCCAGGCAGGCACATCGGCCTTGCCAGTACCCGGATAAATCCCAATGTTGAATTCGGTCTTGGCGGCATGAGCAGAAAACGGTAATGCGGGTAGCAGTGCCAAGCTAGCCAGAAAGTGTCGTCTTAGCAATGTAAGCTCCTTGATTGGCGCAAATAGACCAGTTACACGTAACGGCATTTCGCCGGACTACTTGATGGCTGGTGGCACCGATCCCGCTTGAGCCCCGACGGTTTATTCGTGCGTGCGCGATTGGTCTGAAGGTTTGAGCAAGGCGTCCGACGCTGTGCGGTTAGTTTGTATTACCGCTGCGCCGCCGCCGCGATAGGCATCGGGACGCGGCACGAACCAGCCGCAGACATTGGCGCGGATCTTGTCGAGTACTCGTTCGGCAGCAAGTTCACGGCACTGCTTGGCGCGCCCGGCGTCGAAGTGGCGGCACATGCGGCAGGCGTGCAAAGCCGCGCGGCAACTCGGGCAGGTTTCGGTGCGCGACAGTGGCAGCAACACCGTGAGGGCTGTGCCGCATTTCCAGCATTGCAGGCTCATGGCGTCACCAGGGCGTGGTATTCCAGATCGGCCAGCTCGAGCGCACGCAGCGCGCGTTCATGGGTCGCATTCAGGATGACCGGCGGGGCGACGCCTGCTTCGGCGGCTTCCAGCCAGCGCGCGGCGCACACGCACCAGCGGTCGCCCGGCTTAAGGCCAGGGAAATCGTATTCCGGCACCGGGGTGACGAGGTCGTTGCCGCGTTGCATTGAATACGCCAGAAACGCCTCGGTCATCCGGGCGCATACGGTGTGGCTGCCGAGGTCCTGCGGGCCGGTTTGGCACAGGCCGTCGCGCGTGAAGCCGGCCAGCGGTGCCAGGCTGCACGGCTGCAGCTCACCGCCCAGCACATTGCGTGAATTGCTCAAGGGGCTCTCCAGAAAACGCGATACGGAAAAAATAACACGGCGACCTCCTGCAAGGGCTGGCGGATCGACCGGGAGCAAGAACCAACGGGTTCATGATCAATTCGACGATGCGTTCGACGCCGCGCCTGAGCGCTCAGGGGGTGTCGGCGAAGGTGGGCGCGGATGGACCGATGAGGTCGCCTGCCGCGGCCGCCTCGGCATGGCGGCGCTCGACATCCGCCAGCACGCTCGGCGCAGGGTAGCCGTCTGCGGGCAGCCGGTGCTTGACCTGATAGCGGCGCAGCGCGGTTTGCGTGCGCGGACCGGGCAGACCATCCGGCTTGCCGGCGTCGAAGCCCAGCTCGTTGAGCGCTTTCTGCAGCGCCTTCATCTGCTCGGTCGTGAGCGACTCTGGATCGGGCGGCAGCGTGGCCAGCGCGCTGCCGCCCGCCACCTGATGCGCCAGTTGCGCCACCGAGAGGGCGTAACTGACCGAGCGGTTCCAGTCCATCACCACGTCGAAATTGTCGAACACCATGAAGGCCGGTCCTTGCCAGCCCTGCGGCACCAGAATGGCGGCGCGTCCCGCCACCCGGGGCAGCGCGCTGCCGTCCATCGCCTGTACGCCGCGTGCCGCCCACTCCGTCACCGACAGCCGATGCGCGATACGCGCCTGCCGCCAGTCGAAGCCCGCGGGCAATTGCACCTCGATCGCCACCGGCTCGCCCGCGCGCCAGCCAGCGCGCGCGAGGTAGTTCGCCGCCGAATGCATCGCATCGGGCAGCGATTGCCACAGGTCGATGCGGGCATCGCCGTCGCCGTCCACCGCATAGGCGCGGAAGGTCGAGGGCATGAACTGCATGTGCCCCATCGCGCCCGCCCAAGAGCCGTTCATGTCGATGGCGGCGACATGGCCGGCGTCGATGATGCGCAGCGCGTCGAGCAACTGGTTGCGGAAAAAGGTGCTGCGGCGGCCCTCCCAGGCCAGCGTGGCGAGGCTGGCAGGAATGTTGAGCGACCCCATGGTGGCGCCGAAGTTGGTTTCCAGCCCCCAGAACGCGACCAGCACGTTTTTCGGCACGCCATACTTCTGCTCGACCGCGTCCAGCAGGGCGGCGTGCTCGGCCAGCTTGGCCTGGCCGCGTGCAACCTGGCTCGCGGTGACCCGTTTGCCCAGATAGTCGGCAAAGGTGCTGAGAAATTCGGGCTGTTGGCTGTCCAGTTTGATCACGCGTTCGGCCGGGACGAGGCCGGTCAGTGCAGAGTCGAGGGTGTCGGCCGAAATGCCCTGCGCCGCCGCGTCCTGGCGGAAAGCCGCCAACCAGCTGTCGAAATCGCTTTGGGCGAAGGCGGGTGCGCTCACCCACAACGTGATCAGGAAAAAGAACTTACGCATTTTTCTGTAACCAGTATTCGAGTAGCGCCAGATGCCACAGCTTGCTGCCCTGAATGCGCGTGTGATGCTGCTCGGGGGCATCCAGCAGTTTGTTGACGTAGCCGCGCTGGTACAGCCCACGTTCGCGGCACGCCTGCGAATCGAGAATGTCGCGCATGAAATCGAGAAACTCACCGCGCACGAATTTCAGCGCAGGCATCGGGAAATAGCCTTTCTTGCGATCGATCACCGCGTCGGGCACCAGGCCGCGCGCGATTTGTTTCAGTACATGCTTGCCTTCGGAGGCGAGCTTCATTTCCGCTGGCATCGACGCCGCCAGTTCGACCAGCTGGTGATCGAGGAAGGGCACGCGCGCCTCCAGTCCCCACGCCATCGTCATGTTGTCGACGCGCTTCACCGGGTCGTCGGTGATCAGCATCGTGGTGTCCATGCGCAGCACCTGGTCGATGAAGTCGTCGGCGAACGGTGCGGCCAGGTGCGCCGCGATGGTTTCGCTGGTGTAGTCCGGCCCGTGATACGCGGGCATGGCCATCTCGAGAAATTCATCGTGGTCGCGATCGAAGTAGTGCTTGCGGAAGCGGTCGAGCGCTGAGCCGGACGTTTCCGCCGCCATGCGCGGATACCAGAAATAGCCGCCGAACACTTCGTCCGCGCCCTGCCCGCTCTGCACCACTTTGACCGTCTTGCTGACCTGTTCCGACAGCAGATAAAACGCCACCGCATCCTGCGCGAACATCGGCTCGGACATCTGGTCCACCGCTTCGGGCAGGCGGCGCAGTACGTCGGCATTGGGGATCAAGAACTTGTGATGGCGCGTGCCGTACATCGCCGCCACCGGGTCGGAATATTCGAACTCGTTGCCGCGTTCTTCCGGCTGGTCTTCGAAGCCGACGGTAAACGTCAGCAAATCCGATACGCCCTGCTCGGCCAGCAGCGCCACCAGCAAGCTCGAATCGAGCCCGCCGGACAGCAGCACGCCGACCTTGACGTCGGCAATCTCGATGCGTTTTTTGACTGCCTGGCGCAGGCTTTCGTGGATCGCTTCGGTCCATTCCGCCTCGGTTTTTGGCTGTGCCGGACGCTCGGCCTTCAGCGACCAGTAGGTGCGGTGGCGCAACTTGCCCTGCGGATAGATCGTCAACGTGGTGCCGGGCGCGAGTTTGCGGATGCCGTTGTAGATCGTGCGTGGCGCGGGCACCACCGCGTGCAGGGTGAACAGGTGATGCAGCGCGACCGCATCGATGCCGGTGTCCACGCCGCCCGCTGCCAGCAGCGCCTGCGGCGTCGAGGCAAAGCGCAATGCCGCGCCGGATTCGCTGTAATACAGGGGTTTGATGCCGAGCCGGTCGCGCGCCAGAAACAGGGTCTCGCGGTTCCAGATCGCAAACGCGAACATGCCATGCAGGCGTTCGACGCAGGCCTCGCCCCATTGCAGGTACGCCCGCAAGATCACCTCGGTGTCGCCGTCTGAATGGAACACATGCCCCAGCCCAATCAGCTCGGCGCGCAGCTCCGGGTAGTTGTAGATCGTGCCGTTGAACACCAGCGCGGTGCCGCTGGCGGCATCGATCATCGGCTGCGCCGAGCGTGGCGACAGGTCGATGATCGCAAGCCGCCGGTGACCCAGGCGCACCGCGCCATCGGCGTGCTGGCCTTCGGCGTCCGGCCCGCGCCGCGCCAGTTTGGCGAGCATGTGCGCCAGGGTGTCGGGGTCGGGCGTGCGCCCGTCAAAACGGAATTCACCGGCTATGCCGCACATGTTTTTGCCTTTTCTGGTTGGATTTCAGACGGCCGCTCACGCCCAGTATTTCGCCTTGTCCGGCAGCACCCAGCGCACCCCGCCGCGCGGGTCTTCCTTGTCGCCGCGATAGCGCGGGATCAGGTGTATGTGCAGGTGCGGCACGGTTTGCCCGCCGGCCTGGCCGTGGTTGATCCCTATGTTATAGCCGTCAGGCTGATGAAGTTTGTCGAGCAGGCTTTTAGCCTGCGCCAGCGCCTTGAGCAGGGCGGCCTGTTCGGCTTCGCTGGCCTCGAACAGCGTGGCGAAGTGACGGCGCGGGATGATGACGGTGTGCCCCGGTGAGACGGGGAAGCCGTCCGTGTAGACCACGGTGAGTTCATCCTCCGCAAGGATGCGCTTGGGGTCGAGGTGGCAGAAGGGACAGGGTTTTGAAGGGGGAGGCGTCATGCGTAGTGGTTTCAGGGTTGATTCGGTCAATCGGTGACGGACGAGCGGCAAGCGTGGGTCGGCGCGGGATACCTGCAACACGATAGCGGGTGTTTCGTGGTCATGCCACCAGCGGCGGCTCGTCCATCAAGGCAATCTGCTCACGCAATTCGAGGATCCGCGCCTGCCAGTATTGCTGCGTATTGAACCACGGAAACGCGGCCGGAAAAGCCGGGTCGTCCCAGCGGCGGGCGAGCCAGGCGGCGTAATGGATCAGGCGCAGGGTTCTGAGTGCTTCAACCAGATGCAGTTCGCGCGGGTCGAATTCGGCGAAGTCTTCGTAGCCGGTCAGGATCTCGTTGATCTGCGCTTGCTGCTCGTCGCGTTCGCCCGACAGCAGCATCCACAGGTCCTGCACCGCCGGGCCCATGCGGCTGTCGTCGAAATCGACGAAGTGCGGGCCATCGTCGGTCCACAAGACGTTGCCGGCGTGGCAATCGCCGTGCAGGCGGATGGCGGCGACGCTGCCGGCACGCTGGTAGCAATGCGCCACGCTGGCGAGCGCGTGATCGACGACGCTGTTCCATGCCGGCGCCAGGTCCGGCGGCAGCCAGTTGCCCGCGCGCAGAAAGTCACGCGATGCATAGCCAAAGGTCTCGATGTTCAGCGCGGGACGGTGGGCAAAATCGGTCAGCGTGCCGACCGCATGAATGCGGCCAAGAAAACGTCCCATCCATTGCAGGGTGTCGGTGCGGTCGAACTCGGGCATGCGCCCCCCCTGTTTGGGGTAGACCGCGAAGCGGAAACCGGCATGGGTGTGAAGGGTTGCGCCGTTCAGCTGCAAGGGCGCAACCACCGGAATTTCGCGCGTGCTGAGTTCGGTCGTGTAGGCATGTTCTTCCAGAATGGCGGCATCCGGCCAGCGTTCGGGACGGTAGAACTTGACGACGACAGGGGCGTCATCCTCCACCCCCATCTGGTAGACGCGGTTTTCGTAGCTGTTCAACGCCAGCAGGCGGCCGTCGGCCTTGAGGCCCGTGCTGTCGAGCGCGTCGAGGGCGCGGTCGGGCGTCAGTGCGGAATAGGGGTGGGACGCATCCATCATGGGCAGGGGCAAAGCGGCTATAACCTTAAAGGGTACAGGCACCTGAAAACACAAGGGAACAGATAATGCCTCAACTCCCCGCTTCCATCGCCCCCGCATGAAAACGCCCGACCCTTTTCGCATGGAACTCTCCCGCCACATCTGGGAGACCCGCTACCGCGTGGATGGCGAGGCCGACATCCGCGCCAGCTGGCGGCGGGTGGCGCAGGCCATCGCGCAGGCTGAAAGCAGTGAACGCGATCAATGGACCGCACGCTTTACCGCACTGCTGGACGATTTCCGCTTTTTGCCCGGCGGCCGCATTCTCGCCGGCGCCGGCAGCGACCACCGGGTGACGCTGTTCAACTGCTTCGTCATGGGCACCATCGAAGACGACCTCGAACACATCTTCGAGGCGCTGAAGGAAGGCGCGCTGACCCTGCAGCAGGGCGGCGGCGTCGGCTACGATTTCTCCCCGCTGCGTCCGGCCGGTACGGTGGCCCAGGCGACCGGCAGCATCGCCTCGGGCCCGGTGTCGTTCATGCCGATTTGGGATGCCATGTGCGCGACGATGCTGTCGACCGGCGCACGGCGCGGCGCGATGATGGCGACGCTGCGCTGCGACCATCCGGACATCGAAACCTTTGTCGACGCCAAGCGCGACCCGGCGGCGCTGCGGCATTTCAACCTGTCGGTGCTGGTGAGCGATGCCCTGATGGCGGCAGTGGCAAACGACGGCGACTGGCCGCTGGTGTTTCCGGGACTTGCGGTGACGCGAACCCTGAAAGCGCGCGAACTGTGGCAGCGTATCCTGCGCGCGGCCTACGATACCGCCGAGCCCGGCGTGCTGTTCGTCGACACGATCAACCACGAGAACACCCTGGCCGACAGCGAGACCCTGAGCGCGACCAACCCCTGCGGCGAAATTCCGCTGCCGCCCTACGGCGCCTGCGACCTCGGTTCGCTCAATCTCACCGCCTTCGTGATTGCGCCATTCACCGCCGATGCCCGTCTCGACCTGGATGCGCTGGCGGCGGCGGCGCGGTTCGCGGTGCGCTTTCTCGACGACGTCATCGATGTCTCGCGCTACCCGTTGCCGGCGCAGGCAGAACAGGCGCATCTCAAGCGGCGGGTCGGCCTGGGCATCACCGGGCTGGCCGATGCGCTGGTGCTGCTGGGCCTTCCCTATGACAGCGACGCCGCGCGGCAACTGGCGGGGCGGGCGATGCGGGAGGTGCGCGATGCCGCCTATCGCACCTCGATCGATCTCGCACGCGAAAAAGGCAGCTTTTCTGCCTTGGTGCGCGACGCCTATCTGGCGAGCGGGTTCGCACGCCGGCTGCCGCAAGACATTCGCGCAGGCATCGCCTCATACGGCCTGCGCAACAGCCATTTGTTGGCGGTTGCCCCGGCCGGCACCATCAGCCTCTTGGCCAACAACTGTTCGAGCGGTATCGAGCCGATTTTCGCCGCCGCGGCCGAACGCCGTGTGCTGCAGGCCGACGGCTGCTACCGCACCCACAGCGTGACCGACTACGCCATGCAGCTATGGCAGCAGCGCGGCGGCAGCGGCGTGCCGCCTGCCTTTGTCGAGGCGCGGCAACTCGAGCCGTTCGCGCATCTGTCGATGCAGGCCGCGTTGCAGCCCTATGTCGACAATGCCATTTCCAAGACCATCAATGTCGCCGCCGACCTGCCGTTCGAGCGCTTCGCCGACCTCTACCGGCAGGCGCACGCGCTGGGACTCAAGGGTTGCACCGTGTTCCGTCCCAATCCGGTCAGCGGCGCGATCCTCAGCGAGTCCGCGGCCGAGCGGGTACAGTGTTGCGGGATTGAACGCGAGGCAGACTGATTCCATGAGCATATCCAATACTCCCCGCATCGGCCTTGCGCTGGGCGGCGGTTCCGCACGCGGCTGGGCGCACATCGGCGTGATCCGCGCATTGAAGGACGCCGGGATCGAACCGGACATCGTCTGCGGCACCTCGATCGGCGCGCTGGTGGGCGCGGCCTATGTGGGGGGTGAACTCGACCGGCTCGAAGACTGGGTGCGCAGCCTGCGCCCGCAGACGGTGGTGAGTTTTCTGGATTTTTCGCTCAACGGCGGGCTGATCAAGGGCGACAAGCTGATCGACTTTTTTCGCAGCCATTTTGTCGACCGCGAGATCGGCGATCTGGCGCGTCCGTTTGGCGCCGTTGCCACCGATCTGCGGCGCGGCCGCGAGGTCTGGTTGCGTGACGGCCGGGTAACCGACGCGGTGCGCGCCTCGATCGCCTTGCCCGGCCTGTTCACGCCGGTGCTGCGTGACGGCAACTGGCTGGTCGATGGCGGACTGGTCAATCCGGTGCCGGTGTCGCTCTGCCGTGCGATGGACGCCGACATCGTGATCGCTGTCGACCTGAATGCCGACCTGCTGGGGCGCCATCTCAAACCGCGGCCGCATGCTGCCGGGAAGGCGCGAAAGCAGATCGCAGCCGAGCCCGATTCGCTGGCCGATGGGGTGATGGCGCGCATCCAGTCAGGCATGTCGCAGCTCGGCATCAACTCGCGCGACGAACCCGGTCCGCCCGCCATGCTTGACGTGCTGGCCTCCAGCATCAACATCATGCAGGTGCTGATTACGCGCAGCCGGCTGGCCGGTGAGCCGGCCGACCTGATGATCGCGCCGCAGCTCGCGGAGCTGGGCTTGATGGAGTTTCATCGCGCGGCCATGGCGATCGATGCCGGCAAGCGTGCGGTCGCATTTGCCCTGCCGTCGCTGCAGATGCGGCTGGATGGCATGGCGTGAACGCTGGGTGATGCGGGGATGCGCTACGGCTGGGTGGCGCACAGCGCCAGCTTGCGCGCACGATCCAGCCGTTTGATCGCGGCTTCGCGCTGCGAAGCCGCGGAGCGCGAGGCAGCCGCTTCGCACCAGGCCAGCTGCACCGGGCGGCGGCTACGGGTATAGCGCGCACCGGCCGGGCCGTCGCCGTTATGCTCGGCGAGCCGGCGGTCGAGGTTGGTGGTGATGCCGGTGTAGAGCGAGTCGTCGGCGCAGCGCAGCAGGTACACCCACCAGACTGCGCCAGGCGTTACGTCGACCGGGGCCGGACCGGACTCAGACGTCAACCGCGATCTCTTGGGTCCACAACAAGGCATCCATGTGCACGGCGTTGATCTCTGCGACGTCGCGTCCGATCTGGGCAGACAGGGTTTCGATGCTGGCGAGATCGTCCTGCTCGCAGGCAATGGCCAGCGCCAGATAGGGCGCATAGGGACCGCGCTGCGAGACGATGGCTTCGGTGATTTCGATCGGCAGGCTGACCTGTTTCAGCACCTGCTCCATCGGCATGCGCATCACCACGTCGAGCAGGGAAAACAGGCCGGTGACGAAGACTTCGTCGCGCGCCTTGGCAAACAGCGCTTTGCTGGCCAGTTGTTCGGCCACCCGCGCACGCACCAGGGCATTTTCCAGCACCGCCGAATCGAGTTCCTGTGCCTGGCCGCCGGTGAACAGGATCAGGGTCAGCCAGCGATAGAGTTTGTCCTGCCCCATGATCATCAGGGCCTGCTCGATGCCGCCGACCTTGTGCAGCAGGCCGATGCCGGGGGAGTTCACATAACGCAGCAGGCGCACAGACAGCGCCGGATCGTGGCGGAACTGCTCGACCAGTTCGGACTGTTCGGCGCCGGTGCGCACTCGGTTCATCAGATCCAGCACCTTGGCGCGCGAGGGCCCGAGAACGGGCGAATCGAGCTTTTCATTGCGGGTGATGAAGGGCCCCATGAAGCGCGCGAACTGCAATTTGTGGCACATGTGGAACGCTTCCAGCGTTTGCACATCGGTCGCCACAAACTGCTTGCCCGCAGCCAGCCTGGAAATGGCCGACATCTGGGCGGTGATGACGGGAATGTCCTCGCTGCTGATGTCCAGCATCACATAATCGATCATGGGCAGGAGGGGGTGCCGCGCAGGGGAGATCAGGGCATTGGCATCCAGCGCAAAGCGGTGACCCGCCGTCTTCATTTCCGCCATGTGGGCCAGCAGGGTGTCGTCGATCCCGGTGTTGGCGTTCACTTTCAGCAGCCACACCGTGCCGGCAGGCGGCCAGGCCGCGATCAGCGGGTGATCCAGCGAAGCCGGGGAAATCGGGATGAAGGCTTGACGCTGCGCCAGCAGGCGCGAGACCTCCATATTGCTCAGGTTGTTGAGCAGGGTTTCGTCGTACAGGCGCTGCACATCGGGCAGGCTGGCGTCCTGCAGTTCGTCTGGCGCACGCCGCAGCATGAAGGTGTAGGCCGCCACTTTCTGGTCGCGACCGAGCATGGCTTCGCGACGCATGACCGAGCCCGCCTTGGCGGCCGGTGCGGCCTTCGGAGCTGCGGCGGCCGCTGCTTTGGCCAGCGGGGGCGGCGAGGGTTCGGAGGGTTTACTGCCGGACAACATTCCTACAAGACGACCTAGCACAGGGTGCTCCTTCAAAAAATCAACACTGGGCAACGTGGTGGATAGCGGCCATTTTTGGCTGGACTGAAGCCGATTCGCCACAAAATTGTTCCGCGCCTGGCACCCGGCTGACAGGCGCTGCGGCTGCGGTTAAAGTGCGCAACCATGCAGATCGAATGTTATGCCCAGCGCCTGCTCAACCCGTTTCGGGGGGTGGTGCATGTGATTCGCTACCAGTCCGCCGAGGCGGTGACGACTGACGGCATCGAATGGGACATTTATGTTTCCAATGACGCGCTGCTTGAAGACCTCGGGCGTGCAGGCCGGCGCGCGCAAGTCTCCGACATCCGCTACGGCCACTGGTCGGCGGAAAAAGGCCTCAAGCGCGGACCGCTGTATCCGTCCGATGATTTCAAGCGGCTGGAAAATATGGGTGCGGTGGCCTACGAACATCTTCTCGAGGTGTATCGCGACGTGCCGTTCAAGTTCCGCGACCCGTTCGAGCTATGGCTGCTGGATCGCGACAGCCAGCCGCTGGCGCTGCTGCACAGCGTGCGCACCAACAGCGAGACCGACACCAAGCCGCCGCTCGACTGGCGCGCCGGCATGGCGGCGCACGAACGTTTCCGCAGTGCGGCAGTCCCCGGTCTGGCCGGCTCCGCCGGGGACTATCTCACGCGTTATGTGAATGGTCTCGCCAGTGGCGTCGCGCAATGGTTTCATCGTTCGGACGATGGCGCCGGACTGGGCTTGCACACCCTGAAAGGCGGCGATGCGCTGCGTGGGCGGGTGCTGGAGGCGGATGCTTTTGCGCCGCTGTTCATCGCAACTGCAGGCATGGATCCGTCCCACACCCGGCTGGTGCATGACTATTTTGCCTGGCAGGCACCGTGGATGCTGGTGCTGCCGCATCTGGACCACGGAACGCGGGTGGCGCTGGAAGCCTCTGCCTGTCAGCAGGCGGAATCCATAGAAAAGCATTTCCGCCTGTATCCGGTCATCCTCGATCAGCCGGCATTGCAGGCGGCGCGGGTGGAAGCGGCATTGGTGCGCAGCCAGCCGCGGCCGAACAGCCAGGATGAGGTGATGTCGATGTCTTATATCGAACTCGGCACCACCGAGAGCCAGGATATCTGAAGCCCAGGGCTTAGGCGGCCATGCCGAGTATGGCCGCCGGCAGGGCAGCCGAGGCGCCAAGGTGCGACGTCACGCGCACGTTCACCTGCGGATACTGGGCGGAAAATTCGGCGATTGCTTCGGGGATGTCCTGCGCCACATGCGTGCCGGCGGCCAGGAAATAGGGAAACGCGACGATATCGGTTGCACCCTGCGCCACCAGTGCCGCCAGCCCCGCCTGAATGCTGGGTTCAGCCAGCTCCAGAAACGCTGCGCCGATGTGGTCGTACGCCTGTTGTGGCTGTGCCCGAACCTGGTCGGCCAGTTGGCGCACTTCGTCGTTGGATGCGCTGCGGCGGCTGCCGTGGGCAATGATGAGCAGACTGGACATGGTGGTTTCTCGGGTTGAATGGGCGGATAACGAGTCGTGCCGACCCGCTAAAGTTCCGATCCCTTATTACATGCGGATGGGTTCGAAGGTCGCGTCCAGGTTCTGGTCGTCGCAATAGTCCAGAAAATCGCCGCGCAGGGTGGCGATGTGGGCATCGGCGGGAATGCCGAGCGTCATGTGGACGGCAAACATCGGTGCGCCGGTGTGCGGCGCGGGATAGGTTTCGGTTTCCAGCGCCTCGATGTTGATATGCAGCTTGGCGAAAAAATTGGCGAGGCTGTTCACGATGCCCGGCTGGTCGAGTGCGGCGACTTCGACGGTATAGGGGATCAGCGGTTTCTCGTGGCGGGTGAGGCGGGTGCGTTGCTGGATCAGGGACAAGCCGAGTTCTTCGCCGGTGGCGGCCAGCCGCGCTTCGAGTTTGGCCAGTGCGTCCCAGCTTCCGGTGATCCGCATCAACAGCGCGAAGCGGCCGCCGAGCACGGCCATGCGCGATTCTTCGATATTGCAGCCGGATTCGCTGATGCGGCGGGTGAAGCCTTCCACCAGGCCGATTTTGTCTTCGCCGCTGGCGGTGATGACGAGTGATTCGGTGTCGTTCGACATTTAAATGAGCTCCCGGTCGGATAGTTCTTTTTTGATATAGGCGTAAATGATCGGTGCGGCGATGACGCCCTGCAAGCCGAAGGCCGCTTCCATTACCAGCATGGCGATCAGCAGTTCCCAGGCACGCGCCTTGATCTGCTCGCCGATGATACGGGCATTCACGAAATATTCGAGTTTGTGAATGACGACCAGAAACGCCAGCGAGCCGGCGGCCACCTGCAGCGAATGCGACAGTGAAATGATGACGATGACCGAGTTGGAAATGAGGTTGCCGATGACCGGCAGCAGACCGACGAGAAAGGTCACCACGATCATGGTTTTGGTGAACGGCAGATGCACGCCGAACGCGGGCAGCACCACAAACAGGTAAATCCCGGTCAGCAGCGCGTTCAGGGCCGAAATCCGTACCTGCGCGAACACCACCCGGCGGAAGGCATCGCTCAGGCGATGCACCCGTTCGCACAAGGCATATGCCAGCGGTGCCAGAGACAGATGCGGTGTCGCTTCGCGTAGCGCGATGAAGCTGCCAATAATGAGGCCAATGATGAAATGCAGTACGGCACGCCCGGCATTGCCGCTGTACTGGCGGATGTCCAGCGCATGGGTGCGCAGCCATTCGACCAGTGCGGCGCGGATGACCGAATCGTCGCCTTGCGGCAGCCATGCCGCAGCCCAGGGCGGCAGCAGCGCACGCGAGTTCTCGATGATTTCGGCCATCCGCCCCAGCAATCCAGCCACGCCGCCCTCGCCGCGCAGATAGAGGATGACGCCGGCGGTGAATCCGCCCAGTACGCCCAGCACGATCAGCGTGATCAGCGACACCACCAGCACCTTGGCCCAGGTGTGATTCAGGCGGCCGATCACAAACCGCGGTGCCAGCAGATGCACCAGTTGCACCACCAGCAAGCCAGCCAGCAGGCTGGGCAGCAGATGCAGTTTCAGGGTAAGCAGCAGTCCGCCTGCCATCAACAGCCAGGCGGCAATCTGATAGCGGGTGACGCTGGAGGAAGGCAGGTTGAGTGTCATCGGCGTCACCTTGCCAAGAAAGCCAGCCTGCGGCAAGGGTTAAGAGAGGCCGGCGCGCAAATCTCAGACATGGGCCAGATAGCCCAGTGCGGTGCCGGTCTGCGCCGCGGCCTTTGTCAGCGCCTCGGCCCAGCCGGGCTTGTGGCGGTCGGCGGGTGCGGAGATCGACAGGCCGGCGACCAGCTTGCCTTCGGCGTCGCGGATCGGCGCGCCGATACAGGCCACGCCCAGCTCGGCTTCTTCGCGGTCATGGGCCAGTTGGGTCTGGCGGATATTGGCGAGTTCGGCATTCAGACGGTCCAGCGTAGTCAGGGTGTTGGCGGTATAAGCCGGCAAGCCGGTGCGTTCGGCATAGCCCATCACCCCGCTGGCGCTGTCTTCGGCGAGAAAGATCTTGCCGACGGCGGTGACATGCAGCGGGGCGTGAGCGCCCACGACCTGCACCACCTGGATCATCGTCTGTCCGCCCGACACGCGCTCGACGTAGACGGCCTCGTCGCCGCGCCGCACGATCAGGTTGACCGTTTCGCCGGTCGCCTCCGCCAGTTGCTGCATCGCCGGCATCGCCACCTGGCGGATGTTCAGCCGCGCCCGCAAGCGATTGCCCACTTCCAGCCAGCGCACGCCCAGATCGTATTCACCGGCGCCGGTTTTCTCGACCAGTCCATGCGCCATCAAGGCGCCGAGAATGCGGTGCGCGCTGGCGGTATGCAGCTCGGCCTGCGCGGCCAGGCGGGTGAGGCTGAGCGGACCGGGGGCCCGGGAAAGGATGCCGACCAGCGTCATGGCGCGGTCGAGAACCTGGATTGAGGAGCTGACGTTTTTCATAAAGTGAAAATTTATCACGCATTGTGAAAAGTGTGGCGGTTTCTGTTTCAATGCAGTCATGGTTTCACATTGCGTGAGACATTTTCATATTGTGAAAGGAACAGTCATGAGCGCAGTGATGCAGTCCGCCCCCGAAGCCCTCCCCGCCTTCTGCGAAGGCATCCAGTATTTCGCCGACAGCTTTCCGGAAATCGACCGTCTCGGCGCAACCCCGCTGCTGGGCCCGAACCAGCCCGCGTTGCCGGACGCCACCAGCGAGGCCGCGATTTACCAGACGCTGCTCGCCGCCGATGCGCTGCGCTATCTGACCCTGCAGGTCACCGGCAGCAAATCGTCCGGCCATCCGGGCGGCTTCGCCTCCAGCGCCGATGCCGTCGCCGCGCTGCATCTGCTGGGCCACCGCAACATGGTGACCGAGGTCGGCCACCACGCGCCCGGCTTTTATTCGGCGATGTTCCTTGACACCTCGCTGGAAGCCATGGGCATCCACACCGTGTCCGAGATGCGCGCGCGCTTCCGTGAGCGTCATGGCCTGCTGGGCCACCTGTCGGGCGCGATTCCGGGCCTGCTGGCCCCCGCCGGCCCGCTCGGGCAGGGCCAGCATTTCGCCATGGCCGGTGCCTACCTGCATCGCGACAAACTGTTCCCCGTCACCATCGGCGACGGAGGCCTCGGCGAGCCCTACATCATGAGCGCGTTCCAGCACTTCGCCACCGCCTATCCCGACGTCACCAACTACTTGCCGGTGCTGGTGTGGAACGGCTATTCGCAGGAGCACCACAGCATGGTGTCGTTGTGGGACAACGCGCGCATGACTGCCTACTGGCGCGCGCACGGCTTTGATGAAGTCCACCTGGTCGACGCCCGCGACTTTGCCGATTCGCCTGACGCGCCGGTCTATGCCGATTCGACGGGCTTCAGCTTTGCCGCCCGCATGGCTTTTACCGGCGCGATTCTCAAGGCCAGCGATGCCGCCGCGCAAAGCGCGCTGTCGGGCCGCCGCGCCTGCCTCATCGTCAAGCAGCTTAAAGGTGCGGGCGTGCACGCCACCGGCGCCAAGTCGCACAACCTCTACCCGCACCACACGCTCGATTCCGACGATGTGAAGTCGGGCCTCGAACGTCGCGCGCTGCCGGTCGCCGCTTGGAAGGTGACGCGTGAAAACTTCCGCCACGCCGGCGGCGGCCCCGCTGCGCGCGTGGCGGTGACCGAAAGCGTGCGCGCACTGCCGAGCCTCGACGGCCTGCCGCTCACTGAATTCGCCGTCGGCGAAAACCACAGCCCCACCACCGCCTTCGGTCACGTGGTCGGCGAAGTCGGCAAGCGCGACCCGATGTTCGTCGTCACCAACGCCGACGGCAACGAGGCCTCGGGCATGGCCAACATCAACAAGGCGCTGACGATTCGCCACCCGACCACAGACGACCTGTATTTCCAGGGTCCCTCCGGCCAGGTCTACGAGCCGCTCAACGAGGACGCCTGTGCCGGCCTCGCCGTAGGCGTCGCACTGTTCGGCGGCCGCAGCCTGTGGTGCAGCTACGAGTCGTTTGCCATCAACGGTCTGCCGATCTGGCAGACGGTGACGCAGGCGATGGCCGAGCTGCGCCGTCCCACCCCCGCCACGGTGTGCCTGTTCACCGCCGGCGCGCTCGAGCAGGGCCGCAACGGCTGGACCCACCAGCGCCCGGAGATTGAAAGCTACTTCGCCGCGATGATGCGCAACGGCAACGTCTACCCGCTGTTCCCGATCGACGCCAACATGATCCAGGCGGGCTACGCCTGGGCCTTGAAGCAGAAGAACAAGGGCATCGTCATCACCGCCTCGAAGTCGCCGCTGCCGATCCACGTCACCCTGGCGCAGAGCGAGCAGGCAATCGACGATGGCGCGATGGTGCTGCAGGAGCGTCCGGGTTCGCACACCGTGGTGTTCGCCGTCACCGGCGACCTGGTGCTGCAACCGGTGTTCGCCGCTGCGGAGAAGCTGGCTGCAGCCGGCATCGGCTCGCGTATCGTCGCCGTGGTCAACCCGCGCCGCCTGTACCGCCCGAGCGACGTGTTGTGGGACAGCGTGTCGGAACCCGACGATCATTTCATGGACGACGCCAGCTATAAGGCGATGTTCCATGGCGATGTGCTGATGGCTGTCTCCGGCGGCCCATCGGCGCCGCTCGAGCCGGTCCTGCTGCGCAGCCAGGCAGCCCAGCGCGACGTGTTCTGCTGGAAGCGCGGCGAGACCACCGCCAGCCCGCAGCAGCTGTTCGACTTCAACGGCATGAACGCGCAGGCGATGCACGAGCGCGCGCTGGCGATGCTGGAACGCATTTCGGCCTGAAACTGCCCGCGAATACCCTTCCGGTATTTGCGGTTAAACCAGAGGTGAAACCATGACACCGAAAATCATCGTTCTCGACGACGACCCCACCGGTTCGCAGACGGTGCATTCCTGCCTGCTGCTGATGCGCTGGGATGTCGCCACGCTGAAAACGGCGCTGGCCGACGCCGCTCCGCTGTTCTTCGTGCTGACCAACACGCGCGGCATGGACGCGGAACGTGCGGCGGCCATCACGCGCGAGGTGTGCGTCAACCTCAAGGCGGCGCTGGCCGACTACGCCGGGCCGGTGCTGTTCGTGTCGCGTTCGGACTCGACCCTGCGCGGCCACTACCCGGTGGAAACCGACTTGATGAACGAAGTGCTCGGCCCCTTCGACGCAACGCTGCTGACGCCGGC
This sequence comes from Gammaproteobacteria bacterium, assembly GCA_018831045.1. Classification (GTDB taxonomy): domain Bacteria; phylum Pseudomonadota; class Gammaproteobacteria; order Burkholderiales; family Thiobacillaceae; genus Thiobacillus. The sequence goes on along the minus strand of JAHJRA010000026.1, from coordinate 139,232 downwards.
GTTTTTCGAGGGCGGCCGCGTCACGCGCGACAGCACGCACTATCTGATTGTCGACGGCAAGCCGGTGCCGACGCATGAAACCGAATTCGCGCGCGACTCGGTGTTTGGCTATCGCACCGCGTTTCTGCCCGAGTACGTGGCGGAAAAAACCGGCGGTCGTGTCGCCGCCAGTGAGGTGGCCCGCCTGAGGCTCGACGATCTGCGCGGCGGCCGCAGCGCTGCCTGGCTGGCAGCGCTGCATGGCAACGCCATCGGCGTGGTCGATGGCGAAACGGCCGACGACTACCGGCTGTTTGCCGATGCCGCGCTGCAGTCGGCCGCAGCGGGCAAGCGCCTGCTGTTCCGTAGCGCCGCTTCGTTGCTGACCGCGCTGGCGAAACTGCCGCCGCAGCCGGTGCCCGCCGATGCGTTCGCCTCGCTGGTGCGCGGGCAGCAGCCGGGCGCGGTCATCGTCGGTTCGCACGTCGCCAAGACCACCGCGCAACTGGGCGTACTGCTGAAGCAGCGCGGCGTGGTCGGCCTGCCGCTCGATGTGGCGCGCCTACCGGCCGGTCGCGCTGCGCTGGTCGATGCACTGACGACGAGCATCGCCCACGCCCACGCGCAGGGCCTCACGTCGGTGGTGTTCACCAGCCGCACCGAGCTGCAGTTCGCCAGCACCGCCGAACGTCTGGCGTTCGGCGAAGCGGTGTCGGGCACGCTGATGGAGGTGGTGCGGCAACTGCCGCCGACGCTCGGCTTTCTTATCAGCAAGGGCGGCATCACCTCCAACGACGTGCTGTCCAGCGGGCTCGAACTTACCGCTTCGCGCGTGCTGGGGCAGATCCTGCCCGGCGTTACCGTGGTGCAGACGCCTGCCGACCACCGCCTGCCGCAGATGCCGGTGGTGATCTTTCCCGGCAACGTCGGCGGCGACGATGCGCTGGCAGCGGCCTACCGGCGGCTCGCGCCCTCGCACGCGGCGGCCAGCCCGGCTAAACTCGCGGCCTGATTCCACCCTCCGCCCGCCATGCTCAGCCCCGTTTTCCTGTCCCAGCTGCGCCGCCTGCTGCCGTCGCACGGCGTGCTGCACGAGCGCGAAGACCTGATGCCCTTCGAGTCCGACGGCCTGTCGGCTTACCGCAATATCCCCGACGTGGTGGTGCTGCCGGAGAACGAAGCGCAGGTGGCGGCGATCCTGCAACTGTGCCATGCCGAGAAAATTGCCGTGGTGGCGCGCGGTGCCGGCACCGGTCTCGCGGCCGGCGCGCTGCCTATCGACGGCGCGGTGTTGCTGGTGCTGGCCAAACTGAATCAGATCAAGCAGATCGATCCGCTGGCGCGAACCGCCACCGTGCAGCCGGGCGTGCGCAACCTGGCGATTTCCGAAGCGGCGGCGGCGCATGGCCTGTACTACGCGCCCGATCCCTCGTCGCAGATCGCCTGTTCGATCGGCGGCAACGTGGCGGAAAACTCCGGTGGCGTGCACTGCCTCAAATACGGCCTCACCGTGCACAACATCCTCAAGCTGCGCGCCTGGACCATTGCCGGCGAGCTGCTGGAAATCGGCAGCGACACGCTGGACTCGGCGGGTTACGACCTGCTTGCCTTGATGACGGGTTCGGAAGGCATGCTGGCGGTGATCACCGAAGTCACGGTGAAGCTGTTGCCCCGCCCGCAGCGCGCGCAGGTGGTGCTGGCGGCGTTCGACGATGTGGCGAAAGCCGGTGCCGCGGTCGGCAACATCATCGCCGCCGGGGTGATTCCGGCCGGGCTGGAAATGATGGACCGGCTCGCCATCCAGGCCGCCGAGGCTTTCGTCCACGCCGGCTATCCGCTCGATTGCGAAGCGCTGTTGTTGTGCGAAGTCGACGGCGTCAACGAGGAAGTGTCGGACGACATCTTTACCGTGCGCGAGGTGCTGACCGCTTCCGGCGCCACCGAAATCCGCACCGCCGAGAGCGAAGAACAGCGTCTCAAATTCTGGGCCGGACGCAAGGCCGCGTTCCCGGCGGTGGGCCGCCTGGCGCCTGATTACTACTGCATGGACGGCACCATCCCGCGCGCGCAACTGCCGCACGTGTTGAAACGCATCAAGGAGATGAGCGCCGAATATGGCCTCGCAGTCGCCAACGTATTCCACGCCGGCGACGGCAACCTGCATCCGCTGATCTTGTTCGACGCCAACCAGCCGGGCGAGCTGCACAAGGCCGAAGTCTTCGGCGGCAGGATTCTGGAGTTGTGCGTCGAAGTCGGCGGCACCATCACCGGCGAACACGGCGTCGGGCTGGAGAAGATCAACCAGATGTGCGCGCAGTTTTCCACGCCGGAACTGGCGCGCTTCCACGCGGTGAAGGCTGCGTTCGACCCGGACACACTGCTCAACCCCGGCAAGGCCGTGCCCGAACTGCACCGCTGCGCCGAGTGGGGTGCAATGCACATCCACGGCGGCCAGTTGCCGCATCCCGAACTGCCGAGGTTCTGATGCCGGACATCCTGATCGAACGCATCCGTGCCGCGTATGAGAACGACTCGCCGCTTATCCTCCAGGGCGGCGGCAGCAAGACGTTCTACGGCAATCCCGATGAGGGCGAGGTGCTCTCTGCACGCGCGTTTTGCGGCGTGGTCGATTACCAGCCGAAAGAGCTGGTTTTGACTGCGCGCGCCGGCACGCCGCTCAGCGAAATCGAGGCGTTGCTCGCCGGAGAGAACCAGATGCTGGCGTTCGAGCCGCCGCACTTTGCCGGCAACGCCACCCTCGGCGGCTGCATAGCCGCCGGCCTATCCGGCCCGCGTCGCCCCTATGCCGGAGCCGCGCGCGATTTCGTGCTCGGCGTGCGCATCATCGACGGCACCGGCCAGCCGCTGCGCTTCGGCGGCCAGGTGATCAAGAACGTCGCCGGTTACGACGTGTCGCGGCTGATGGTGGGTGCGCTCGGCACACTGGGCCTGATTACGGAAGCGTCGCTCAAGGTGCTGCCGAAGCCGGCGGCGGAAACCACAGTGCAATTCGAGCTCGACGAGGCATCCGCCATTGAGAAAATGAACCAGTGGGCGGGCCAGCCGCTGCCGCTGTCGGCGACCAGCTGGCATGCCGGCTTGCTGACGGTGCGGTTGTCGGGCGCGGTGTCCGCCGTGCACGCTGCACAGGTCAAGCTGGGGGGTGAAACCTTGAAAGACGCCGCCGCGTTCTGGCCGCGCCTGCGCGACCAGTCGACGCCCTTTTTTGATCTGCGCCCAGCGACATCGAATCAAAGCCTGTGGCGACTGGCAGTCAAACCCACCACGCCGCCGCTCAAGCTGGGTGATGCGCAGTGGATCGAGTGGGGCGGCGCGGTGCGCTGGCTGGTCAGCGACCTGCCCGCCGCCGCGCTGTTCGAAGCGGCCAAAAGCTGCGGCGGCCACGCCACCCTGTTCCGCGGCACGGCGCCGGCCGGCGGTGTGTTCAGTCCGCTCACGCCCGCGCTGCATACGCTGCATCGCAATCTCAAACAGCGCTTCGACCCCAGGGGCATCTTGAATCGCGGACGGATGTACCCGGACTTTTGATGCAGCTCGACGCAATCGATCATGTGGTGCTGACCGTGCGCGACATTCCCGCCAGCGTGGCGTTTTATACGCGCGTGCTGGGCATGCGCGAGGAAGTGTTTGGTGAAGGCCGGCGTGCATTGGTCTTCGGCCGCTGCAAATTCAACCTGCATCAGGCCGGGCGCGAATTCGAGCCGAAGGCGGCGCAGCCGATGCCGGGCGCCGTCGATCTCTGTCTGATCGCGCGTACGCCCCTCGCCGACATTGCGGACCAGCTTGCCGCGCAGGGCGTCGCCATCGAGCAAGGCCCGGTCGAGCGCACGGGCGCGCAAGGGCCGCTGCTGTCACTTTATGTGCGCGATCCCGATGGCAACCTGATCGAACTTTCGAACCCGCTCTGACTCGCACCACCATGCAAACGACACTCGCCGACTCCTTCCGCAACACCCCCGAGGGCGATCTCGCCGAAAGCATCCTGCGCAGCTGCGTGCATTGCGGATTCTGCCTCGCCACCTGTCCCACCTATCAGGTGCTCGGCAACGAACTCGATTCGCCGCGCGGCCGCATCTACCTGATCAAACAGGTGTTCGAAGGCACCACGCCCACCGCCAAGACCCAGCTTCACCTCGACCGCTGCCTCACCTGCCGCAACTGCGAAACCACCTGCCCGTCGGGGGTGGAATACGGCAAGCTGCTCGACCTCGGACGCGCGCAGGTCGAGCAGGTCGTCGGACGCGGCGCGCGCGAAACCGCCACCCGCGCCGCGCTCAAAACCGGCCTGTTGTCGCCCATGCTGTTCAACAGCGTGCTCAAGCTCGGCCAGAGCGTGCGCGGCGTGATGCCGGACTTCCTGCGCAGCAAGATCCCCGCACCCGAGGCCGCCGGCGTGTGGCCCGCGCCGCGCCATGAACGCACCATGCTGGTGTTGCAAGGCTGCGTGCAGCCCGGCCTCAAGCCCAATATCAACGCCGCAACCGCGCGCGTGCTCGACCGCCTCGGCATTTCATTGATCGCAGCTGAGAACGCCAGCTGTTGCGGCGCGGTCGCGCACCACCTCAACGACCACGACGACGGCTTGAACGCCATGCGCCGCAACATCGATGCCTGGATTCCGCATCTGGACGCCGGCGCAGAAGCCATCGTGATGACCGCCTCCGGCTGTGGCGTGATGGTGAAGGACTACGGCTGGCAGCTGCGCGACGACCCGGCGTATGCGGACAAAGCTGCCCGCATCTCCGCCGCAACGCGGGACATTTCCGAAGTGCTATTAGCAGAACGCGAAGCGCTCGAACCACTGACCGCTACCCGCTCACCGCTCGCCAGGAGAATCGCCTACCATCCGCCCTGTACCCTGCAACACGGGCAAAAGCTCAGCGGCGGGGTCGAGGCGCTGCTCGCGCAAGCCGGATTCGAGCTCACTGCGGTGGCAGAAAAAAACCTTTGCTGCGGCTCGGCCGGCACCTACTCGATCCTGCAGCCCGAGATCGCCGGCCAGCTCAAAACCCGCAAGCTCGGCCATCTCGAAGCGGGTGCGCCGGAGCTGATCGTCACCGCCAACATCGGCTGCCTTACCCACCTGCAATCGGGCACCTCCACCCCGGTGCGGCACTGGGTGGAGTTGCTGGACGAGGTGCTGGACGCGCCCGCGCCTTAAGTCTTGGGTAAATCCTGCGGCTGGTTGAAATTGGCGAAGCAGGCGGCATCGAACAACACCATGGTTGAATCCAGCGTGGCCTGCCAGTGCCGCACGGCGCGCTCGCCGCGCGCCAGAAAGGCTTTCAGGCTGGCATGCTGGTCGCTGCGCACGATGAAACAGCTGTGATGGATGCGGCTGGCGTCCGCCGCCACGGCCAGCTGAACGTTTTGTTGCTGCGCGGCTTGGAGCAGTTGTGAGGCGAGGTTGGGCGGCAGGTGCGGGGTGTCGCAGGGCGTGACCAGCAGCCAGTCGGCCGTCACCGCTTCCAGCGCGGCCAGCACGCCGGCCAGCGGGCCGGGAAAATCGGGCAGGGTGTCGGGCAGTACGCGATGACCGTAGGCGGCGTAGCGTTCGAGGCTGCGGTTGGCGCTGATGACAAGTTGATCGACCTGTGGCGCCAGTGCTGCGAGTGCCCATTCGATCAGCGGGCGCTTCTGGTATTCGATCAGGCCTTTATCGGCTCCACCCATGCGCCGTCCGAGGCCGCCGGCCAGGATGACTGCGGCGACGCGCGGCCGTTCAGTGTCGGGCATACAGATGGAAGCGTTCGGAGCGGTCGCCGGGACGGGCGCCGTCCCATTGCCTGATCCAGCCGGGCGGTGCCTCGGGCACCGCACCGCGGCGACGCGTTTCCATCAGCAGCCAGTTGCAGCTGGCGTCGTCGGGCGAGAAGCGGCGGCCGCTGTGATAGGCCAGCAGCAGGCGTTGCTGGTTGCGCACCTGATAGGTCTGGATGCATTCGCCGGGCGGCACCTGTGCCACCAGTTGCTGGCTCACGCTGGCATAGCTGAGACGACGGTCGAGCGGCGCCTGGAACAGGCTCATCAGCAGCACCCAGACGAAGGTCATGCTGGCCGTCCACACCAGTATCGGCCGCAGGGGTGAGCGCTGCAGGCGCGCCAGAATGCCGATCCACAGCAGGCTGACAATCACGCCCAGCACCAGCGTCCAGGGACGCAGTTCGCCGACGTGCAGCATGCCGAAGCGCGTGAGCCGCGCCGCCAGCCGCGCCGGGATGCCGAGGTCGTGCGCGCTCCAGTACACCCACAGCAGCAGCGCGATGAAGCCGAACAGCATGACGCTGAACCACAGCAGGGCATACGCCGCGCCGCGCCGCAGGCTGAACAAACCCGAAGCGCCCAGCAGCGCCAGCGGCAGCAGCAGGATAAGCCCCTGTTCCTCGCCGGGGTGGGTGTCGAAGGCATACAGCATGAGCAGACCGAGCAGCACGCTCACCGGCAGCACGATGCCCGGCGTGCGCCACTGGCGACGGCTGCGATACAGCGCCCACAGCGCCAGCGGCCAGGCCGGCCAGGCATACCAGCCGAGAATGCTCGGGTAGTAAGTGACTTGCCGGGCGCCGTCGCCCAGCCAGTGTTGCAGGTTGAATGCGCGCACGAATGGAATCGATTGCGTGGCGAGATAGGCCAGCCACAGCGCGCTGGCGGCCAGTGCAATCAGCGTGCCCCAGACCAGGGTGCGCGAGGTCGCCGGGGTGCGGTAGTCCACCAGCAGCAGCGGCAACAGCCACGCCAGCAGCAGGAGCAAGGCCGCTTCGGCCGCGCCGCCCGCGAGCAGCATCAGCACCGCGCCGACGCCCAATGCCCAGCCGCCGCGCTTGGCTTGCGGCATCCGCGCGATGCCGTACAGCATCGCGGCAGCGGCGGCGAACTGCGCGGTCGCGGCGTTGAGTTCGTGGCCGCGCACCAGCAGACCGATGCAGCCGAGCAGGGTGAGCGCCGCCGCCCAGCCGGTTTCCGCGCCGTACAGCACGCGTGCACTGCGCGCGACAAAGAACAGCGCCAGGGCGATGAATACGCCAGAGGCCAGCCGAGCGCCGTCGGCCAGGCTCAGGAAGGGCGAGGTCAGCCAGGCGGTTGCGCTGGCCACCCAGTAATACAGCGGCGGCGTGGCGGCCACCGTCTGCGGTGCAATGCCGTTTTGCAGCAGCAGCCACAGGTGCATGAAGTGTTCGCCGTCGCCGCCTTTCCAGGGCGCGTGACCGATCAGGCCGGGCAACAGCCAGGCGGTGCAGAGCAGCAGCAAGCCGAGTTGCTGCAGGGAGAGTGGGGGCTTATTGAACAATTTTGAGGCGCTGGCCTGGCGTGGGTTCGCCTGCCGGGTACAAGTGGTTGAGCAGGCGCAACTGGCCTTCGGCATCCGCGTTCAGCGGGGAAGTTTTGGCCAGACTGGCCAGCGTCGTGCCCGCTTTTGCGGTGACCAGTTTTAGCACATTCGGTCGCGCCGAGCGTCGTTCTTCTGGCGTGATGGCGTGAAAGCTGTTGATCGCGCTGCGCAGGGTGGCGCGCTCGCGGTCGTAAACCGGCTTGTCCCGGGTCATGCCTGCAATCAGGTATTGCGTGTCATTGAACACCACGGACGCCACCACCACCGGCTTGCCCTGCTGCGTACCCGCGGAAAATGCTGCCGGATAGCCGCTCAGCTTGCCGCTGTCAAAGCGTGCGCCGGCATCCAGCTTGAGCCCGTTTTGCAGGGTTGCCAGCGGCTGGTTGTTCTTGGGCCCCTGCTGCAGCTCCAGCAGCGCATCGCCCTGCGGGCTGCGCGCCAGCACCCGGTCAGCCTTGTTGCTCACCTGCCAGCCGGGCGGAAACTGGATCGCGAAGCCGAGTTTGTCGTGCAGCAGCGCATGGTTGCGGACGATGCCCTGAGCCGGGCTGTCACCGAAAACCAGACCGTCAATTTTTTGCAGGTATTCGGTACGGCCTTCGCGTGGGCTGGCGACGCGAATTGAATTCGCCTCGTCCACCACTTGTTTGAGTCGTGCGTCGTTGCCCGGCTGGGTGTCGAAGGTGCCGTGATAGCTGCTGCGCGGTTCGCGGCCTTCACGTCGGGCCTGCTCGGCAGCAAACAGCGCCTGGTTTTTCAGCTCGCCGATGACCGCGATCATCGCCTGCGGGTCGTAGCCGGACTTCGCCAGGTAATGCGCACCCAGGCGGTAGGCTTCCAGTTCGTGAGCGCGCCCGTAACCAGCCGTCCATGTCTGCGCCAGGATGTCCGTACCCGGCATCAGGACTGAACCGAGTTCTGCACCCTGCCCGGCAGCCGTCGATGCGCGTTGCTGGCGCATGCCGTGGCGCGCCGTGACGTGGCCGATTTCGTGCCCCAGCACGCCCGCCAGTTCGGCTTCAGAATTCAGATAGGCCATCAGGCCGCGCGTGATATAGACGTAGCCGCCGGGGAGGACAAAGGCATTGACGTCGGCGCTGTCCAGCAGCGTGAAAGTCCATTGCAGATCGGGTCGGTGGCTGTGCTGCGCCAGCTTCTGGCCGATTGCGTTCACGTAGCCTTGCAAGGTCGGGTTTTCCAGCGCGGCATACTCCCTCAAAATGTCCTGACGCGCCTGCGCGCCCAGCTGCAGTTCCTGCTGTTCGGACATCAGGACAAGATCCTTGCCGCCCGACACGGGGTTGCTGGCGCAATGCGTCAGTGACAATGCACCCAGCGCGATGAAGGCAATCCGGCGAAAGAGGGAAAAGTTCACGATGGTGTTTTTCCTGGAATGAAGCCTGCGCATGATACCGCCCCGGGTGCCGCTTCCGGCCTGAATCCACTCAATGCAGTCAATCCCCGCAACGAAAAAAGCGGCCTGAGCCGCTTTTTACTGCAATCGTTGCAATTGATTTACTGCAATTGCGTGGATTGCTTACTTCATGCCATAACGCTGGCGGAATTTCTCGATGCGGCCGGCGGTGTCGACGATCTTCTGCTTGCCGGTATAAAACGGATGGCAGGCTGAGCAGACTTCAACGTGCAATTTGTCTTTGCCCAAAGTCGAACGCGTTACGAACGTGCTGCCACAGGAGCAGGTCACGGCTACTTCTTGGTAATTGGGATGAATGCCGGATTTCATGGCAATTCCTTCAATAGGTTGAATTCGGAGAACGCGGGAGTATATCGAAACTACCGGACGGAATCAAGCCGTGCTGCACTCCCTTGCCATGGTGGGCAGGTCGTCCCGCAAGTCGCGCAGATCGCGGGTTAAGATTGCGCGGCTCATTTTTCCCCCGATCAGGATTCTTTTGATGACCGAGAACGCCTCCTCCGACGCGCTGGTACTGTTTGGTGCCACCGGCGACCTGTCCCGCCGCAAGATTTTCCCGGCCCTGTATGACATGTTGCTGCATGGCCGCACGCTACCGCCCATCGTTTGCGTGGCGCACTCGCCGGGCTGGGGGATCGAGGAACTGCGCGCCCATGCGCACGAGGGCATCACCCGGTTTGGCGGCAACGGCATGGACGAATTGGTGTTTCGCAACCTGTCGAGCCTGCTGACCTATATCAATGGCGACTATGAAGATGCTGCGACGTACGACGAGTTGCGCCGCGCGCTGGAAGGCCGCCACCGCCCGCTGCATTACTTCGCGATTCCGCCGTCGATGTTTCCCGTGGTAGTGCGCGGCCTGGCCGCGGCCGGGTGCACCCAGGATGCACGGGTGGTGGTCGAGAAGCCGTTTGGTCGCGATCTGGAAACGGCGCGCGCGTTGAACGCCACGCTACATGAAGCGCTGCCGGAATCGAACATTTTTCGTATCGATCACTACCTGGGCAAGGAGGCGGTGCAGAACATCATTTATTTCCGCTTCGCCAACTCTTTTCTCGAACCGATCTGGAACCGCAACCATATCCGCCAGGTGCAGATCACGATGGCGGAAGATTTCGGGGTGGCGGGACGCGGGCGATTCTACGATTCGGTTGGTGCCATCCGCGACGTGCTGCAAAACCATTTGTTGCAGATTCTGGCGCTGCTCGCCATGGAGCCGCCGCTCGGCACCAGCGCAGAAGCGATTCGCGACGAGCAGGCCAAATTGCTCAAGGCCATCCGTCCGCTGGCGCCGGGCGACATCGTGCGCGGGCAATACGAAGGCTACGCAAAGGAAGATGGCGTGGCGCGCGGCTCGGATACCGAGACCTTTATCGCCGCGCGTTTCTTCGTGGATAGCTGGCGCTGGGCCGGCGTGCCTTTCATCATCCGCTCGGGCAAACACCTGCCGGTCACCACCACCGAAATCCGCGCCGAGTTTCAGTTGCCGCCGCAACGCGTATTCGCGTTGTCAGAAGCCGGACCGCTGGCCACCAACTACCTGCGCATGCGGGTGTCGCCCACGGTGTCGATTGCGCTGGGCGCGCGCACCAAGAACGCCGGCGACCGCATGGTGGGGCGGCCGGTGGAACTGTATGTCTGCAATAACCATCCGGACGAGATGAGCGCCTACGAACGTTTGCTGGGCGATGCGCTGGACGGCGAAGCGATGTTGTTCGCGCGGCAGGACGCGGTGGAAGCGGCCTGGCGGATTGTCGAGCCGGTGCTGTCGCATCGCGATCCGGCCTGCACCTATGAAGCCGGCACCTGGGGACCGCAAGAGGCGGACCTGCTGCTTGCCGGCGGGCGTTGGCACAACCCGCGCCCGCCACAAAGTTAATCGAAGTCTGGCGTTGATCAGGCCCGGCGCTGAACCGGTCAGGCCAGGCTCACCCCGAGCCAGGCGCCGATGAAATACGTCGCCAGCCCCGCCGCACCGCCGATACCCAGCATGCGCAGGCCGCTCAGCACGGCGTGGCGGCCGGTGAACAGGCTCATGCTGGCGCCGACCAGGAACAGGCCGAGCGCGGTGAGACTGATCGACGTGGTCAGCGCGTGACCGTTGCCCAGCAGGAACGGCAACAGCGGCAGGGCGGCACCCAGGGTGAAGGCCGAAAATGATGAGAGTGCGGCCATCCACGGCGAGCCGAGATCGTCCGGATTTAAACCGAGTTCTTCGCGCGCCAGTGTGTCGAGCGCGCGTTCGGGGTCTTCCATCAGCTTGTCGGCCAGGCGTCTTGCCTCGTCCGGGTTGACGCCTTTGGCAGCGTAAATCAGCGCCAGTTCGGCGGCTTCCTCGTCCGGGTACTTTTCCAGCTCGTCGCGTTCCAGGCCAATCTGGTATTCGAACATTTCGCGCTGTGATCGCACCGAAATATATTCACCCGCCGCCATCGAAAAGGCGCCTGCCAGCAAACCCGCCACGCCGGTCAGCACGATGATCGAGGGTTCGGGCGAAGCGCCCGCCACGCCGTAAATCAACGCGGCGTTCGACACCAGGCCATCGTTGACGCCGAACACCCCGGCGCGCAGCGCATTGCCGCTGGCGCCGCTGCGGTGGCGCTTGCCAATGTCGTCGCGATGCAACGGCGTCGGGTGTGGCGGCGCTTGCGTGTACAGCACCATGCCGCGCACTTTCATCGCTGCCAGCACGCTGCGCATGGTGTGTGGCTTGAGTACCCGCGTCATGCCGGCGACAACGCGGGTGCGCAGGTCGGGATGGAACGGCGCAGGAGCGGGGTCGCCACGTTGCGCGATGGCAGCGAGCCAGATCCCGGCCTGGTCCTCGGCCGCCTGCGCCAGCTCGGTGAACAGCGCGGCGCGCGGCGTGCCGCGCTCGCATTCGGCGACCACCCGGTAAAGCCAGGCCGAGCGTTTTTCTTCCTGCCAGGATTCGTATGGATCGCTCATGTGGCTCCCCTGCGGTATTGAATGGCTTCGGCCAGATGCGCCGGCATGATGGCCTCGCTGCCCGCCAGATCGGCCACGCTGCGCGCCAGCTTGAGCACGCGGTGATAGGCGCGCGCAGACAGGTTCAGGCGCGTGATCGCCTGCTTGAGCAGGGTTTCGCCGGCGCTGTCGAGCGCACAGAACTGATCGATTTCCTGCGTGCCGAGGGCGGCGTTGGGCTTGCCCTGGCGCTGCATCTGGCGACTGCGCGCGGTTTCGACGCGGGCGCGGATCACGGCGCTGGATTCGCCTGCACTGGCGCCCATCAGTTCGTCCTGGGTCAGCGCGGGCACGCTGATCTGGATGTCGATGCGGTCGAGCAAGGGGCCGGAAATGCGGCCGCGGTAGCGCGCAATCTGGTCCGGCGTGTCGCGGCAGGCCTGGGTAGGGTGGCCGAGATAGCCGCAGGGGCAGGGATTCATCGCGGCGATGAGCTGAAACCGTGCCGGGAAATCGGCTTGCCGCGCCGCGCGCGAAATCGTGATGCGGCCGGTTTCCAGCGGTTCGCGCAGCACTTCGAGCACCTGCCGCGAGAACTCCGGCAGTTCGTCGAGAAACAGCACGCCGTGATGCGCCAGAGAAATCTCGCCCGGGCGCGGGTTGCCGCCGCCGCCGACCAGCGCCACCCCGGACGCCGTGTGGTGCGGCGCGCGAAACGGCCGCCGCTTCCAGTGATCGAGGCGAAAACCGCCGTTGAGCGATTGCACCGCGGCTGCCTCCAGCGCTTCGGTTTCGTCCATCGCCGGCAGGATGCCGGGAAAGCGGGCCGCGAGCATGGATTTGCCGGTACCCGGCGGTCCCGACAGCAGTGCAGAGTGACCGCCCGCCGCTGCGACCTCGAGTGCGCGCTTGGTGGCGGTCTGGCCTTTGACGTCGGAGAAGTCGGGGTAATCAGGGGCGCTGGGGGCCTGTGTCGGGTCGGGCGTGGCGAGTTCACCTTGCCCGGCGAGCCAGCCGCACACTTCCAGCAGGCTGCTGGCTGCGCGCACGTCGATGCCACTGGCGAGCGCCGCCTCGGCGGCCGAGTGTTGCGGCAGCACCAGCGTGCGATTGCATGCGCGGGTGGCGAGCGCCATCGCCAGCGCGCCGCGTACCGGGCGCAGTTCGCCGGTCAGCGCCAGCTCGCCGGCGAATTCGGCGTGGGCAAAGCGGGTGGAGGGAATCTGCCCGGACGCCGCCAGGATCGCCAGCGCGATCGGCAAATCGAAGCGTCCGGATTCTTTGGGCAGATCGGCCGGGGCGAGGTTGACCGTGATGCGGCGCGCCGGGAATTCAAAGCGCGCGTTCTGGATCGCCGCGCGCACACGGTCGCGCGCTTCCTTCACCTCGGTTTCCGGCAGCCCCACCAGGGTGAACGCGGGCAGGCCGTTGGCCAGATGCGCTTCCACCACCACCTCGGGCGCATCCATGCCGGTGAGCGCCCGGCTCTTGACGACGGCGATCGCCACTATTCGACGCGCTGCTTTTCCAGTTCGGCCAGCCGTGCTTCCAGGGCTTCCAGCTTTGCGCGCGTGCGCGCCAGCACTTCGCTCTGCACATCGAATTCCTCGCGGCTCACCATGTCGAGCTTGCCCAGCATGGCGGTGACGCCGGCCTTGAGGTTGCTTTCGATGTCCTTGGCAGGGGATTGCTTGAGGATTTCCCCCAGTTTGTCGGTCAGATCATTCAGAAAAGCAGGGGTTGCAGGTTTCATTTCGGGCTCCATTAAGTGTTCGGAGTGTAGCAACAGCGCGCGGACGCTGTATCGCATCAAAAATGTGCGCACCGGTTTTTTGATGCACCCGGATAGTGCGCCAAGCGTGTTTGAAGGTGCACATGACTTGATAGCTTGTTGTATTGATTAGTTTATTTGTCTGGCACGGCTTGTGCTTTTACCCGCTTGCAATCTTGCACTCTTCTGACATCGGAGAATTTCAGCATGAAAAAAATCGTATCTGCACTGATCCTGGCTGGCCTGGTTGGCGCCCCTGGCGTCGTGATGGCTGAGGAAGCCGCTTCCCCCCATACGCTGAGTGCCAACGTCGGGATGTACAGCAACTATGTTTTCCGCGGCATTTCGCAAACCGGTGGCGACCCCGCGCTGCAGGGCGGCCTGGATTACACGCACAGCAGCGGCTTCTACCTCGGCACCTGGGGGTCCAACGTGGGCTGGCTTGAAGACTTCCAGGGTTACAACTCGGGCAACGTGGAGATCGACGTGTACGGCGGTTTCCGCGGTGGCATCGGTGAGACCGGCCTCACTTTTGACGTAGGCGCGATCCAGTACATGTTCCCGGGAGACAAGGGGGCGGTGACTGAGGCGGATACCACCGAGATTTATGGTGCCGTGGGCTGGAAATGGTTCACTGCCAAATACTCCTACTACCTGAGCAAGCAGGTGTTTGGCTTTGCCGATGCCAAGGGTTCGGATTATCTGGGGATTTCCGCCAGTGTGCCGGTCGGCGAAACCGGCCTGACCGCGGGTGCGAGCTGGGGCACGTTCAGCTTCGACAACAACAGCGCACAGGATTACGACGACTGGAAAGTCAGCCTGGCGTACGACATGGGCAAGCTCTCCGACGTGACCTCCGGCGTGACCGTTGGTGTGGCGTACACCGATACCAATGCGGACAAGGCCAAATGGACCGACGCCAATGGTGAATACCTGGGTGACGGCACGACCACCATCTGGATTTCCAAGGCTTTTTAATGCGTTGACCGACTGGAGCGCGGCACGCGCCCGCTCCGTTCCCCCGCTTTCTTTCATTTGGGAGACAACATGAAATTCGTAACGGCCATCATCAAGCCGTTCAAACTGGACGAAGTGCGCGAGGCCTTGTCGGCCATCGGCGTCACCGGTTTGACGGTCACGGAAGTAAAAGGGTTTGGACGCCAGAAGGGCCATACCGAGCTGTATCGCGGCGCGGAATACGTGGTCGATTTTCTGCCCAAAGTGAAAATTGAAGTGGCCATCAAGGCCGAGTTGCTGGAGCGTGTGATCGAGGCGATCGAAAAGTCCGCCAACACCGGCAAGATCGGCGACGGCAAGATCTTTGTCACCAGCCTGGAGCAGGTCGTGCGGATACGCACGGGCGAATCCGGCCCTGATGCCCTGTGAGGAGTGAAAACATGAAAAAGCTATTGGCTTCGTTGGGCTTGGCATTGGCCCTGTTGTCTCCCGGCATGACGCTGGCTCAGGATGCGGTTGATCCCGCACCGGTCGAAGAGGCCGTCATTGTTGAAACCCCTGCGGTTGAAGCCGTTGCGGTGGAAGAAATGGCCGCACCGGCCGAAGCCGCCGCGCCTGAAGCGGCCGCACCGGTTCCCGACAAGGGCGACACCGCCTGGATGCTGGTTTCCACCCTGCTGGTCATCCTGATGATCATTCCGGGCGTGGCCTTGTTCTATGGTGGCCTGGTGCGCGCCAAGAACATGTTGTCGGTGCTGACGCAGGTGATGGCGATTTTCTGCCTGATCTCGATTCTGTGGGCGGTGTACGGCTACTCGCTGGCATTCGGCGATGGCGGCGGCATGAACTGGGCGATCGGCGATCTGTCGAAGATGTTCCTCGCGGGCATCACCGGCGACAGCACGGCGGCGACCTTCACTGACGGCGTGGTGATTCCCGAACTCGCCTTCGTCGCCTTCCAGCTGACCTTTGCTGCCATCACCGTGGCGCTGATCGTCGGCGGCCTGGCCGAACGGGTGAAATTCTCCGCCCTGATGGTGTTCGCCGTGCTGTGGTTCACCTTCTCCTACCTGCCGATCGCGCACATGGTGTGGGCAACCGGCGGCTACCTGTTCGAAGCGGGTGACCTCGACTTTGCCGGTGGCACCGTGGTTCACATCAACGCAGGTATCGCAGCGCTGGTCGGTGCGATCGTGCTTGGCAAGCGGATCGGCTTCGGTCGCGACGCCATGCCGCCGCACAACCTGCCGATGACCATGATTGGCGCTTCGCTGCTGTGGGTGGGCTGGTTCGGCTTCAATGCCGGTTCCAACCTCGAAGCGACCGGCGGCGCTGCGCTGGCCTTCATCAACACCATCCTGGCAACGGCGGCTGCCGGCCTGTCCTGGATGTTTGCTGAATGGATGATGCGTGGCAAACCCTCGATGCTCGGTCTGGCATCCGGCGTGGTGGCGGGTCTGGTCGCGATCACCCCGGCTGCCGGCCTGGTCGGCACCATGGGCGGCATCGTGCTGGGCGCCATCGCAGGCGTGGTCTGTCTGTGGGGTGTCACCGGCCTGAAGAAAATGCTCGGCTACGACGACTCGCTCGACGTGTTCGGCATCCATGGCATCGGCGGCATCATCGGCGCCATCGGCACCGGCATCTTCGTCTCGCCGGCACTGGGCGGTGTGGGCGTGGATGGTTACACGATGGGTGGTCAGGTCGTGACCCAAGCCACCGGCGTGCTGATCACCATCGTGTGGTCGGGTGTGGTCAGCTTCGTCGCCTTCAAGCTGATTGACATGACCATGGGCCTGCGTGTTTCCGAAGAACAGGAACGCGAAGGTCTGGACACTGCCAGCCACGGCGAGCGTGCCTATAACGCGTAATACCTGTTACTCCTGAGGAAGTTGGGGCGCTCTGCAGAGCGCCCCTTTTTTATGGGCAATCGCAATGGATGGATGAAGACATGTCCCCGTTCGCTGCGGGTGAATCAGATTGGTGCAACCCGGAAAACGATCGCACCAATGTGGTGCACCTGGTTGTGCGTGCGGCGGCGTTATGCCGATTTTTGTTTAAAAACATGATTGATTACAAAGTGTTGCAAGTTTACTGCGTGGCTGGCACAGCTGTTGCATAGTTAGGCTTAACGGGAAAAGCGGCGCACGTCGCCTGCATGAACCGCGATGTGCGGCTAGGGTTCCGGTCTCTTTTGAGATGTCTGGTCCGAGAGCTGCCGGCACCGCTCAGGCGGGGCTCCACGGAGGGACAAAAGCCCGGGAGAAAGCGATTGCGCGACGCTCTCTCCGGACTCGACTTTGGCCTTCCACTCAGGAGCTACACATGAAAATCGCGCGCCTCACCCGTACCCTCATCGCCAGCATCGGTTTTGCCCTGTTGACCCAACCCCTTGTTGCCCACGCTGAAGTCAAGATCGGCGTGTCGGACTGGCCGGGCTGGGTGGCCTGGTACGTCGCCGAGCAAAAAGGTTATTTCAAGAAGCATGGCGCCGACGTCAAGCTGGTGTGGTTCGCCAACTACACCGACTCGATCAGCGCGCTCTCCGCCGGCCAGGTCGACGGCAACTCGCAGACCTGGAGCGACACCATGGCGCCGCTGGCCAAGGGCATCCCGCTGAAGGCCATTTTGGTCAACGACAATTCGGCCGGCAACGACGCGCTGATGGTCGGCCCCAAGATCAAGTCGTTCAAGGACCTCAAGGGCAAGAAGATCGCGCTGGAGGAATACAGCATCTCGCATTTCCTGCTCACCATGGCGTTGAACAGGAATGGCATGACGCTGAAAGACGTCAAGGTGATCAACCTCTCCGCCGGCGACGCCGCTGCGGCCTTCATGGCCGGCCGGGTCGATGCCGCCGTGGTGTGGAACCCCTGGGTCAACACCATCCAGACCAGCGGCAAGGGCAAGCCGCTGTTCACCTCCAAGGACGTGCCCGGCCTGGTGCCCGACCTGCTGGTGGTGCAGGAGAAATCGCTCAAGGCCAAGCGCAAGGATTTCGTCGGCATGGTCCGTGCCTGGTACGACGTCGAGGCCTTCCTGCGCAGTAACCCGGATGAGGCGGCGAAGATCATGTCCAAGGTGGTGGGCCTCGATGCCAAGTCATACAAGGTCTTCCTGCCGGGTACCCAATTCTTCGACCAGAAGGCCAACCTGCAGGCTTTTGGCCCAGCCAGCGACAAAACCTCGCTGATGGGTGTGGCACCGACCATTGCCAAATTCCTGCTCGACAACAAGTTGATGGAAGGCAAGGTTGACTTTGCCAAGGGTCTGGACGCCTCGCTGGTCAAAGAAGTCGCTGGCGTCAAGTAAGCAAACCGGGAGACAGGACGATGCCATCCACACCCAGTGTTCGACCGCGCCGCGCCACGTCCAGGTCGGGTAGACCGGGCATGTGGGCGATCCGCGGCCCGCTGTCCCGCCGGCAGTACTGGCTGTTCGCCGCGCTCGGCCTGCTGGCGCCGCTGGGCCTGTGGTGGCTCGCGTCGAGCGGGTCGACCGTGGACAAGGTGTTCCTGCCCGGCCCGGTCGACGTGTTCAACCGGCTGGTGACCTGGTACATGGAAGACGATTTGATGTCCGACATGGGCATCAGCATCTACCGCGTCACCACCGGCTTCCTGTTCTCGGCGGTGATCGCGCTGCCGCTCGCCTTGATGATTGGCACCTTCCGTCCGGTGCAGGCAGTGCTGGAACCGCTCACCGACTTCATCCGCTACATGCCGGCGGTGGCCTTCATCCCGCTGGTGATGCTGTGGGTGGGCATCGAGGAGTCGTCGAAGATTTCCATCATCTTCATCGGTACCTTTTTCCAGATGGTGCTGATGATGGCCGAGGACGTGCGCCGCGTGCCGCTGGCGCAGATCGAGGCGGCGCAGACCATGGGCGCGCAGAAGGGCGAGACCATCAATCTGGTGATCTTTCAGGCCGCCAAGCCGGCGCTGCTCGATACCCTGCGCGTCACCATGGGCTGGGCCTGGACCTACCTGGTGGTGGCCGAACTGGTCGCCGCCAACTCCGGCCTCGGCTATTCGATCCTCAAGGCGCAGCGCTTTTTGCAGACCGACAAGATCTTCGTCGGCATCATCCTGATCGGCCTGATCGGCCTGGTCATGGACCAACTGTTCCGCCTCGCGCACCGCAAGGCCTTCCCCTGGCTGTATCTCAAATCATGACCAAGCCGAAAATTTCCATCCAGCAGGTCGGCAAGGTGTTCGGCGAAGGCCACCACCGCGTCGAGGCGCTGAAGGACGTCAGCCTCGACATCGCCGACAACGAGTTCGTCACCTTCGTCGGCGCCTCCGGCTGCGGCAAGTCGACGCTGCTGCGCATCATCGGTGGCCTCGAATACCACACCGCCGGCGACGTGCGGGTCGACGACCGGCCGATCATGGGCCCCGGCGCCGACCGCGCCATGGTGTTCCAGCACTACAGCCTGTATCCGTGGCTCAAGGTGATGGAGAACATCAAGTTCAGCCGCCGCCTCAAGCACGGCCGCGAGAATCTCAGCGAGGCCGACGTCGAGGCCGCGTCCGGTCGCGCCGATGCGCTGCTTGCGCTGATGGGGTTGACCGCGGCGGCGGAGGCCTGGCCCAATCAGCTCTCCGGCGGCATGCAGCAGCGCGTTGCGATCGCCCGTGCGCTGATGGGGCGGCCCGAAATCCTGCTGATGGATGAGCCCTTCGGCGCGCTCGATGCACAGACGCGCGAGGTCATGCACGACCTCATCCTGCACGTGCACCGGCTGGAAAAACCCACGCTGGCCTTCGTCACCCACGACGTCGAGGAGGCGATCTATCTCGCCGATCGCGTGGTGCTGATGGCGCCGCGCCCCGGCCGCATCGACACCATCTACCAGGTACCGCTGCCGGCCGAGCGCGAGCAGGACATGAAGCACACGCCGGAATTCCTCAGCCTGAAAAAGGAAATCCTCGCGCGCATTCGCGAGACTTCGGGCATGAAGACCGACCAGGGCATGCTCGATCAGTTGAACATGCAGGAGGCGATGTGATGTCAGGCAAGCCGGTCTTGTGGCAGAACCTCACCTGGGAGGACGTCGCCGCGTTGCGCGACCGCGGCATCACCATGGCCATCCTGCCGGTGGGCGCGACCGAGCAGCACGGTCCACATCTGCCGCTCGGGGTCGACACCCTGTCGGCCGAAGCGGTCGCGCATGGCGCCTCGGCGCTCACCGGTATCCCGGTGCTGCCGAGCCTCGCCTACGGCTGCTCGCTCGGGCATTCGCCGAAATGGCCGGGCACGATTTCGCTGCGTCCGGAAACCTTGTCGAAGCTGGTGCTGGAGATCGCCGAGTGGCTCAACAGCGCCGGCTTCGACCGCCTGCTGTTGCTGAACGGCCACGTCACCAACTGGGCGCCGCTGCGCTGCGGGCTGGAGAACATCCGCCACAGCTATCCCAACATGCGCGTCGCGCTGCGTTCGATCTGGGACATCTCCGACGAGGCGCACCGCCGCTATCACGAAGACGCCGCCAACTTCCACGCCAACTGCGCCGAGACCTCGCTGATGCTGGCGCTGCATCCCGAACTGGTGCGCATGGACAAGGTGATCGACGAGCCCGACCGCTCGGCCGGCTGCTTCTTCGCCTACCGCGTCAGCGACGAGAGCGTGCACGGCATCGTCGGCACGCCGAGCCAAGCCGAAGCGTCGGTCGGCAAGAATCTGCTCGACCTCTGCGTCAGCGAACTCGCCCAGCAACTCACCCAGGCGCTCACCGAGGCTACGCCTCTGGAAAGCGCCGGCATCACCCCACCCCCGTTTTAAGGAGTTGTCCGCATGACCATGCATTCCCCATCCGAAACCCAGGCGGTCGAAACCCAGGCCGCCAAGGCGCAGCTCAAGTCTGTCGGCGTCAAATATGCGCTCGCCAGTTTTGCCGACCTGCACGGCATGTCCAAGGGCAAGGTGGTCCCGATCAGCCATTTCGAGCAGATGGTCGGCGGCTCCGAGCTCTACACCGGTGCAGCGTTGGACGGCGTGCCGCAGCAGGTCAACGACGAGGAAGTGGCGGCGCACCCTGACCTGAATTCGGCCGCGATCCTGCCGTGGAACCCGGAAGTGGTGTGGTACGCCAGCGACCTCTATCTGAAAGGCCAGCCGTTCGAGGCCTGCTCGCGCGGCATCCTGAAAAAGCAGTTGAAAGCTGCGGCCGACCTCGGCCTGCGCTTCAACCTCGGGATCGAGACCGAGTTCTTCATCCTCAAGCAGAACGCCGACGGCAGCATCGTTCCGACCAGCGAAAGCGACAATCTCGCCAAGCCCTGCTACGACGTGCGTGGCTTCCTCGATAACTACGGCCTGCTCGACGAGATCGTGCAGGCGATGGACGGCCTCGGCTGGGACGTCTATTCCTTCGACCATGAGGACGCCAACGGCCAGTTCGAAACCGACTTCCAGTACGCCGACGGCCTTGCCATGGCCGACCGCTTCACCTTCTTCCGCCTGATGCTCGGTGAAATCGCGAAGAAGCGCGGCTATTTCGCCACCTTCATGGCCAAGCCCTTCGCCGACCGTACCGGCAACGGCGCGCACTTCAACATGTCGATGGCGAGCCTGGAAACCGGCGAGAACCTGTTCGATTCAGAAGCCGATGCCAACGGCCTCAAGCTGTCGAAACTCGGCTACCAGTTCGTCGCCGGCGTGCTGAAGCACGCGCACGCGATCTCCGCCGTCATCGCGCCGACGGTCAACAGCTACAAGCGGCTGGTGCGGCGCGGCAACATGTCCGGCTTCACCTGGGCACCGATCCACGTCTCCTTCGGCAGCAACAATCGCACCAACATGCTGCGCGTGCCGCTCGCCGGCGGCCGTGTCGAATGCCGCGCCGTCGACATGTCGTGCAACCCCTATCTGGCCGCCGCGCTGATGCTGGCCGCCGGACTCGAAGGCATCCGCGAAAATCTCGACCCCGGCAAGCCGCACGGCGAGAACATGTACCAGCACAGCGAGGAGGAGTTGAAAGCGATGGGCGTGTCCCACCTGCCGCGTTCGCTGGAAGAGGCGATCGACGCTTTCGAGGCCGACCCGCTCACCAAAGAGGTGTTCGGCCCGCTGATGGCCGAGACCTTTGCGAAGTTCAAGCGCGACGAGTGGGAGTCCTACAACACCCATGTCTCGCAGTGGGAACTCGACCGTTACTTGAAATTTTTCTGATCCAAATCGTCATGGCACAGAACCTCAACCCCATCCCGCCCGAGTTGTTCCTGTGGGAGGAATCCCTGCCCGGCGGCTGTCACTGGTCGGGCATTCTGCGGCGTGGCAACGCGCTGCGGCTCACCGATCTGACCGGACGCGCCAACGTCTCGGCGCTGTTCTACAACGCCGAGGAAAAGCTCGAGCGCTACAACATGCCCGACACCCTGAAGGCGCAGCACACCGCGCATCTCACCACCGGCCACGTCTGCTACTCGGACATGGGCCACGTGCTGTGTTCGGTGATCAACGACAGCTGTGGCTGGCACGACCCGCTGTGCGGCGTGAGCAACGCCGAGATGGTGAAAGCGAAATACGGCGAAGCCACCTACCAGACTCACCGCAACGCCATGCATCGCAACGGCCGCGACGGCCTCTTGGTTGAGCTCGGCAAGTGGGGTCTGGGCAAGCGCGACGTGGTGCCGAACGTCAATTTCTTCAGCAAGGTGGTGGCTGACGAGGCCGGCCGGCTGCAGTTCGACATGGCGAACTCGTATCCCGGCGCCTACATTGATCTACGCTTCGAGATGAACGTGCTGGTGGTGCTGTCCGCCGCGCCGCATCCACTCGATCCGCGCCCCGACTATGCGCCGGGCGACGTCATGCTGACCGCATGGAAGGCCGGCGCACCGGGTGCCGATGATGTCTGCCGCAATGCATGCGCCGAAAACCAGCGCGGCTTCTATCAAACCGAAATCCTTTATCGCTGAGGTGAAATCATGAGCAGCTTCAACCTCGTCGAAAGTCCCTTCGATCCTCAACAGGCTGTCGTCGATGCGGTCGTCGATGCCGGCGATCCGTGGATCCACGAAATCAAGAAGGGCCAGATGTTCCGCATCCTCGACCTCGAAGGCAACCAGGCGGTCGACACGCTATTCTTCAACGCGCGCGATCCCGAGGAGCGCTACAGCGCCGCCGACACCGTGCGCGCGCAGGGTGCTTTGTATCTCACCGCCGGCACCCAGCTGATGTCGACCGAAGGCCGGGTGATGCTGACCATTACCGCCGACACCTGCGGCCGCCACGACACCCTCGGCGGCGCCTGCTCGTGCGAGAGCAACACCGTGCGCTACGCGCTCGACAAGCGGCCGATGCATTCCTGCCGCGACAGCTTTCTGCACGCGCTGGCGCACTACGATGGCGGCCTCACCAAGCGCGACATCACCAGCAACATCAACTTCTTCATGAATGTGCCGGTGACGCCCGAGGGGGGGCTGACCTTCGCCGACGGCGTGTCGGCGCCCGGCAAGTACGTCGAGATGCGCGCCGAGATGGACGTGCTGTGCCTGATCTCCAATTGCCCGCAGCTCAACAACCCGTGCAACGCCTACAACCCGACGCCGGTGCGGGTGCTGATCTGGGACGCGCCTGAACAATAAATAACCAGCGGCGGGACGCCCCGCCGCGGAGACTGCACGCGGGACGACCCGCAAGGAAGCCAATATGTTCGACAAGGTTCTCATCGCCAACCGCGGCGCCATCGCCTGCCGCATCATCCGCACCCTGCGCACGATGGGGGTGAAATCGGTCGCCGTCTATTCCGAGGCCGACCGCCATTCGCTGCACGTGCGGCTGGCCGACGAAGCGGTCGAGATCGGCCCGGCGCCGGCGGCGCAGAGCTACCTGCGCGCCGACAAGATTCTTGAAGCGGCGAAAGCCACCGGCGCCCAGGCGATCCATCCCGGTTACGGCTTCCTCTCCGAGAACCCCGGCTTCGCCGAGGACTGCGCCGCCGCCGGCATCGCCTTCATCGGCCCCAGCCCGGATCAGATGCGCGCCTTCGGCCTCAAGCACACCGCACGCGATCTGGCCGAGCACAACAAGGTGCCGCTGCTGCCGGGTTCCGGGTTGCTGAGCGACGCCGGCCATGCCCAGGCCGAAGCCGCGCGCATCGGCTACCCGGTGATGCTGAAGAGCACCGCCGGCGGCGGCGGCATCGGCATGCGCCTGATCTGGAGCAGCGACGAACTGGTGGAAGCCTTCCAGTCGGTGGAGCGCCTCGCCCGCGCCAACTTCAAGGAAGCGGGCATTTTTCTCGAAAAGTACGTCGAGCACGCGCGCCACATCGAGGTGCAGATCTTCGGCGATGGAAAAGGTCAGGTGGTTGCGCTGGGCGAGCGCGATTGTTCGGTTCAACGACGCAACCAGAAGGTCATCGAGGAAACTCCGGCGCCCGGCCTCACCGATGCCCAGCGTTCGAACCTGCTCACCACCGCCGTGCGCCTGGGCGAGGCGGTGCGCTACCGTTCTGCCGGCACGGTCGAGTTCGTCTACGACACGCTGAGTGGCGAGTTCTACTTTCTCGAAGTGAACACCCGTCTGCAGGTCGAGCACGGCGTCACTGAGGAAGTCACAGGTATCGATCTGGTCGAGTGGATGGTGCGTGAAGCCGCGGGCGAGCTTGATCTTGCCGGATTCAGCGCCGATCCGCAGGGCGCGTCGATGCAGGTGCGCCTCTATGCAGAAGACCCGGGCAAGGATTTCCAGCCGGCGGCCGGCGTGCTGACCGAGGTGGTGTTTGCTGCCGATGCGCGTATTGAAACCTGGGTTGAGCGCGGCTCCGACGTGCCGCCGTTCTATGACCCCATGGTCGCCAAAATCATCGTCAAGGGCGTCGACCGCGCCGACGCACTGGTGAAGATGCAAAGCGTGCTCGCGCAAACCCGCGTCGCCGGTATCGAGACCAACCTCGGCTACCTTGCCCAGATCGTGCGCGATACGGTGTTCATGGAAGGGCGCCAGACCACACGCTATCTCAACGCCTTCCACTACCGTCCGGCGACGATCGACGTCATCGAGCCCGGCGTGCAGAGCAGCATCCAGGACTGGCCCGGGCGCACCGGCTACTGGGACGTCGGCGTGCCACCGTCGGGCCCGATGGACGCGCTGGCTTTGCGCCTTGCCAACAAGCTGGCGGGCAATGCCGAAGGCGCGGCCGCACTCGAACTGACCGTCGCCGGCCCCACGCTGCGCTTCAATTGCGACAGCGTGATCGCGCTCGCCGGCGCCGACATGGGCGCGGCGCTCGACGGTGCGTCGCTCGCCAACTGGGCGGCGCATGTGGTCAAGGCCGGCAGCATTCTCAGCCTCGGCGCGATCCAGGGAGCCGGTTGCCGCAGCTACCTCGCCGTGCGCGGCGGCTTCGACGTGCCGGACTATCTCGGCAGCAAGGCGACCTTTACGCTCGGCCAGTTCGGCGGCCACGCCGGGCGCACGCTGAGGGTCGGCGACGTGCTGCACATCCCGGTAGCGGAAGCCTCGAACATCGGCACCGCATTGCCCGCCGCGCTGGTCCCGGCCTACGCCCACGCCTGGGAAATCGGCGTGCTCTACGGCCCGCACGGCGCACCGGATTTCTTCACCGATGCCGACATCGACATGTTCTTCGCCACCGACTGGGAAGTGCACTACAACTCCAGCCGCACCGGGGTCAGACTGATCGGCCCTCGTCCCGAGTGGGCGCGCAAGGACGGCGGTGAAGCCGGCCTGCATCCGTCCAACATCCACGACAACGCCTACGCCATCGGCGCGGTCGACTTCACCGGCGACATGCCGGTGATTCTCGGCCCCGACGGCCCCAGCCTCGGCGGCTTCGTCTGCCCCGCCACCATCGTGCAGGCCGAGCTGTGGAAGATGGGGCAGTTGCGTCCCGGCGACACGGTGCGCTTCAAGCGCCTCTCGCAGGCGCACGCCGAACGCATGGAAGCGGCGCAGGATGCCGCCATCGCCAGCCTCGCTGCCCCGGCTGTGTCTGCATTGATCGCAGATAACGGGCCGCTCGCCGAACCCGTGCTGCACCGCACGTCCGAAACCGACAACCCCGTCGCCGTCGTCTACCGCCGCGCGGGCGACAAGTACCTGCTCGTCGAATACGGTCCGCTGGTGCTCGACCTCAACCTGCGTTTCCGCGTGCATGCGCTGATGACGCATCTTCAGGCGATGGCCGTGCCGGGCATCCTCGACCTCACGCCCGGCATCCGCTCGCTGCAGGTGCACTACGACTCGCGCGTGCTGCCGCTGAGCAAATTGATGGAACTGCTGCTCGCCGCGGAAAAGGCGCTGCCCGCGATCGAGGACATGCAGGTGCCGACCCGCATCGTGCACATTCCGCTGTCGTGGGACGACGCCGCCACCAAATTGGCAATCGAGAAATACATGCAGTCGGTGCGCAAGGATGCGCCCTGGTGCCCCAGCAACATCGAGTTCATCCGCCGCATCAACGGGCTCGATTCGATCGAGGACGTGAAACGCATCGTTTTCGTTGCCAGCTACCTGGTGATGGGCCTCGGCGACGTCTATCTTGGTGCGCCGGTCGCGACACCCGTCGACCCGCGCCACCGCATGGTCACCACCAAGTACAACCCCGCCCGCACCTGGACGCCAGAAAACGCCGTCGGCATCGGCGGCGCCTACATGTGCGTCTACGGCATGGAAGGCCCTGGCGGCTACCAGTTCGTCGGCCGCACGCTGCAGATGTGGAACCGCTGGCGGCAGACCGCCAATTTCACCAACGGCAAGCCGTGGCTGCTGCGCTTCTTCGACCAGGTGCGCTTCTTCCCGGTGAGCGAAGCAGAACTGCTGAAAATCCGCGAGGACTTCCCGCTCGGCCGCTACCAGCTGAAGATTGAGGAAACCACGTTCAGCCTGCGCGAGTACAACCAGTTTCTCGCCGATAACAGCGCGTCCATCACCGCCTTCAAGTCCCAGCAGCAGGCGTCGTTTGATGAGGAACGCGAACGCTGGCGCGCGAGTGGCCAGGCCGACTACGCCAGCGACCTGACCGTGGCCGAAGCCGCACCTGACAGCGAACTCGACCTGCCGGAGAACGGCCGCGCCATCGCCAGCCACGTCGCCGGCAACGTGTGGAAGGTGGACGTGGAAGCAGGCACCGCAGTGAAGCAGGGCGACACCCTCCTCATCGTCGAATCGATGAAGATGGAGTTCGCCGTGCTGGCGCCGTGCGACGGCCGCATCCACACCGTGTTCTGCCGCGAGGGCGGGCAGGTGAGCGCCGGGCAGGACCTGCTGGTGCTGGTGAGCGAGTAAGTGAGGACAGAATCATGAACACATCGCTCGATATCGCCACCCTGCGCCAGCGCTATCAGTCCGGCGAACTCACCCCGCTCGCCCTGGTGGAAACCCTGCTCGCCCGCATGGCCGGCGAAGACAGCCACGCCATCTGGATCAGTCGTCTCGACGCCGATGCGTTGCGTGCCTACGCAAGGAAGCTCGAAGGCCGCGACATCGCCAGCCTGCCGCTCTACGGCATTCCCTTCGCGATCAAGGACAACATCGATCTCGCCGGCCTGCCCACCACCGCCGGCTGCCCGGAGTATGCCTACACACCTGAGCAGCACGCGACCGTCGTTGCGCACCTGATCGACGCCGGTGCGATTCCAATCGGAAAAACCAATCTCGACCAGTTCGCCACCGGTCTCAACGGCACCCGCTCGCCCTACGGCGCCTGTCGCAACGCCTTCAACCCCGACTTCATTTCCGGCGGCTCCAGTTCCGGCTCGGCCGTGGCCGTGGCGCTGGGCCTGGCGAGCTTTTCGCTCGGCACCGACACCGCCGGCTCCGGCCGCGTGCCTGCCGCGTTCAACAACCTCGTCGGCCACAAGCCGAGCTGCGGCGCGCTGTCGACCCGCGGCGTGGTGCCCGCCTGCCGCTCGCTCGATGCGGTGTCGATCTTCGCGCTGACCGCCGAGGACGCCGAGCGGGTGTTGGCGGTCGCCGCCGGTTTTGATGCCGAGGATGAATACTCGCGCCCGCTGGCGCCGCACGGCTTCGACTTCGGCCGCGCGGCCGGTTTCCGCTTCGGTGTGCCGATGGCCAAGGACCTGGCGTTCTTCGGCAATGCCGAGGCGGATCACCTGTTCAACGAAGCGGTGGCCAGGATGAAATCGCTCGGCGGCACGCCGGTGGAAGTCGACCTCGCCCCCTTCCTCGACACCGCGCGGCTGCTTTACGGCGGCCCCTGGGTCGCCGAGCGCTACCTTGCCATCCGCGACTTCTTCGACGCGCAGCCCGAGAAGGTCTTTTCGCCGGTGCGCGAAATCATCGCCGGCGGCCGCGACATCAGCGCCGCCGACACCTTCGCCTCTCTCTACAAACTGCGTGCACTCAAACGCGTGTGCGATGCCGTGTGGAACGACATCGACGTCATGCTCACCCCCACCGCGGGCACGATCTATCGCGTGGACGAGATGCAGGCCGACCCCATCCGCCTCAATGCCAACTTGGGCTATTACACCAACTTCATGAACCTGCTCGACCTGGCCGCGACCGCCGTGCCGGCCGGGTTTCAGAACGACGGCCTGCCGTTCGGCGTCACCCTGATCGCGCCGCCGCACCAGGACGGCCCGCTGCTGCACCTGGCATCAAGCATGCAGCAGGCGCTGGGCGGCAAACTGGGCGCCACCGGTCACGCGCTGCCTGCTGCCGAGGCCTTGAATTTGTTGCAGGACGGCCAGGTGCGCGTCGCAGTGGTCGGAGCCCATCTCGGCGGCCTGCCGCTCAACCCCCAGCTCACCGAGCGCAACGCACGGCTGGTGGCAATGACGCAGACCGCGCCGAAATACCGCTTCTATGCCCTGCCCGACGACAAGCGCCCTGGCCTCATCAACGTGCAAAACGACGGTGCCGCCATCGCCTGCGAAGTCTGGGAAATGCCGGCCGAAAACTTTGGCAGCTTCGTTGCCGGCATTGCGGCCCCCCTTGGCATCGGCAAGCTGGAGCTGGCCGACGGCTCCAGCGTGAACGGCTTCATCTGCGAAAGCATCGGCATCGCCGATGCGCGTGATATCACGTCATACGGCGGCTGGCGAGCGTGGCTGGCAGAGCGGGGGACGTAAGCACGTACGTGGTGCCGTTTGATTTCGGCAATGCGACGACAGTACTGAACATGCCGGTGGAGGGGGGCTGGTTCAGCCGGATGTGACCCCATGCCCCGCTAGATGGATTGCCTGCCCCGGTAATAAGCGACGAATTGATCTTTCGGCAGTGGCTTGGCGTAGTAATAGCCCTGGAAAACCGGGCAGCCGTGATGCCTGAGGAATTCGAGCTGGGCTTCGGACTCGACGCCTTCCGCCACGACACTCAATTTGAGAATGCTGGCCATTTTGAGGATGGTGATGACCATTGCCTGGCTGCCATCCTGGTGGGACAACGCCTTGACAAAGGCGCGGTCGATCTTGATTTCGTCGAGCGGCAGCCGGTTCAGGTTGCTTAGGGAGGAATAGCCGGTGCCGAAATCGTCCATGGAAAAACGGATACCCGATTCTTTCAGGCGGTTCATGACCAGAATGACGCGGTTGATATCCTCGGCAACGATTGATTCCGTGACCTCGAACACCAGCTTGCGGCTCAGTGTTTCGTTGAGGTGGCGTTGAATCATGTCTTCGACCAGTGCCATGAAATTGTGATGGGTGAGTTGTCGCATGCTGATGTTGATCGAGAACTGTTCAAGCTCGATGCCGTCGTCATGCCATTCGCGCAGGGTTCTGAAACCGGTTTCGAGGATGTGCGTGCCAAGTTCGACGATCAGGCCGGTCTGTTCCGCAATGGGGATGAACTGGGCCGGAGGAACCGCTCCGAGCGTCGGGCTGATCCAGCGCGCCAGGGTTTCGGTACCCATGATGCGGCCTTCGCGGTCCAGTTGCGGCTGGTAATGCAGCGTGATTTCATGGTTGGACAGGGCAAAGTGGAGCAGGCGCTCGATTTCCAGATGGTGCTCGACCCGGTAGGACAGTTCGTCATTGAACATGAAGACGCCGTCGCGTCCCTTGGCCTTCACCTCGTACATCGCAATGTCCGCTTCCTTGATGAAGCTGTTGGCGTTGGCATGCTGGCCGCTGATGATGCTCACGCCGATGCTGGCGCTGATGTGAATGTGGTGCTGGTCGACGACATAGCTTTCCTTCAACTTCAGGATGAGCTGCTCGGACAGGGCCAGCGCGGCGCGTTCACAGTCGTCCCTTTCGGCAAAACTGTTGCCGGAAATGATGAATTCGTCGCCACCCAGGCGCGCAATCACGCAGGATTCCGGAACCTGCTGCAGAAGCCGTGTCACGACGGTTTTCAGCAGGTGATCCCCGACATCGTGCCCCAGCGAGTCATTCACCGTCTTGAAATGATCCAGGTCGATGAGCAGAAGGAAAGAGAATTCACGGTTCTCGCTCAGCGAGTTCATCCGTTTCTGCAGGTGCTCGATGAAGTATTGCCGGTTGTGCAGCCCCGTCAGTGCGTCGTGCGTGGCCTGATGGTTGGCCTGCGTCAGGAGTTGGTGGGTGCTGTTGGCAGCGTAAAGCAGCACCCAGGTGAGGGTGCAGGCAAAGGCCGTGAGGACGTAGCCGTACCATTCGCCGATCATGAAAAAGTAGATGATCAGCGGGGTCATCAGCAGGAACAGGGTCGGCTTGTAGAGACGCCGGTCCGAAGCCAGTAGGCTCGATGCCACGACGGATGCGCCGATTTCGGTGAAGATGGCGATGTAGTGAAGCTTGGTGCTGTCCTGCTGGACATAGAGCAGGAAAATCAGCACCCACAGTAGAAAGAACACATACATGAACCAGACGCACTGCTGATACCAGTGGTCACGGCGCTGCTCACTCATCGTGTCGAAATCGAAATCGCGGTATATCCGAATGCCCCAGATTGAGGCGGCGATAATCAGCAGATACCAGACGAACGCGGGCACGAACACGTGATTCAGCCAGCCCAGAAACAGGTAGCCCAGCCCTGGAACAAGCGACAGCGCAATGAATACCGGGATCTGACGGTGCAGGAAACTGTAAAAGCGCTTGTCTTTCATCTAAGACTTATCGGTGCATCATGCGGTTTATTGAAGCGAGCCAGTCGGGATTGTGCCGTGTGGGGGGCGGCAAGGGGACAGGTTGCAGAATACCGCATGAAAAATCCAGCTATTCGAACTGAAAGATGGACAGCATCATCATTCACAACAGGGGTGCGGGTGGAGGGCTCTGGCGTGAACGGGTTCATACCGGGGCATTCAAGCGATCAATCCAGCCGGTTTTCCCGCCATGGCCGGGCGCAACGGCTACCAGTCGGCCCGAAGCTGCAGGCCCCAGGCCGGCGCCATGCTGCGTGGGACCCCCGCTTGACTGGCGGCCGGATTGCCCATTGCCGCTGCAAGTGCAGGGCTTGGGATGATGCCGATGGGCTGCCACTGCAGCGTCGTTTTGACCCCCAGTAACTGGTCCGTTTCCGCATTGATGACGCCGAGGGGATCGGTCATGAAAAGCAGGGCCTTGTCCGACCAGTCGAGGGGGCCGGGTTGGGCGCGTATGCGTTGCCGCAACGGGGAGAGCAGGTATTCGCCGACGAAAAAGCCCGCTACCGGCGTCACCACCAGGTCCTGGGCCGAAACGGGTTCGGCCAGCGCTTCCGCGCCGTATTCCCACAGCGTCGACAACAGCGCCGCATACCAGAACGACTGCGCCCGATCCAGACCGCGTTCCCGCGCCCGGATGTAGTACGTGCCGCCCCAGTAGGGGTGCAGGACATAATTGATCCACCAGCGGTCGCCATCCCATACCGGTTCGCTCACATTGTTGCGCCACTTGTCGAAGCTGTAGTTCTCCTTTTGTTCGCGGTCCCAGCCGGAAATGCTCTCGGGCGCAAGGTAGATCGCGGCGATGGCGGAAAACTGGTAGCCGAGAAAATAGGCGGTGTCGCGGCCCACGCCGTACCAGTCCGGCCGGGTCGGCGGAACGCCGCGCCACGCGTATCCATCCGCAGATGCGGCTGCAGCTGCGGGCAGCACCGCGCCGGGGTCGAGGAAACGCACATAGGCTGCCAGCGGCGAGGATGGGTCCCCGGCCACAGCGGGGATGGCAGCCGGGTCCACCTCAACCAGGCTGTCCGCTGCCGCAAGCGGGAGGCAACCCACCCCGCACGCGAGGCTGAGGGCGGCGCGGCTGCAAGTCCGGATCAGGGGATTCATCCTGCCTGCTCCCGTCCGTCAGCCCGACATGCCGAGTTCGGCGCAAAGCTTGCCCACCACGCCCTTCAATGCGTCGACCTCCGCCTCCAGTCGCGCCACATTGGCCTTGAGCGCGGCGATCTCGCCGGCACTGGCTGCGCCTGCCAGGGACGCCGCAGCCGGGGTGTCCTCGATGACGGGCGCACCGGAAAGCAGATGAGCCCAGCGGGTTTCGCGCGCGCCGGGCTGGCGCGGCAGCTCGACCACCATGGCGCCTTCCGGGCGTGCAGCCAGTTCCTGCAGAAAGCCTTCCACCGCCGAAATGTCGGCGAAGCGGTGCAGGCGTTCGCTGTTGATGCGCAGTTCACCCAGCGTCTGCGGGCCGCGCAGCATCAGCGCGGTGAGCAGGGCGATGGACTGCGAGGGCAGACGCAGTCCCCGTTCCATGTTGTGGGCATAGCGGGTGACGCGGCCGCCGCTGGACTCGACGATCAGGGCCGGGCCCTTGAGGCTGTCGATGGCCGACAGCACGTCGGCCTCGCTCACCTCGATGAGGGGATGGCGGCTGGTCTTCTGGTTGCAGCCGGCTACCAGGGCATTGAGGGACAGCGGATAGGTATCGGGTACGGTGTGCTGTTTCTCGCACAGCACGCCGAGAACACGGGTTTCGAGCAGGGACAGGATGGGCAGGCAGGGGACGGTCATGGCGGCGCTTCGTGGTGGCGTGGGGATCATTATGCCCCGCCGCGGCATGGGGGGCTTTTGCCTGGCCGGCACGGGCCCTGAAGCTTAATCGATGTATCCAGCGCGGATGGTTCTATATTGACCAATGTGCGGGCCGATGCAGTGAAGTGCTGCATACAAAAATAACGGAGGACGAATGGATGCAGTCTGACGATGCTGGGAAAAGCATGCCTGGAATGGCCGCCATCTCGGGCGAGGTGGGAATGGTTGTTGAGCACATGCTCAATGGCATGGCCTACTGCAAGATGCTTTTCGAGGATGGGCAGCCCTGCGACTTCATCTATCTCTATACCAACCCGGCTTTTGAATCACTAACCGGTCTCTCGGACGTGATCGGCAAGCGCGTCACCGACGCCATCCCGGGCATCCGCGAATCCGCTCCGCTGTTGTTTGAGACGTATGGTCGTGTCGCCAGGAGCGGCAAACCGGAGAAGTTCGAAACCCAGGCACTCGGCGTCTGGTTCTCGATCACGGTTTACAGTCCCAAGTCCGGCCACTTCGTGGCCATCTTTGACGTCATTACCGAGCGCAAGCAGACGGAGCAGGATCTCCTGCTGGCCAACGAACGGCTGTCGCTGGCGCAACGCACCGCCGGCGCCGGGGTGTGGGACTGGGACATCCTCAACGGGACGCTCACCTGGTCGGACGAACTCTTTCAACTGTTTGGGCTGGACCCCGCCACGGCGGTCGCCACGTTCGATACGTGGCGAAGCGTGGTGCATCCGGATGACCTGCAGCGGGCCGAAGAGGTGATCATGGCCTCGATCCGGGATCACGCTCCGCTCTTCAACGAATACCGCATCGTGTTGCCGACCGGTGCGGTGCGCTGGATCGATGCGTTTGGCGACACGACTTGTGGTGCGGACGGCAACCCGCAGCGCATGATCGGCATCTGCATCGATACGACCGCACGCAAGCAGGCCGAAGCGCAGATCGAGTTTCTGGCCCATCACGATCATCTGACGCAGTTGCCCAACCGTTTCGTCGCGATGGAGCGGCTGAAAATGGCCATGGCCTATGCAGACCGCGCCCATGAAAACGTTGCGCTGCTGTTCCTGGATCTTGACCGCTTCAAGGCGATCAACGATACGCTCGGCCACAACATGGGTGACTTGCTGCTGATCGAGGTGGCGCGACGCCTGCAAGTCTGCCTGCGGGAAACCGACACCGTCAGCCGGCAGGGGGGCGATGAGTTCCTGGTCATTCTCACGCACATCCATGATCTGGCCGCCGTGACCGGTAGCGCCGCCAAGATTGTCGAGGCCCTGGCCGCCCCCTACGAAATTGGGGGGCATACCCTGGCGGTGACGGCCTCGGTCGGCATCGCGATCTACCCCAATGACGGCCAGGACGCGGAATCCCTGATGCAGCAGGCCGATACCGCCATGTATCACGCCAAGGACGGGGGCGGAAACGATTACACCTTTTTCAGCGAACAGATGAACGCAGCTGTCGCCCACGCCCACGCCATCCGCAGCGAATTGCATCAGGCATTGGTTGCAGGGGAATTCGTGCTGCATTTTCAGCCGCAGCTGGATCTCGCCAGCGGCCGCATCATCGGCGCCGAGGCCCTGCTGCGTTGGCACTCGCCCACACGCGGTCTGGTGCTGCCGGATGAATTCGTTTCCATCGCCGAAGACTGCGGCCTCATCGTGCCGATTGGCGACTGGGTTCTGCAGGAAGCCTGTCGGCAGGCCGTCCGCTGGCAGCAAGCCGGCCTGCCCGAACTGACCGTCGCCGTGAACCTGTCGGCGGTCCAGTTCCGGCGGGGCAACCTGCAGCAGTCCGTCGAGCAGGCGCTGAGCGCCGCCGGGCTGGCTCCCGCCCTGCTTGAACTCGAACTGACCGAGACCATCCTGATCACGGAAGCCGAACACGCCATAGACACGTTTCGACACCTCAAGCGCCTGGGCATCCGCTTCGCGATCGATGATTTCGGCACTGGCTATTCCAGCCTGGCCTACCTGAAGCGCTTTCCCATCGATACGCTGAAAATTGCGCAAGTATTCGTCCAGGACATGGTTGCCAATCCGGATGATGCTGCCATCGTCCAGGCCATCATCCAGATGGCGAATGCGCTCAAGCTTAAAACCCTGGCCGAAGGCGCGGAAACAGCAGAAACGATCGAGCATCTTCGCCTTCACCATTGCGACGCAGCGCAGGGCGACTATTTTTCCAGGCCGCTTCCTGCGGAAGCGTTCCTGCAATATCTCCTGGCCGCGGCTCGGCTATAGCCCGTTCAAAACAGGCCGTGCCCTGCCTTCAGAGCAAAACGTCCCGGCTCCAGTCGAGGATCCTCCAGCGGCGTGCGTTGCCGGCTTCGATTACCTGCTGATGGCCCCGGCGCAGGAGGGCGCCGGGGCGGGTGACGGTCTGCCCTTCGCGGAAGGGCAACGTGGAATGCTCGATGCGCCAGGGGGCGGGACCGTTGCGATGGCCGAAACTGATCTCGACATTCAGCCAGTCGAGCAACTGGGCGCGGGAGGGCCGGGTTTGGGCGATCAGGCGGGTCAGATCACCCACGCCGTGAAACGTGGCGAGGGTGGGCAGGGAATGGGCACGGCCCTGCACATAAATGAAGCAGTCGCCCGCGACGAAGAGTCAGGCGGGGCGTGAGGGAAATGTGCCGTTTTCCATCACGTGCTCGAGTGCGGCCGTGGCGCCGCGGCTGCGCGGCAGACGTTGCCAGATTTCCCGATAGTCGGCATCGACGCCGGTTTCGGTCACGCGCTCGCCGTCAAAGAGCATGCGGCCGATGTCGCGGCTGCCGTTGACAGGCTGGAAATCCAGCTGGCGATGCCAGGTGCAGTACTCGCCCGTTACCTGGGTCAGGCCGCAGAAACCCTGCTGGGTGGCAAGCCAGGCCAGCTGCGTGTTGTCGCACTCGGCGAGGCTGGCCACGCCGGAAAAATCCGGCCGCTCGGGCGGGATGCGCAGGTCGGCGTGCCAGCGCGGGGTTTGCAGCCACCACACCTGGCTGCGTTCATCGCGGCCGTCAGCGGTTTCCAGCAGGGTGCGGTTCCAGACGCCGAGATAGCGGTCTGGAACCGGTGCGGGCTGCGCCGTCAGGTCGCCCGGATGGAATGCAACGGGCGCGCTCATTCGATGCGTTGCGCCGGGCAGCGGCTCGCGTTTGCCGCCGTGCCGCGCAGCAAGACTTCCATTTCCGCTGCGGGAACCGGACGGCTGAAGTAGTAGCCCTGCAGTTCGTCGCACCCATGCTGCTGCAGAAATTCCAGGTGCGCGCGGGTTTCCACGCCTTCGGCCACGACCTTGAGTCCGAGGGCGTGTCCCAGGGTGATGATGGCGCGCACGATGGCGGCATCGTCGGGATCGCTGTCGATGTCGCGTACGAAGCTTTTGTCGACCTTGAGGCGATCCACCGGGAAACGTTTGAGGTAGCTCAGGCTCGAATAGCCGGTGCCAAAGTCGTCCACCGCGATGTCGACCCCCAGCGCTTTGAGCGACTGCATGGCGACGTTGATGCGCTCGGCGTCGTGCATGACGAAGGATTCGGTCAGTTCCAGTTCCAGAAAGGCCGGATCCAGGTCCGCCTGTTGCAGCGCAGCCGCCACCGACTGCACCAGCCCGGCATCGCGGAACTGGATCGGCGACAGGTTCACCGAGACGTTGATGGCGGGCAGACCGGCCTGCTGCCAGGCGCTGTTCTGGCGGCAGGCTTCCTGCAGGATCCATTGTCCGATGGGGATGATCAGCCCGGTTTCCTCGGCGATCGAAATGAAACTGTCGGGCGGGATGAGGCCCTTGCCGGGACAGTCCCAGCGGATCAGGGCTTCGGCGCCGATGATGTGGCCGCTGGCGACATCGATGCGCGGCTGGTAATGGACGCGAAACTCGTTGCGCTCCAGCGCATGACGCAGGCTGTTTTCCAGTTCCAGCCGTTCGCTGATCGCCAGGTTGAGTTCGGGCGTATAGAAATGATAGGTGCTGCGACCGGATGCCTTGGCCTGGTACATGGCGGCGTCGGCGCAGCGCAATAGTGCGTCGGGGTTGTTGCCATCCTGCGGATAACAACTGATGCCGATGCTGCAGCTGAGGCCATATTCCTGGCCGTCGTTTACCCATGGCTGGGAGATGACTTCCAGCAGGCGGCTGATGATGGCCAGGGTTTCATCCGCGTCGTGCTGCTCGGTGAGCACGAGGACGAACTCGTCGCCCCCCTGGCGCGCCACGCTGTCGTGGCTGCGGATGCAGGAAGTGAGCCGGCCGGCGACCTCCAGCAGCAGGCGGTCGCCGACGTGGTGGCCAAGACTGTCGTTGATCAGCTTGAAGTGGTCGAGGTCGACGAATACCACCGCCACCCGCCTGTTGTCGCGCCGTGCCTTGTCGATGGCCCGTTCGATACGTTCGCGCAGCAGCGAGCGATTGGGCAAGCCGGTCAGGTTGTCGTGGCTGGCCTGGTATTCGAGCTCGGCTTCGTGCTGGCGGCGTTCGGTGATGTCGACCACGGTGCCTTCATAGAACTGCACGCTGCCATCCGAATTCCTGACTGCGCGCGCGTTCTCGGAAATCCAGATGACGCTGCCATCACGTTGATAAACCTGCGATTCAAAATTGCGCACGCCCCCCTGTTCCTGCATCAGGCGCACGAATTCCGCGCGGCGCGCGGGCGATACATACAACTGAAGCTGGATGTCGTGCAGATGTTCGATCAGCGCATCCGGCGAGGCGTGGCCGTAAATGCGCGCCAGCGCCGGATTGGCATTGAGATAACGGCCTTCCGGCGTGGTCTGGAAAATCCCTTCGGTTGCATGCTCGAAAATGCTGCTGTAGCGCCGCACCGTCTCGCGCAGCATTGCGTTGGCGGCCATGCGTTCGGAGATGTCCTGGATGAAGCCCTCGATCCAGGCCAGCCGGCCGCTCGCGTCGCGTATGCCGACGCCGCGTTCCAGCACCCAGCATGCGCGACCGTCGGCGCGCTCGATGCGGTACTCGACGTCGAAGGCTTCGTTATTCTCCAGTGCGCTGTGAATGGTGTGGCTGACGTGTGCCCGGTATTCCGGCAGCGTGATCTGGTCGTAGGACACCCGGGTGTTGAACACCAGCTCGTCGGGACGGTAGCCGGTGAGCTTGTGACAGCCCTCGCTGACGTATTCCATGGTCCAGATCGTGTCCACCCGGCAACGGTAGATCATGCCGACCAGGTTGTCGGTGATGGTGGTGAGCAGGCGCGTGATATCCAGCGGGGCGTTGGGTTCCGTCCCGGCCGGCTCGGCAAGGTGCGCGTGATGCGGACTATTCATGGAATTCTGGAAAGCGTCGCAGGGTTTGCCAGAAGGCCATATCGTGGTTGGGCCACAGCTCGGCGTGTTCCTGCCGTGCCAGCTGCTTCAGTTTGCGGATGCTTTCCACTGCCTGCGCCTCGCGATCCTGCCAGCACAGACCGGGGGCGATTTCCTGCTCCAGGTTTTCAGCCAGATCGGCGGCGTCGCCGCACAGGATGATGGGCGGCCCCTTCGGCAATTCGATGAACAGCGACATGTGGCCGGCGGTGTGGCCGGGGCTGGCGACGGCGCGCACGCCCGGCACCAGATCGTATTCTCCCTGCTGCACTTTCCAGTTGTCGACGCTTGCAAGATCGTCGGCGAACACTGCGACGTCGAGGCCGGAACGCGCGGCGTCGAGCTCGTCCTGCTGCACGTGCACCTCGGCGCCGCAGACATCGCACAGGCCGCCGGCGTGGTCGAAGTGCAGGTGACCGACGAACACCACGTCGACATCGGCGGCGGTGAGTCCCAGCCGTTGCAGATGGTGCGGGATGCGGTCCTCCTCGCGCATCTCGGGCGGACCAAAGGGGAAGGATTCCGGATCGTAGTAACGGTCGCGCAGCAGCGGGTCGGCGATCTTGGCGTAGTCGCAGCCAACGTCGTAGAGGATGCGGCCGTTTTTCGTCTCGATCAGGTAGGCGAGGATCGGCGCTTCGATGGTCTGGCCGTGGCCGCGATTGCGGGTCGACAGCGACTTGTCGTACTTGTGCAGGCCGGTGAGCAGCGGCCACAGGCGCAGCACCTGGGTCATGCGGTCACCCCCATGCCGGATTCGGTGCGCGCCTCGATCACTGCCGCGGTCAGGATGAGCGCGGCACCTGCCGCTTCCTGCAGCGACAGGGTCTCGCCGCCGATGAGAACGGCTGAAACGATTCCAACCACCAGTTCGGCCAGCAGCAGGATGGCGGCCTTGCCGGCGTCGAGGCGGGCGACGCCGTAGAAGGTGGCGAGGGTGCCGGGCAGCACCCAGACGAGCGCCAGTGCCACCAGCGCCAGCAGATGCGGCATGTCGAGCGCAGGCACCGACGGGTCGTTCCAGCCCATGAAGCCGAGCGAGATCACCGCACAACCGGCGAATACCGCGACCGCGCGCGCCGCATCCGGCAGGTCATGGCCGGCGCGGATCGCCACGTTGTTGAGCGCAAAGGCCAGGCCGGACGACAACGCCAGCAAATCAATGGCCGACAGGGGCGTCGCCAGCACCTCGGGGCCGCCCAGCGTGGCGGCAAGCCCGGCCAGCGCCAGTGCGAGCGCCGTCATGCGCAGGCGGGTGAAGGGCTCGCCGAGAAACAGGCGTGCCGCGAGGATGGTCCATACCGGTGCCAGATAGAACAGCAGCAACACCCGCACCACGCTGCCGTAGGTGAGTGACGTGGCGAAGGCGGCGTTGGCCCAGCCGCCGAGGCACGCGATCAGGATCAGTAGTGCGGTCTGGTCGCGCCACGCTGCGCGGGTGCGCCACACCCAGGGCAGCAGTACCAGCGCGGGCAGGCCGTAGGCAACGGCCTGCACGAAGCTGCCGTGAATGCCTGCCGCATTCAATTCCTTGAGCGGCCACCAGAACAGGCCCCACAGCACGGCGCCGCCCAGCAGGGCGGACACCGCCGTGCCCTGGCGACGCGGGAGGAAAAGCGTGTGGGCGGTCACGTCATACCGCGGTCAGGAAGGACACCGCCACCGCGCCGACGAAACCCGCTGCGTGGTCGGCGCGTGGATCGACTTCGCCGTAGTCGTCGGCCAGCACGCGCGTCATCCGATGGCGGTGGAAAGGCAGCAGCAGCTTCGCCATCGGGATGGCCTGGCCAGGCGTGTCGCCATACAACTCGCGGTGCAGCACCGGCAGCCGGTACCACGGCGCGGTGGGTTTCTCATGGTGGGCGTTGTGGAATGGAAAATTGAGCAGCAGCAGATTGAGCCAGGGCCAGCGCAGGCTGGCCAGGTTGGAATAGGTGTTGGACTGCTCGTAGCGTTTGTCGCGCAGCTTGTCGGCGGGGACCTGCTCGCTGTCCGGAATGGCGTAGGCATCGTAGGTGTGCTGGAAGGCGTCGGCGAAGCGCAGCACGCTGATCATGATCAGATAGGCGATCAGGTAAAGGAACAGCGCGCGCGGCGCGAAATAGGCCAGGGTGGCGAACGCACTGCTCCTGAGGAGAACAATGGCGAGCACGCGGCCGCGATCGGCGCGGCGTTGCGGATTGAGGAACGGCAGCACGATGACGTAGGCGTGCATCAACAGTTCCACTGCCGGCACGTAGGCCCATTCCAGCGTCAGCACCGCACGCCGCACCCAGGCCGTGGCCGATTGCAGCAGCGCCTTGGTGTCGAGGCTGATGACATCGGCGCGGTCGACGTGGTGACGCATGTGCTTGCGTCGCAGGGATTCGTAACGGGCGTAGCAGCTGCCGGTGAGCCAGGTCATCAGCACGCCGCCGCGGGTGTTGGCTGCGGGCTGGGTAAAAATCGTGCCGTGGGCGAATTCGTGGAACAGGTAGGCAGAGAGGATCAATGCGTGGGCGAACCACAGCGTGGCAACCAGCGCCCATGGCCATGGCGCGGACGCCATCAGCCACAGGCCGCCGGCATAGCCGGTCAGGGCATAGCTGAGTGCCAGCGTGTTGGGCAGGGCGCCGTCGGGGTGACGGAACAATCGGGTGGCCATCAAAAGCTTCCTGATGAATGCTGCCCTCCGCAGAGGGCAGCGAGGTTTATTTCAGCAGCGCTTTCACGTAGCGGTCGTCGAGCGTGGCGGGAATCGCGGCCGCTTTTTTGATCTGGCCGTTCTTCAGCAGGAGTTCGTTGATGATCTCGCCACTGACGAAAAATGAGGTGGTGTCCTTGCCCTTGGCGTAGGTCTTGGGCATTTCCGCGAGCGGGATGTTGTAGACGCCGGTCAGCTGTTCCAGCGCCTCCTTGTCGGACACGCCCACCGCCTTGCCGATCAGCTTGGCGGCTTCGGCGGGCTTGGCTTTCATGTAGGCCAAGCCGTCGAGGTAGCCGCGCATCAGCGCCATGATCTGCTTGTCGTCCTTGCCGATGCGCTTGGCGTCGAAGGCGAGCACGTCGGTGATGATGCCGGGCGCCTCGCGCGAGGAATAGATGACGTGATATTTGCCCTTGCCGCTGGCCAGAATCTGCGACACGTTGGGCTCGTAGGTGACGCCGGCCGGGGTGGCGCCGGACGCCATCGCCGCGGGCACGGCTTCCGGCGTCATGTTCACCGGCTGGATGTCCTTGTCGCTCATGCCGTTGATCTTCAGCGCGTAGGCGAGCAGAAAGTCGGACGGTGACAGTGGCGCGTAGGCGACCTTCTTGCCTTTCAGCTGGCTGATCTTGGTGATGGATTTCTCGGCCAGCACGGCGTCGCCGCCGTAGGAATAGTCGACCGGCATCACCACCTTGAAATTCTGTCCCTGACCGGCGGCACCGACCACCTGGTCGTAGGTCATCAGCGCGCCGTCGATGGCGCCGCCGGCCATCGCCGAAGGCAGCATCGCCGGGTCGGTAAAGGTCTGCAGGCTGACCTTGAGGTCGTATTTCTTGTACAGGTTGAGCGCGTCGGCGACGTAGAACGGCGAATAGCCGATCCAGGTGGTCAGCCCGAGCTTGAGCGTGGGCGCGGCATGCGCGCCGCTGACCAGCAGGGCGCCGGCGGTGGTGATGAGCAATTTTTTGACGACGGTGTTCAGATGCATGGTGGCTCCTTGGGGAAAAAATGAATAGGCCCGGGACAGCGGTAAACGCGCTCTCCCGGGCTTTTGTCCCTCCGTGGAGCTCCGCCATCGGCGGAGCCGGCCGCTCTCGGACCAGCATCCCTCGCGGGACCGGAACCCTAGCTGCGCATTCGCGGTAAATGCAGACGACAGTGCGCCGCTTTTCCCGACAGGCTTACATCAGCAACACGTGTGCCAGCCCGGTGTAAACCACGCAAATGACTTGCGAAGCCACGTCTTTGGCGGGATTTGCCCGCGATTAGCCGAACGCAGTGGAAGCAGAAGGGGCATGCATGGGCAAAATTGGTGCAACCCTTGGCCCGCTGCGCACCAAAGCGGGGTTGCGCGCTGCAATGCGCCCTTTTGTATTGGGTGGCTTTTCGGTAGGCTTCACGCTAATCCCAGGAAAACCGATCCCCATGCATTTCACCCCCGAATCCTTCCGCGCCTGGCCGACCAAGCGCATCACCCTGCTCGGCATGTCCGGCGTCGGCAAGACGCACCTCTCTTCCCTGCTGCGCGGCCACGACTGGTTTCACTTTTCCGGCGACTACCGCATCGGCACGCGCTACCTCGATGAGCCCATCCTCGACCTGATCAAGCAGCAGGCGATGCAGGTGCCGTTCCTGCGCGATCTGCTGCGCAACGACTGGATCGACATCAAGAACAACATCAAGATCCACGACCTCGGGCCGGTGCTGACCTTCGTCGGCAAGCTCGGCGGGCCGGAGTGGGGCGGATTGAGCCTGGACGAGTTTTCGCGGCGGCAGGCGGCGTATCGTGACGCGGAAATCGCGGCGATGCGCGACGTGCCGGCGTTCATCCGCAAGGGCGAGGAAATCTACGGCTATCCGCATTTTGTCAATGACGTCGGCGGCAGCCTGTGCGAGCTGGACGAACCCGGCGTGGTCGAACTGCTGGCCGAGCACACGCTGATCCTCTACATCCAGACCACCACCCGCGAAGAGGAAGACACGCTGATCAAGCGCGCGCAGTCCGATCCCAAGCCGCTGTATTTCCGCCCCGATTTTCTCGCCGGGCAGCTGCCGGTTTATTTGCAGGAAAAAGGCCTCGAATATGTGGCGCAGATCGAGCCCGACGACTTTGCGCGCTGGGTATTTCCGCGGCTGTTCCATTCGCGCCTGCCGCGTTACGAAGCGATCGCCCAGCCGCACGGCTACACCGTGACCTCGCAGGAGGTGGCGCAGGTGCGCAACGAGCGCGATTTTCTGGCGCTGCTGGAAACCGCCATCGCGCGCAAGGGAAGCTGAGATGCCACTGGTCGCGCATAACGCCCTGCCCACGTTCGATCGCCTGCGCCGCGACGGCATCACGGTGCTGTCGACCGAGCGCGCGGCCAACCAGGAAATCCGCGAGCTGCACGTCGGCCTGCTGAACATGATGCCGGACG
Source organism: Gammaproteobacteria bacterium (assembly GCA_018831045.1). Classification (GTDB taxonomy): domain Bacteria; phylum Pseudomonadota; class Gammaproteobacteria; order Burkholderiales; family Thiobacillaceae; genus Thiobacillus. Next base: position 96,503 of record JAHJRA010000026.1, on the reverse strand, counting down.
CGGCGCTGGAAGCGACCGAGCGCCAGTTCTACCGGCTGGTCGGCGAATCCAACCCGATCGCGCAGTTCTACATGCACCCGTTCACGCTGCCGGCGTTGCCGCGCGGTGCAGCGGCGCAGGCGCACATTGCGCAGTTTTACGAAAGCTTCGACGAAATCCGCGGCGCCGGGCTGGATGCGCTCATCATCACCGGCGCCAACGTCAGCCATCCCAGTCTGGCCGACGAAGCATTCTGGCAACCGCTGATCGAGGTGATCGACTGGGCATGGGACAACGTCACTTCGACGCTGTGTTCGTGCCTCGCCACCCATGCGGTGATGCAGTTCCGTCACGGCCAGACGCGGATCAAGCAGCCGCACAAAATCTGGGGCGTCTACGAGCACCGCGTGACCGATGCGCGGCATCCGCTAGTGGCCGACATCAACACCCGCTTCGACGTGCCGCATTCGCGCTGGAACGATGTGTCGCGCGCACAGTTCGAGGCCGCCGGGGTCAAGGTGCTGGCCGAATCCGACGCCGCCGGCGTGCATCTGGCAGTGAGCGGCGACGGGCTGCGCACGGTGTTTTTTCAGGGCCATCCCGAATACGACACGGTGTCGCTGCTGAAGGAATACAAGCGCGACCTGCTGCTGGCCGCAGCCGGCAAGTTGCCTGCGTTGCCGCCTTTTCCGGCGCGCTACTTCAACCGGCAGGCACAGGCGCTGTTGATGGAATACCAGAGCCGCGTGCAGGCGGGCGAGGCGCTCGACTTCCCCGAGGCGCTGCTGCTGCCGCAACTCGACAACACCTGGCACGACACTGCCGAAGGCGTGATCGGCAACTGGATCGGCTGCGTCTACCAGGTCACCCACCGCGAGCGCGGCCTGCCTTTCATGCCCGGCATCGATCCCAATAATCCGCTGGGTCTGGCGTGACAACAGGCACCGCGCATTTCGACGAAACGCAGGCCGCGCTGATTGCCAGCGGCGACTGGCATGTCGGTGCCGCATCAGCCTTGCCCGCACTCGACGGCAAAGTTGTCCGTGTTCTGGACGGCACGGCCATCACCCAGCTCGACACCAACGGCGCGTGGCTGCTGCTTAATGCCGCACGGCCGCAACCCAGCGACCCGCTGCCCGAACTGCGCGGGTTCCAGCCGCGTCATCTGTCGCTACTGAATCTGGTGGCGCAGCATGCCGCCACCACGGCAGCGCAAACCGAGCCGTCACAAGCGGGCCTGCTCGAGACAGTCGGGCGCGGCTCCCTTGCCATCGGCAAGCACGTCAGCGGCTTGGTTCGCTTTGTCGGCCAGCTGGCCATCGAGCTGGCGCAGCTGATGGGCAAGCCGGAAAACTGGCGCTGGCGCGAGCTGGGCGCACAGGTCAGCACGGTATTTGTCGGCGCCATCCCGATCGTGATCGGCATGATGTTCCTGCTCGGCGTGGTGTTCGCCTACCTGCTGGGTTCGCAGGCGCAGCAATACGGCGCCAGCATCTTTGTTGTCGATGGCCTGCTGCTGGCCATCCTGCGCGAAATTTCACCGGTCATCGTCGCCGTCCTGGTGGCTGGCCGCACCGGTGCGGCCATCACGGCGCAGCTCGGCACCATGAAAGTCAACGAGGAAATCGACGCCATCACCACGCTTGGCCTGTCGCCGCTGGCGGTGCTGGTGATCCCGCGCATCATCGCCCTGCTGATCGCCCTGCCGCTGCTGATCTTCATCGGCGACATTGCCGGGATTATCGGCGGCATGCTGGTGGCACAGGCTCAGCTGGACATCACGAATTACATGTTCATGGACCGGATGGAGAGCGTGCTGCGCCTGAAAACCCTGCTGGTGGGGATTTTGAAGGGGCCGATATTTGCCGTGTTCATCGCCTTGATTGCTTGCCGCATGGGCTTGTCGGTCAGCCGCGACGCCAGCAGCGTCGGCGCCAACACCACGTCCACCGTGGTGCAGAGCCTGGTCGCCATCATCATTCTCAACGCGATTTTTGCCGTGATGTTCGTGCGGATGGATATCTGATGGGCGAAACCGTGCTCGACGTGCGCGACGTCCACACCACGCTGGGCGGCAACAGCATCCATCGGGGCCTGAGCCTGTCGGTTGCGCGTGGCGAAGTCGTTGCACTGATCGGCGGCAGCGGCACCGGAAAATCCGTGCTGCTGCGTGAAATCATCGGCCTGCTCAAACCGCAGGCGGGCCACATCGAGCTGTTCGGCGAATCCGTGCTGGACAGCACGCCTGCACAGATGAATCAGCTGCGGCAGCGTTTTGGCGTGCTGTTTCAGGATGGCGCGCTGTTTTCCTCGCTGTCGGTGGAAGACAACGTCGCCACGCCACTGTTCGAACACACCGACCTGCCGCATCCCCTGTGCCGCCAGCTGGCGCGCCTGAAACTGGCGATGGCCGGATTGCCGGCGGACGTGGGGGTCAAGCGCCCGAGCGAGCTATCCGGCGGCATGAGGAAGCGCGTGGCGCTGGCGCGCGCGCTGGTACTCGACCCCGAGCTGTTGTTTCTGGACGAGCCGACCTCCGGTCTCGATCCGATTTCGGCGCGCGCTTTCGACACCTTGATCCGCCTGCTGGCCGACAACCTGGGACTTACCGTATTCCTCGTCACCCACGATCTGGATACACTCTTTTCAATTATCGACCGGGTCATTGTGCTGTCGGACGGTCGCGCACTCGGCAGCGGCACGGTGGCCGAGCTGAAACAGTTCGATGACCCGTGGCTCAACGACTACTTTGCCGCGCGTGCGCCGGAGGAAGAAACCCCAGATGGAAACTGAAGGACGCTACACCCTGGTGGGGTTGCTGGTACTGCTGGTGGCTGCGCTGATGACGCTGGCCATTGTGTGGCTGGCGGGCGCGGCCGATACCATCGCCTATCAGAACTACTCCATTTATTTCAAGAAACAATCGCTCGACGGACTGGCCGTCGGCGGCCCGGTCAAAATGCGCGGCATCGATGTCGGCACCGTTGCGGATTTCGACTTCGTCAACGGTCGCGAAGAAGCCGTTGCGGTGATCGCCCGGGTGGACGCGGATCTGGACATCCATCAGGGCGCAGTGGCCTACGTCAAGCGCAATCTGGTCACCGGCATTGCCGCGATTGAAATCGTCAACGGCCCCCAAACCGCCCCCGTATTGCAGCTCACCGCGGGCGAGCGCTACCCCGTCATTGCCGAGGGCAGTTCCGATATCGAAAAGGTGGCGGTGACGGTGTCGAAACTGGCCGACAGCGGCGCGGAGATCATGGAGAAAATGAACCGGGTGCTGTCGGAAGAAAACCTGCGCGCATTGAGCCAGGCGCTGGTCAATCTGAACACGCTGTCCGGCCAGCTTGCCGCCGACAAGGATGGTTTGAAGGACGTGTTGGTTGGCATCCGCCAAGCCACGGAAGAATTCCGCATCGCCAGCGCGAGCATCGGGCAGGCGACCACCCGGGTCGAAGGCAGTCTCGTCGGTGTCGCCAACAATGCCGACATCGCGTTGAAACAAGCCGTCATCACGCTGGACAAACTCCAGCGCGACGCCAACCAGATTTCCGCCAACATCCAGCAGCTCAGCGACACCGGCACCCTGGAAATGGCCCGCCTCAGCAGCGAGGTGCGCACCACCTCTGACGCGCTTACCACCACCGGACAGCGCCTGTCCGACCCGCGCGCCATCCTGTTCGGCCCGGCGAAACAGCAGCTCGGCCCCGGAGAAAAACTGCCATGAAAAGTGCTCACGCCCGCGTTGGGCTGATCCTGCTCGCAACGAGCATGTTGCTCAGCGGCTGCCTCAACCTGGCTGATGCATCGAAAGCACCGGCTGTGGTGTATTACGTGCTGAACGATGTCGCGCCTGCCGTGCCTGCTGCGGAGTCGCCGGTCACTGCGGGTCCCAGCCTGCGGGTGCTCGATACCACCACCGGCAACTTCTACGACACCGACCAGCTGGTTTTCAGCCGTAGTCCCGACACCCGTGGCCTGTATCAGTTCGCGCGCTGGACCGAGCGCCCGGGCAAGCGTTTTGCCGATCTCATGCGTGCCCGCCTCGATCGCCAGGGCGGCTGGAATGTGAGCGTCGGCGGCTATGTGCACGCCGATTGGCTGCTCGACACCGAGCTGGTCGAGTTTTATCACGACGCCGTCAGCGAGCCGGGGCAGGTGCGACTGGTGCTGCGCGCCGACGTGGTCGACATCAAGCAGCGCAAACTGCTGGGCCATCGCGTATTCGAACAGCAGGTACCGCTGGCAAGCTACGATGCCGCCGCTGCCGCGCAGGCGTCGAGTCTGGCGGTCGGCCGCATGCTGGATGATTTGAACGTCTGGCTCGTCAGTCTCAAATAAGTGCCTACAATTCAGAAGGCATTGCTTGAGTTCGAATGCCCCACAACAAAAGGAGAGAGACCATGAAACGCCTGCTTGCTGCCCTGTGCCTGTGTTCCGTTGCTGCCGTTGCCCACGCTGAAATTTCGCAAAAGTTCGGCAACCTCGAAATCCACTACAACGCCCTCACCACTGACGAACTGCAACCCGAAGTCGCACGCGCCTACAAGATCGAGCGCAGCAAAACGCGCGGCATGGTCACCCTGTCGGTGCTGAAGAAAAACAAGCTCGGTGCACTCACACCCGTGCCAGCCAAGCTCACCGTTTATGCCACCAACCTCACCCAGCAACTGTCGAACATCACCATGCGTGAAATCAAGGAAGGCACGGCGATTTACTACCTCGGCGAATTCCGTGTTACGCCGCCGGATACGCTGAAGTTCACCGCCACCGTTGAGGTGGCCGGTGAACCCAAATACGACATGACCTTCGATCAGAAATTTTTCAGGTAAGCCAGACGCAAAACAGCCCCGAATCCGGGGCTATTTTTTTGCCTGCGGCTGCGGAACCCCACGGATTTTTCACGGCGTCTGGAACGTCGAGTAGGCCAGATTCGCCAGCCCCCACACGCCGAAGCCCGCCACCGTCAGCCCCGCCGCGCGACGCACCCACAGCAGCTGCATGAACGGCTGGATCTGCCGGGCGAACAGTCCCATCCCCAGCAGATTCGGCAGCGTGCCGAGGCCGAACGCCAGCATCAGCGCCGCGCCCGAGGTGGCACTGCCCGCCGCCAGCGCCGACACCAGCACCGAATACACCAGCCCGCACGGCAGCCAGCCCCAGGCCATGCCCGCCAGCACCGCTTGCGGCACCGATTTCACCGGCAGCAGTTTCTGGAACAGCGGCTTGACCCTGCGCCACAAGGCCCCGCCGGCGCGCTCGAAAATCAGCACCCAGCGATTGAATCCGGCCAGATACAAGCCGAGCAGAATCATCACGACCTGCGCCAGCACATACAGCAGCATTTGCACCGGCAGGAACTCCGCCAGCTTCAATGACGCGCCGAGCGTGCCGGCCAGCGCGCCGAACAGGGCATACGAGGTTACCCGCCCCAGGTTGTAGGCCAGATGCAGGCGGAACGGCGGCGTGCTGCCGTCGGGACGGAACGAGAATGCCGCGACAATGCCGCCGCACATGCCGACGCAATGCACGCCACCGAGCAGACCGGCGAGCAGGGCCGTGAGCAGGGAAAACTCGGTCATGGCTTGTTGTTCGCCTGTCGGGCAACCAGCCACACCAGCAGCAGCACCGGCACCCCGATCAGTGCCGTCCCGGTAAAGAAATTCGCCCAGCCCCAGGCATCGACGAACTCGCCGGAAAATCCCGCGATGAACTTGGGCAGCAGCAGCATCACCGAAGTGAACAGCGCATATTGCGTGGCCGAATAAGCCTGGTTGACCAGACTGGATAGATACGCGACGAAGGCCGACGAAGCGATGCCCGCCGACAGGTTGTCGGCTGACACCGTGAACACCAGTGCATTGACGTCGTGCCCGCGCCCGACCAGCCACACGAACAGCAGGTTGGTTGCCGCCGACAGCACCGCGCCGAGAAACAGCGTGCGCATCACGCCGATGCGCAGAATCAGCAGGCCGCCCAGCCCCGCGCCAAGGATGGTCATGATCACGCCGTAGACCTTGGACACGGTCGCCACCTCATCCTTGGTGAAACCCATTTCCTGATAGAACGGGTTGCTCATCACCCCCATCACCACGTCCGAGATGCGGTAGGTGGCGATCAGCGCCAGCATCAGCATGGCCTGCCATTTGTAACGCTGGATAAAGTCGATGAAGGGCGACAGCACCGCACTATGGAGCCAGGCCGTCGTGGTCAGTAGCCAGCCCGACAACCCGGCGACGGCGAAGCGTTCGCGGGTGTGCGCCTCGCGCTCGTTGGTGGCACGCGACACGTGATGCTCCGGCTCGCGGATGATCAGCGTGGTCAGCATGCCGACGACCATCAGCGCCGCCATCACCGTGTACGCCACCTGCCACGGGCGGAAATCGTAAGTCGCCTCGCTCGGATCGACGCTCGCCGCGATCCACAGCGCGCCCGCGCCGGCGGTGATCATCGCGAGGCGATAGCCCGCCTGATAGGTCGCCGCCATCGCGCCCTGCTTCTCGGTTTCCACCGCCTCGATGCGGTAAGCGTCGAGCGCGATGTCCTGCGTTGCCGAGGCAAATGCCACCGCCAGCGCAAAGAACACCGTGTGCGTCAGGTTCAGCACCGGATCGGTGTTCGCCATCCCCAGCAGCGACGCAGCGATACACATTTGCGACAGCAGCAGCCATGCCCGTCGCTTGCCCAGCATGCGGGTAAGGAAAGGCAGCGGCAGCCGGTCCACCAGCGGCGACCACAAAAACTTGAAGCCATACGCCAGCCCCACCCAGCTCAGATGCCCGATCGTCGCGCGCGCAATGCCCGCCTCCGACAACCAGAACGACAGTGTGCCCAGCACCAGCAGCAGCGGCAGCCCGGCGGAAAAGCCGAGGAACAGCATGCCGACGACGCGCGGATGGGTGTAGACCTTGAGGGCGGAAAACCAGGGGTGGGCGCGTAAGGTCATGGAGCGTAATCGTAATCGACGATCAGCGGCGCATGGTCGGAAAACCGCTGGTCTTTGTAGACGCTGGCAGCGGTTGCCCTGGCGGCGATGCCCGGCGTCGCGATCTGGTAGTCGATACGCCAGCCGACGTTCTTGGCATAGGCCTGGCCGCGGTTGCTCCACCAGGTGTAGGCCTCGCCGGTGTGCTCGGGGTGAAGGCTGCGGTAAACGTCGACCCAGCCGAGTTCGTCGAACAGGCGCGTCATCCAGGCGCGCTCTTCGGGCAGGAAGCCGGAGTTCTTCTGGTTGGATTTCCAGTTCTTGAGGTCGGCTTCTTTATGCGCGATGTTCCAGTCGCCGCAGATGACGATTTCGCGGCCGGATTGGATCAGCGCCTGGAGGTGGGGAAAGAACACGTCCATGAAGCGGAACTTGGCCTGCTGGCGTTCGTCGCCGCTGGAGCCAGAGGGCTGGTAGAGCGAGATGACGGCCAGGTTTCCGTAATCGGCCTCGATGTAGCGGCCCTCGGCGTCGAACTCGGGGATGCTCAGGCCTTCGATGATGCGTGCCGGGGTCTGCCGGGTGTAAACCCCCACGCCGCTGTAGCCCTTTTTCTCGGCGTAGTGGAACGCGCCGCTGAGGCCGTCGCACTGGATGAATTCGGGCTTGAGGTCGGCGGCCTGCGCCTTGAGCTCCTGCACGCAGACGACGTCGGCATTTTGGGTGGGCAGCCACTCGAAGAAGCCCTTGGTGGCGGCGGAACGGATGCCGTTGAGGTTGGCCGATATAATGCGCATCGCAGTTGTTACTCAAGAAAAGTGAAGAAATGTCCGATTACAAAGCTGAATTTGTGGAATTCGCCATCGCCTCGCAGGTGCTGTGTTTTGGCGAGTTCAAGACCAAGGCGGGGCGGATGAGCCCCTATTTTTTTAATGCGGGGCTGTTCAACGACGGCGACAAGCTGAAACGGCTGGGCGAATTTTACGCCAAGGCGATTGTCGATTCGGGGATCGCGTTCGATGTGCTGTTTGGCCCGGCCTACAAGGGGATTCCGCTGGCGGCGAGCATTGCGATTGCGCTGGCCGGGATGGGCAAAAACGTGCCATTTGCGTTCAACCGCAAGGAAGCCAAAGATCATGGCGAAGGCGGCACGCTGGTCGGCGCGAAGCTCGTGGGCCGGGTGCTGATCGTCGATGATGTGATTTCGGCCGGCACCTCGGTGCGCGAATCGGTGGAACTGATCCGCAGTGCGGGAGCCGAGCCTGCCGGGGTGGTGATCGCGCTGGACCGGATGGAACGTGGAACGGGTGCGCAGTCGGCCGTGCAGGAAGTGCGCGAGCAGTATGAAATTCCGGTGGTGGCGGTTGTTACCCTGAATAATCTGGTGGAGTTTCTGGAACGTGATGCAGACAGACAAGCAGAATTGCAGGCCGTGGCGGCTTACCGTGCAACATTTGGCGTTTAGTACGCTGGCGGTGACTTTGCTGCTGACGGCAGGAAGCGCGCAGGCGCAAATGTATCGCTGGGTGGACGGCAACGGCCGGGTGCATTACAGCGATACTGCGCCGACGACGTACCGGCAAAGCGGCGGCGCCGAACTGGGCAAGCAGGGCAATGTGATCAAGCGCACCCAGTCCGAGGCGGAGCGCCGCGCAGAGGCCGCACGTGCGGCCGAGCAGAAGCAGCTTCAGCTGGAGCTGCAAAAGCAGGCGCAGCTCGATCGCGCGCTGACCCAGACCTACACCACCGAAGCGGAAATCGACCTGGCGCGCGACCGCGCCCTGGAACATCACAAGCTGGCGATCAAGGGCGCAGAAATCCGCAGCAAGGCCGTGGAGGCCAATCTGGCCGAGGTGAACGCCCGCATCGCCGCCATCGAAAAAGCCGGGCGCAAGGTGGGAACGGGTCTGATCGATCAGGCTGATCAGGCTGCCCGGGAAAGCCTCGAGCTGAAGCGCACCATTCTCAACAATGGAGAAGCGATGCAGCAGGTGCGCGAGAAGTATGCGGCCGACAAGGTGCGCTTTCGCGAGTTAACGGCTAAGTAATCAGCATCGTTCTCTGGGGTGCAGGCTTGTTGCCTGCGGCAGCATAAGGTTGAAAACGCGTTGTCCGGGATTACCCGGCCAACGCGTTTTTTCATCCCTGAAACTTGAGCTTCAGCAGGTCGTTGATCTGCGCCGGGTTGACCTTGCCTTTGCTGGCTTTCATCACTTACCCGACCAGCGCGTTGAAGGCCTTTTCCTTGCCGGCGCGGAATTCCTCGACCGACTTGGCGTTGGCGGCCATGACGTCATCGATGAGCTTTTCCAGTTCGCCGGAATCGGACATCTGCTTGAGGCCGCGCGCCTCGATGATGGCGTCGACCTCACCCGCGCCTTCCCACAAGCCCTCGAACACCTGTTTGGCCGGCTTGCCGGAACAGGGTGTCGTCCGGGATGCGGGCGATGAGCGTATCGCCACGTAAATCGGCAGGCTGGCCGTCTGTTGTCAGCACATTGCATTAACCACCGATGAACACTGCAATCGCGCCTTCCACGGTACACGTCCAGGAAAATTCAGTCTCGGCGGCAGGTGTGCCGTCGTGCCGCCAGGACATCACCTCAACCGATACGTCTGTCAGAAAACTATCGTTACTGAGCCGGTTGTTCGCCCGATCCTGAAGGAGGGTGGTGGCGCCTGGCTGCAGGGGCTGCGCGTGCGTGGTTACCGTCAGAAATGACTGGGTCGAGCCGTGCGCGGTGGCCACAACAACGGGCTCCCGCACCATGACCAGCTGGTTTGCCAGTCCCTCGCTTGCCGCCCCGCACAGCAGCGATTGCAGCGGCAGGGTCGTCTTGCCTTGGCGATCCGTCCTGTCCCGCCCGGACAGGAACAGAAGCCAGGTCTGGGAGCAGGCATTCCCGAATCCGAAGAGGTCGCGTTTGGCGTGGTAAGCGTCAAGACGTGCCGAAAAGCTATGACGCTGGAATCGCTCGATGAATTCGAGCCGAACGTCCTGGGGCAGTCCGACGAATTCGTCATGCAGCTTCGCGAGGGATTTTTCGTATTTGTCGTGCATGGCGTGTCACCTTTGTTACAAGGGGGTTCATTGGAATGCCGGAAATGAATCGGCCCGGTTCTCCAGAAGCCCATGCACCCTCAAGAGGGCGCGCCGCCGTTGCGCGCGCCACCCCATCAGCCCTAATCCGGCCAGCAGCATGGCCCATGTTTCGGGTTCGGGGACGGCGTTAACGGTCATGTCATACCCGACGTTGAATGCACCCGTATTGTTGAAGTAGGCGTTGCCGGGACCGGCATTTGCATTGACAGTCATGGCATCGAGAACTCCCAGGTACAGGCGGGTCGCTCCGTCTGGTACGAAGAAGGTTTGCTGGTCCCCGCTACCGGTGCCCGTGAGGCCGTCGCCGACAAAAAATGTCTGCCTGAGCAGCGGGCTGAGGCTGGTGAACGCAATGCCCAAACCGCCACTTGAGAAATCAAGGCTGACTGGATGCGATCCCGTGGGCGTGCTGTCGTCGAGAAACACCCCCCAAAGTGAGGTTCCGGTGCGATCAATCCTGATATCGGAAACGGGAATCGTCGAGTCGCCAATGAAGAAAGCCGTAGTGAAATTCGGGCTTTCCGGCCCATACGCCGGGTTGCCCGGGTCGCCTATATGCACGGTTCCTGTCCCGCTTGGAAAGCTGATCGAGGTTGCGCCGGACGACAAGGCAATGAAAGGCGGCAGCGAACCATCGCTATTGATCACGCTGGGCGATGTTTGCCCAGCGGCAAAGATATTCGCGGTTCCGGCCACAGTGGCGCTTCCAGAAATGGCGCTTGCCATGGCTGGCGCGCTGATCAGGGCGATGGCGAGAATGGGAGGATGGAGTAGCGTGGGCTTCATGAGACCCCTTTCATGAATGTTCAGTGATGCCAGTTTGGCGTGGAGTTTCTTACGGTTCATCGCGATCCCCTTGTCTGCTCGTCTTGACAGGCGATTCCGGAGTATTGCCCGCCTGCGCGGCGGCTTCGTCGTCGAAATGACTGCTATTGCGATAGATGTGGCGATACGGCGTTGCCACTACCTGTGTTTCGCCACTGCCATCGCCTGGTGCGGCTGCCTGCCCTGCATCGGACGCGCCCTCGAAATATCCGCCATTGAGATATTCGTGCTTGTACGGTGTTTCTTCCGCGGCTGCCTGGCCCGCGAGGCCAAGCAAGGCGAAGCAAAAAACAATTCGTGCGGTATGCATGGTGTGCCTCCTTAAAGTTCGGCTGGTCAAGCCCGGTGATCGAACTATAGGGAGACGCCTCTCACGGATGGCTCACGGATGGCGAAATGCCCTGTTGCGGGATCAGCCTTTGGCCTGCTCCGCCAGGGACTGGGTGTGGGCGCTCGGATTGACGCCCAAGACGATGGACAGCATCTCGCGGCAGCGCCGGAACGCCTCCAGAGCCTGGGATTGCTCGCCATGCGCCAGGAGGGTCGTCATGAGGCGCTGGGTGATGACCTCGGCCAGAGGCTCGATTTCCAGCGCGCGCCGGAAAACGGATACGGCCGACTGCCAGTCTGCCGCCTGCTCCAGGCTGTCGCCGTAAGCCAGCGCCAAGCGGATATAACGGCTGCGCAGGCGTTCGCGGCGCGGGAGCAGCCAGACGGCCGCGTCCTCGCTGCCGAGAAACGGCCCAGCGTAATGCGCCATGGCCCGTTCGCACACCGCCGGGGCGCCGTCGCCGCGCATCCGCTCGGCATTCCCGGACAGGCGCTCGAATGCCCAGATGTCGAGCCAGCAGTGTTTGTCGTTGAGGCTGAGTTTGCCGTCGTGAGTCAGGATGGCCGCCTCGTTGCCGAGCAGTTTGCGCAGGCGGGAAAGCGTCATGTCCAGGGCGTGCCGGCTATCCTCCGCATCGTCCGCCCACAGCGATTGCGCCAGGGTTGTCGCGGACACTCCGCGCCCGCCGTGGGCGATCAGGGCCTTGATCAGTTGCAGCGGGCGTTTCTGGGCCTTGCCGGCACAGACGACGGGCTGGTCGTCGAGCAGCACGGCAAAGCGGCCCAGGGTAAAGATGCGTACCGGCCAGGGCCAGGCGTCGCTGGCGGGCGATTCGGGTAGCAGCCCGCGGCGGCGGATCAGGCGGCGCACGTAGTCGACCTCGATGCCGGCCTCCAGCGCGCGGGCGCAGAGCGGGGCGACGAGCTGGGGCAGCCAGAAGGGAAACAGCGCCATGGAATCAATCCGGCGGCCTGCCGCTAGAGCGCGTTGTAAGGCAGCGAGACCCTGCGCGTCGGCGCCCTGTTGCAGCTCGATATAGGCTTCAAGCAGCCCGGCCTGGAATGCGATCTGCGGGCTGGGGAAACGCTGTGCGAATTCAAGCGGCCTGGACACGAACGCGTGTGCAGCTTCCGCCTGGCCACTCAGCGCCAGCGCCTGACCCCGCAGCAGGTCGGTGACCATCAGGGGGAAATAGGCGCCGGTCGTCTGGACGCGTTCGTTCAGGCCATCCGTTGATTTCAGTGCGGCGGCGGTATCCCCCCGCATGAGCTGGATGCCGGCGCGCAGGTAGTTGAAATGATGCACATCCAGCGCCCAGAGGGGGTTGAGCAGGGGTTCCATCGCGTCCAGCGCCTGTTGGGCGCGCAACGTGTCGCCGCAGACCGTGGCCGCATAAACATTTTGTGCCAGGAGCAGGTTGTCCAGCAGGTGGGCGCCGGTCGTTCTCGCCGTTTCCAGCCCTTCTGCCACCCAGTTGCGGCAATCCTCCGCATTCAGGTCGGCCCAGGCGAGGTATGCGCGGCAGATGCAAAACAGAATGTAGCCAAGCGGGTGATTTTCCTGAAGCCGCGGCGGGAGCGTCAGGCCGGCAAACCAGGTGCGAGTGTGCGTCACGCCGTCTCCCCGCCAAAGGGCGTGCAGCGTGATGAAGTAGGCGAGAGGGCCGAAGTGCCGTGGCGAGGGCAGGGCGAGAATCAGGGCTTCGGCTTTAGACTGCCAGGTGTGGATGAGGGGATGAAAAGGTGCGCTGATCAGAAGGGCGCTGCCGGTGCCGAGGAGTTGCGCCTCGGCTTCCGCATTGGCGGGTTCGGGGTGCATCTTCTGCAGGTGGTCCAGTTCCTCCAGCCAGGCGGGAAGCTGGTGGTATTCGCTCCAGGGGACAGCGTAGGATTCGACAATGGCAGCCCAGGCGAGAAAGGCGCCATCGATCATTCCCCATGCCTTGAACAGACGCCAGGCCGGTTCCAGTTGCGCGCGCGCCTGCTTGGGGGCGTGCAGCCGGAGGATCGAGCCGTGCCAGAAAAGCAGCCAGGGATCGCCCTGCCGTACGGCATCGGGCAGGCATTCGAGCCACTGCCGCAGGGTCGCCATGCGGCCTTCGGCCATCCAGGCTGGCGCCTGGACGCGCAGCAGCGCGGCCAGCGCTTTCCAGTCCTGGGCATCCGCCAGCAATCCCGCCGCGGTTTCCCTTTCGCCGTCCTGTTCGAGCAGCTGGGCTGCCTGCCGCCGCAATGTTTGCACTTCGCCGACCGGAAAATCGCGCGTCAGGCGATCGAGAAGGAACGCCCGCAGCAGCGGGTGAAATTGATACCGGGCTGTTCCGCCCCGGCCGTGCCGGGTGGTCAGAAAGGATTGCCGGGCAAGGCGGGACAGGATCGCCTGCGTATCGGAACGGCCTGAAAGCTGCGCGGCCATTGCAGGCGTGAGGAAAGGGGGCAGGGCGACCCTGGCGAGAAAGCCGCGCATGTCCGGGTCCAGCTTTTCGTAAATCTCGCCACTCAGGTAATCGAACAGGAGCGCGTCGCCGGCAGGCAGATCGGGCCGCTGCTGATCGGGCGGCAGGCGCATCAGCAGCACCTGGAGTGCGGCCCATCCATGGCTGGTCGCATGCAGCACGGCGGCCCGCTCGGGGGGCATGCCCCAGCGTTCGGCCAGTTGGGCACTCTCCGCCGCGGACAGGCGCAAGTCGTCCCCGCCGATCAAGACACTGTAGGCATAGGCGAAATGCCGCCGTAGCGAAGCGGGCGCTTCGTGGCGGCTGGCGACAATGATGAGGCTGCCGCCTGGCAGTAAGTCGAGGGCAATATCGAGCAGACGATGCAGAGGGACGGTGTCGGAAACTTCCTGGTAATTGTCCAGTACCCAGACGCATGGCTGCTTCCAGCCCTGGAACAGGCGGGTGAAATAGCGCCGGGCGAATGCCTCCGGCGCCATCAGGTTTTCCGGGGTGGCAGCAGGCAGACGGCTACGCGAAACCTGCTTGGCGGCAAGGCTCAGGTAGTGGAAAAACGTGCCGAAGTCATGATCGCCGCCGTCAACCTGATACCAGATGGCAGGTCGCTGACGTGCCTTGATCCAGCCGGCCAGCAGCGAGGTCTTGCCGGCTCCGGCGGGGGCGACGATCCAGGCCAGTTTTCCGGCGAGCGCGGCATCAAGCCGCTGGTAGAGACTTTCCCGGGGCAGCAATCCCGAAGCATCGGGCACTGCCAGCTTGCCGAGCGGCTGAATCCGGACCATTTTCACCCTCCCCAGGGGTTATTTTTGGGGAGTGTATAGCGCCAGCCAGCCCGGCTCAACGCGGGCAGTTTCGTGCTTCAACCCGTCAGTTTTTTTCGGAGCGACTCGTTGACCTGTGCCGGGTTGGCCTTGCCCTTGCTGGCTTTCATGACCTGGCCGACCAGCGCGTTGAAGGCCTTTTCCTTGCCGGAACGGAATTCCTCGACCGACTTGGCGTTGGCGGCCATGACTTCGTCGATGATTTTTTCCAGTTCGCCGGAATCGGACATCTGCTTGAGGCCGCGCGCCTCGATGATGGCGTCGACTTCGCCCGCACCTTCCCACAAGCCTTCGAACACCTGCTTGGCCAGCTTGCCGGACAGCGTGCCGTCGTGGATGCGGGCGATCAGCGCGCCGAGATGGGTGGCGGAGACCGGGCTCTGTTCGATGCCAAGATCGGCCTTGTTCAGCGCGGCGGAGAGTTCGCCCATCACCCAGTTGGCGGCGAGTTTGCCCTGGCCGCAGGCTTTTGCCGCAGCCTCGAAGTAATCCGCCAGCGCGCGCGAACCGGTCAGCACGGCGGCGTCGTAAGGCGAGACACCGTATTCGGCCTGAAAGCGCACCTGCATCGCGGCGGGCAGTTCGGGCAGCGTGGCGCGCACCTGTTCGATCCAGTCTTCGTCGAGCTTGACCGGCAACAGGTCGGGGTCGGGGAAGTAGCGGTAGTCGTGCGCGTCTTCCTTGCTGCGCATCATGCGCGTCTCGCCGGTGTCGGGGTCGAACAGCACCGTGGCCTGCTCGATGCGGCCGCCGTCTTCCAGCGTTTCGATCTGCCAGCGTACTTCGTAGTCGATTGCCTGCTGCAGGAACTTGAACGAGTTGAGGTTCTTGATTTCGCGGCGGGTGCCGAACTCGGCCTGGCCGACCGGGCGCACCGAGACGTTGGCGTCGACGCGGAAGCTGCCTTCCTGCATGTTGCCGTCGCAGATGCCGATCCAGGTCACCAGCGTGTGCAGCGCGCGGGCATAGGCCACGGCTTCTGCGGATGAGCGCATCTCCGGCTCGGAGACGATTTCCAGCAGTGGCGTGCCGGCGCGGTTGAGGTCGATGCCGCTCATGCCGTGGAAATCTTCGTGCAGCGACTTGCCGGCGTCCTCTTCCATGTGGGCGCGGGTGAGGTTGATGGTTCTTTCTTCTCCATCCACCACGATGGTCAGCACGCCGCCTTCGACGATGGGTTTCGCCAGCTGGCTGATCTGGTAGCCTTTGGGCAGGTCGGGGTAGAAGTAGTTCTTGCGATCGAATACGTTGATGCGGTTGAGCTGCGCGCCGATGGCCAGCGCAAACTTGATCGCGCATTCCACCGCGCCCTTGTTCAGCACCGGCAGCACGCCGGGCAGCGCGATGTCGACCGCACTTGCCTGCGTGTTGGGCGCGGCGCCGAAGGCGGTGCTGCTGCCGGAGAAAATCTTCGATTTGGTGGCGAGCTGGGTGTGGACTTCCAGCCCGATGACAGTCTCCCATTTCATAGCAGGCCCTCCGGTTGGCGGCTGTGCCAGTCGGTGGCGCGCTGGTATTGATGGGCGACGTTGAGCATTTTCGCCTCGCTGAAATAGTCGCCGACGAGTTGCAGGCCGATCGGCAGACCCTTGGCATCAAAGCCGCACGGCAGCGACATGCCGGGCAGGCCGGCGAGGTTGGCGGGGATGGTGTAGAGGTCGTTCAGATACATTTCCACCGGGTCGTCGGATTTCTCGCCCAGTTTGAAGGCGGTGCCGGGCGCGGTGGGGCCGAGGATGACGTCGCAGGTCTTGAACGCTGCGTTGAAGTCCTCGGCGATCAGGCGGCGGATTTTCTGCGCCTGCAGGTAATAGGCGTCGTAATAGCCGTGCGAGAGCACGTAGGCGCCGATCAGGATGCGGCGTTTGACCTCCGCGCCAAAGCCCTGCGCGCGGGTCTTGCAGTACATATCGTCGAGGTTGCCATATTCGGGTGCGCGGTAGCCGTAGCGCACGCCGTCGAAGCGCGACAGGTTGCTGGAGGCCTCTGCGGGGGCGAGCACGTAATAAACGGGAATCGCGAGCTTCGAATTGGCGAGCGAAATCTCGACGGTGGTTGCACCGAGCTTTTTCAGTTCTGCGATGGCGGCGTCCACTGCGGTGGCCACTTCGTTGCTCAGGCCTTCGGCGAAAAACTCCTTCGGCAACCCGACGCGCAGCCCGCTCAAGGGTTTGTCGAGGTCGCGCGTGTAGTCTTCTTTATCACGCTCAAGGCAGGTCGAGTCTTTTGGGTCAAAACCCGTCATCACGTTGAGCAGCAGCGCACAGTCCTCGGCCGACGGCGCCATCGGCCCGGCCTGATCGAGGCTGGAGGCGAACGCAATCATGCCGTAGCGCGACACCAGGCCGTAGGTGGGCTTGAGGCCGGTGATGCCGCACAGCGCGGCGGGCTGGCGGATCGAGCCGCCGGTATCGGTACCGGTGGCGGCAGGCGCCATGCGCGCGGCGACGCAGGCTGCTGCGCCGCCGGAGGAACCGCCGGGCACGTAGGCCGGGTTCCAGGGGTTTTTTACTGCGCCGAAGTAGGAGGTTTCGTTGCTTGATCCCATGGCGAATTCGTCCATGTTGGTCTTGCCCAGGCTCGGCATGCCGGCGGCCTTGAACTGCTGGATCACGTGCGCGTCGTAGGGCGCGACAAAGTTGTGCAGCATTTTCGAGCCGCAGGTGGTGAGCCAGCCGTCGGTGCAGAAAATGTCCTTGTGCGCGATCGGCACGCCGGTCAGCGGGCCGGCCTGGCCGGCGGCGATGCTCGCGTCAGCGGCGGCGGCCTCGGTCAGCGTTTTGCCAGCGTCCACCGTGATGAATGCGTTGAGGGCCGGATTCAGCGCGGCGATGCGGTCGAGATACTGCTGGGCGAGTTCGCGGCTGGAAATCTGTTTGGCCTTGAGTTGCGCGGCCAGGGCGGCAAGCGTGGATTCGGACATGGCTTAGTCGATGACCTTGGGCACGAGGTACAGGCCGTTTTCGACGGCGGGTGCGATGGCCTGGAAGGCGGCGCGGCGGTCGGTTTCGGTGGCGACGTCTGCGCGCAGGCGCTGGTAGACCTCCTGGGCATGGGCCATCGGCGCGACGCCGCGGGTGTCGATCGCCTGCATGGTGGCGATCAGATCGAAAATGTTGTTGAGCTGGGTTTGCGTGGCCTGCGCTTCGGCATCGCTGGTTTCGATGCGGGCGAGGCGGGCGATGCGTTTGACGTCGTCCGTGGAAAGGGACATGAAAACACCTGATGGCTTACGGTAAATAAGCCCGGTAGGTTATCATAGCCCCCTTGTTTTTTCTGCCCTTTCGCCCGCCTGGCGCGGGTGTTGCCGCCACCATGTTCAAGTTCCTGACCAGTTATTTTTCAACCGATCTCGCCATCGACCTGGGTACTGCCAACACGCTGATTTATGTGCGTGACCGCGGCATCGTGCTGGACGAGCCTTCGGTGGTGTCAATCCGCACCGACTCGGTGGGCGGCAAGCGCACCGTACAGGCGGTGGGCGCAGAGGCCAAGCAGATGCTGGGCCGCACCCCGGGCAACCTGCAGGCGATCCGACCGATGAAGGATGGCGTGATCGCCGACTTCACCGTCACCGAGCAGATGCTCAAGTATTTCATCAAGAAGGTGCACGACACGCGGATGTTCCGCCCCAGCCCGCGCATCATCATTTGCGTGCCGTGCGGCTCGACCCAGGTGGAGCGCCGCGCGATTCGCGAGTCGGCGATCGGCGCCGGCGCGCGTCAGGTGTATCTGATCGAAGAGCCGATGGCGGCGGCGATCGGCGCAGGCTTGCCGGTGGCGGAAGCGACCGGATCGATGGTGGTCGACATCGGCGGCGGCACCACCGAAGTCGGCGTGATCTCGCTCGGCGGCGTGGTGTATGCCAATTCGGTGCGCGTCGGCGGCGACCGCATGGACGAGGCCATCATCAGCTATATCCGCCGCAACTACGGCATGCTGATCGGCGAGGCGACCGCCGAGCAGATCAAGAAAAAAATGGGCTCGGCCTTCCCCGGCGCCGAGGTGCTGGAAATGGAAGTCAAGGGCCGCAGCCTGGCCGAAGGCGTGCCGCGCAGCTTCAATGTGTCCTCCAACGAAATCCTCGAAGCCCTGACCGAACCGCTGAACGCCATCGTCAGCGCAGTGAAAATGGCGCTGGAACAGACGCCGCCCGAACTCGGTGCTGATATCGCCGAAAAGGGCATGGTGCTGACCGGCGGTGGCGCGCTGCTGCGCGACCTCGACCGCCTGCTGATGGAGGAAACCGGGCTGCCGGTGATCGTCGCCGACGACCCCTTGACCTGCGTGGTGCGGGGCTGCGGACGCGCGCTGGAAGAAATGGACAAACTGGCGTCGGTGTTCACCAACGAGTGAGCGCAGCAAGGCACAGTCGCCCTGACCGGGGACGTTGATGGCGACGTCGAATCAGCTCATGTTCGCCCGCCAGCTGGGCGCGACCGCCCGCCTGCTGATCTGGCTGCTGGTGGGGGTGGCGTGCGTGGTCGCCGATTCCCGTTATCACGCGCTCGAAGGGTTGCGCAGCGGGTTTTCGCTCGTACTGCAACCCGTACGCGAAACTTTGCGCGTTCCAGCCAATGTTGCCACCGAGATCGGTGGTTTTCTTACCCGTCACCGTCTGTTGCAAAACGAGCGCGATGCGTTGCGCGAAGAGCGCGCGCGGCTGTGGGCGAGCGTCAACGCCGCACGCGAGGTCAGTCGCGAAAACGCCGAACTGCGCGCGCTGCTGCAAATGCAGGCGCGCCCCGGCCAGCAGCTGGTCCACGCTGCCATGGTGTATCGCGGGCATGACTGGTTTGTCCAGCAGATGACGCTGGACCAGGGCGCGGATGCGAAACTGCGCAGCGGCTTGCCGGTGGTCGATGCCAGTGGCCTGGTGGGGCAGTTGAGCCGGATCTACGCGGGAAGCAGCGAGGTCACGCTGGTGAGCAGCCCCAGTCAATTAACCCCTGTGTTTATCGAGCGCACTGGTCAGCGTGGCCTGGTGGCGGGCAGCGGGCGAGGTTACCTGGAACTGAAATACATGCCGGGCAATACCGATGTGCGGGTCAATGACCGCTTGCTGACCTCAGGAATCGACCGGGTTTATCCGGCAGGGATCCCGGTGGCGCGTGTCACCCGGGTGACGCATTCGCAATCGGGCCCCTACTTGCAGGTGGCCTGCGTGCCGTTGGCCGGTCTGGATCGTTCGCGGGCCGTGCTGGTGTTGCGCGCCGACCCGCCGACCATTCAAACACCGCTGCCGTTGCCGCCAAAGGATAACAAGCCATGAGCGCGACACCATCGTATGGCAGCTGGCGCCGCATACTGGGCAGCCTGACCTTGGCCTGGCTGCTGGAACAGCTGCCTTGGTCGGGATGGGCGCTGGCGTTGCGGCCGGATTTTTTGCTGATAGGGGTGCTGTTCTGGGTCTTGCATCAGCCCGCGCGCATCAGTTTCAGCGCGGCGTTTTTGGCCGGTTTGCTGGCGGATTTCCAGAATGGCGGCGTGTTTGGCCAGCACGCCATGGCGTATGTGGTCGGCGTCTACCTGGTGCTGTTTTTTCGCTTGCGCTTGCTGCAGTTCGACCCGCTGCGTCAGGCAGCCCAGCTGCTGCCCATGTTCCTGCTGGTGCAGTTGCTGTTGCTGCTGATCGGTTGGCTGGCGGGCAATCCGCCTTCTGATTGGAGCGTCATGTTGCCGGTTGCGAGCAATACCGTGATGTGGCTGGTGCTGGTGGGCGTGCTTCGTCTGTGGCACGGCAAGGGTATGCAGGATCGGGCATGAGGCGGCCCACTCCGCTCAAAAACCTGGATCGTGAACTGGCTGGCTTTCATGGACGCCTGAAAGTCGGCGCAGCTTTCGTCGCCTTGCTGGCGGGCGTGCTGTTGGCGCGCGGATATTTTTTGCAGATCACGCAGCACGATTACTACACCGGACGTGCCGAAAACAATCGCATTTCACAGGTGCCGATTGCCCCCAATCGCGGGCTGATTCTCGACAGCAAAGGCCGCGTGCTGGCGGAAAACTATTCAGCTTATACGCTGGAGGTCACCCGTTCGCATATCCACAATCTTGAGGCCACCCTGACCGAGGTAGGCAAACTGATCGAGATTACGCCAGGACAACTGCGGCGCTTTCGCCGCCTGTTGAGCGAGTCGCACGAGTTTGAAACGGTGCCGCTGAAAAGCAAATTGACCGATGAAGAAGTCGCGATTCTGGCGGCCAATCGCTATCGCCTGCCCGGGATCGAGGTCAAGGCGCGCCTGTTTCGAAACTATCAGGCGGGGCACGGGATGGCGCACGTAGTGGGCTTTATCGGCCGCATCAATGACCGTGACCTGAAACGGCTGCGCGAGGCCGGGCGTGAAAAAAACTATCAGGGCGGCGCGCATATCGGCAAGACCGGACTGGAGCAGAGTTACGAAACCCTGCTGCATGGCCGCACCGGTTTTGACCAGATGGAGACCGATTCCAGCGGCCGCGCAGTCCGGGTGCTGTCACGCATTCCGCCCGTGCCGGGCAAGGATTTGCGCCTGTATCTCGACCGTGATCTGCAGGAAGTGGCCGAACACGTGTTCGGCAATTATCTGGGCGGCCTGGTGGCGCTTGATCCGAATACCGGCGGGGTGCTGGCGCTGGTGAGCAAACCCGGCTTCGACCCCAATCTGTTCGTCGACGGCATCGACCCGGAAACCTGGAAATCACTCAACGAATCGCCCGATCGGCCGATGGTCAATCGCGTGCTGCGCGGGATTTATCCACCGGGTTCGACGATCAAGCCTTTCATGGCGCTGGCCGGCCTGGAACTGGGCTTGCGCAAGCCTTCCGACGCGATCAGCGACCCCGGCTATTTCACCCTGCCGCGCAGCAGCCACCAGTACCGTGACTGGAAAAAGGGCGGCCATGGTACGGTCGATCTGGGCAAATCCATCGCGCAGTCGTGCGACGTGTATTACTACCGGCTGGCCGTGGACATGGGGATCGATCGCATGCACGACTACCTGGCGCAGTTTGGTCTGGGTGAAAAAACCGGTATCGATCTGGATGGTGAATCGGCCGGCTTGCTGCCTTCGCGCGAGTGGAAGCAGCGGCGCTTCAAGCAGGTCTGGTATCCCGGCGAAACGGTGATCGCGGGAATTGGCCAGGGCTTTCATCTGACCACGCCGCTGCAACTGGCTGTGGCGACC
The DNA here is from genome assembly GCA_018831045.1 of Gammaproteobacteria bacterium. GTDB lineage: Bacteria > Pseudomonadota > Gammaproteobacteria > Burkholderiales > Thiobacillaceae > Thiobacillus. The sequence continues at coordinate 74,895 of JAHJRA010000026.1, read as the reverse complement.
GCCATGATCGCCAACGGCGGCAAGCGTATCGAGCCCAGACTGGTGCAGTCGGTGCGTGACCCGCTGACGCGCGCGTGGCAGGCCCAGCCTGTTGCAACCCGGCAGCAACTGGCAATTGATCCCGACAATCTGGCTGCGGTACGCGCGGGCATGATGGCTGCGATGCAGCCGGGCGGCACGGCCTCGAGAGCTGCAGCCGGCGCATCCTATACGATAGCCGGCAAGACCGGCACCGCGCAGGTGGTGGGGATCAAACAGGGTGCGCGTTATGACGCGGGGAGTCTGGCGCGGAAGCATCTTGACCATGCGCTGTTCATCGCCTATGCGCCAGCCGAAAATCCCACCATTGCCATCGCAGTCATGGTCGAAAACGGTGAGCATGGCGGATCAACCGCTGCGCCCATGGCCCGTGCAGTGCTCGATTATTACCTGACCGGGAAACGGCCGGGCAACATGAATCTGGGAGCAATCGATGCCACAGAATAGCCATTGGTTTCTGCGCCGGCTGGGCCATCTGGACGGCATGCTGCTGACTCTGGTGGTACTGCTGCTGGGCGTGAGTCTGGCGATGGTGGCGAGCGCATCGGGACAAAGCCCGGCGCGCATCACCGGTCACCTCATCAATATCGGCCTGGCACTGTCGGTGATGGTGGTGATGGCCAATGTGCCACCGCATATCTTGTCCAAAGTGGGGCCGCCGCTTTATGTGACAGGGGTGATTTTGCTGATCGGGGTGGCCTTGTTCGGCGAAATCCGTAACGGCGCGCGGCGCTGGCTGAACCTCGGCTTTGCGTTTCAGCCTTCCGAGTTGCTGAAGCTGGCGCTGCCGCTGATGCTGGCCTGGTATTTCCAGCGCAACGAGGGCGGCCTGCGCGGCAAGCATTTTCTGGTGGCCGGAGCGTTGCTGCTGGTGCCGTTCCTGCTGATCCTGCGTCAGCCGGACCTGGGCACTGCGCTGATGATCGGCGCATCGGGCTTTTACCTGCTGTTTTTTGCCGGGTTGCCGTGGAAGGTGATTGCGGGCGGTGGCATGCTGGCCGGCGCGAGCCTGCCGCTGGTGTGGAGCCTGATGCACGACTACCAGCAGCGTCGCGTGCTCACCTTGCTCGACCCGACGTCCGATCCGCTGGGCGATGGTTACCACATCATCCAGTCGACGATTGCGATCGGTTCGGGCGGATTGTTCGGCAAGGGATGGATGCAGGGCACGCAAAACCAGCTCGATTTCGTTCCCGAGCGCACGACGGATTTCATCTATGCTGTTTTTGGTGAGGAGTTCGGCTATGTCGGCACGACCCTGCTGGTGGTGTTGTATCTCGCCATCGTCGCGCGCGGTCTGGTGATCGCGGCGCGTGCCCCCACCCTGTTCGGACGTTTGATGGCGGCGACGCTCAGTCTCAATCTGTTCACCTATGCATTCGTCAACATCGGCATGGTGTCGGGCATTTTGCCGGTGGTCGGCGTACCGCTGCCGCTGATGAGTTACGGCGGCACGGCGCTCATCACCTTGCTGCTGGGCGTGGGCATCATGATGAGCGTGGCGACCCATCGCCAGCTCAACAAAACCTGACGAGGTAAAATGGCCAAATGAAAACGATCCTGATTTCCTGTGTGGTCGCAATCACCCTGGCTCTGGCCGGGTGTAGCAGCAGTCCGACCTTTAGCGACAAACCCGCGGTTTCCGCCAAGCACGCAAAAGGGGGCGGCTATTATCTGGACGATGGCCCCGAGGCCACCCTGCCGCCCAATCTCGACGCCATTCCCGACGCGGTGCCGCGCGCCGAGCCGTTGCACCGCTACGCCAACCGCCCCTACGACGTGCTGGGCAGCAGTTATGTGCCGCAGACCGAGCGCCGTGCGCATAGCGAAGAAGGCGTGGCATCGTGGTATGGCAAACGCTTTCATGGCAGAAAAACCGCATCGGGCGAACGCTACGACATGTATGCCATGACCGCAGCGCATCCGACCTTGCCAATCCCGAGTTATGTGCGGGTCACCTCGCTTGCGACCGGTAAAACCGTGGTGGTGCGGATCAACGATCGCGGCCCGTTCCATAAAAAGCGCATCATCGACCTGTCTTATGCGGCTGCAAACAAGCTTGGCTATATCGGCAATGGCAGCACGCGGGTGCGGGTGGACAGCCTCGACTCCGCAGCCTACGACACGACGGGTGAGGCGATTCAGCAAGGCGTCTATTTGCAGGTGGGAGCCTTTTCAAGTTCCGGCAATGCCCAGCAACTGCTGGCACGCCTCACCAGTGAACTCGAGCTCGACACCCAGCAGACGCGCGTCGTCCTTACCGGCAAGCTGCACCGGGTGCAGTTGGGTCCGTATCCCAGCGATGACGCCGCGCAGGCGGAACGCGCAAGGGTGCAGGAACGTCTCGCTTTGAATGCCATTCTGGTCAGACGGGATTGAGCGCACCATGGTGATGTCACGCTTTTGCCTGGGTTTGTTCGGGCTGATTTTTACCGTTACCGCGTGGGCCGCACCAAGTGGCATGACAGCGAGAGCCTGGGTGTCGATCGACCAGATTACCGGGCGTGAACTGGCTGCGCACCAGGCCGATTTGCCGCTGGCCCCCGCTTCGCTGACCCAGTTGATGACGGCCTATGTGCTGTTGGGCGACATTAAAAAAAACAAGCTGAGCCTGGGCGAAATGCTCAGCGTGCCGCAGGCAGCCGAGCAGGTAGACGGCGCGCGCGTGTTCCTGAAAGCGGGCGAGCAGATCAGCGTCGATACGCTGCTGCAGGCGATGCTGCTGCAGTCGGCTGGCGACGCCACGCTGACGCTGGTGACAGCGGTCGACGGCAGCGAGGCGGCATTTGTGAAACGCATGAACAGTGAGGCCAAACGCCTGGGCATGAACAAGACCCGCTTCATGAATGCCACCGGGCTGACCGAGCCGGGGCACGAGTCGAGCGCGCGTGATCTGGCGATACTGGGGCGGGCGCTGGTACGGGATTTCCCCGGCCGCCTGACATTTTTCACGCAGAAAGAGCTCATCTTCAAGGGCGTCACGTATTACAACGCCAATCGCCTGCTGTGGCGCGACGCTGCGGTCAATGGTCTGAAGGTCGGCCGTACTGCGCAGGCGGGCTATTGTGGCGTGGCCTCGGCCCAGCGTGGCGATCAGCAACGTATCGCGGTGGTGCTGGGCGCGCGAACCGATGCGCTGCGCACGCAGGATGCACTGAAGCTGCTGAACGATGGATTCGAGAGTTTCGATAGTGTGCGGCTGTATCGCGCCCAGCAGCCCGTCAAGGTGGTCAAACTGTACCGGGGCCTCAGCGATTCAGTGGCGCTGGGCTTTGTGCAGGACTTTCACGTGTTGATTCCACATGGCAGTGCCGCGCGGATCAAGGCGCAGGTCATTACCCAGCAGCCGGTGCTGGCGCCGGTGCGCAAGGGGCAGCGCTTGGGTACTTTGCGCTTGACACTTGATGGCAAGCCACTGGGTGATTTTGCGCTGGTTGCGCTGCGGGACGTGGGTGTGTCCGGCATTTTTGGGCGAGCCTGGGATTCGATCCGGCTGATGGTTGAGTGATGAGCGTCTATCTGAATGGACAATTCATGCCGCTGGCCGACGCAAAGGTGTCGGCGCTGGATCGCGGATTTGTTTTCGGTGATGGCGTATATGAACTGGTCCCGGTGTATTCGCGCAAACCGTTCCGTCTGGAAGAACACTTGCGCCGCCTGCAGGGCAGCCTCGACGGTATCCGCCTGGCCAATCCGCATGGCGTAGCCCAGTGGCGTGAATTGATAGAGCAGCTGATCGCGTTGCAGGATTTCGATGACCAGTCGGTTTACTTGCAGATCACACGCGGGGTGGCGCCGCGCGACCACGCGTTTCCCCAAGGCGTGGCGCCAAGCGTGTTCATGTTTGCGCAGCCGCTGGTGAGCGCGTCAGATGCGCAAAAGGCGGCAGGCGTGTGCGCCATCACGGCGCCGGACATCCGCTGGGGGCGCTGCGATATCAAGGCAATTTCCCTGCTCGCCAACGTGCTGGCGCGGCAGCAGGCGGTTGATGCAGGGTGTGCCGAAACCGTGATGCTGCGCGATGGATTTTTAAGCGAAGGCGCGGCGAGCAATATTTTTGCGGTGAAAAATGGCGTGTTGCTGGCACCGCCGCCATCCAATCTGATTCTTACCGGCATCACCTACGATGTGGTGCTGGAACTGGCCGCTGCGCATGGCATCCCGTGGGAACTGCGCACCATCAGCGAGGCTGAATTACGCGGCGTGGACGAACTGTGGATGACATCGTCCACCAAGGAAATCATGCCGATCGTGACACTCGATGGCGTCCCGGTCGGCAGCGGCAAGCCGGGGCCGCTGGCGCGCCAGATGGACGTCTTGTATCAGTCCTTCAAACAGCAGGTGATGCGCGCATGAGCGAGGACACCCTGCTCGAGTTTCCGACCGATTTTCCGGTCAAGATCATGGGTGAACATCGTGACGATTTCACGCAAGCCATGGTCGAGCTGGTGCAGCGCCATGCACCCGATTTCAAGCCCGAAACCGTCGAGGTGCGGGTGTCGAGCAAAGGCAATTTCCTGAGCGTGACCTGTGTCGTGCGCGCCACCTCCAAAGCCCAGCTGGATGCGCTTTACCTCGAGATTACCGCGCATCCGTGGGTGAAGATGGCGCTCTAGTCGTGAACAGTGAGCAGCAAGCAGTAAGCGGAACGTTGATCGTGCGGCATCTGGGCCGTGTCGAATACGCGCCGACTTGGCGGGCGATGCAGGATTTTACGGCGCAGCGTTCTCCCGATACGCCGGATGAAATCTGGCTGCTGCAACATCCGCCGGTTTACACCCAGGGGCAGGCGGGCAAGGCAGAACACCTGATCGCCGCCACCGACATTCCCGTTGTCCCGATCGATCGCGGCGGCCAGATCACCTATCACGGGCCGGGGCAGATCGTCGCCTATGTACTGGTCGATCTGCGGCAGCGCGGGTATGGCATTCGTGAACTGGTGACGCGGATGGAGCAGGCCGTGATCGAGGTGCTCGCCGCGGTGGGCGTGAGTGCCGAACGGCAGGCTGGCGCGCCGGGCGTGTACGTGGACGGCGCAAAGATTGCCGCGCTGGGGCTGCGGGTCAAGCATGGCTGCACCTATCACGGTCTGGCCTTGAATGTGGACATGGATTTGCGGCCGTTTGCGGCGATCAATCCCTGTGGTTATGCCGGCATGCGGGTGACGCAATGTCGCGATCTGGGCGTGGGCGAATCGCTGCCGGCTTTGGCTCAGGCGGTTGAGCGCGCCCTGCGTCACACGATCTATTCTTGACTGATTTAGTCGGTTATTAGTATTCTTGCGCCTTCTATTGGAGTTTTTTATGACCACCGACACCCTGCCGTCCGATCCCAAGCTGTTGATGCGCTCGATCATTCAACGTATCGCCACCGGCCCCGACCTGTCGAAAGACATCAGCCGCACCGAGGCGCACTTGGGTACCAAGGCCATCATCGACAACATGATTGACCCGGTGCAGATCGGTATCTATTTCATTGCGCTGCGGATGAAGCGCGAGACGATGGACGAAAACCGCGGCGTGCTGGATGCGGTGCTGGAAACCACCCATCGCGTGACGGCCGAGGTGGACGAAGTGGTCGATATCGGCGATCCCTACGATGGCTACACCCGCTGCTTGCCTGCGGCGCCGTTTCTCGGTCCGCTGCTGGCTGAACTCGGTGTGCACGTGGTCTCGCATGGCCTCGACAAAGTCGGTCCCAAATACGGCGTAACCGTGCGCCACGTGCTGGAGGCCGCCGGGGTGCCGGTCAATCTGTCGCCGGCTGAAGCATCTGCGCGCTTGAGCGACCCGGCACTGGGCTGGGCGTATGTTGATCAGGCGCAATCCAACCCCGGCATGCACAATCTCATCCCGCTGCGTACCCAGATGATCAAGCGTCAGGTGCTCACTACGGTGGAAGTGTTGTCGAAGCCGATTGCCGGCAAAAAACTGACCCATTTCGTGACTGGTTACGTCCACAAGCCCTATCCGCCGGTATATGCCGATCTCGCGCGGGTGGCCGGGTTTGACACCGCCTGCATCGTGCGCGGCGTTGAGGGCGGAGTGATCCCGTCACTGCGCCAGACCGGCAAGTATTTTCACTATCACGACAGGGCCGAGGAAATCGAAGCCAGCATCGATCCGGTCGCACTCGGGATTGACCAGCCGGTGCGCGCGGTCCCGCTGCCAGGTTCAGTTGCTGCGGAAGAAGGCGCGGACGAGATCGTCGCCGCCATCGACATCAAGGCCACCGCACACGCCGCAGCCGAGGCCGGCATTCTGGCGCTGAAGGGCGACAAGGGCGCGACGTATGATTCGCTGGTGCTGGCGGGTTCGATCATCCTGCATCACGTCGGCAAGGCAGCAAGCGTGGCCGATGCCGCGGCGCAGATCCGTGCCGTGCTGGATTCCGGCCGTGCCGTCGCACGGGTGAAGTGATGACTGAATTTGTCGCCATCGCCGCTGCCGACGAACTCAAGCCGGCGCAAATGAAACGCGTCGTCGTCGCGGGCAAGAAATTGCTACTGTGCAACTCGAACGGCACCCATTACGTCGTCGACGAAATGTGCACTCACGAGGATTACTCGCTGTATCTGGGCTGCATCAAGGACGGCAAGATCAAGTGCTCGCTGCATGGCAGTTACTTCGATCTGACCACCGGCCAGCCCACCTGCGACCCGGCCGACGAACCGATCAGAACCTATCCGGTGAAAGTCGAGGCCGGACAGGTCTGGGTCAAGGCCTGATTACTTATTAAGCAGTTCGCGGATCGCCCGGGTAATTTCCGGGTGGTCGAACTCGCGCCCGCCGATGGCGCTGGCGACAATGCGCCCCTGCCTGTCGACCAAGAAGGTGGTCGGCAGCCCCGCCACTTTCCACACCTGCATCGTGTGGCTGCGGGTGTCGAGCAGGATGGGAAAGCCCGGTGTGGTGTCGAGCTGGCTGGTGAAAGCCTCGATGGTGTCGGCATCCTCGCCCACGTCGACCGCCAGCACGCTGAAGGCTTCGTCCTGGAGCGCCTGTCGCAGGCGCTCCATCGACGGCATTTCGCGGCGGCACGGCGGACACCAGGTGGCCCAGAAATTGATCAGCACGACCTTGCCCTTGAGCTGCGCGAGGTCGAGCAGCTGGCCGTCGGTGGATTTAAGTTTAAGCGCCGGTGCCGGCCTGGGCGTCTGCGTCGTCAGGCTGTGGGACAGGGGCGGCAGGTCGGCGGCTTGCGCCGCCACTGCCAGGCCGAACTCACAGCAAGCGGCCAGCACGAGCTTCGATATGCATTTACGAATGTTCATCGGCGCATTTTACTTGTTCGAGTATTCCTGAATGGATGGTGCCGCCCGTGCGCCAGACAAAGCGCAGGTCGAACTGGCCGCCGCGCGGCACGCTGTAGCTTGTCATGCCCTGGTTCCAGTCGCCCGCTGCAAAGGTCTGGGTGTCAGGGAGCTGCGCCCAGGTGAAGGCGATGCGCGCCGATTCTGTGGCGCCCCGTTGCTTCCAGATGCGTTCCCACTCGGTCTTGCTGCGGATGGCGCGTGGCGGTGCGCCGGCCGATTCATAGCGCCAGTCAGCCAGCCGGTGCTGGATCGGTGTGTCGCCGATGTTGCGGACGACCGTCATGAAGACGCATTCGCTGGCGTAGCGCTCCGCCGCCGCAGGCGAAAACCCGCGGGCCTGATAAAAACTGCGCGTCTGGTCCGGGCTGATCTGGGTCAGCCGCACCTGGATGCCCTGTGATTCAGTCTGCCAGGTGGTGAGCCCGGTTTCTGTATCGATACTGGAATCGGTTCCGGCAAGGGTTGCCGCACTCCACACGGCAAGCAGGGTCAGGATGGGTAATCGCATAGGCTAAAATCCCGATGGTTGAAATTTCCAACGTTGTTCCGAGCAGATTATGGCAGACCCTATTCAGCACAAGGGTGCGGCAAAAACCGCGCGTATCCCGATCAAGATCGTGCCGCAGGAGCGCATGCGCCTGCCGCCGTGGATCCGCGCCAAGGCGCCGAGCCTGCCGAACGTGGCGCGGCTGAAAGGCATTCTGCGCGAGGCCAGGCTGCACACCGTGTGCGAGGAAGCCTCATGCCCCAACCTCGGCGAATGCTTCGGCCACGGCACCGCGACTTTCATGATTCTGGGCGACCTGTGCACGCGGCGCTGCCCGTTTTGCGATGTCGGCCACGGCACCCCGCAGCCGCCCGACGTCGACGAACCGCGCCACTTGGGAGAAACCATCGCGACGATGGCGCTGAAATACGTCGTTATCACCAGCGTCGATCGCGACGATCTGCGCGACGGCGGCGCGCAGCATTTCATCGACTGCATCCGCGCCGTGCGCGAGCTGTCGCCCGCAACCCGGATCGAAATCCTGACTCCGGATTTTCGCGGCCGCCATGACCGTGCGCTGGATATTCTCGACACCGCGCCGCCGGATGTGATGAATCACAATCTGGAAACCGTGCCACGGTTGTATAAAGCCGCGCGCCCGGGTGCCGATTACGCGCATTCGCTGACATTGCTGCAAGACTTCAAGTCGCGTCACCCCGACGTGCCGACCAAGTCCGGTCTGATGCTGGGGCTGGGCGAGGAAGACGACGAGATCCTGCAGGTGATGCGCGACTTGCGCGCGCATGACGTCGACATGCTGACGCTTGGGCAATACCTGCAACCGTCGCAACACCACTTGCCGGTGCTGCGGTTTGTGACGCCGGAACGCTTCGCCCAGTTCGAGCAGGAGGCGCTGGCGATGGGGTTCAAGCACGCGGCGTGCGGGCCGATGGTCCGCTCGAGTTACCACGCCGACCAGCAGGCGGCGGGAGTCTGAGGCTTATTTCAGCAGCCGCTTGCGCGTCAGTGCCAGCGAAATGATGTAGCCGAGGCTGCCATAGAGCAGCAAGGCGGCGACATGTAGCGTAATGTCGCCGGGCACGCGGCCGATCACCAGCGGCCGTGCCAGATCGATGGCGTGGCTGAGCGGCAGCCAGGCGGAAATGCTTTGCAATATTGGCGGCAACTGCGACACCGGGAAGAACACGCCGCATAGCAGCACCATTGGCGTGATCACCAGGGTGAAGTAATACAGGAAAAAATCGTAGCTCGGCGACACCGCATTCATTACCAACCCCATGCCGCCAAAGCAGAAGCCGACCAGCGCGACCACCGGAATGATCCACAGCGTCATCCAGAAATCACCAAACAACCCGAGACCCCAGATCACCGCGAGAATAGCCACGCCGGAGAGCAGGCTTTTCGACGTCGCCCACGTCAGTTCGCCCAGCATCACGTCATCAAGCGTCATCGGCGCATTCAGGATGGCATCCCAGGTGCGCTGTACGTGCATGCGTGAAAAACTCGAATACAGCACCTCGAAGGTGGCAGCGTTCATCGTGCTGTAAGCCACGGTACCGGCGGCGAGAAAGCTCAGATACGACATGCCCTCAATATCGGGCAGCAGGCTGCCGAGGCCGAATCCTAGGCCGAGCATGTACAGCATCGGGTCGGCCAGGTTTCCGAGGATGGACGGGATGGCGAGCTTTTTCCACACCAGGTAGTTGCGCTGCCACACCGGGATGAAGCGCCACGATAGCTGGGGAAAGCGCAGGTGCTTAATCACGCAGGTCTCTCCCGGTGAGTTTGAGAAAGACGTCTTCGAGGTTGGATGGCCGGTGGACGTAGCGCAAGGCAGGTACTTCTTTCAGCGCATCAATCACGCCGTCGGGCGTGTCGGTATAGCAGAACAGGGTTTCACCGACGGTTTCCGAGCGCAAACACAGCGCCGCTGCGTGCTGGCGGGTCCAGTCGGCGAGGCCTTCGCCAAACACTTCGACCACGGCGGGTTCGATATGCGCTTCGATCAGCGCGCGTGGCGCCCCCTCGACGACCATCCGGCCGTGATCGAGGATGGCGAGGCGGTCGGCCAGCCGTTCGGCTTCGTCCATGAAATGCGTGGTCAGGACGATGGTCTTGCCTTCCGCAATCAGGCGCCGCAAGCCTTGCCAGATGAGGTGACGCGCCTGCGGATCAAGACCGGTGGTGGGTTCGTCGAGAAACAGGATGTCGGGATCATGCACCAACGCGCGGGCGAGCGTGAGCCGCCGCTTCATGCCGCCTGACAGCTGCGTGATCTGCGCGTCAGCCTTGCTCGCCAGGCCGGCAAAATCGAGCAGCATGGGCACCCGCGCGGTAACCGCGGCGCGGCTCATGCCGAAATAGCGGCCATAGGCGAGGAGGTTTTCGCGCACCGAGAAATCCGGATCCAGATTGTCCATCTGTGGCACGACGCCGATTTTCATCCGTGCTGCACGGGCCTGTTGCGGCACGGCGATGCCGGCGATTTCGATGCTGCCACTGTCCGGCTCGGTCAGGCCGAGCAGCAGGCGCAAGGGGGTGGTTTTGCCTGCGCCATTGGGACCCAGCAGACCGAAGCATTCACCGCGCCGGACATTCAGGTCGAGGCCGCGCACCACTTCGGTGTCGCCGTACTTTTTGCTCAGGCCGCGCACTTTCAGCATGGGCAGGACTCCACGAACGCCTGTTTCAATTCGCCGAGTTTGCCGTGAAAAAAATGTCCGGCGTTGGGGATGACCTTGACCGCGATCTGCTGCTGTTCGGCCCAATGCTGCATGGCGGCAGGCGGAATCAGCTCGTCGGCGTCACCATAGATCAGCACGCTGTCTGGCGGGACCGGGTCGAATGCATACATCGTGACTGCAGGTGCGACAAGGATCAGGCGACATGCGTCGAGTTGCTGGCGCAGGCGATGCTGCACGAAGGCACCAAACGAAAAGCCCGCCAGCGCCCAGGGCAGATTGGGATAGCTGGCTTCGACAAAGCGGGCGACCGCGAGCAAATCCTCGGTCTCGCCGACCCCTGCGTCGTATGCCCCATCGCTCATGCCGACCCCGCGAAAGTTCGGCCGCACGCTGACCCAGCCCGCTTCATTGGCCGCTTTGGCCAGAGTGGTCACCACCTTGTTGTCGAGCGTGCCGCCGTGCAATGGGTGGGGATGCGCCACCAGCAACAGGCCGCGACGTTCACCTTCGGGGTCGTCAATTACGGTTTCCAGCTTGCCGACGGCAACGGGGATGCGGAGTTTGTAGCGCTTCACTTAAGGCGACTTATTTCAGTTGCAGACGTTCGACGATGCGTCCCTGCTTGAGATGCACCTCAAATATTTCGTCAATATCGGACTCGTCCACATAGGTGTACCAGGTCCCTTCTGGGTAGATCACCACAACCGGGCCTTCGTTGCAGCGGTCCAGGCAGCCCGCGCTGTTGATGCGACACTTGCCAACGCCGTTCATGTTGGCATGCTTAGCTTTCTTCTTCAGGTAATCACGCATATGCTGACCGCCGGAAGCGCCGCAGCATTGCGCGCCGTCGTTACGCTGGTTGGTGCAAAAAAATACGTGGTGGGTGAAATACGGTTTATTCATCAGCTTGTTCCGGATGCCCGGGCGGGCATGAAAATTTGATTGCATTGCCATGTGCCAGACCGGCCGGATATTTGCTGGCGTTGATTACCAGTTTGTCGGCGGCCGCTTCCAGCAGGTCGATATCGAGTAGATCGGCCAGGCGCGTCAGATAGATCAGCACGTCGGCGATTTCCTGGCGCACAGCTTCGTGTTGTGCCGGGCTCAGGTTCTGGCTCTGTTCCGCCGTCAGCCACTGGAACGGTTCCAGCAACTCTGACGCTTCAACACTTAGCGCCATCACCAGATTTTTGGGCGTGTGGAAAGTTTCCCATGCGCGCGCCTCGGCAAATGCACGGATATATTGGCGCAGGGTGTCGAGGGTGTCGATGGCAGGTCGATTCATGGGCTGCATGATACCCCGGCAAAGGTCGAGCTTTTGACACCCCTGACGAGTAATCGACATTAACGGATGGACGCCAGCCAGCCTGTGTTATGCAAGGCTGATGTCAACGTCTCTTTGGTACTCTGGCGCGGGGATTGCTTGTGAGTTGCGCTGATGGCTTTGCAGCATGAGGTCGAAATTTCAATTCGCTCAGGCATAATCGCGGCGGATAGCTAGCTTAATTTGAGGGAGGGTGGACATGTTTACAATTAATACACTCATCGCACGCATCGGCGTGGTGTTCGCAGTCGTTGCCATAACGGGCTGCTCCAGCACACCCACTTATCCGCCTGCGCCTGCGCAGGTCACTGAGCGTGACTGGAATTATCAGTTGGGGCCGGGTGATTCGGTGAGCGTGTTTGTGTGGCGTAACCCCGAGGTGTCGGGCAGCTTTCCGATCCGTCCGGACGGCAAGATGACCATGAACCTGATCGAGGATCTGCAAGCTTCCGGCAAGACCCCCAGCCAGTTGGCGCGCGATATTGAAAAAGCGCTCTCCAAATACATCCAGGAACCCATCGCCACCGTCATCGTGGGCGGTGGCATTGGTCCCTATGATCAGCAAATCCGGGTGGTGGGCGAAGCCAGTACGCCGCAGGCGCTGGCCTATCGTGAAAACATGAGTCTGATCGATCTAATGATTGCCGTAGGCGGACTGACTGATTTTGCAGATGGCAATAAATCCTATTTGTTGCGAATCACGCCCGATGGCAAGCGCACCCAGTTGGGCGTGCGTCTCGAAGACTTGATCCGCAATGGCGATATCACGGCTAACGCAGATATTCGTCCGGGCGATGTCCTGGTCATTCCCGAAAGCTTGTTCTAATCGTAAACACACCGTCAGCTGACGGTGTGTTTGTTTTGGTGGGATAGAGACTCTGCATGGATCAAGTTCTGCAACAACTTCTGGGGTATGCCAAAGCCACGTGGCAGCGGCGATGGTGGGGCGTGGCGGTGGCCTGGCTGGCGTGTATTGTGGGTTGGACCTGGGTCATGACGATTCCTGACCGCTACGAGGCGTCGGCGCGGGTGTATGTGGACACGCAGACCTTGCTCAAACCACTGTTGCAGGGTCTGACAGCCGAGCCCAACGTGGAGCAGCAGATCAAACTGATGACACGTCAGCTGGTGAGTCGGCCCACGCTGGAAAAAGTCGCCCGCATGACCGACCTGGATGTAAAGGCGAAAACGCCCGAGCAAACCGAAGCCATGCTGAATGGTCTGGCAGGCAAAATAGCCATTGGCAATGCCGGGCAGGAAAATCTTTATACCATCAGCTACCAGGACGCAAACGCTGATCTTGCCAAAAAGGTTGTGCAGTCGTTGCTGACCATTTTTGTCGAAACCAGCCTGGGGAAAACCCGTCAGGATATTTCCAGCTCGCAGCGTTTTATCGAGGAGCAATTGCAGCAATATCAGCAGAAGCTGACCGATGCCGAAAATGCGCTCAAGGAATTCAAGCAAAAACACATTGGCATGATGCCGGGACAGGGCGGTGACTACTACGCCAAGCTGGCCGAGGTGTCCGCCCAGTTGCGACAGGCGCAGCTGGATCAGCAGGAAGCGATCAATCGTCGCAACCAGCTCAAGCAGCAACTGGCAGACGAGGAGCCAGAGCTGGCTGCTGCAGCGGCGGCCACGACGGATGGCGAGATCGACAGTCGCATTCAGGCGTTGCAGAAGCAAATGGATCAATTGCGCTTGCAGTACACCGATCTGCATCCGGACATCCAGGCAAACAAGCGTCTGGTCGAGAGACTGGAGGCGCAGAAGAAGGCCGACCTGGCTGCTCGTAAAGCGGATCCGGTAGGTTCCAAAATCCAGAACCCGGTTTATCAGCAACTCACCATTGCCATTGCTGAAGCCGATGCAACGGTTGCCTCCCTGCAGGCGCGCGTGGGTGAATATCAGCGCCGCTATGGTGAGTTGCGCGGCGCATCCAACATGGTTCCGCAGGTTGAGCAGGAGTACACCCAGCTGATGCGCGATTACGACGTGTATCGCCAGAATTACGACGCGCTGTTGAAGCGCCGTGAGTCGGTCACCATGTCGGGCGAGGTTGAAAGCAAGACCGATACAGTCGATTTCCGGGTGATTGATCCGCCCTTTGTGCCGAGTCAGCCTGCCTGGCCAAACCGTCCCATGCTGCTATCCCTGGTTACGCTAGGCGGGCTGGCTGCGGGTGTGGTGGTGGCGTTCCTGCTCAGTCAGTTGCGTCGCACCGTGACAGATCGCCGCGTGCTGCGCGAGCTGACCGGCTTGCCCTTGCTGGGTGCGGTGTCGCGGGTGGAAACGGATGAAACCCGTCGCCGCAAGCGCAAGGGGCTGCTGACTTACCTCGCCGCCCTGGGCAGTTTGATCGCCGCGTACGGTGGGGTGATGATCCTGCAACTGGTCATGTCGCGTGCTGGCTAGGAGAAACCATGAGCATTATTGAAAAAGCTGCAGGAAAAATCGGGGCGGGCGCACCCAGGCCGGTTGTCCCCAACAACCCGGTCGAAGGGGCGCGTGACGCCAGCCTGATTGAGAGTGCGCTTAACAAGCAGAGCAGCTCGCACGTTTCACCCTTCATCGCGACAACCGTAGAACCGATTTTCAGCGATCCGGATGCCTCGGTGATGGAAGGCAACAGCCAGGTTCAATCGATCAATCTGGCTCGCTTGCATCGCATGGGTGTCGTGTCGCCGGATGCGGAGAAAAGCAAGATTGCCGAGGAGTTCCGCATCATCAAGCGCCCGTTGATCGCCAATGCGTTCGGACAGGGCGCGGCGCGGGTCAAGAATGGCAACCTCATCATGGTGACCAGCTCGCTTCCGGGTGAGGGCAAGAGCTTCTGCGCCATCAATCTGGCCATCTCGATGGCGATGGAGATGGATCGCACCGTGTTGCTGATCGATGCCGACGTCGCCAAGCCGCGCGTCCCGGAATATCTCGGCATTCATGCCGATAAAGGTTTGCTGGATGTGCTGCAGGACAAAAACCTCAAGCTGTCCGACGTGATGATCAAGACCGACATCGCCAAGCTGACCGTTTTGCCTGCAGGCCGTACCTACAAGCGCGCAACCGAATTGTTGGCAAGCGCCGCGATGACTCGCCTGATCGAGGATATCGGCAATCGTTATCCCGACCGGATCATTTTGTTTGACTCCCCGCCGCTGCTGGCGACCAGCGAATCCAGCGTGCTGGCGACCCACATGGGGCAGATCGTCATGGTGGTGGAGGCCGAAAAAACCTCTCAGGAAGCGGTGCGCGAAGCGCTCAGCCATATCCAGTCGTGTGAAGTGGTGGGTATGCTGCTGAATAAAACCACGCCAACCCCGGGTGCGGATTATTACTATGGTCACTATGGCAGTTACGGAAAATAAGGCTCGCCCACGCCGCGTGAAGCTGGCGTTGCACCGGCAGATGCCACTGGCGGTCACGTTGTCGGCCTGGATCGCACTGTTCGCCAGCCCGGCAGCTGCTCTGGATTGGCAGTTTGAGCCTTCTCTGGGCGGCACGGCAACGTACACTGACAACGCCAACCAGAGTAACGCCAACCCGGAAGACGCGTTGATCTTCACCGTGAGGCCCGGCTTCAGCCTTCGCTCCGAAGGATCGCGTCGCATTCAGGCCAGTTTGAATTATGGCCTTACCGGCGTAGCGCGTTACGGAGAAGACCAAAGCACGGACCTCAATCACAACCTGGGTGCGCTCGGCAAAGTTGAACTGATAGAGGACTTCCTGTTTGTGGACGGAACCGCAAGTGTTTCGCAGGAGCTGATTTCGCTGACCGGTTCGCCGGCCGACGCCAGCACCAACGACAGCAACCGCGCCACCGTCGGCACCTATTCGATCAGCCCCTACATTCAGAAACGTCTCGGTACATTCGCCAATGCGCAGGCGCGCTACACCTCCGGTGGTGCGATTTTCGAGAATGATGCAGCCTCCAATTCCAACGTGAATGCCTTTACAGCCGGTCTGACCAACGGTAGCCGCTTCAATAATTTAAGCTGGGGAGTCAACTATTCCTTACGCAAGGCGAACAATAGCACCACCGCCGACACGACATTCGAGCGTGTCAGTGCGAGCGCAGGCTATGCGCTCACCCGCAAATTCCGGGTGTTCGGCACCGTGGGTCAGGACTGGAACGACTATCTCAGCACCAGCGGAACCGATGGCTCGTCGTGGAGCGCGGGGTTGGGCTGGTCGCCGACCCGTCGCACCAGTGTTGAGGCCTCGTTTGGCGAGCGCTATTTCGGCAATACCTACAGTTTGTCCGCGAGCCATCGAACCCGGATATCACAGTGGACGGCCAGTTATTCTGAGAACGTCAGCGATATCACGCAACAGTTTCTGGAGCAGACAAGTCGCATTTTCTGGGTGTGCAACACAGGAATAGCTGTGAGGGAAACCCAGGACTTTACGAATCCCGATGCGGCAAGCTGCGGGGGGCCGGTTAGTTCGGGCGAACTGGCCCAGTTGGTGCTCAACAGTATTCCTGGCGTCACGGTTGCCGATCTGGTGGCGGCAAATCTGCTGGACGTCTCGATTGCCAATGGCATTTACGTTATCAAGAGCTTTACTGCGGGCGTGTCTTGGGATATCGGGCGACTGGGTTTCGGGTTGTCGGCACGCGATACCCGTCGCCTCTATCAGGCGCTTGATGATGCGCAGGACCATGTGCAGAGCCTGACCGGTTCTGTTAATTATCGGTTGTCTCCCCGAACCAGCGCTTACAGCAGCCTGTCGCTCACGCGTACCAATATTGATGCGCTACTATCAGGCGGCACGGCGCGAGAGGATGATCTGCTCAGCCTGAATCTGGGACTGAATCATCGTTTTGCCGAGAAGCTCAACGGCGCGTTGACTTTACGCCATACCCAACGGGATTCGAACGACGCGAATTCCGACTACGACGAAAACAGTCTCACTGCCTCGGTCAACAAGCGTTTCTGACCGGTCTGGCAGGTTGGCATGGCCTTTGCGAGGTTTTACAGGGCAAGCCAACCTGCCACCAACCAACCACGGATCGTTCATGTACGAAGACTATTACCGCTTTAGCGCCAAACCGTTTCAGCTCAACCCCGACCCGCGTTTCTTTTTCGGGTCCAAAGGGCACAAGCGGGCGATGGCTTATCTCGACTATGGCTTGTCGCTGGGCGAGGGGTTTATCGTCATCACCGGCGAAGTCGGCGCGGGCAAAACCACACTGGTGCGCAATCTGTTTCGGCAACTCGAAACGCATAATCTGGTGGCGGCGCAACTGGTCTCCACCCAGCTTGATGCCGAGGACACGCTGCGCAGCGTGGCCGCTTCGTTCGGACTGGAGCACGAAGGCCTGACCAAGTCGGCACTGCTGAAAAACATCGAGGACTTTTTCATCGCCGCGACGCGTCAGGGCAAGCGGGTGCTGCTGGTGGTGGACGAGGCGCAAAACCTGACACCGCGCGCAGTGGAAGAACTGCGCATGCTGTCCAATTTCCAGAACGACGAACGTTCACTGATCCAGACTTTCCTGCTCGGGCAGCCGGAGTTTCGCGGCATCCTGCAGAGCCCCAATATGCAGCAATTACGCCAGCGGGTGGTGGCTTCCTACCATCTGGGGCCGCTCGGTGCGGATGAGACGCGTGGGTATATCGAGCACCGTTTGCGTACCGTAGGCTGGCAGGGGACGCCTGGGTTTGACGACGAGGCGTTTGCCGAATTGCATCGCTTTACCGGCGGCATCCCGCGCCGTCTCAACACAACCTGTGACCGCCTGCTGCTGTTTGGTTTTCTGGAAGAGAAAAATCATTTTGGTATCGATGAAGTCAACGAAGTGATCGCCGACCTCAAAAATGAAATCGCGCATCAGGATTTCAGGGGGGGGAGCGGCCTCAACGGCCAGCCTGCGCCGGAGGGAAGCGTTTCCAGTGAAGATACTGCACGACTGGTGCAACGCGTCGAGCAAATGGAGCGTTCGGTGAACCGCATCCTGCCCATCGTGCGCAAGATTCTGTTTACCGTGAGCGAGCGCAATGCAGCGGCCGAAGCCGGTACGCTGCCCGATAACCCCGAAATCACTCACTAGCCCACACGGAATGAACATGACTCAAGTTTTGTGTGTTGCAGGTGCGCGTCCCAATTTCATGAAAATCGCACCGGTCATGGCCGCACTGGCCGAGACCGGCATCGCTGCGCAGTTGCTGCACACCGGCCAGCATTACGATGCGGCGATGAGCGACGGCTTTTTTGCCGACCTCGGCATTCCGCGCCCGGATCATCATCTTGACGTCGGCTCCGGCAGTCACGCGGTGCAGACGGCCGAGGTGATGAAGCGCTTCGAGCCAGTGCTCGAAAGCGTGCAGCCGCAAGCCGTGCTGTTGGTGGGGGATGTCAATTCCACCATCGCCTGCGCACTGGTGGCGGCCAAACGCGGCGTGCGCGTCATCCACGTCGAGGCGGGGTTGCGCAGCTACGACCGTAGCATGCCGGAGGAAATCAATCGCGTCCTCACCGATCAGCTGTCTGATTTGCTGTTTACCACCGAAAAAAGCGCGCTTGCCAACTTGCAGCGCGAAGGCATCGATGCCTCGCGGGTTGAGTTTGTCGGCAACGTGATGATCGACACCCTGTATCGCAATCTCGACCGCGCGGTGCCGAGCAGCCAGATCCTGGGTGGGTCGTTGCCCGCTTATGCGGTGCTGACTCTGCACCGACCATCGAATGTTGACGATCCGGCCACGCTCGGCGCACTGCTCGATGTGATCGGTGAAATCAACCGCGTGTTGCCGGTGGTGCTGCCCCTGCATCCGCGCACCCGCGGCAATATCGAAAAATTCGGCCTGTCCGCCAAGCTGGAGGCGCTGCGCATCTTGCCGCCGCTGGGTTATCTCGACATGCTCGGTCTGATGCGCGATGCCAAACTGGTGCTGACGGACTCGGGTGGAATCCAGGAAGAAACCACTGCGCTCGGCGTCCCCTGTCTGACGCTGCGCGACAACACCGAACGCCCGATCACCCTGACGGAAGGCACGAATACGCTGGTCGGTGTCGATCCCGCTGCGATCCGGGCTGCATTTGAAACCGTGATGGCGAGTGGCGGCCGCGCCGGTTGTATCCCGGAATATTGGGATGGCCGTGCAGCGATGCGCATCGCGCATACGCTGAAAGGCTGGCTGCCGCAGCCAGCCGGCGTCAGGGGGAGGTAAATGGCCCGCATGAAAAATGCGATGTCGATCGACGTCGAAGACTATTTTCAGGTATCAGCCTTTGCCTCGACCATCCGGCGCGAGGATTGGGACAGCATGCCGTGCCGGGTGGAGCGCAACGTCGACGTGATCCTGGGCTTGCTCGACGAGGCGGATTCCAGGGCAACCTTCTTCACCCTCGGCTGGATTGCCGAGCGTTATCCGCAAGTGGTGCGCCGGATAGTCGACGGCGGTCACGAGCTCGCCAGCCATGGCTATGGCCACCAGCGCGTGTCGGATCTGACGCCCGAGCTGTTTCGGCATGACATTACCCATGCCAAACGCATTCTTGAGGATCTCGGCGGGGTCGCTGTTCGCGGCTATCGCGCGCCGAGTTTTTCCATCAACCAGAACAACTGGTGGGCGGTCGAGGAACTGGAAAACGCCGGCTATGTGTACAGCTCGAGCATTTATCCGGTCAAGCACGATCACTATGGCATGCCGGACGCGCCGCGCTTTCCGAATCGTCCCAATGGCGCCGGCGGCATCCTGGAATTGCCGCCCACCACGCTGGAACTGATGGGGCGCAACCTGCCTGCGGCGGGCGGCGGCTGGTTCCGGCTGTTGCCGTATTCGATGTCGCGCTGGATGCTGCAACGCGTGAACACGCAGGATCAGGCGTCGTGCATGTTCTATTTCCACCCTTGGGAAATGGACGCCGGACAGCCGCGTCAGCCTGGCCTGTCGGCTAAAACGCGCTTTCGTCATTACGTCAACTTGCAACGTATGCCGGGCAGAATGCGCCAATTGCTGAATGACTTTGAATGGGATCGCGTGGATCGCGTATTCCTCCCCACACTTTGAACATGCCAACTGAACTGCTTCAAGGGCACGCGGCCGTGCCGACGCCACGCACGGCTGCGGTGACCATTCGCAGGGCATCGGCGAACGATGCCTCGCGCTGGGATGCCTTTGTCCTGACGCATCCGGACGCCACGTTTTTTCATCGCATCGGCTGGAAGCGGGTGATCGAACAGGCATTCAGCCATCGCAGCCATTATTTGCTGGCTGAACGTGATGGCGCCATCGTCGGTGTGTTGCCGTTGGTTGAAATCAAAAGCCGGCTGTTTGGCCACAGCCTGGGTTCATTGCCATTCTGTGTCTATGGCGGCATCGTTGCCGTTGATGCGGCCGCCCGTGAGGGCCTCGATCAGGCTGCGCAGGCGCTGGCCCGCACGCTCAAGGTGGGCGCGCTTGAGTACCGCAACCCGGTCGTGCAGCACGCCGACTGGCCGGCCAAGGATATGTACGTCACGTTCAAGAAGGCGATCGAACCCGAAACCGAAGCCAACATGAACGCGATACCGCGCAAGCAGCGCGCAATGGTAAGAAAAGGCATCAAGGCCGGTCTCACCGGCGAGATCGATGCCGATACCACACGGCTTTTCCAGGCCTATTCGGCCAGCGTACATCGCTTGGGCACGCCGGTTTTTTCGCGCAAGTTTTTCCAGTTGCTCAAGGACGAGTTTGGCGACAACTGCGAAGTGCTGACCATCGTGCTCGGCGAGCAGGTGATCGCCAGCGTGATGTCGTTCTATTTCCGCGACGAGGTGTTGCCTTACTACGGCGGCGGCGTCGATGCCGCGCGTGCCGTGGCGGGCAACGACTTCATGTATTGGGAACTGATGCGGCGTGCCTGCGAGCGCGGCCTGAAGGTATTCGACTTTGGCCGAAGCAAACGCGGAACCGGTTCGTTCGACTTCAAGAAGAACTGGGGCTTTGAGCCTGCGCCGCTGCATTACGAATATTTTCTGGTGCGTGACACTGAAGTGCCCGAGATCAATCCGCTCAACCCGAAGTACCGCCTGTTCATTCAGGCCTGGAAGAAAATGCCGCTGGCTGTCGCCAATGTGATCGGGCCGCATATCGTCAAGAATCTGGGCTGATCGATGGAGGGTTTGCTGTTCCTTGCGCATCGCATTCCATTCCCGCCCAACAAGGGCGACAAGATCCGCTCGTTTCATTTGCTGCGGCATCTGAGTGCGCGTTATGCGATTCACCTCGGTGCGTTTGTGGACGATCCGGACGACTGGCAATTTCAGGAGGCGCTCAAGCCTTATTGCGCGTCGATCAAACTGCTGCCGCTGAGCCCGCGCCGCGCCAGGCTGGCAAGTCTGGCCGGCTTGCTGACCGGCGAAGCGCTGACGCTGCCGTATTACCGCAGCCGTGAACTGACGCAGTGGGCGGCCGGACTGGCGGCGAGTGGAGCGGTGACGCGTGGACTGGCGTATTCGTCGGCGATGGCGATGTTCATGCCGCCCGCGCTTGAGCGGCGGGTGATCGACATGGTCGACGTGGACTCCGACAAATGGACGCAATACGCGTCCACCCAGCGCTGGCCGATGTCCTGGGTGTATGCGCGCGAAGGCCGCAAGCTGGCGCGGTGGGAAGCGCAAGTGGCGCAGGATTTCGATGCGACCTTGCTGGTCTCGCATGACGAGGCGGCCTTGCTGCAGCAGCGCGTGCCGCAGGCGCGCCATAAAATCAGTGCCTTTGAAAACGGTGTCGATGCCGATTATTTTTCGCCCGCGCGCGACTACCCGAACCCCTATTCGCCTGATGTACGGAGTGTTGTGTTCACCGGCGCGATGGATTACTGGCCCAACGTCGACGCCGTGAGCTGGTTTGCCGAGCGGATTTTCCCGGCAATTCGGGATGCGGTTCCGGCCGCGCAATTCACCATCGTCGGCAGCCGCCCCAACGCGGCGGTACTTGCACTGGCGCGACAACCGGGTGTCATCGTCACTGGCAGCGTGCCGGATGTGCGCCCCTGGCTGGCGCATGCGGTGTGCGCGGTGGCGCCTTTGCGCATCGCCCGCGGCGTACAGAACAAGGTGCTCGAAGCGATGGCAATGGCGCGCCCCGTTGTCGTCAGCGCCCAGGCCGCCGAAGGTATCCGCGCCGAGGCCGGGCGCGATTTCATTCTGGTGCATGGCGAGGCCGAATTCGCCCGGGCCGTGGTGGCGCAATTGCAGACGCTGCCTTCTGCTGCGCCTGCCCGCGATTGCATCCTGGCGCACTACGACTGGGCGGCCAATTTGCGCAGCATCGATCCCCTGTTTGAACCGCTTGCGGTTCTGCCCCCTGTTCTGGAGACGTACCCGCATGCCTCGCCTGCCTGATTCCCTGCCTGCCGCCCCGCGTGGCTGGCTGCTCCCTGCCGGGCTGACGGTCGGTGTGCTGTTGCTGTTGGTCGCCGTGTTCTGGCCGACGTTTTATTCGATGGCCGAAGTGTGGGAGCGCTCGGAAACCTTTGCACACGGTTACCTGATTTTCCCGATCAGCGCCTGGCTGGTGTGGCGATTGCGGGATGAGTTGGCACGCCTGCAGCCGCAGCCCGACCTGCGTGGCTTGATTGTGGTGGCACTGGCCGGGGTAGGCTGGCTGCTGGCGGATGCCGGCAGCGTGAATGTAGCGGCGCAGTTTGCGTTCATCACCCTGCTGATCGCAGCAGTGTGGACGCTGCTGGGCTGGCAGGTGTTCCGGGCGCTGCTGTTTCCGCTGATGTTCTTGTTTTTCGCAGTGCCGGTGGGCGAGTTCCTGATTCAGCCCTTGATGGGGGTGACGGCCGATTTCACCGTGGCGATGCTGCAATTCACCGGTATTCCGGTGTATCGAGAAGGCACTTTCTTCAGCATTCCGAGCGGCGACTGGTCAGTGGTTGAAGGCTGCTCGGGGCTGCGTTATCTGATCGCGTCGATCACGCTGGGCGTGTTGTATGCCTATCTGACGTTCCGTTCATGGAGGCGCCGCCTGCTATTTACCATTGCCGCGATGGTCGTGCCGGTGTTCGCCAACAGCGGGCGCGCCTACATGATCGTGATGATCGCCCACCTGTCCGACATGAAGCTGGCGCTGGGCGTGGATCACTATATTTATGGCTGGGTGTTTTTCGGCATCGTCATGCTGCTGCTGTTCTGGATCGGCAGTTTCTGGCGCCAGGACGAGGAACCGCAATCGGTCCAGTCCGATCCCGGGCCGCTTGCCGCTACCCGAACAGTGCGCGTGCGCCCACTCTGGCTGGCCGGCGGGGCGGTGCTGCTGATCGCCGGTTTATGGCCCGCATATGCGTACTGGCTCAGCGAACGTCCATTGCCTGAAATGGCGGCTTTGCAGGTTGAGCCGAACGGCGGCTGGCAGCCCGCCACCCATGTCACCAGCTGGGTGCCGCATTGGGTCGGCGCCGACCGGCAGTTGCGGCAGTCATTCACCCAGGCCGGCAACACGGTGTTGCTGGAGTTGAATTATTACGTGGCGCAGCGGCAGGATGCCGAACTGATCAATTCACAGAATTTCATGATCCGGCAGAAGGATCCGCTGTGGTCGAACATCGGCGAAGCCCAGGCCACGGTCACCATTGCTGGGCAGTCGCGCCAGGTGCGCCAGGCCAGGCTGCGTGGCAGCAACGGCCAGCGACTGCTGGTGTGGCAGTGGAACCTGATCAACCAGCAGCCCGTCGTCAACGACCAGATCGCCAAGTTGATCCTGGCAGCCGACCGGGTGCGGTTGAAGCGCGACGACGGCTTGTCGGTATTGATTGCCATGCCGTATGACGAGACGGCAATGGATGCGGCCGTTGCCACGCTGGCGCGGTTTGCGGCCGACATGGATGCGCCGATCGGGCGCGCGCTCGACGGGGTCGATGGGCGGTGATTCCCCACATCGTGCATATCGTCCACCGCTTCGACACAGGCGGCATGGAAAACGGCATGGTCAACCTGTTCAACACCCTGTCGCCGCAGCGCTACCGCCATAGCGTGGTGGCGCTGACGGATTTCAGCGATTTCCGGCGCCGCATCACGGCCCAGCCGGTAGCGTTCTATGCCTTGAACCGCCCGCCGGGTCGCGGCCTGGGCTGGATGCTGCGTTTGCGCAGACTGTTGCGCCAATTGCAGCCCGATCTGGTGCATACGCGCAATCTGGCCGCACTGGAAGCGCAGCTGGTGGCGGCCGCTGCCGGCATCCGCGCCACCGTGCACGGTGAACATGGGCGCGATGTGTTCGATCTGTACGGGCAGAACCGCAAATACAACCTGATCCGGCGCGCCATCCGGCCGTTCGTCTCAAACTACATCGCAGTGAGCCAGGACCTCGAAAACTGGCTGCGCGAGACCATCCATGTGCCGCCGCACAAGCTGCAGCAGATCTACAACGGTGTCGACAATGTGAAATTCCATCCGCGCGTCGGTGCGCGCCCCGAATTCGCGCATCCCGACAGCATCGTGTTTGGTTCGGTGGGGCGCATGGTCGAGGTCAAGGATTACCCGACCCTGACGCGTGCCTTCATCCAGATGGTGCGCCAGCAGCCAGAGCGCGATGAACGGGCGCGTCTGGTCATCGTCGGCGAAGGACCTGCGCGCGCAACCTGTCTGGGTTTGCTGCAGCAGGCGGGGCTGGCGCATCTGGCCTGGCTGCCCGGCGAGCGCCACGATATTGCAGATATCATGCAGGCCTTCGATGTGTTCGTGCTGCCGTCGAAGAACGAAGGCATTTCCAATACCATTCTTGAAGCGCTGGCGAGCGGGCTGCCGGTGATCGCCACGGCGGTGGGCGGCAATGTCGAGCTGGTGCAGTCCGGAGTCAATGGCATGCTGGTTCAGCCCGGTGATGTGGCCGGCATGGCACAAGCCTTGCTGGGGTATCTGGACGCACCGGCACGGATTGCCGAACACGGTCGCACCGCGCGGCAGCTTGCCGAGCAGCGCTACAGTATTCCGGCGATGGCCGAGGCGTACGCGGCGGTGTACGACCGGACGCTGCAAGGCCGGCGCTGAAATGCCGTCGAACGATGCGATAAATTGACACGAACCGAGACGCGATAACCCGTATGTGTGGCATTACCGGCATTTTCGATACCCGTGGCGCGAGCGAGATTTCCCGCGAGCTGCTGCACACGATGAACGAAACGCAGTTCCATCGCGGCCCCGACGAAGGCGGATTGCATCTGGAGCCTGGCGTGGGGCTGGGGCACCGGCGGCTGTCGATCATCGATCTGTCCAGCGGCCAGCAGCCGCTGTTCAACGAAGACCGCTCGGTGGTCGTCGTGTTCAACGGGGAAATCTACAATTTTCAGGAACTGGTGCCCGAGCTTGAGGCGTTGGGCCATGTGTTCCGCACCCATTCCGACACCGAAGTCATCGTCCATGCCTGGGAGGCCTGGGGCGAGGCCTGCGTCGCGCGCTTTCGCGGCATGTTCGCGTTTGCCTTGTGGGACCGCAATCTGGGCACGCTGTTCGTGGTGCGCGACCGCTTCGGCGTCAAGCCGCTGTATTACGCGTTTCTCGACAATGGTGAATTCATTTTCGGCTCTGAACTGAAGGCGCTGATGGCGCATCCCGGCCTCGCGCGCGTGATCGATCCGTGTGCCGTCGAGGAGTATTTCGCCTACGGCTACGTGCCCGAGCCGCGCACGATTTTCAAGGGCTGCTACAAGCTGCCGCCCGGTTTTACCCTCACCCTCAAACGCGGTCAGGCCGCGGCCGCTCCGAAGCAGTATTGGGACATGCCGTTCACCCCGGTTGCCGTGAAAGATGAAGCCAGCGCGATGGACGAGCTGGTCGAGCGGCTCAAGGATTCGGTGCGTCTGCGCATGATCGCCGATGTGCCGCTGGGCGCCTTCCTGTCGGGTGGGGTCGATTCCAGCGCGGTGGTCGCGATGATGGCGACGCAATCCGAAACGCCGGTGAATACCTGCTCGATCGGCTTCGACGATCCGGCATTCAACGAAATCGAGTTCGCCCAGCAGGTGGCGGACCGCTATCACACGCAGCATCACGTCGAGACTGTGGCTGCCGACGACTTCGGTCTGGTCGACAAGCTGGCAAACGTATACGACGAGCCTTATGCGGATTCGTCCGCACTGCCGACCTACCGGGTCTGCGAGCTGGCCAGGAAGCACGTGAAAGTGGCGCTGTCGGGCGACGGCGGCGACGAGCATTTTGCCGGTTACCGGCGTTATCGCTGGTTCCGCTACGAAGAGCGGATGCGCGCGGTGATGCCGCTGGCGCTGCGGCGCCCGCTGTTCGGCGTGCTCGGCAAGCTGTATCCGAAGGCCGACTGGGCACCCAAGGTGTTCCGCGCGAAAACCACGTTCGAGGCGCTGGCGCGCGACACCGTCGAAGGCTATTTCCATGGCGTGTCGCTGCTGTCCGACGCGCAGCGCAAGCAGCTGTTTTCGCTTTCGTTCAAGCGCGAGCTGCAGGGCTATCAGGCGGTCGAAGTGCTTCGCCGCCATGCCGCCGTCTCACCGACCGACGATCCCTTGTCGCTGGTGCAGTATCTCGACATGAAAACCTATCTGGTCGGCGATATTCTGACCAAGGTGGATCGCGCTAGCATGGCGCACGCGCTGGAAGTGCGCGAACCGCTGCTTGATCATGAGCTGATGGGCTGGGTGTCTGGGCTGCCAACCGAGCTCAAGCTGCGTGGCACCGAAGGCAAATATCTGCTGAAAAAATCGATGGAACCCTACTTGCCGCACGATGTGCTGTACCGCAAGAAAATGGGCTTTTCCGTGCCGCTGGCGGCGTGGTTCCGTGGCCCGCTGGCGGCGACCATCCGCAGCGTGGTGCTGGGCGAACGGTTGGCCTCGACCGGGCTGTTCAACCAGGACTTTCTGCGCGAAGTGGTCGAGGCGCACCAGGGTGGGCGTCGCGATTACTCGGTGATTCTGTGGACGGTGTTGATGTTCGACGCCTTTCTCGCACAGGTGCTGGGCCTAGATGCAAGCGACCGGGCGGCAGCATGAAAATCCTTCATGTCTTCGACCACACCCTGCCGCTGCATTCCGGTTACACCTTCCGCAGCGCAGCGATTTTGCGCGAGCAGCGCAAGCTCGGCTGGGACACCTATCATCTGTCGGGCCCCAAGCAGATCAATTGCAGCGTGGCAGAAGAAGACGCCGACGGCCTGCATTTTTACCGTACGCCGAAACCGACCGGATTGCTGGCGAAACTGCCAGGCGCCGATCCGTTTGCGGTGATGGGCGCGATTGAATCCCGCTTGTTTGAACTGGCGCAAACGCTGCGCCCCGATGTGATCCACGCCCATTCGCCGGTGCTCGATGCGGTGCCGGCGATTCGCGTCGGCCGCAAGCTGGGGATACCGGTGGTGTATGAAATCCGCGCGTTCTGGGAAGATGCTGCCGTCGATCACGGCACCACGCAAGCCGGCAGCCTGCGTTACAAGCTCACCCGTGCGCTGGAAACCTGGGCGGTCAAGAATGCGGATGCCGTCACCGTCATCTGCGAAGGCCTGCGGCAGGATCTGGCGGCGCGTGGCATCGAGCCGGGCAAGATTACGGTGATTCCGAATGCGGTCGATATCGACAAGTTTTCCGTTGGCGGCAAGCCCGATTCCGGGCTGAAAATGAAGCTCGGACTCGGCACCAGCCGTGTGCTCGGTTTCATCGGTTCGTTCTACGCCTACGAGGGCCTCGACCTGTTGCTCGATGCGCTGCCAGCGATCCTCAAACAGATGCCGGATGTAAAGGTGCTGCTGGTGGGTGGCGGGCCGCAGGAAGTCGCATTGAAAAAGCAGGTCATGGCGCTCGACTTGAAAGAGCGCGTGATTTTTACCGGGCGCGTGCCGCACGGCGAAGTGAACCGTTATTACGATCTGATCGATGTGCTGGTCTATCCACGCCATCCCATGCGCCTGACCGAACTGGTGACGCCCCTGAAACCGCTGGAAGCCATGGCGCAGGGACGGCTGATGGTGGCGTCCGACGTGGGTGGCCACAAGGAATTGATTGCCGATGGCAAGACCGGCGTGCTGTTTCGCGCCGGGCAGGCCGATGATCTTGCCGCCAAGGTGGTGGGCTTGCTGCAGGATGAGTCGGGGTGGGACGCCATGAAACGGAATGGCCGTGCGTTTGTGGACAGCGAGCGCAACTGGGCGGCGAGCGTGGCGCGTTATCGCGGCGTGTACGGCGGCCTGGTCAAGGGAGCGGCGCTTGGCTAGCGTGGCGACCGCTGGCGCGGTGCGGGCAGAACCGGATCGTATCGATCTGGTCGTGTTCAGCGCCTTGTTTCCCAGCGTCGTGCGACCGGGTGCCGGCTTGTTTATTCGCGAGCGCATGTTCCGCGTCGCGCAGCAACGACCGCTTGCGGTCGTGTCGCCGCAGCCCTGGTTTCCCGGCCAGGCGCTGATACGCCGCTGGCGCCCCGGCTATCGCCCCGCTGCCCCTGCGCTTGAAATGCAACAGGGCATCCGCGTCTACCACCCGCGTTTTCTGGCGATTCCCGGCGTGCTGCGCAGGCTCGATGGCTGGTCGATGGCATGTTGCAGCTTCTGGTTGTTGCGGCGGTTGAAACAACAGGGTGCAGGCCTGATCGACGCGCATTTTGCCTATCCTGACGGCGAAGCCGCTACCCGGCTCGGCCGCTGGCTCGGTCTGCCGGTAACGGTCACGCTGCGTGGCACTGAAGTGCCGCACAGTCGCAATCCGGCGCTGCGCCCGCGTCTGGTGCGCGCCTTGCGCGGCGCGACGCGGGTGTTTGCCGTATCGGATTCGCTGCGGCGGCTGGCACTGGAACTGGGAACGCCGGCCGAGCGCACCGAGGTTGTCGGCAACGGCGTCGATGTGGCGCGCTTCCATCCGGTCGATCGGGTGGAAGCGCGTGCGCGTTTCGATTTGCCAGCGGATGCGCAGGTGCTGATTTCGGTGGGCGGGCTGGTCGAGCGCAAGGGCATGCACCGCGTGATCGATTGCCTGCCTGCCTTGCTGGCGAACCATCCCGCTTTGCACTACCTCATTGTCGGCGGTGGCAGTCCGGAAGGGGACATGCGTCCCGAACTGGAGGCCCAGGTCGCGCGGCTGGGGCTGGCCGGGCGGGTGCATTTTCTCGGCGCAGTGGCACCGGACAACCTCAAATGGCCGCTGTCGGCAGCGGACGTGTTCGTGCTGTCCACGCGCAATGAAGGCTGGGCGAACGTGTTTCTTGAAGCGATGGCGTGCGGCCTGCCGGTCGTCGCCACCGATGTCGGGGGCAATGCCGAAGTGGTGTGTCGCGCCGAACTCGGCAGCATCGTGCCGTTCGGCGATGCAGCCGCCCTGGCCGCCGCTCTCGACAGCGCGCTGGACAAGCCATGGGATCGCGCCGCGATCCTCGCGTATGCCGAGGCCAATCAATGGGACAAGCGGGTGGCGCAGTTGCTGCACGCGTTTGCGCCCATGCTGGCGAAACCGGATGCCGCGCCGGAACCGACGGCAGCGGCCAAATCATGACCGCGACCCCACTCGCTTCGCCCCAACCGGCTACCGGCCACGATGCCCGCAGCCTGTCGCTGCGCCTGCGGCACGCGCTGTGGCGAAAAGCCAAGGCCTGGCGGCAGCGTGTCTTGCCGCGCCGACTGGCGCAACATGTCTTCGTTGCAGGCATGCAGCGCTCCGGTACCAATCTGCTGATGGATGTGCTGGATGCCAGCGCCGCCACCCAGGTTTTTCACGAGACCGATGCGCGTGCGTTCGAGCGCTATGAAATGCGTGACCTGGCCGTGATCCGGCAGCTCGCCCGGCAGTGTCCGGCGCCGGTGTTTGTGGTGAAGGCGCTGTGTGAACTGGATCGCATCAAATCCTTGATGGAGACGTTCACGCCGGCGCACACCCTGTGGGTGGTGCGCGACTGGCGCGACAGCGTGAACTCGGCGGTCAAGTCCTTTGGCAACTTTGTGCCGCAGTGGCAGCGCCTGGCCGAAGGCGACGCCGATGACTGGCGCGGGCGTGGGATGTCGGTCGCCACCCGCGAACTGCTCGCCGCCTTGTACCACACGGACGCGAGTGAAGCCGAAGGCGCAGCCATCATGTGGTTCTACCGCAATGTGCTGTTCTTCGAACAGCAACTGGCGGCCGATCCGCGCGTGCGCGTGGTGTTTTACGAGGATCTGGTGCAGCAGCCGTTGCGTGAAGTCGCTGCGGTATACGATTTTCTTGGCCTGCCCGGATTCAATGCGGCCAAGGCCCGCCGCATTCATGCGCATTCGGTGAAACGCAGGCGTCCGCCCGACATCGCGCCTGCGGTGACGGCTTTGTGCGATGAATTGCTGGCGCGCTTCGCGGCGTTGCCTGTGCGAAAGCCGGCATGAGCGTTCCGGCCTGGTTTGCCCGCACGGTGTTTCGCGCGCAGGAAGTCGCGATGAAACGGCCTACTTTTGCCGTGCTGGCTGGACTGGAGCGCAGCCAATGGCTGTCGCCCGAAGCCATGCAGGCCGAACAGACCCGGCGCCTCAATCAGCTGCTGCACACCGCCTTGCTGCATAGCCCCTGGCATGCCGCGCATCTGCGCGAGGCGGGGCTGGCTGGTCGGGTGCAGGCAGGCGCAGCCACGCTGGCGGATCTGGCGTTGCTGCCGACAATGAACAAGCGCGATGCGCGTGACCACGTCGAACAGCTGGTCTGGCGCGGTGCGCCGGGCGGGGTGTTCAAGTACACCACGGGCGGCTCCAGCGGCGAGCCGCTGATTTTCTATTTCGGCCGTGCCCGTCAGGCAGCCGATGCGGCCGGGCGCTTGCGCGCGCGCCGCTGGTGGGGGGTCGAGCCGGGCGCGCGCGAGGTATATTTGTGGGGCGCGCCGGTGGAGCTGAACAAAACCGACCGCATCAAGACCGTGCGCGACCGCCTGGTCAACCAGCTGTTGCTCAACGCCTTCGAGATGTCGCCTGCGCGGATGGATGAATACCTGGGCGCGCTACAGGCCTGGAATCCGCTGGCCATTTACGGCTATGCCAGCAGCCTTGCCCTGCTGGCGGCGCACGCCGAGGCGCGCGGGGTCGCGCTCAGGCTGCCTGCGCTACGGGTGGTCAGCGCCACCGGCGAGCCGCTATTCCCGCATCAGCGCGAGCTGATCGAGCGCGTGTTCGGGGCAGCGGTGTCGGTGGAATATGGCGCGCGCGATGCCGGGCTGCTGGCGCTGGAGTCGCCCGACGGCGTGCTGCTGCAGATGAGCGAAACCCATCTGATCGAAGTGCTCGATGCCGCCGGCAAGCCGGTGGCCGACGGCGAAGTAGGCGAGGCCGTGATCACCAGTCTGGTGTCTGAAGCGCAGCCATTTATCCGCTATCGCACCGGCGATGTGGTGCAACGTTCAGCCCGAAGCGACCCCGGCGGCCGCAGCCTTGCGGTGCTCGATGCGGTGGTCGGGCGGCAGACCGACTTCATCGTTGCCGCCGATGGCCGCATCATGCATGCGCTGGCAGTGATTTATGTGCTGCGCGCGGTTCCCGGCGTGGGCCAGTTCAAATTGATCCAGCACGCGCTGGACCGCCTGGAAGTGCAGGTGGTGCCGGATGTGCGCTGGAGTGACGCTGCGCGCGGAGCCGTGATCGAAGGCTTGCGTGCGCGACTGGGGTCGTCGCTGGCGGTGGAATTGAAACTGCAGGATGCGATCGCCCCCGAAGCCTCGGGCAAACACCGTTATGTTGTCAGCCACGTGCCGCTTCCCGGCATGCTGGCGCAGAAAGCTGAAGCCGCATGAGAGACCTATTCATCACCGCAATCATCTTCGGCCTGCTGCCGTTTGTCTTCAAGCGGCCCTGGCTGGGGATCCTGCTGTGGTCCTGGCTAGGCTACATGAATCCGCACCGGCTGGCGTGGGGCTTTGCCTATAGCCTGCCGTTTTCGATGATCGTCGGACTGGTGACTATCGTCGCCTTCATGGCGTCCAAGGAAAAGAAAGTGATGCCGTGGACGCGCGAGACCATCGTCTTGCTGGTCTTTGTCGGGTGGATGTTGATTACTACTTTCTTTGCGTTTTATCCGGACCTGGCTTGGGTGCAATGGGACAAGGTATGGAAAATCCAGCTGATGGTGTTCCTGACCGCGCTTATCATTACCGATCGCCAGAAACTGCACTGGCTGGTCTGGGTCATTGCGCTGTCCTTCGGGTTTTATGGCGTCAAGGGCGGGATTTTTACCATCCTCAACGGGGGGGCCTATCGGGTGCAGGGACCGACGGGCACCTTCATCGCGGGCAACAATGAGCTGGCGCTGGCGCTGGTGATGACGATTCCGCTGATCCGTTATCTGCACCTTCAGGAAACCCGTCATCTGTTCAAAATGGGTCTTGCCAGCGCCATGGTGCTGACCGGGGTGGCGGCCATCGGCAGCCAGTCGCGCGGCGGCCTGGTGGCGATGCTGGCGATGGGCATGTTTCTGTGGCTGAAAAGTCGCAACAAGATCATCACCGGTTTGTACATGGGGATTGCGGTGTTGATCATGGCGTCGGTGATGCCGCAGTCCTGGTACGACCGCATGAACACGATCAATACCTACGAGCAGGACCAGTCGACCCAGGGCCGCTTCAATGCCTGGCATACCGCGTTCAATCTGGCGAAAGACCGCATCACGGGCGGCGGCTTCGAGACATTTCAGGGACCCACCTTCCGCCAATATGCGCCCGACCCGTGGAACGTGCGCGACGTGCACAGCATCTATTTCGAGCAGATCGGCGAGCACGGCTTTATCGGATTTGCCTTGTTCATGCTGCTGGGGCTTTTGGCCTGGATCCGCGCGCAGCAGATCATCAAGCGATGCAAGAACGATCCGGAGCGGAAATGGGCGGCCGATCTGGCGGCGATGATCCAGGTCAGCCTCATCGGCTATGCCGCAGGCGGCACCTTCCTCGGCATGAGCTACTTTGACCTGCCCTATCACCTGATGATCATTCTGGTGCTGGCCGCCAAATTCACCGGGCTGCTGGAGAAGCAGGTGGTTCCGCTTGCACGCTTTGGCAATGTACCCGAAGCCGTTCCCCGGCCATTTAATCGATAGGCACGCATCGTGGCTGGATTGAGTTTGCCGCCCGGCCTGGGGCGATCGTTCTGGTTTGCCGTACTGCTTCTGCTCGGGGTGGAACTCGCGCTCCACAGCGAAGCTGTGCTGCTACGCTATCGTTCGGTGTTCGCGGTGGGGCGCGCGGTGGACAAGCTGCAGTTCGTCGAAACCCGGCCGCCGCACGTCCTCTTTATCGGCAACAGCCGGACCGACAATGGCATCGACCCGCGCACAGTCAGCCGTGTTCTGGGTCAGCCTGCGGCCACCAGCTTCAACCTCGGGTTGCCGGGCACCAACGTGCTGACCTGGCATGGCATGGTCGAACGACTGAATGCCCGGGGCTTGCTGGGTTCCCGCGGCATCCATACGGTGGTGCTGGGGCTGGATGAAAGCGCGTTACAGGACGACAATTCGCTGGGGTATGTGAGTTTTTTTGCCGACCGCGCCGCGCTCTGGCAAGCCGGGCGCTATCAGGACTGGCTGGGCAGCGTGGTGCGCCTGTGGTCCTACAGCGGCAACCTGCGGCAACTGCGCGAGCCGGAAAAAGCGCTGCGCTTTGTCGCCGCCAGCACCCGGCAGATCGATCCGGTGGGCGGCGCTGCAGCGGCGCACCAGGGCTACCGCGCGGGCTTCGGCGCGGCACAGGACCAGGCTCAGGTCGCGCAGCAGGAGCGTGCGGCCCACCAGCCGCCCGCCCCGGTCACCCTCGTTTTTTTGTGGCGCATGCTGGACCGTTTGCAGGCGCAGGGAGTGCGTGTCTTTGTCACCATTCCGCCGCTGCGCGACCGTGAGTCTGCTTTCTATGATGCCGGCGCAACCGCTGCGCCCTACCGCGTCCTGCTTGCCCGACTGCAACAGCGCGGGGTGACGGTGTTGCCCGCGCCGACCGGCTTTGTGCCGGCTGACTTCATCAATGCCGGCCATTTGCGCGACGTGGGCGCGCAGCGCTACAGCGCCGACGTCGGTCGGCAGCTGCAGGCGCTGGGCGTGAAATAGATCATGGTGTTCAGCTCGCCTTCCTTCCTGCTGTTCTTTGCGGTGCTGCTGCTTTTTTACGCAGGTGCGCGCAGCTACCGCGAACGCGCCGCAGTGATACTGGTGGGCAGCCTGATTTTTTATGCATCGTGGAAACCGGTCTATCTGATCCTGCTGGCGGTGTCGGTCAGCCTCAATTATCTGATCTATTCGGGCCTGACGGCCACCCGCAGCAAGCGCTTGCTGACGTTCGGGCTGGTGCTGAACCTGGGCTTTCTGGGCGTCGTCAAATATCTTGGCATGGCGCTGGAAAGCCTGCTGGGTTTGAGCGCCTGGCTCGACATGCCGTTGTTCGGTGCGCCACCTGCCTGGAGCCACTGGGCGTTGCCGCTGGGTATCAGCTTCTACACCTTTCACATGCTGTCGGTCATGATCGACGTCTATCGCGGCGAATGGACGCACCGCATTTCCTTCCGCGCCTGGTGGCTGTATGTGACTTTTTTTCCGCACATGATTGCCGGCCCCATCCTGCGCGCTTCCGAACTCGTCGAGCAGCTGGAAAACCTGCAGCCGCTCAAGGCGTCCCAGCTCAAACTGGGCGCGCTGATTTTCATGGCGGGTTTGGTCAAGAAAGTGCTGTTTGCCGACAATCTGGCCCCGCTGGCAGACGAACTGTTCAGCCGTCCCGAAGTGCTGGATTTTTATACCGCGTGGCTGGCCGCCACCGTGTTTGCGCTGCAGATCTATTTCGATTTTTCCGGCTACAGCGAAATGGCCATCGGCCTCGCGCTGGCGTTCGGCGTGGTGCTGCCACGCAATTTTCTGTATCCCTACACCAGCCGCAGCGTGCGCGAATTCTGGCAGCGCTGGCATATCACCCTGTCGCGCTGGCTGCGCGACTACCTCTACATTTCGCTGGGCGGCAACCGGCGCGGCGTGCCGCGCAACCTGGCCAACCTGATGATCACCATGCTGCTCGGCGGACTGTGGCATGGCGCGGCATGGACTTTCGTGTTCTGGGGCTTTTTGCACGGCAGTTATCTGGTGCTGCACCGCATGCTGCTGGAGGGTTACACGCGGTTAGGCGTGGTGAACGGTTCGAAGGTATCGCGCAGCCTGTCCTGGCTGGGCTGGCCGCTGACGCTGGCGCTGGTGTGGGTGACCTGGGTGTTTTTTCGTGCGCCGTCGTTTCACGACGCCTGGATCATTACGGCAGCGATGCTGGGCTTGAGCGGGGCGGGAGGCGCACCCGCCGTGCGTACCTATGTGCAGGTGCTGGTGTGGGGCAGTTTGCTGCTGGTGCTGCTGGAACCGCAGATCGAGCGCATCCTGACGCAGGGTTTACAGGCTTGGGGGCGTTTGCATTTTGCTCTGCGCGGCAGTGCCTACGCCGGGCTGGTGCTGGCGGTCATCGTGCTGGGCGGCAGCAGCCAGAAGTTCATTTACTTCGACTTCTAGGGAACCGTATGGCGTCTGGCTCGCTGTGTGTGGTTCAGTGTTCGTTCGCCTGCAGCCACTGCTCCAGCATCATCACCACCCAGATCATCACGCCGTAATAACTGGCATGCTGGCCGCGCTGCATGGCCAGCATGTGATCGAGGTAGGCAGGCTGGATCCAGCCGCGCTGTTTGAAACGGGCGAGGCTGTCGTTGACGAGTTCGCCGAGCGGCGCGAATTGCGTGCTCCACACGCCGAACGGCAGGCCGAAGCCGTGCTTGCTCTTGTTGATGATTTTTTCCGGCAGCAGGTCGGACAGCGCTTCCTTGAAAAACCAGCGCAACTTCTGGCCGTGCACCTGGTAATCCACCGGCAGATGGTTGGCGAAGGCGACCATGCGGTCGTCGAGCAGCGGATAGCGTACCTCGATACCCGCTGCCTCGGTCATGCTGTTCACCTTGCGCAGATCGCTGTCCGCCAGGGTGAACTTCATGTCCAGATGCATCATGCGGTTGATGTAGTGATCCGAACTGGTGCGTTCATAGACTTCGATCAGCGCGGCATCGGCAGTCGATGGATCCACCGCGCGGATGAAATCCGCGGTCAGCAGCTGGTCGAGCGGGGTGCGATGCAGGAAATTGTAGCTTTCCAGCCGCAGCGGCAGACCGATGTTGGCCTGCTGCACGTAGCTTTTGAGTTTGGACAGCGGGAAGCGGTTCGACAGCCCCGGCAGGTAGGCAAGCGGCTCGATCACGTTCTGGCGCAGCGCGGCAGGCAGGCGGAAATAGTTTTCGAATAGCTTCTGTTTGGCGTAACGCGCGTTGCCGCCGAAGATTTCGTCGCCGCCGTCGCCCGCCAGCATGCGCTCGAACCCGGCTTCGCGCGCGGCCTGGGCGCAAAAGTAGGTCGGCACGGCCGAGGCGTTGCCGAAGGGTTCGTCGTAGGCGTGGGCAATCACCGGAATGGCGGTAACGATGTCGGCGGGCTTCAGGTAGTACTCGTGCGGGCGGCTGCCGAAGCGTTCGGCGGCGCAGCGCGCGTATTCCATTTCGTCGAATCCGGCGGCGTCAAAGCCGATGGAAAAGGTGTCGACCGGCGCGCCGCGCGCAGCAGTCAGTGCACCGACGATGGTGGAGCTGTCGGTTCCGCCGGAGAGAAACGCTGCCGTGGCCGGCGCGTCGGCCTCGCGCACCGACTGGTCGAGCACGCTGCGGAAATGTTCGCGGTGGGCGCTGAAAGGGGCCTCGACCGGGGTGTAATCGGCCTGCCAGTAAAAGCGGGATTGAATCTGTCCGTTCTTCAGGGTGATCATCTGCCCTGGCAGCAGTTTGCGTACCCCCTGATACAGGCTGCGCGGCGCGGGAATGGAATGGAAATACAGGTAATCGTAAATGGCCTGCGGGTCGATGGTGCGGCCGACCGCAGGGTGCGCGGCGACACTCTGGATGCTACTGCCAAACACCAGCTGGCCGCCGTGCTTGGCGTAGCACAGGCGTTCTGCGCCGACGCGATCAAGCACTAGGCAGGCCTGGTTTTTGTGGGGTTCGAACACGGCAAATGCAAAATTGCCGCGCATCAGGGTGGGCAGTTTTTCGCCGTGGCGTAACCAGCCGTGTGCGACGGCTACAGCGGGGTGGCGGTCATGGGCAAGCGCAGCCAGTTCGGCATCAAGAAACACCGGTCGCCCCGTCAGGCTGGCGGCCAGGCCGTTTTCGACATGTAGATCGGCCTTGCCAAAGCGTGAACACGCGGCCATGCCGAATGCGGGGCTGCTGTGTTCGTGCAGGGGGATGCCGGGTGGCAGATGGGCGGCATGCCCCATCTGCTTGATCAAATCCTGATGCGCGCCGTGGTCGCCCAGCCAGCCAAATATGCCATCCATGGTGTGTCGTGTCAGAGTGATGCGGGATAATGCCCGCCAATATATAACGAGCCAGTGATTGGGTACGAATTCTGTTCACTGGAGACGAATTTAACCTGCGTGCAGCGGTGCTGGATTGCTAACGATAGAAGCCTATGAGTTTGAGTGAGTTTTTTGACAAGGTAGCCAAAACGCTGGCGTACCACGCGCGGCGGCTGCTGCGCGGCGTGCGTGGCGTGCGCTGGGATCGGTCGCGCCGGCCCGCCCGTCGCCCCATCATCGTGGTGGGCTGCTCGCGTGCGGGCACCACGCTGGTCTACAAAATGCTGTCCGAATCGCACGAAATCGGCAGCCTGCAGCGCGAAACCCACGACTACTGGACCGACCTGCATCCGCTGTCGGACAAAAACTGGGACACCCATGCGCTGGATGCGGCCGATGTCAGCCCGACGGACCGCGACACCGTCAGCCGCTATTTTTATCGCTGGACGGGCAAGCATCGCTGGGTCGACAAGAACAACCAGAACGGCCTGTGCGTCCCCTATTTGACCGCCCTGTTCCCGGATGCGGTATTCGTGTTCGTCAAGCGCAGCCCGGGCGACAACCTCAACTCCCTGATCGAAGGCTGGCGCAAGCCTGACGAATTCGCGACCTGGTCCAAGGATTTGCCGGCGACGGTGGCGGTGGAAAACGGTCAGTTAAACGAGTGGTGTTTTTTTCTTGCCGATGGCTGGCGGAACTATGTGAACGCACCAGTCGAGGACGTGGCCGTGTTTCAGTACAACGCGATCAATCAGGCGGTTCTCGATGCCCGTGCCGCGCTGCCGCCATCGCAGTGGGTCGAGGTGTTTTACGAAGACTTCCTGCGTGACCCCGCCACGACATTCCGGCAAGTGTTCGAGGGCTGCGGACTGCATTTTGATGCTGCGCTGCAGGCGCGTTGCGCCGAGGTGCTCGATACGCCGTTCAATGCGTTTTCCGAAATCCGTCTCGACAAATGGAAGGACGGCCGCAACCGCGAAAAAATCGAACGCGTGCTGCCGCAGGTGGCGGACGTGGCCGGGCGGATGGGCTATTGATGAGCGTGCTGGTCCTGCTGCTCGCGCTGTGCCTGCTGTTGTGGGGCGGTGTGTTGCTGGCGTTCGCCGCGCCACTGGTGGCGCGCTGGCGCGAGCCGGTGCTGCGGTATCCGGTGCTCATCATTGAAAGCGATGACTGGGGCGCGGGATCGCTGGCCCAGGCTGCGGCGCTGGTTCGTTTGTCGGGACTGCTGCAAGGCGTGCGCGATTCGCATGGCCGGGCCGCAGTGATGACGCTGGGGGTGGTGCTGGAGGTGCCGGACGGCGCGCGCATCGCTGCGAGCGGGGGCAAGGACTATCACGCGTTGCCGCTGGCCGATGTGCGTTTCGACGCTGTGCGCCAGGCGATGCTGGAGGGGATTCGGGCGGCGGTGTTCGTTCCGCAACTGCATGGCCAGTGCCACTACTGGCCGGAGGCGGTGATGGCTGTCGCGCAAACCGATGGCGCGGTGCGCGATTGGCTTTGCGCTGCCGAGCCTGCGGCAACCGAAGACCTGCCGTCGCACCTGCAAAGCCGCTGGATCGATGCTGCCAGTCTGCCGTCGCGCGCCCTGCCGGTTGGCGCGATCCAGCGCGCCGTCGCTGCCGAAGCGCGGGCGTATCAAGCCGTGTTTGGCGAGCAGCCGCAGGTTGCCGTCGCCACCACTTTTGTTTGGAACGAGGCGGTTGAAGCGGCCTGGCGCGAGGGGGGCGTGAACGTCATCATCACCCCGGGTCGTCGCGCGACCTGCCGCAATGCAAGCGGGCAGCCGGCGTGTGTCGATGCACTGATGCTGACAGGCGAGCGTTCGCTTGCCGGGCAAACCTATCTGGTGCGCGACGTGTATTTTGAACCGGTGCTGGGCCACGTTCCGCAATGCATGGTGGATGGCCTGCAATTGCGCAGCTTGCAGGGGCGTGCCTGCCTGGTCGAAACCCATCGCTTCAATTTCCTGCGTGTGCCTGAAGCGAGTTGTGCGGCGCTGGAATCCGCCTTGCGCCAGGCGCTGGCCGCCTGTCCCGCCTTGCGTTTTACCTCGCCGCTGGAACTGGCAAACGCGTTCCATGCACGCGATGCGGAATGGGTTGAAACCCGGCTGCGCCCCCGCTTGCGGGCATGGCGTGCACGGCTCGACGAGATCCCGCGCTTTCGCCGCATCGCGCAACTCAGCGGGCTGGCGCTGCCGCTGAGCCTGCTGGGAGGCGCAGCATGAAGCCGCGTTTTTCCGTGGTCATCCCCGCTTACAACAGCGCGGCCACGCTGGTGCGCGCGATCGAGTCGGTGCGCGCGCAAAGCTGGCCCGCGCATGAAATCATCGTGGTGGATGACGGCTCGCGTGATGCCACCGCCGAGGTTGCGCGCCAGTTTGGCGACGCTGTGCGCCTGATCCAGCAGGCCAACAGCGGGGTGTCGGTGGCGCGCAACGCCGGGGCGGCAGCGGCCAGCGGTGACTGGCTGGCGTTTCTCGATGCGGATGACTGGTATGCGCCGGATCGCATCAAGCTGCATGCCGAATGGATTGCCGAAGACCCCGGCCTGGATTTTCTGACCGGCGATTACGAATACCGCGATGCGGCGAACACGTTGCTCGGCACCTCGATGGCGCAGCACGCATCGGGACAGGCGATGCTGGCGAAGTGCGGTGGCGCGCAGCGCGGGGTGATGGACACCCCCGCCGAGATCGCAGCCTTCGTCGCCGACCACTTTGGCGATACCCATACCTTGTCGGTTCCGCGTGCTCGCTTTATTCAGCTCGGCGGTTATCCCACCGGTTTCAAGGTGTGCGAAGACGTGCATTTTCTGACCCGGCTGGTGGCACAGAGCCGCCGCATCGGCGTGGTGTGCCAGAGCCTGGGCGTGTATGCCATTCACGGCGGCAGCGCCACGCGCCGCGACCCGGTGGCGGCGCAGCGCGAAAACGTACGTACCCTGAATGATCTGATGCGGCTGGCGACGCGGTTTCCGCTGCCGGTTCGCGAGGGGGTGGCTGCTCGCATGCAAAGCGCACGCTACAACCTGGCGTGCGCCCTGAGCAAAAGCGGCCAGCGCGGCGCGGCGGTTCGCGCCGTGTTGCCGTCGCTGGCCGCCGCCCCCGGCTGGACCAGCGTGCGCCAGGTGTTGTCGATGTTGAAAGGATGAAGCGGTGAATCGTGTACTGGTGCTGACCGAGCTGTTCTTGCCGACCCGGGGTGGCACGGCCGTGTGGGCGGCCGAGGTGTACAAACGCCTCGGCGGCAAGGCCATTCATATCGTCACCGCCGATGTGCCGGGGGCGGCGGTAGTCGATGCCGTCCACCCCAACAGCATCCATCGCCTGAGCCTCAAGCGCGTGGCCTGGCTGCGCCCCGAATCGCTGGCAATGTATGCGCGCTTCTTCTTCAAGACGCTGGGCCTCGCACTCACCCATCGCTTCGATTCCGTCCACGCGTTCCGCGCCCTGCCCGAAGGACTGGTGGCGTGGGCCGTGGCGCGGCTGACGTTTCGGCCTGTCGTGATCTACGCCCATGGCGAAGAGCTCACCACCTGGGGGCGTGGCGGAAAATACAAGGCGATGTGCTTTGCCCTGCGCCATGCCGACCGCGTGATTGCCAACAGTGACCACACGCGCGCGACCCTGCTTGAAATGGCGGTTGACCCCGCGCGCATCACGATCATTTATCCCGGCGTCGATGTGGCCGTGTTCCGGCCGGGATTGGCGGCGAATGATCTGCGCGAGAAACTGGGCATTCATGCCGACGAAAAACTGGTGTTTTCGGTGGGCCGCCTGTCACGCCGCAAAGGTTTCGACCAGATGATCCGCGCGGTGGCGCAATTGCGCGCCGAAGGGGTTGCGTTGCACTACGTGATTGCCGGGATAGGCGAGGATGCGGACTATCTCGACCAGCTGGTCGCCGAGCATCAATTGCAAGGCGCCGTGCATCGTGTCGGTGCCGTGGGCGAGGCCGATTTGCCGCGCTGGCTGAATACCTGCGACCTGTTCGCCATGCCCAACCGCGACATCAATGGCGATAACGAAGGCTTCGGCATGGTGTTCATCGAAGCGGCCGCCTGCGGCACACCCAGTCTGGCGGGTGAAGCCGGCGGCACCGGCTCGGCGGTGCTGCACCAGCAGACCGGCTTGCGGGTGGACGGTGTGTCGGTCGATGCGGTGGCGGCAGGTCTGCGTACTTTTCTGACCCGGCCGGAACAGGCGCGCGAGTGGGGGCAGCAGGCCCTGCAGCGGGTGCAGCGCGAATTTGCCTGGGAGCGCGTGGCGGAAAAAACCCGGCAATTGAACCTGAGCAACCCCCATCCGGATTGATGCCCATGACTCACACCTCGCTCCCCTGGCCGGTCGCCGTATTCGCCCACAACGAGGCGCGCAACATCATCGCCTGTCTGGACAGCCTGCAGGCCGCCGCCAGCCATCCGATCGAATGCCACGTGCTGGCCAACGCCTGCAGCGACCGCACCGAGGGCCTGGTGCGCGACTACGCGGCGCGTCACCCGAATGTGCGGCTGCACTCGATCGCGCTGGGCGACAAGGCCAACGCCTGGAATGTATTCGTACATGATTTCGCGCCACGGGGTGCAGCGCATTATTTCTTCATCGACGGTGACGTGCGGGCCACGCCGGGTGCGCTCGACGTGATGGCTGGGGTGCTGGTACAGCATCCGCAAGCCAACGGCGTGTCGGCCCTGCCCAAAAGCGGGCGCGGGGTGGCGGCGTTTCAGCGCGACATGCTGAAAGACAACGGCGTGGCAGGCAATCTATACGGCTTGCGCGGGGCGTTTGTCGAACGCATTCGTGAGCAGGCGATCCGTATGCCCACCGGCACCATTGGCGAAGATGCGCTGATGGGGGCGATGCTGAAATGGGATTTGCGCGGCGACACGCGCTGGGATAACAGCAAGGTTGTGGTGGCGCAGAGCGCGGGTTTCATGTTCGATTCAGTATCGCCCTGGCTGCCGCGCGAGTGGAAAAAATACTACCGGCGGCGCGTGCGTTACAGTGTTCGCGGCTACCAGAATAAAATGCTGGGACAGGCAATCCAGCCGGGCGGTTTTGAAGCACTGCCGCCGCAGGTGCGCGACCTGTACCCGTGTTATCTGGACATCCTCAGGCTGCAATGGCGTGGCTTGAATACGCTGTTTGACTGGCTGGCCCTGCGTGAAATCAGGGCAGACGCTAACTGTAAAACCCTTGTGAATCATCGAGGAATATGAACCTATGACCCTTTCTAAAATAGTTGTTACGACATGGCTTGCCTTGTTGCCGGTTGCACCTGCGATGGCTGCGTTCGCGCCTACCCAGGCTGAACTTGCAGCATTGCCCGCTTATTGTGCAGCGCGACTCGGTGGGTATTCTCAGGCATACACAAGCTGGAATGCATCCATGGGCGGCGACTTTCTTCATATTCATCATTACTGTTTCGCGCTTAACTTCATGAACCGGGCGCGTGGCATAGCATCCGTCAAGGATAGACAGAGCACGCTTGGCGCGGCCATGACCAATTTCAATTACGTGCTGAAGTACACGCAGCCTGGTTTTTATTTGCGTTCCGAGATACTGATGAATCGCGGCATCGCCTTGTCGATGCAGCACAAAGACGGCGAAGCAATGGGTGACCTGCTTAAGGCCATCGAAATAGATCCCAAGTTGCCGCGCGCCTATGCAACGCTGGCAGACATGTATGAAAAACAGAAAAACCGCAGCAAGGCGCTGGAAACAGTGACTGCAGGACTACGCCACAACCCGGATACCAAAAGTCTGCAGCGCCGTTACACCGAGTTGGGTGGCAAGCTGCCTTATCCTGCGCCGGCCCTGGCGGCAGACGCTGAGGCTTCGACGGCACAGCCAACCGCCACGCCCACACCTGCGGCGACTCATCCGGGGGAGTCTGGCACCGCGACGGCGCCGGACCCGACTCCCGCCATGGCACCTGCAGTTGAACCCCCAACTGCGCCAAAAATCGGTTCGCCGAAAAATCCGTATTGCCGCTTCTGTCCGGATTAGATGCTATTGCCGCGCTGACCGGACGCTTGCACGAAGCTCTGCAAACTCGCCCATAGATCGGCTTTCACCTGCGGGTGCTGCTCCGACACATCGTGCTGACAGGCAGGGTCGTTTTCCACGTCAAACAAGCGCAGCAAATGGCCGCTTTCCAGCGGCTGATACACCAGTTTCCAGCGGCCACGACGGATCATGCGGTCTTTCGCTCGCAGGATGGCATCGCAGTATTCCGGCTTGATCGCCAGGGTGCCGCTGGTGCGGTTGGGTACTTCCAGCAGTTCCAGCAAATCCGGGTAGCGCAGGTGGGTAGCAGGCAGGCCGGGAATGTCGGCGATCCAGATGCCGGTTTCGTTGAATGCGTCGAGTTCGGGACAGGCGCCATCCGTGCTCAGGCAATCCAGCAGCGATACACCGTCAATGCCTGGTGCAGGTGCCGCGTCGATCATCTCGAGCAGGGTGGGCACCAGGTCGATCGAGCGCACGACCTGATCGATCCTGCCACGTGCCGGGCGGCGCGGATCTCGGATCAGCAGCGGGATGCGCGGGCTGAAATCGCCCACGGCCGAGTTGCCCTGCCCCCAGGTGTCGTGCTCGAAAAACTCCATGCCATGGTCGGAATACACCACGACGATCGTGTTGCCGGCCAGTCCGCAGACGTCGAGATGCGCCAGCATTTTGCCGACTTCGTCGTCGAACTCCGCGACGCAGCCGTCGTACAAATCAACAATTTGATCGAGATCGAACTCTTCTTTGGGCGCACCCTGGCGGCGAATGATTTCGAATGGGTCGGTGAGTCGCGCCATGGCGAATTTGGATTCGCCGGCATGTGCCGGATCAGAAAAGCGCCCATACCACGGCCATTCCGAGGCAAAGGGCGGGTGGGTGGTGGAGTAGAACAGATTGAGAAAAAACGGCTGGGTGTCTTCTGCCAGGCGTGACACCAGGCGCCGGGCGCGCTTGCCCAGCGGTTGCGTCAGCGGCACCCCGCCCAGGTAATACAGTTCGGGCAGCAGCAGACGTCCCAGCCGGTTGTGGGTGAACAGGGAAACAAACAGGCGCAGATCCTTGGGGCCCTGGCGGATCAGGTACTTCAGGTTCCACTGGTCTTCCGGCAGGTCGGTGTAGTCGAAGCCGAACGAATATTTGCCGAGGTCGGCGCCGCACCAGTCGGAAATGGCGGCGCTGCGATAACCCGACTTTTTCAGCATGGTGGGCAGCGCATCGAGTTTCAGCCGGGTGTTGTCGTCATCGGCGAAGTTGTCGCGGATGCCATGGGTATGCGGCCAGGTGCCGGTCAGCATCGAAATGAGGCTGGGCGCGGTGCGCGCGCAGGGCACATAACAGTTGCTGAACAGTGCGCCGGTAGCGGCAAGTTGGTCGATGTTTGGGGTCAGCGCCCGATGATAACCAAGCGCGCCGAGACGGTCTGCACGCAGCGTGTCGGAAC
The DNA here is from genome assembly GCA_018831045.1 of Gammaproteobacteria bacterium. Taxonomy (GTDB): domain Bacteria; phylum Pseudomonadota; class Gammaproteobacteria; order Burkholderiales; family Thiobacillaceae; genus Thiobacillus. The sequence goes on along the minus strand of JAHJRA010000026.1, from coordinate 30,271 downwards.
CGATCATCAGGATATTCGGGGGGGTGTCTGTCGCACGCGCGGCGTGCGCGCGCGGGGGACGTGCGTCCGGCTGCCAGCCTGACCAGACGACCGTGCCGGCGACAAACAGCGTGGCCGACCATAGCGCCATCAGGTCGCCGAAACGGTTGGCCTGCGCCAGTTCCCAGCTGGCCAGTACGAGCAGCAGCCCAGCCGTGCTGAGGGTCAGCGATTGCAAGGCAGCAATTCGCCGGGGTGTCATCACGTGCCACAAACCATACAGCCGGCTGGCGCGATAGTGCATCGAAGCCATCAGCAAACCGGGATTGAAACGCAGCTTGCGGACGAATTGCAGACCGAATCCGCCGAGGACGCCGAGCAGTGCGGCGATGACGGCAAGCCCCATTACCCAGGGCGTGCCGGTCGCGGTGGCAAGCATGAAGTAGATCAGTACTCCGGTACCGCCGGTGAAGAGCATGAGCGCAAACGCCCAGACCGTAAGTTGCGCCAGGGCATACAGGGTATAGCGCCGATAGTGTGTGAGCACTTCTTCGCGGATGCGGGGTCCCGTCTGGGAAAAATCGAGCAGTGATTTGGCCAGCAGCGCGGCCGCACCCACGCCCGCCACACCCAGCGCCGGCAGCACCCCCGCCCAGCGTCCTTCGCCTGCGGCAAACCAGGCGATCAGGCCGCACGCGGTGGTCAGGATGCCCAGCATTTCAACCTGCAGCATGCCGCGGTCGGGGGGCGGGCGCAATCTTGATTCACCGGTCGGCGCGCGCAGGGTTTCGACGGCCCCTGCCAATTCTCCGAGACTGGCAGCCAGCCTCACCATGTAGAAAAACCGGCGGTCCGCATTGCGCGTGAATGCGGCACTGCCCAGATGCCCCATCACTTTGCGAAACATGTACAGGCGTGGGCGGTGGCCGTCGCGACGGATCAGGAAATGGGCGCGCGAACGCACGAAACTCTTGCGCAGGGTGTAGGGGGTGCTCATGCGCTCGGCGTCGATCGCGTGCAGCTGGCGCACACTGGGCAGATAGCGGATGGCGTAGCCTTTGTCGGTTGCTCGCTTCAGAAAGTCATGATCCTCGCCCCCCGCCAGATTGTGCCCGGTCGGACCCAACTCAACCGAGAACACACCGACCACATCGAACACCGGTCTCCGCACGACGATGTTGCCGCCGCTGGGGTAACGGTCCTGCGGCGTGATGATGAGCGATTCATCACCCAGGTCGAATTCGGGGAATGGCCGGATCGGAATGGCATAGTCGCCTTGCGTATGCACCCATGACGGCTCACTGCCGTCCCAGGCGGGCCAGATACGCCCGCAGTACATGGCCTCGCCAGGATAGGCATCCATGCCGGCGAGCAGGTGGGTGATAAATCCCGCTTCAACGGTCTGATCGTCATCGATGAAGCACAGCGCATCTTGTGTCGTGTGCGCGATGGCGGCATTCAGTGCGTACGATTTTCCGCCTTGCGCTTCCTCGATCCAGCTTAGCGTCAGGTTGTTACGTGGCTGGGCAAAGCTGAATTCAGTCAGCCGCGCCAGCGTGTCGTCGTTGCAGTTGTTGGCCACGACGAGCACGTCGACGTTTTCTTCGCCGTTATGGCCGCAGGCGTAGATTGACCGTAGCGTCTGGATGAGGGAGGTGCTGCGATTGTAGGTACAGACAACGATAGCGAGGCGATTACGGGTGGGCATTGGCACAGCTTATTCCTGGAGGCGTCCGTGCTTGCGCAGCACCGCCAGCCATTCCTTGATATGTTCGCCTTCGGTGCGCATGTCCCATTTGAAGCCGGTGCGTGTGAACGGATAAATCCCGTGCTCCACCGCCCAGATCAGGTCGTCCAGATAACGTACATAGTTCTCGTCGTGGCGCCAGGGATGGATCGCCCAGTGGTTATGCCCGTTCATCGACCAGCGCTGATAGCCTTTGTGGGTAAACGTATGGCTCAGACTGTTTTCCAGCGGCTCGCCGGGCTTGGCCTGCTGGAGCGGCAGGCAGGCATGGAAACGCGCAACGTCCATCAAAAAGTAGCGGGTGGAGGTGAAGCTGGCGTGATGCCAGTCCGTTTTCGGCTTGGACTCGAATGAGTGCCCCGTCACTTTTTCCAGCCAGTTGCGCGCTTGCGGAGGGCCTCCCTGCGGTGTGGCCACAATGACGTTTTTTTCACGTTGCAGCAGGTCGAGACCGTCGTATAACCAGGAACGATCGCCTTGGCGGTAGAACAGCATGTCGGAGTCGACATGGAACAGATAGTCGCCGGCGCAGGCATCCATCGCGTACAGATATTGATAAATGGGCGCCCCTGAAAAATCCTTGAGATCGATCTGCTCATCGCCGAAGTATTTCATCAGGATGCGGTGCTGCTCGGCTTCAGTCCAGGGCACCACGTCGACGCGGTCGATGAGTTTGTCGGCCAGCAGACGCTGCAGGATCTGCTCCACTTCGTTTTGCGATCCCTGGATGCGCTCCGCGTACTTGCCTTCCTGCCGCCCCGGATCGTAGGTGGCGATGCGCTCGGCAAAGGGGAAATTCAGCTGGCGCATCATGTGCCGCAGCGTCTGCTCCAGATAGGGCGCATCCGAGTTGCAAACGTTGACGGTGAAGCTGACGCGAGGGGTGATCTGAGCCATTCTTGATTTACTTTGGTCGCTGTTACGAGGGCTATGGCTTATGACTTCTGGTCTGACGTACTAATGTGTTTTTGAGATGGCGAAACAGATTTCTTGCTCGATCAGGCAGTGAGCAATAAGCCAGTTTGACGAGCGAATCCGCATCATCTGGCTTGAGTTTAAGCGCTTTCAAAAAATACTGCCGTGCGGTTTTGTGATCCTGCAGGTTATAGAAATAATGATTTGCTGCACCACGGTTCATGCCGTGCATGCGCTGCACATATGCAGCGCGATTGACGTGTCTGGCCGCTTCAGGATCGGCGGACAGAAAGGTATCCAGCGCCTTGAGACGTATCAGCAACATGGTGTAACCCTGTTTCGATTGCTGCGCTGCGTGCATGCGCCAAAAGCCGGTAATGGTCTGCAGATGGCCAACCGGATAGCGCCGGGCAATGCGCAACCAAAGCTCGTAGTCATCCACGCCGGGCAGATCGGGATTGAACCAGCCGACTTCGTCCAGCACTTTTTTCGGGATGATCGAGGTTAATGGCTGGATGTCATTACTAATAAAGATTTCTTCAAACACGTTGCTCACAAGGGTCTCTGCCGAGCTATTGCCAAATGAAGCTTCGTCCAGAGAACGGTACTCCGGCAGCAGCGCTCCTTCCGTGTCGATGCGGGCATAGCGCGTATGCAGCAAGCCTGCTTCTGGATGCCGCTGCAAGGCATCCACCTGCAATGAGAGCTTGTTGGGTAACCAGAGATCATCCTGGTCATGAAAGCTAATGAACGTCCCCGTGGCATGCTTGAGTGCGACGTTGCGGCTGGCCGCTACGCCTGAGTTCGCGGGGTTCGAGAGAAAGGTAATGCGCGGGTCGGGCAGATAGCCATGAATGATTTCGGCAGAGTGGTCGGTGGAACAGTCATTCACCAGTATCAGCTGAATCGCAGGATAGGTCTGAGCCAAGGCGCTTTCAATGGCGCTGGCGAGATATTTCGAGCCGTTGTAGACCGGCATGATGATGCTGACGGTGGGATGTGTCATGGCTGTTCCCTCAATTACGCTGTCGTTTTGAGTAACCTGCCAGCCTTCCCCAGGCGTGGGCAGCATTCATTGCCTGTCTGACCTGTCCGGAATTGCGGGTTAGAAGTAAACCCAGCGACTTCAGACTGTGGGTTGCAAGCTGACCCACTAAAAACGGCGGGATCCCTAGAATCGTGTTCGGGTAATCCGGTAGCTGGAACTGGCCTTGGCGCAGACCGGCACGGTAATGCAACTTGATGAAGTAACGGCGTCTGAGCCGCCATGACTCGACCGCATGCAGGACGGCCATGTCGGGACGATAACGGATGCGAACGCCACGATCGAGCAGGGCTTTCAGCATCACGGCATCTTCGCCCCCGCCGATGTTGGCGCCCTCCCGGTTGTAGCGGGCGTCGAAACGCAGGGTTGAATCGTTGCGGAACAGTTGCATGTCGTAAGCGACATTGGCTGTCCAGATGGGCGTGTCCGGAGACTGGATCCAGAAACGATCTGGCCCGTGATCGACGGCTGCCAGAAAACCAAGCAGCTCATTCCCGAGCCAGTTCGGACGCCTGATGGTGGAGAAGTCCATCGCGATCTGCCCCCCCGCACATTGCGCGCCTTCGTTGGCAATGGCGTCGTAGGCTGCTTCCAGGAATCCGGGCTGGGGTAGCTCGTCATCGTCGATAAACACCAGGATGTCGTGGCCGAACGATTCGGCCAGTGCCCGGTTGCGGGCGGGCACGATCCCGGGCGCGGTTTCGGTGACAACGCGCAAAGGTGCGCCAGACTGGTTTTGCAGCCGGGCCAGCACGTCCAGCGTGTCGTCTGGGCTGTTGTTGTTGACCGCAAGAATCTCGAATGGAACCGGGCAGCTTTGCCCACGCAGTGCGGCAACCAGGGTAGCCAGCCGGTCGGCGCGTTTGAAGGTGCAAAAGGCGACAATGAGCGTGGGCATGACGGTCAGATGCGGTTATGTGCGGTGCGGCGGTTGTCCACCAGGCGAATCAGCGATTTGAAGAGCGGTGCAGGCAAAAAACTGGCGAAGATGTACTTGGCGTCGCGTGCTTTCCAGTCGGCCTTGCGGAATGCGCGACGGAACAGCCGCCGTGATGAATCGGTGTCGCGGCGCCAGTGGCAGCGATAGGCTTCGGGCAGCAGGGAGCCGTATACCAGCGCGTCGCGCGTTTCACGGCCGAGATGGGCAACTTGCGCGGGGTGGTGGCGGACGAAAGTTTCACGCACGGCAACCGCGTCGAATACTTGTCGCCAGCGCGGAATGTGCGCGTCGCCGCGTGGATAGCGGCGGTAAAACGCCAACACCTGTGGGACGCGCACCACCGTAGGCTGGGTGGCCAGCATGCGCAACCACAGGTCGTAATCCATGGCCGTGGGCAGGCGTTCCGAAAACCCGCGCAAGCGGTCGATCAGCTGACGCCGCACCAGCACGCCGTTGATCGGCCACGGGCAGGACTGCAGGAACAGGGCGGCCGCATCGGATTCGACGTAATCGGGTGGAATATAGGGTTGCGTGTCAGCCGCCGCCTCGCCCACGTTTTGCCAGCCGCAATAGGCTACATCGGCCAGCGTGTCGGTCATGGCAGCGTGCAGCAGCTGGAGCGCATCGGGATGCCAGGTGTCGTCGGCGTCCAGAAAGGCGATGAAGTTGCCGTGCGCATGATCCAGCCCGTGATTGCGTGCGGTATAGGGGCCGCTGTTGGTCTGGTGCAGCACTGTGATGCGGGCGGAATGCGCTGCGGCCAGCCGCGCGATGATCCGGGTGGAGTCGTCGGTCGAACCATCGTCCACGACAATGAGTTCAAGCATGGGATAGCGCTGTTGCAGCACACTCTCGATCGCCTCTTCCACAAAAGGCGCGGCGTTGTAGCAGGGCATGACAACCGAAATCAGCGTGGGATCAAAGTGGTCCATTGGATAGGGGGTTAGTGGTCTCGTCGCCCGATTAGCCAGCGGTGCCAGGATTCGGGCAGCCAGGCTGGCAGCATGTATTTCCAGTCGGTCAGTGTGCCATAGCCTTGTTTCATTACGACACGAAAAATTTGTCGCGCGGCGGGCAGCTTGCGCTGCCAGTAACAGGCGTAACCCCGTTTGAGCAATTCGCCGCTGGTCAACGCACGCACGTGCGCTGCGCCGAGCGTGTCACTGAAGGCCGGATGGCGGGCGAGATATTGCTGCTGTGCCTGCCAGTGCTGGAGCGCGGCGCGGGCGTAGTCAGCCGATGCCTGCGCGCCGCCGTGAAAATGATAAAAAGCCAGCACCTCGGGCACCCGGACAATCGGTGCGGTCGTTGCCACGTTCAGCCATAGTGCGTAGTCCTCGGCATTTGTGAGCGTCGGGTCAAATCCGTTTGCGGCCAAGACGGCCTCACGTTTGACCAGGGCGGCGTGGATCGGCCAGCGGCAACCGGCAAACAGGGTTTCGGCTTTGGCGGCAGTTTCATAGTCGGGCGGCACAAAGGGTTCGCCGCGTCCGCCCGGCAGCCCCAGATTTTGCCAGCCGCAATAAGCCAGAACCGCTTCGGGAGAGGCTTCCAGTGCGGCCACCATGGTGGCGAGAAAGTTCGTTGTCCAGGTGTCGTCTGCGTCCAGAAAAGCCACATAGCGGCCACGTGCCAGGGCGAGCCCGGCATTGCGCGCTGCACTTACGCCCAGATTGGCCTGGCTGAGGGGACGGATTCGTTCGTCTGTCTGAGCCTGCAGCCAGGTCAGGGTGGTGTCGCTGGAACCATCGTCAATTGTGATGAGTTCCCAGTCAGGAAATGTTTGCGCCAGCACGCTGCCTACGCTGGTCGGCAAATGGGCCGCTGCGTTGTAGCAGGGCATGACGATGGAAACAAGCGGCGGCATCGGGATCAATCACGCGCGGCGCACGTGTCGCAGCGCATAAGCTGCGATGTCTCGCCAGCGGACGTCGTGGCTGCCGAAATAGAGCTTGCGGGCGAAGTTGCCGAGCGTGTCGGTGTTGAAGATGGTTAGACGGCGCAATTGGTGGGGATCCTTGTCACGCAACGCCCAGCCGGTTCGGGTGCTGCAGGTGGCGGTATATCCGGCCTGCTTGACCGCTTCGGCACAGCGTTCGTCCCAGGTACCGTAGGGGTAGGCAAAACTGCTGACCGGATGCCCAATCATGGCTTCCAGCGCGGCCTTGGATTCGCTGAGTTCCTGCATCAGGCGCATATCGTCAATGTCGGGAAGGCGGACATGACTCACCGTGTGGGAACCGATCTCCATGCCGTTTGCATGCATCTCGCGTAACTCGGCGGCGTTGAGCAATCTCCCTGCGGGACGGCCGTCTGCCGGGCTACCGTTCGTGGACCATCGCGGCGCCTGGCCGACCGAGCCGGAGACGATGAACCAGGTGGCGCGCATGCCGCGCTTCTGGAGTTCTTCACAGGCGCTGAGGTTGTCCACGTAGCCGTCGTCAAACGTGATGACAGCGGTGCGTCCGGCCCATTTTTTAGCGGGAGCTGCGACCAGTTCGCGCATGGTCGGCGTGGCGTAGCCTTCGGTGGCCAAAAAATCGAGTTGGTCGCGGAAGCGCTGCATGGACACCGCCCACGGCCAGGCAGGTGCCCCCTTGCCGGGCTGCACGGCGTGATACATCAGCATGATTGGTCCATGCTGGCCGGCCTGGCGGTGGAGCGCGCGCGAAAGAGGATCAATCCAGCTCATGCAGGGGTTTTGGCGAGTTTGAGCCTGCCTTTCCAGCGGGCCGTTTCTGTTACAAGCGCCGGGATGGGCAGATATAAAAAACAGAATGCATAAACCAGGCCACCTACTGCGGCCATGACCAACACATACAGGGAATCGACTGACTGGATGGACACGGGAATGACGCGGTCGGCGAGCCACAGGGTGGCAAGCAAAATGGTATTGAGGATTGCCGCCGGAATGAACGCGCGTGCGAGGTCGAACCAGCGTGCATTGAGCGATAGCTTGGCGAGCCAGAACATGTGAATGGTCATATAGAGCAGCGCAACGAGCATCCCGGTCGCCACACCGGTCATCCCGTAAGGCAGACCAAGCAGAATGGCGATGGCGGACACGGCAATCATGATGAGTTGCGCAACAAGCTCCTTGTCCAGCCAGCTGCGCGCAGCCAGGACGGCACCTGACAGATTTTCAATCATCATCAGTGGCGCGGCAAGGCTGAGAATCATCAACGGAGCAGCCGAATCAGCCCAACGATAACCAAATAGCGTGATCACCAGAGGTTTGGCCAGCCACAAAAATCCAATGTAGAAAGGTAGCCCGTAGACGGCTACCAGCGTCAGGCTGCGAAAAAACAGATAGCGGGATTTGTCGAGATTATCCTGTTCCTTCGCCAGTGCTCGAAACAGGACTTCATACACGGAGCCCGTAATGAAGCCGTGCGGGCGTGCTGCCAGACTTTCGGCCTTGTTGTAGAGGCCCACCCCGGCTGGCCCCAAAGTGCGCGACAAGATGAACGTGGGCAACTGGCCACGTACGTAGCCGACAATATTGTTGGCGGAGGCCAGCAAGCCATATCGCATCAGCTCTTGCGCGCGTACAAAATTAAAATTGATTCCCGGAAGCCAGCGCGCATACCAGGCTAATTGCAGTGCACCTGTAATGGAGCCGAATAAACCTGCAAGGATCAGGCTCCAGGGGCCGTGTCCCAGATAGGCCAGACTGAGTGCAATGCTGTTGTACACCACCAAGTTGCTCAACTGGACCGCCGTTTTGGCTTTGAAACGCATCTCCCGGTGCAGCATGTTGCTGGGCACGTTGAAGAAGGGGCGAATCAGAAAAGACAGTGCAGCAACCCGCAGCAGATCGGCGTACGTCGGGTTGGCGTACCAGCGGCCAAACCAGGGGGCGATTGCAAAGAAAAATCCCACAATTGCCAGCCCGACCAGAAATTGCAGGGTGAACAATAAATCGTAGTCGCGCTTGCTGGCTTCCTTGGCGCGAACCAGGGCTTGCCCCATGCCGCCACCAGACACGTAGCCCGCAAGGTTGGTGAAAATCAGGATCGTGGCCACCATGCCGAATTCGGCTGGCATGAGCAGCCGCGCCAGAATCAGGCCAAGCGCAAAATTGATTACCTGACTGCCGGTGTTGCCAATCAATACCCATTTGGCGCCGTGGCGGATGGAATCGCCGAGGCTCATGATTGAGCCGGGCAAATAATGGCTAACAAGCTGGAGCGTTTGATGATCACGGTCTGACAGTTCTGTGGGGTCATTGGGGTGCGATTAGATATCGCTTGGTCTGGTAAGCGTGGGCATCTGTCGGAGGGACGATCCAAGAGCAATCCAGGCATTCTGAGACTGGTTGGGGTGACGAAGCATGGAAGTATGAGAAGTTGTCATTATCCGGTTGCGCGGGAGGATTTGGCTTGGTGACGGTCGTTTTTATTCATGATCGGTGCTTCGGTTATTTCATGGACAGTTCGATTCGAGAGAGCAGGCATTAAGTGGCGCCAGGTGGTTCATTTTGAAAAAGCAAAACCCATACCAGTTGCAGGATGCATTCCCCGTCAGTGGCTCTTGCCCAGCCATCTTTTGACCGTCAGGGCTAATTGTCCGATTCCCGGCACGCGTTTCAGTTTTCGGAGCAAGCGACTGTCGATACGTGCATTGGGAAGAAAATGCGAACGTTCCATTTGTGCAAAGTTGCTGTTTTTGGGCACGTCGAAATGCTTGTGCATTCGCTGAATGGCCGCGAGCGACTCGGCCAGGTTGTGCTCGATGTAGTTTATCTGGCTGCTCCATGCGATGTCGTTGCCAATATGAAACGTGAGCGGAAGATCATTGATCCGTTTGACGCGAAATCCACTCACTGCGTCCAGAGCAATGAAGAGCAGGTAGTCGAAGTGGGCTGCACCGATACAACAATTTCCGAGGTCAAGTTGTGAGACATAGGACTTTGGGAAAACGAAACAGTCGTAACCATAAGCAACTTGGCCGGGCTGGCCATACATTTCTGGGAGTTGTTCAATGCTGTTGTAGCGACTGGAAATGTTCCGCCGGTAAACCGTGAACGGGGTGCCTGGTTCGAAGCGTTTTTCAGTGATTTCGTGAAGCTGTAGGTAGAAATCGGGCTGGACCGCGATATCCATGTTGGTAAAGATCAGGTAATCGCAATTTGATGACTCGGCACCCAACTGCAAGATGTCAGAAATCAGGGGAAAGGGTCTTTGGGGCGAGAGGGGGCGAATGTCCTGCACCGTTCGGCCAAGGTGCCCTGCGAGTTTGGCGGGTGGCTTGATTGCGATTTCGTCGCCGGGCAGCACGATGGCATTGACCTCGACTTGGATGCCGCACTTGCGCGCTTTTTCCGCAGCGATGCGCAGGCTTTCGTAGGTGATTTTGCTCGCGATTCCGTGTTCGGAATCTTCCGGACCCGGAAATGGGTTGATGATGTGGCAGAACGATGCTGACATGGGTCTGGATGGCTCTGATGGGTTGTGACTCATGACTATGATGTCATAAGCCGGATGGCGGCTTCACAAAACCAGCCGGCGGATATGCAGGGGCTTCCGCTGACGTCTGGCTGGACGGTTGGCGAGAATCATTGTGAGGAATGCGCAAGGCAATCAGTAAATGATCTCTGGCTGAGCGCCAGTGCGGTGGCGTTCGGTAAGCGGGGCGACAGGCCTTCGGTAAGCGGGGCGACAGGCCTTGCCTTTGTATTGCGCATAGAGACGGCACAGGGTAAACGCCAGGTTCGGCAGGCTCCCGCCGGGAAGCGGCGAACCGAGTGCCCTGCCTGCGAATTCGAATGCATCCGGGAGGGTTCCAATCCGGGCTGCCTCGGCTGAACAACCGCCCGGACAAGTCGTGCGGGCTTTCGGTTTACCGGATCGCTTGGTATGCAACTGTGGCAGCAGATTATGTTCGGATGCTGGAAATGGCATGGGCATGTTTTTCCTCTCCTCGGCGATTTTTCATGAGTTGACGATGATCATCATTAAGGCCGGCATAGGGTCTCAGAATGTTTTCCTGTGCACGATGAATGGGGCATATCACTGTCGAATCGTTTGCCTGGGCCTGTAGGTCAGGTCCTTCCAAGTATTTTTTTTACGAGAGGCCGCAGATAATTGAAATAGAGCTTGTGCTCGGCATGAAACAGCCAGATTTTCCGCTTGATGATCGCCGTCAAATCCTGCCGCCCCATCGTCTCAAGTGCCGGTAGCACTTCCAGATAGAGTTCAAGTTCAGCATAAGTCTTGATGGGGATTGATTTCAGCAATTGGGGAGATACGTCATTGCTAGGAAATGCGGTTGTCCTGGAAAGCTGGCCGCAAGCCATGAACGCGAGCATGGTGCGGACGCATTTCAAACAACGCCCGCAATTCAGATAGCCCTCCGGGATGGCAGCTGAGTCCCAGCACACCCTGAGTGCATCCAGTACGCCAGGGTGGGTTGACAGGAAGCGAATTTTTTCCACACGACTGAACTGCTCCATGTCGCCGGTGGTGATCTCAAGAAAATCCGCACCAAAATAGCTGTTCAGCCACGGATGCGAGCCATGGGGATGCGGGATATGTTCCATCGAATAGTCGGGGGCGATGATGCATCGGTGAATGCGCGAACTCGCAGCATGGGCGATGGCAGCCAGCAGGGAAGCGTGTTGCCATCCACCATAAAGCCGCCAGCTCATGGCCAGGTTCCTCAAATTGACTTTTACCGTCACCAGCTCTACACCCAACTCCCGGCATATGGCCGAAAGATGCTGGATGCCGAGATTCCAGACATCAAGCCGATTGGGTTTGTTGGGGTCGCCCACGTCCAGGCCATGGACGAAGAAAGCGACGCTCACTCGCCTTGGGTCGCCCATCGGGTATTGGCTGGCATTCCAGTACAGGGCTGACAATGAGTCCACACCACCGGAGAGGAACAATGCGGTGGTGGATTGGGGAATATCAGGCAAGGGACGCGCCACTGCAGGCGCCTCAATCTTGACAGGACGTAGCGGACTTTTATGCCAGCGCTTCAGCAGCCGCATGGCCATGGTGAGTCTGGAGGCGAGCTGTGGGTCGACTTCCCCTTCAATTTCCAGCCGGGTTTCTCCATTCCACATGGCAGCAATGGCTGTCCCCATCATGAACGCATTGGGTTCGGGGCGTATCCAGTGGGCCTGTTCGGCGGGTACGGAGAAAAAAATAATTTCCCGCGCATTCCTGGTCTCATGTTCCACCTCGGCCTGAATTTGATACTGGCCGTCCTCACGCTTTTCCTGGATGTTCCGGATGATCATTATCTCTCCCTTTCTTAACGCTTATCTTGGCTCGAATGCGGCAATTTTTTGTTCTTTTGAATTGGCTTGATCAGCCTCAAGCGCTGTTTGTTTCAAGGTTTCGTGAAGCAAGTGCTAGCACGTGCGGCAGGCTGGTGTGGATGCGTTTGCGATTGTCGTACCGTTGTGTGAATGCTTGATTGATCTTGTTCATGAACGCATCGCTGATGCATTGCGTAGGTGCAATGATGTGTTCGAGCGACAAGCCAAAGTGTTGATACAAGCCTTCGAATTTGTCTTGATAGGTGATCGACAGAATGGGCGTGCCACTGCCTAGTGAGGCGATGGCCAAATGCATGCGTCCCGTGATGACGAGATCGAGGAGGCCGGTAATCCGCTTGATCTTGCCGGGGTGATTGATCGGGGTATAGCGGACGTGTGAGAAACCATTTTTTTGTAGCTGTTTTTCGAGCGCCTGGAGCATCGACACATCGCCCGATTGCGGCTTGAGATCATGCGGAATCAGCATGAATGCCAGGTTGTTCATTTCTGCGGCAAGCACGAGTTGCTCAGCCAGGCGGGTGATCAATGTGGGTGTGTCGATTTGCGTGAGCAGGGGGGCCAAAGCGTGGGCATTCAGGTTGACGCCAACCGGGCTGCGACCTGCATTGTGCATGTCGCTTATCCAGGCTTCTGCCTCGGGTTCGGGCTCGGTGGCGGGTGGCATCAGAAAAGCGCTATCCGCACACAAGGTGGCCGGGATGCCGACAATTTGCCTGAAGCGATCCAGTGAGGGCTGATCGCGGACATTCACCGTCACCTTGGGATGCAATCTGGATAAGGCGTGAACAGTCGGGCGGCGCGGGTGACGGTTGAAACTGAAGCCCAGTGTTGTGGCCGGAATGCCGAGCATTGCGCTGTGATTGCAGTAATCAACAATACGTTGCACCAGTGACGCGCCATATTTGCCGTCCAGAATATCGGCGCCCATCACAAACAGCGCGTGGTGTTGGCGAATCACGCGGTCAAAGGCGATGCTGCCCGCTCTGCCAGCCCAGGCGGCTATCACCGGGATCTCACCGACTCCTGGCACGACCATGCTGTGGTTTCGCGTTCCAATGATGGTGAAGGTGGCTTCTGGATTGCGCATGCGTAGCGATTGCAGCAATGCGGTAAACATTGCCATGTCGCCCAGCGACCCTGATGGGTTGCTGACGTCGCCCGGGATGATCACGAAACGGCTGGCGGCCTCCGGAACCGCAGCAAGAAGAGGCTCACGCAGCCGGCGCAACGGCAAGCCAACCTCGAAGAGGTTGCGGATGATGATGGCCTGATCAATCAGGTATGGATTGACGGTCATGGCGTTGCCCGTGGGGGCGCGATCAGGGGGCGCACCAGGTGTTCCACCCGATCAGCAAACAGCGCGGGCGTGTAATGCTGTTCAATTTGAACATGCCCCTTTTCCGCTTCGTTGCGTCTAATGCTGATATCACCCAGCCAGTCAATGCATCGTTGGGCGAAATGCGCATCGTCCTGTGCGATGCCCAAACCAGCGTTTTCCAGGTCGACTTTGAAAGCATCTGCGCAATGAGGCGTGGTCACGCACGCCCGTCCATAGGCCAGCGATTCCAGAATCTTGATGTTGGTGCCGCCGCCTGAGTAGATCGGGGTAATGGTGAATGCGGCATTGCGATAAGCCTCACCCAGATCATCGACATAGCCGGGGGCAGAGACATCCGGGTGCAGTTCCCAGGCCCGCCGGGTGGCGGGCGGGGCGGCGCCAACGAGCAGCAGCCGGGCGTTGGGCTGGGCAACCTTGATGGCAGGCCAGCAGCGGGCAAGAAAACGGTCGATTCCTTCGCGATTGGGCGCGTACCAGAGTGAACCGACGAACAAAAGCGTGGTGCTCTCGGTTTGCGGAAAAGGCTGGGCAGGCGGATTGAACGGGATGTTGGGCAAGATGCTTGAGCGCAGTTTGGGGTGGCCTGCCTGGTCGCGTTCGTTGACAAAAAAGTAGGCGTCAAATCGCTTGAGCTGCTGGCGCGCCAGTTGCGCGGCGTAGGCGGACTTGAGTCGTGCTACCCATGTCAGCCGGCCGGGTGTGTAGTGATACTTCCAGTCATCGAGATCAACCACAGTACGTACGCCGGGCGGGATCGCCAGTTTTGAAATGGGGTTGAGATAGCGGCTGACGATGAGCCGATAGCAGCTTAGGTCAACTCCGGCAGCACAGAGTGCCTGGCACAGGGTTCGGTCGGGCTTGAATTTTCCGATGCCGAGCGGGTGTTGATGCCACAGTGCGTGTGCGAGGATGCCCGGCGTGACTGACCCCAGCCGGCTGGGGCCGGAGGTGGGTTCGATCAACAATATGTCTACTTCACCCAGCATCTGCAGGGCTTGGCGCAGCAACGCCGTGCGCTGCTGCGCGCCCGACCGGGGCGCAAGCGGCGAGGCCGGGGAAACCAGCAGGATGCGGTCAGCTTTGGCGGCCATTGCGTGGCAGGCTTCGCGATAAGGTTTCACCAGGTTCGGTGAAAACCCCCATCAAAATAATGATGACAGCTTGATCATACGTCTTGTCGATGCCTGAACAAGCGGGGGTGAGCCTCGCGTCGTTAAGCAGCCGGGTGTTGTTAATTTTGCGCCAGGTTTGCAATGGCTTGCAGAAAGCGAGTTTCGAATTGTGCTCGATTCGCCAGAAACGAATCGCGCGCCAGGTTTCCCATACGTGCTTTTTCAGGATGGGTGAGGGCAAGTGCTCGGGCAATCGCCTGTTCCAGGCTTTCCTCCCCCACCTGAAAACGCTCGCCATATTCGATCGGTATACGCCTTGCCGATTCCGCCAGAAAACCGAAATCCTCCTGCACGAGTTCGTTCATCGGGGGCGCGTGGGTGGTGATTACGACGGCTTTGGTGGACAAGGCCTCGCTGATGTAGTGTCCGAAACCTTCGGTTTCAGAAGGGCAAATGTGTATGCCCGAGCGATTCATCACCATTTGCAGGCTGCCGGGATCGAGGAAGTCTGTCACGATTTCAATATTGGCTGCGCAGTGCTGCCGCAAATAGGGGTGGCGGGTGATAACCGTGAGGGTTGGCCATTCCGGATGGCGTTTCCACACCTTCAGCAGGGTGGCAGTGCCTTTGAGTTCGCTTCTGCCGGGGATGTGAACGCACGCGGTGTAATCCTTGGCCACCTCTGGCAAGTATTGGTCTCTGGAGGAGAAACCAATGTGGCGTGTAGCGAAGCCCCGTTCGCGATACACATGCTCTGCATAGCGTGTTTTGCACCAGATCTCATGGCAATTGCGGATGAGTTGGGTGGTGAGCGGGCGCATCCATTCCTGGTTGGGAATCAGGATGGCCAAGTCGCTGCAGTGCATCCAGCTGCGCGATAGATTCTCAAAAAACAGCATGATATTTTTGCGCCTGGAGAAGGGCTTGCGCAAAGCCAGGGCAAGTTGCCTGTGGGGCAGATGCAGATTGCCCCGGTGCAACATGTGGGTTGAAACCGGATATTTTCCGTGCAGCACAGCCTGAGCAATCTCAGCATCCTGCCTCAGACCAGGTGTGCCACCGGTTATCAGGTGAAATAAGGTGTTCATCAGTTTGGTTTTTATCCGGATCAGGGCAAGGGACTACGGCTATGTTTTCCAGATCAACGGCTGGCTTGTGTCGTGACGCATTGCGTCAGCGGATGCACCGCAAGTGTCGTGCCATGACAAGGATCCTTACCCTGTACGCGATAAGCGTATGCGATGAGGGGGTGAGCCCTTGGCCAGAATGTTGCCCAAGTCATTTTAGGCATGCCCCACAAACTTTATGCCGGCCTTGAGCGTCGATCCCGGCGACCTGGCCGGGTTTGCGGTGGCGAACGACCCACGCAGCGTGTCCTTACCTGAACCCCCTGCGCGTCTTGTTCCAAATATCAGTGGACCGACATTCTTCACCCTGTACGATGTCGAAAATTTGCCGTGTTGACCGAATTGGCGACGAGGTGTGTCTGACAGTGAAGCCTGTCCAGGTGCGGCAAACAGACTGATTTCCAAATGGCGTGGAGTTGCCCCCATGATGAATCGACAGAACCTTAATGTGGGGGACGATTCCCGGCATCCGGCGGGACGGGGCGAAGTCTTGGCCTGGATGATCATCCTGTGGGCGGGCATCACGCTGGTCCTCACCGCATTTTTGTTGTGGATCGGGCAACCCGTCAGTGGCTCCGCGCTGTGGCTGGGGCTGGCCGTTGCGCTCTCGGCGACCTGGAAGCTGGTTCCGGATAGATGTGTCTGGTTGCCTGCGGTGCTTGGACTCGTGGCCGCAAGCACGTTTGGCACATTCGCCCTGGAATGGTTGTATGACTTCAGTGGTGATGGCCAGGAATATCACGTGCCGGGCATCCTGGCCCTGGCTCAGGGGTGGAACCCCTTTCATTCGCCCCAGCTTGCAGTATGGAATCCGGGGTTCGAGTCAGGTGTGACCTCGGGGATTTATATCCAGCATTATGCGAAGGGTGCCTGGCTGCTGGCCGCCGCTACTTTTCGTGGCAGCGGATTGCTGGAAGGCAGCAAAATATGGAACCTGTTATATCCCCTGGCGACGCTGTTGGTTGCGCAAGCCTTTCTGCGCCGCATGGGACTGACACGCGTCTGGTCATGGGGACTGGCATTTGCAGTTGCGGCCAATCCGGTGAGCGTATACCAGCTCCCCAGTTTTTATGTTGATGGCCAGCTGGCCTCGCTGTTTACCCTTGTGCTGCTGTTTTCGCTGGACTATTTCAGGCAGCCTGCGACCCGTACGCTTTTTCTGGTTGCCGTCAGCCTGGTGCTTTTGGTGAATATCAAGTTCACGGGCCTGGTCTATGCCGTTTTCCTGGCCGCTGGCCTCGCGGGTGGCGCCTGGTTGTGGAAAAAACGTGTCGGGCTGCGATCCTATTTTTTGATGACAGGCATGGCATTGCTCGTGGCGGTGATTGGCGTCGGCTATCAGCCCTATATCACCAACACGCTGCAGCAGGGTCACCCCTTCTATCCTGCACTGGGACGCGAGGATGGACGCAATGTTCAGTGGCGTTCTGCGCCACCCGCGTTTCTGGCCATGAATCGTGTCGAAAAAATGGCCTATTCCCTGAGCAGCCGGTCTTCCGGTTCGTCCGGGATGCCCGTCTGGAAAATCCCCTTCAGCCTGGACAAACAGGAGCTTTACGCATTCTTCGCCGTCGATGCTCATTATGGCGGGTTCGGCCCCTGGTTTGGCGGCATGCTACTGATGCTGCTGGGCTTGCCATGGATGCTGCGTAGCCGGGCATCCCGGCTGGTTGCAGGTGTTGGACTGCTGGTTATTTTGACGGGTTTGTTGAATCCCGAAGCATGGTGGGCGCGACTCTCTCCCCAATTCTGGCTGGTACTGCCGCTCCTGATCGTGATCGCAGTCTTGAACCAGGCGACGTGGCTACGCAGGGGGGCGGCCGTTGTTCTGATCGCGCTGGTGGTCAATACCCTGATGGTTGGAGCTGCGAACTGGGGACGTGCGATTCAGAAAAACCTGGCTTTCAGAAATCAGCTGGCTCCGTTAAGCGCAGCGCCTGAGGCGGGGGTGCGGGTCAAGATCCCCCTGCGGTTCCGCTTGGTGACTGAATACCGGTTGCTAGGCCGCGGAATTGACTATCGCCTGGCGAGTTCCCTCAATTGTTCGCAGCCGCTGCTCTTTTCCTACCCGGAGTCAAACCGGTCTGTGGCATGCCTCCAGGACTGAAGACGTGATGCTTCAAGACCCTTGTGTCAGGTGCGTGAAACCAGAACGACACCGGCAACAACCAGGAGGGTCCCAACCAGCCGCATGGCACTGATCGATTCGCCTAGCAGCGCGACGCCGAATATCATCGTGAGCAGGAACCCGAGCCCGACGTACGGGTAGGCCTGGCTGACATCGATTTGAGCCAGTACGCCAAGCCACAACAGCGCGCCCACTCCATACAGCGTCAGTCCTGCCCAGACAAAGGGGTTGGCTGCAATGAGCGGTGCAATCCGCTCAAGACCTGCGTTCAGGTTCGCCTGAACGATGGGCGAGGACATTCCATGTTTGAGTGCAATCTGCGCCACGGCGGACATCGTTACACTTGCCAGAATCAAGCTTAAAACCGCAATCCTCATACTCACCTCGGTCTGTTAAATAGCCAATAACGTGGTTAGCCCCATAGCCAGGAAAATGATCCAGCTGGCACGATCCCGCAGGCTGTACAACAGGGGGTCATCATTCATTTCGCCACGCGAGGTCTTGATCCAGAGTCGGGATACCCAGTACATCATGAACGGACACAGCAGCCAGAGCAGGAATGGGTGGCTATAAGCGGTGCGTACGTCCGGATTGTCTACGTAAAGTGCCAAAACCAGCACGGAAATATAGCCTGCGGCGACGCCCATTGAACTCAGTATGCCCAGATCCGCAAGACGATAGTCCCGCCCGCTGGTGGACGTGCGGGCCTGTGATTCCAGGGTCTTCAGCTCGGAGCATCGTTTGATCAGCGCAAGGTTCAGAAATACGAAAATGGAGAATGCAAGCAGCCACGAGGAAACGCTTACGCCGATAGCCAGTGCACCGGCAATGATGCGCACGGTATACAGCCCGGCAAGCAGCAGCACGTCGATTAGCACATAGGCTTTGAAATAGAGCGAATAGCTGAGTGTCAGAACAAGATAGGCCAGGGTGGAAAGAAAAAACGCCATGGATAGCGTGGCTGCCAGGGCGAGTCCGGTCGCGAGCAGAGCCAGCATGGCTAGCAACCCGAACATTGGACTGATGTCCCCAGCAGCAAAAGGACGTTTCGATTTGCGGGGGTGGCGCCTGTCCGAATCCAGATCCAGCAAATCGTTTAGCAGATAGGTTCCCGATGCGACGCAGCCGAAGGCCGTGAAACCCAAGACCAGCGTCATCACCGCAGTGCCAGTGAAGGCGTGTGCGGTCAGCAGGGGAACGAACAGAAGCAGGTTTTTAAGCCACTGATGCAGTCGTATCGCGCGCAGCCAGGTCTGCAGGTTTCGGGGGCGATCCTCGAATACCTGTTTTACATTGAAACGGGCCTGAGCTGCTGCGGCCACGCCAGGGTCTGGATTGACCACCAGTACCTCGCGCGCGGCAGCCCACACGGGCATGTCCGCATAGGCATTTCCGGCATAGTCAAATGGTCCCCCGCTGGTTTTGGCCAGAATGGCTTCCAGCTTGTGTGTACCTTTGAGATTGTGCCCCGGGGTACTTGCCAGCAGGCCCGTGAAAAATCCCAGCCTGTTCGCGACGGGTTCGGCCAGCTGCAGGTCGGAAGCGGTGGCCAGATAAAGTGACCGGCCCGCACTGGCTTCATTGCGCAGAAACGCAACAAAATCGTTTTGCAGGGGCAGCAAGCTCGCATCGAGTCCGACGCGGCGGGCGATTTCAGCTTTGAGCCCAGCCTTGCCTCCGCGGATCAGCCAGGCCAGGCAGGCAAACAGCGAAAGGGGTGATTTCTTGAGCAGACGCAAGGCGCTTTCCGCCAGCAGGTCTGTTTTGATCAGCGTGCCGTCAAGGTCGACAAATAACGGTACAGGGTCGGGTGTGGAATGAGCGCTGTTCATTTGATTGTCGGGATCAAGTGGTGGGCACAAAAAAGAGGCTGGTTTTCGCAGCATCGCATAATTGTCGTCCCCTGGTCATGTCTTCATGATGTCACTGTGAGGCGTAAACAGTGCGCATGCGCTTTGGTTACAATGGCCGACGTGATTTCAATGTCTGATCGCCCCATGCAAACCCTTACTGTAGACCTCGGCGACCGCTCCTACCCCATCCACATAGGCACCGGGCTGTTGGGTCAGGTTGAGTTGATCCTGCCGCACTTGCTGCAAAAACGCGTGGCGGTGGTTACCAATACCACGGTGGCACCGCTGTATCTGGACAAGTTAACCACCACCCTGCAGGCGGCCGGCGTGACGGTCATGACTATCGTGCTGCCCGACGGTGAAGCCTACAAAAACTGGGAAACGCTGAACCTGATTTTCGATGCGCTGCTGACCCAGCGGGCCGAGCGCAAGACCACGTTGATCGCACTGGGTGGCGGGGTGATCGGCGACATGACTGGATTTGCGGCAGCGTGTTACCAGCGTGGCATGCCCTTCATCCAGATTCCGACCACGCTGCTGTCGCAGGTGGATTCGTCGGTGGGCGGCAAGACCGGCATCAACCATCCCCTCGGCAAGAACATGATCGGCGCGTTCTACCAGCCGCAGGTGGTGCTGGCGGATATCGATACGCTGAAAACGCTGCCTGCGCGCGAAGTGTCGGCCGGCCTGGCCGAGATCATCAAGTACGGCCTGATCTGGGACATCGAATTTCTGGCCTGGCTCGAAGCCAACATGGACAAGCTGCGTGCGCTGGATGCGCAAGCGATCGCCCACGCCATTCACCGTTCGTGCGAAATCAAGGCGCAGGTGGTGAGCCAGGACGAGCGCGAAGGCGGCATCCGCGCCATTCTCAATCTGGGCCACACTTTTGGCCACGCGATCGAGACCGGCGTGGGCTACGGCAACTGGCTGCACGGCGAAGCCGTGGGCGCGGGCATGGTGATGGCGGCAGAAGCTTCGCGCCGCATGGGCTGGCTGAGCGAAGCGGAGGTGGCGCGCAGCCGTGCCCTGATCCGCGCCGCCGGCCTGCCCGACGTGGCGCCCGACCTGGGCGCAGACACCTGGCTCGATTACATGGGGCACGACAAGAAAGTCGAGTCCGGCAAGCTGCGCTTCGTCTTGCTGAAACGCCTGGGCGAAGCTGTGGTGACGGGCGACATGCCGGAAGCCACGCTGCGTGCCACGCTGGCGGCGTGTGTCGGCCCCGCCGGTGACTAGCCAAGTGGGGAAGGCGGTTGCGGCCATCCTCGGCGTGCCGCACACTGGGGCCGACTGCTTCGTCACTGAACCGCTTGCTGCGCCAGACCAGGACTGACTCCGCCCATGATCGAACTCGCCCCTTACGCCGCGCATTCCAGCCAGAGCCATGGACGCACCCATGCCGAAGCGCCGGCGCATCCGCGCTCCGAATTCCAGCGCGACCGCGACCGCATCATCCATTCCACCGGCTTCCGGCGGCTGGAATACAAGACCCAGGTGTTCGTCAATCATGAGGGCGACCTGTTCCGTACCCGTCTCACTCACAGCCTCGAAGTCGCGCAGATCGGCCGTACCATCGCCCGTCTGCTGGGCCTCAACGAGGATCTGGTCGAGGCCGTTGCACTGGCGCATGACCTTGGCCACACGCCGTTTGGCCACGCCGGGCAGGATGCGCTGAACGCCTGCATGAAGGAACATGGCGGTTTCGAACACAACCTGCAGTCGCTGCGCGTGGTCGACCTGCTGGAAGAGCGCTACGCCGAGTTCGATGGCCTGAACCTCACCTTCGAAGCGCGCGAAGGCATCCTCAAGCACTGCGCCCTCGGCAACGCCGAAAAGCTCGGCGCGGTCGGCGCGCGTTTTCTCGCCAGAACCCAGCCCTCGCTCGAAGCCCAGATTACCAATCTGGCCGATGAAATTGCCTACAATAATCACGACGTCGATGACGGGTTGCGTTCCGGGCTCATCAGCATTGAACAACTGATGGAGGTGCGGCTGTTCGCCCGCCATCACGACGAGGTGAAGGTCCGCTATCCCGCGCTGAATGGCCGCCGCATCGTGACCGAAACGGTGCGGCGCATCATCAACGCGCTGATTCTCGACCTGGTGGCCACCACCCGCAGCAACATCGAAACCAGCGCTGTCGGCAGTATTGACGACGTGCGTGCCGCCGCGCCGCTGGCTGCGTTCAGCGAGGTGCTGCTGGACGAACACCGTGAACTGAAACGCTTTCTGCACCGGCATCTGTACCGCCACTACAAGGTTGCGCGCATGAGTGCCAAAGCCAGCCGCATCATCAGCGACCTCTACACGGCCTTCATCGGTGATGCGCGTTTGTTGCCGCCCGAACACCAGGCGCGCGAGTCGCTCGAAGGCGCGCGCGCGGTCGCCGATTACATTGCCGGGATGACCGACCGCTACGCCATGCGCGAGCACCGGCGCATTTTTGCGGTGGAAGAGATTTACAGCTGATTCAGGCGCGCCCCGTGCCCGCAAAGCAGCGCTCAACCCGGCGCAGCCGCCTGCGTATAATCGCGGCTCCCGTTTTCAATACGATTCCCCCATGCGCACCCTTATTTGCGGCTCCCTCGCCTTCGACTCGATCATGGTGTTTCAGGACCATTTCAAGAATCACATCCTGCCCGACAAGATCCACATGTTGAACGTGTCGTTTCTGGTGCCTGAAATGCGCCGCGAGTTTGGCGGCTGTGCGGGCAACATCGCCTACAACCTCAAGTTGCTGGGTGGCGAACCGGTCATCATGGCGACGGTGGGCGACGATTTTGGCGTCTATGCCGACCGTCTCGACCACTACGGCATCACCCGCGAAGCGATTCGCCAGATGCCCGGCAGCTTTACCGCTCAAGCCTTCATTACCACCGACCTGGCGGACAATCAGATTACTGCGTTCCACCCGGGCGCGATGAATTATTCGCACCAGAACGATGCATCGCTTGCACGCGAAATCGGCCTCGGCATCGTTTCGCCCGACGGCCGCGACGGCATGCTCAACCATTGCCGCCAGTTCCATGCGGCAGGGATTCCTTTCGCGTTCGATCCCGGTCAGGGGATGCCGCTGTTTTCCGGCGCAGAGTTGCTGGAGATGGTCGAACTGGCGGATTACGTCACCCTCAACGATTACGAAGCCGAACTGCTGCTGGCGCGCACCGAACTGTCGGTCGAGGCGCTGGCGGCCAGGGTGAAATGCCTGGTCATCACGCGCGGCGAAAAGGGGTCGAGCCTGTATGCGGACGGCCGCGTGATCGATATTCCGGTGGTGCCGGCCGCGCAGGTACTGGATCCCACCGGCTGTGGCGATGCCTTCCGCGCCGGCCTGCTCTACGGTATCGCGCAGGGGCTCGACTGGGAAACCAGCGGCCAGCTGGCCAGCGTGATGGGCGCGATCAAGATCGAGCATCGCGGCGGCCAGAATCACCAGCCTACGCGGGATGCGATCGCCGCGCGGCTGCAGCAGGTTTTTGGCAAGACGCTTTGAATTTGCCTGCTGAATTTTGCCGGCTTGCCGCAGCCTATAGTCCAACTTGAATCTTCAGGAGACCACCATGCAGAACCAGCCCCCACGCTTGTCCCTTGTCCTCGTTGCCGCAGCAGTCGTCGTGCTGGGGGGGTGTGCCAGCGGAACCGGCGGCAAGGACTATTCGCGCGCGCAAACCCGCAGCGTTCAGGAAGTGCAAATGGGCGTGGTGGAATCGGTGCGTCAGGTGAATATCGAAGGCACTAAAACACCGATCGGCGCGGGCGCCGGTGCGGTGGTGGGCGGTGTGGCGGGCAGCACCCTCGGCAGCGGTCGCGGCAGCGTGGTGGGCACGACTGTCGGCGCGGTGCTGGGTGGCCTCGGGGGCGCGGCTGCAGAAGAAGGCATCACCCGGCAACGCGGGGTGGAAATCACCATCAGGCTGGATTCCGGCCGCTTCATCGCGATTACTCAGGCGGCGGACGAAGTCTTCCACCCGGGCGACCGCGTGCGGGTGCTGTCGGGTGGCGGCACCACACGGGTATCGCACTGATCACGTCATCATTCCGAAACCTGAACGTCATGCCGGGTTAATACCCCCTCACTAAGCTGGGCGCATTCCAACCATGAGAGTGCCCCATGCTCGAGGTCAGCAGCCCGTCTTCCCTTCAAGTCAGTCCGGCTCAATCCGGCCCGTCTCAAACCTGCCCGCTTCAGTCCGGCGCGGCGCCAGTCCGGGCTGCCAGCCGTTATCACGTCTCGCTGGCGATCGACGACAGCGAAATCCGCGAGGCGCAACGCCTGCGGCATCAGGTGTTTGTCGGGGAAATGGGCGCACGCCTGACGACCGTCTTGCCTGGACACGACATCGATCTGTACGACCCGTTCTGCGATCACCTGCTGGTGCGCGACCTGAACACCGGCGACGTGGTCGGCACCTATCGCATCCTGCCGCCCGATGCGGCGAAGCGTATCGGCAGCTATTACTCCGAGCAGGAATTCGATTTCACCCGGCTCCATTCTTTGCGGCCGCGCATGGCCGAACTGGGACGGTCGTGCGTGCATCGCGACCATCGCAGCGGCGGGGTGATCGCCCGGTTGTGGTTGGGGCTGGCCGAATACCTGACGCGCAACGGCTGCGAATACATCGTCGGCTGCGCCAGCATCGGCATGGCCGATGGCGGCCAGGTTGCTGCCAGCGTGTACCGTCAGCTCAGCGCAAGCCATCTGGCGCCGGCCGAGTGGCGTGCCACGCCACGTTATCGCCTGCCGGTCGAGTCGCTCGACGACGGGCAGCAGGCAACCCTGCCGCCGCTGATCAAGGGCTATACCCGTTCCGGTGGCATGGTGTGCGGCGAACCTGCATGGGATCCGGATTTCAACACGGCCGACCTGCTGATGCTGCTGCCGATGGCGCAGCTCAATCGCAGCTATGCGCGTCGCTTCGGGGCATAAGGCTTACCCCGGCATTCCGCACCGCACGTTTTACAATGACCGGGTGATCCTCGCCCGCCTGCCTGCGCCACTTCGTCGCGTCATCCGCACCAGCCTGCTGCTGCTGCACCTCGTCCTCGGGGTGACGCTGGCCGCACTGGTCTTTCCGCTGTGCCGGACGGCGCTACGCGACCGCATCATCATGGCGTGGGCGCGGCAGCTGCTGCGCGTGCTCGGCATCCGCCTGCAGGCCGGCCCACCGCCTGCGCTGCCGAATGGCGCACTACTGGTGTGCAACCATGTGTCGTGGCTGGATATTTACCTGATTTACGCCGCCCGGCGGGTGCATTTCGTGTCGAAGGCCGAAGTGCGCGCCTGGCCGGTGGCGGGCTGGCTGGCGCACAAGACCGGCACCCTGTTCATCGAACGCGGCCGCCGCGCCGACACCAAACGCATCAACGCGGAGATGCGACTGCTGCTGCAATCGGGCGCCTGGGTGGCGGTGTTTCCCGAAGGCACCACCAGCGACGGCCGTGGATTGCGGCGGTTTTTGCCGTCGCTGCTGCAGCCGGCGGTGGAACTGAATTGCCCGATCGTGCCGGCCGCCCTGCGCTACGGCACGCTGGCGGGTGAATACAGCGCCGCACCGGCCTATATCGACGACCTCAGCATGTGGCAGAGCCTGATGAAAATTGTCAGCGAGCCTGGAATCATCGCCGAACTGCAGTTCGGCGAACCGATACAGCCCAGTGGCCACCGCCGCGAGTTGGCAGCGCAGGCGGAAGCCGCCACCGCTAGGCTTTTGGGCGTTTCGCCTGCGGGCACTGCACCGCAAACACCTGCCGGTCCTCCAGCCTGATTGCGGTCAGCTTGCCGCCCCACAAACAGCCGGTATCCAGTGCAATCAGGTCGGGCTGGTTGATCAGCCCGAGGGTGGACCAGTGGCCAAACACGCAGGTCACGTCCGCACTTTTACGTCCCGGCACCCCAAACCACGGCAGCAAGCCTGCGGGCTGCGTGCCCAGCGCCCCCTTGTGCTGAAAATCAAACTCGCCTGCTGCGGTGCAATAACGCAGCCGGGTGAAGCTGTTGACGATGCCGCGCAGGCGCTCGATGCCGCTGAGGCTTTCGTCCCATGCGGTCGGGGTGTTGCCGTACATGCGTTTGAAGAACAGTCGGTAATCCGGACCTTGCAGCGCGGCTTCGGCTTCGCCCGCGTAACGCATGGCGTCCTTGGCGGACCATCCGGGCAGCACGCCCGCGTGGATCATGAGGCAATCATTCTCCAGCCAGGCCAGCCTTTGATGCCGTAGCCAGTGCATCAATTCATCGCGGTCGGGTGCCGCCAGCACCGCGTCGAGCGTGTCGCTCTGGTGCAGGCGGCCGTAGCCTTCGGCCAGCGCCAGCAGGTGCAGATCGTGATTGCCCAGCACCGAGATGGCGG
The DNA here is from genome assembly GCA_018831045.1 of Gammaproteobacteria bacterium. GTDB lineage: Bacteria > Pseudomonadota > Gammaproteobacteria > Burkholderiales > Thiobacillaceae > Thiobacillus. The sequence goes on along the minus strand of JAHJRA010000026.1, from coordinate 4,445 downwards.
CATCGCCCAGCGATTTGAGGAAACGCAGCACGCCCAGCGAATCCGGTCCGCGATTGACCAGATCGCCGACAAGCCATAGCCGGTCGGTCGTGGCGTCGAAGCGGATCGTGTCCAGCAGGTGCAGCAGCGGATCGTGGCAACCCTGAAGATCGCCAATGGCATAGGTGGGCATATAAAATACGGATTCTGTACGCTGTGTTGCCCTGCATCATAGCGTCCCCGCCTGAACCCCACGTGACACCTCCGAGATGAAACCCCTGATCCGTCTGTTTTTCAAAACCCTGCGTTTGCTGCTGACCCCGTTCATGCTGGCGTGGTTCTGGCTCACCCGCCCCAAGGGCATCGTGCGCGCCGCGGCCGAGCAGCAGGCCATCGATGCGCGCACCCGCAACCTGGCGCTGTATCACTACGCCACCTGTCCGTTCTGCCTCAAAACCCGCCGCGAAATCCGCCGTCTGTCACTCGATATCGAGTTGCGCGATGCGCAGCACGACCCGGTCCATCGCGCAGCCCTGATCGCCGGCGGCGGCAAACCGCAGGTGCCGTGCCTGCTGATTACCGACGCCGCGGGCAAGCAAACCTGGCTGTATGAATCGGGCGACATCAATGCGTATCTCGCGCGCGAATTCGGCGCCGCATGAGCCTGCTTTCCGCCTTGAATCCGCCGCAGCGCGAAGCGGCGAAATACCTCGACGGTCCCTTGCTGGTGCTGGCAGGCGCAGGATCGGGCAAAACCCGCGTCATCACCCACAAGATCGCCTACCTGATTGGCGAGTGCGGGTATAAACCGAGTTCGATCGCGGCGATCACGTTCACCAACAAGGCCGCGCGCGAGATGGCCGATCGCGCGGCCAAGCTGACCCAGGGCGTCAATACCAAGGGGTTGATCGTCACCACCTTTCACTCGATGGGCCTGCGCATGCTGCGCGAGGACGCGAAATTCGCCGAGCTGAAGCCGGCCTTTTCCATCCTCGACTCGGCCGACGCGGCCGGCATCGTGTCGGAGATCATCAAGACCACCGACAAGCAGGAAATTCGCCGTGCGGTGAGCCGCATCTCGCTGTGGAAGAACGAACTGAAGTCGCCCGCCATCGCGCTCGCCACCGCCGAAGACGACAACGCGCGCGTCTACGCCAAGATCTACGACCGCTACGACGCTACGCTGCGCGCCTATCAGGCGGTCGATTTCGATGACCTGATCCGCCTGCCTGCCGAACTGCTGGATACGCACTTTGAACTGCGCGAAAAATGGCAGAACCGGCTGCGCCACATCCTGGTCGACGAATACCAGGACACCAACATCGCGCAATACCGGCTGCTGCAAAAGCTCACCGGGGTGCGCGCAGCGTTCACCGCGGTCGGCGACGACGACCAGGCGATTTACGGCTGGCGCGGCGCGTCGGCCGACAACCTGAAGCAGCTGCGCGAGGATTATCCGCATCTGCATCTGGTCAAGCTGGAGCAGAATTACCGCTCGACGGTGCGCATCCTGAAAGCCGCCAACAGCCTGATTTCAAACAACCCCAAGCTGTTTGAAAAGCGCCTGTGGAGCGATCTCGGGCATGGCGACCCGATCCAGATATTGCCGACCAAGGACGACGAGCACGAGGCCGAGTCGGTGGTGATGCGGCTGCTGTCGCATAAATTCCAGCATCGAACCGAGTGGCGCGACTACGCGATCCTGTATCGCGGCAATTATCAGGCGCGGGTGTTCGAGCAGGCCCTGCGCAACGAGAAAGTGCCGTATCAGCTGTCGGGCGGACAGTCGTTTTTCGACCGCACCGAGATCAAGGACGTGATCGCCTACCTGCGCCTGATCGCCAACAGTGACGACGATCCGGCTTTCATCCGCGCCGTCACCACGCCCAAGCGCGGCATCGGCACGGCGACGCTGGAAAAGCTCGGCCAGGTTGCTGCCACCCTGCATGTCAGCTTGTTTGAAGCGGTGTTTTCGGCTGCAGCGGCGTCGCAGATCGGCGAGCGCCATCTGGCGCCGCTGCTGGAGTTTTGCCACTTCATCAACCGCACCGAAGAACGCGTCACGCGAGAACCGGCCGGCGAGGTGCTGAACGACCTGCTGAAATCGATCGACTATGAAGTCTATATCTTCGATCAGGACGACACCCGTGTCGCGCAAGGCAAGTGGAATAACGTACTGGAGTTCGCCGCCTGGATCGCCAAAAAAGGCGAGGAAGACGACAAGAACCTGCTGCAGCTGACGCAGACCATCGCGCTGATCACCTTGCTCGAAGGCCGCGAAGAAGAGGCGCCCGATGCCGTGCGGCTATCTACCCTGCACGCGGCAAAGGGCCTGGAGTTCGGTCACGTGTTTCTGGTGGGGATCGAAGAAAACATCCTGCCGCACCGCGACGCGGTCGACGAAGGGCGCCTGGAAGAAGAACGCCGCCTGATGTACGTCGGCGTCACCCGCGCGAAAAAGTCGCTCACCCTGACCTACTGCTCGCGCCGCAAGCGCGCGCGCGAATCGGTCGCCTGCGACCCGTCACGCTTCATCGATGAACTGGGCGATGACGTGCGGCAGCCAGAGAAGCCCACCACCGCCGATGCCAAGGCCAGCGGCAGCGACCGGCTGGCTGCACTGAAGGCGATGCTGGGTTGAGGTCTGCACCTCAGCTAACCCCATAGGTATCTTAAATAACGGTTATGTTTCGGGGAATGGGCAATGACTTATCTAGAAGTAATTGACACCGCCGTCAAGGTTGGGCTTGGCGCACTTATTTCCGGCCTCTCCGCCTACTGGATGGCGAAGAGCAAAAATCGTGATGATCTTCGCCGCGAACGTTCAGGTCGGCATCACGGGCTACTTGAGCAGTCTGCTGAGCAAATCGAATGCTTTTCCCATGTTGTTCTCCGCTACTGGGCACTCATCGTTGAGTTCGTCAGAAATAAGGACAAGAAGATTGAACCGTCTGCTGATCGAGTTGAGGAGCTCGCCAAGGCAAAGGCCGAACTGTTCAATGTCTTTAGCGACCTAACTAGCGCGGAAGCAAAGCTTCTGCTACTCGGGCATGTGGAGGCGCAAAAGTTATTGCGCAACTTCGGCGATCTGGCAAAACACGTCAGGCGGCACGCTTGGGAAGGTAATAAGACGCTCACAGAAACACAGATGGAGGAGTTCCGCGCACAGTTGCTTGATGCACGGGAAAAACTATTCAATGAACTCAGCCGCATCTACAGAACCGAAACATAACCTGCGTTCAACTGGACCTGCACGCAAAGGCGAGCAGTCCGGTTAGCTCCATGTTGAAGGCTGCTTAGGACTGTCCACCGGACATCTACATAGCACGCAGTAATTGACCATTCATGGCCGACCACTGCCCCTCGCAGATCGCTGGCTTGATGCAAAAAAATGGGACGCCGCAGCGTCCCATTTCATTTCAGCATCTGATTTCGGCAAGCCGATGATCAGTTGACCTTGGGATCCAGTTCGCCCTTGTCGTAACGCTTCTGCATTTCTTCCAGGTTGAACACCTTCTTGATCTTGCTGGCCTGTCCGGCTGCACCGAATGCCTCGTAGCGTGCCTGGCAAATGTCGCTCATGCCTTTGGTGGCTTCCTTGAGGAATTTGCGCGGGTCGAAGTTGGCCTTGTTTTCAGCCAGGTGCTTGCGGATGGCACCGGTGGACGCCATGCGCAGGTCGGTGTCGATGTTGACCTTGCGCACGCCGTTCTTGATGCCTTCGACGATTTCGCTGACCGGCACGCCGTAGGTCTGACCCATGTCGCCGCCGTAGCTGTTGATGATGGCGAGCCAGTCTTCGGGCACGGAGGACGAACCGTGCATCACCAGATGGACGTTGGGGATGCGCTCGTGGATTTCCTTGACGCGGTCGATGCGCAGCACCTTGCCGGTGGGCTTCTGGGTGAACTTGTAAGCGCCGTGCGAGGTACCGATGGCGATGGCCAGGGCATCGACCTTGGTCTTGGAAACGAAATCAGCGGCTTCGTCGGGGTCGGTCAGCAACTGGTCGTGGGACAGCTTGCCTTCGGCGCCGTGGCCGTCTTCTTCACCGGCCATGCCGGATTCCAGCGAACCCAGGCAGCCCAGTTCGCCTTCGACCGAGACGCCGCAGGCGTGCGCCAGTTCGGACACTTTGGCGGTGGTGGCGACGTTGTATTCGTAGGTGGAAGGGGTCTTGCCATCGGTGCCGAGCGAGCCGTCCATCATCACCGACGAGAAGCCGGACTGGATGGAGCGGAAGCAGATGCTGGGCGAGGCGCCGTGGTCCTGGTGCATACACACCGGAATGTGCGGGTACATTTCGATCGCGGCCAGGATCAGGTGGCGCAGGAAGGGCTCGCCAGCGTAGGAACGCGCACCGGCGGAACCCTGCAGGATGACCGGCGAGTCGACGGCGGCAGCGGCCTGCATGATGGCCTGGACCTGCTCCATGTTGTTGACGTTGAACGCGGGCAGGCCATAGC
>JAHJRA010000025.1:0-165876 GCA_018831045.1 Gammaproteobacteria bacterium | reverse complement strand
TTCCAGTGTTTCTCGTAACCGATGGTCGACATCGGCTTGCCCGACATGCCGGCCCCGCAGACGCTGCCGGAGGTGTGGCCGGGATAGACCTCGACTTCGGGCGGCAGCGTCAGCAGGCGCTGCTGCAGGGTGTCGTAGAGCTGCCCCGCCATCTCGGCTTCGCGGCCGGCGAGGTCGGGGCGGCCGGCGCTGCCGACGAACAGGGTGTCGCCGGTGAGCACGAACCACGGTGTTTCGGTGCGGCGCTTGTCGGTGACCACAAGGCAGATCGAATCGGGGGTGTGGCCGGGGGTGTGCAGCGCGTCGACCCAGACGTTGCCGACCTCGATGCGCTGGCCGTCCTTCAGTGCTTCGAAGGGATATTTCACCCGTGCGGCGTTGGATTCGTGCAGGCAATAGGCGGCGCCGGTCAACTCGGCCAGCTTGCGGCCGCCGGAGAAATGGTCGGCGTGCACATGGGTGTCGATGACGTGGGTGATCTTCACATCCTGTTTGGCGGCTTCGTCGATGAACCACTGTTCGTCGCCGAGTACCGGATCGATGGCGATGCCGACGTGGCAGGAACCGCATCCAAAAAAGTAGGACAGGGTGGCGTCTTTGGCCAGCAATTGACGGAAAAACATGCGGGGTCTCCTTATGAGTATTTAAGGGCTTAGGCTTAGGCTTCGGCCAGCGGCAAACCGGCCGCCTGCCATTCGGCTGTGCCGTCGGCGATTTTTTGCGCGCGATAGCCGTGTGCTTGCAGCAGCGTCACCGCCTCGGCGGACATCATGCAAAACGGGCCGCGGCAGTAGGCGACGATGTCGCGGTCGACGGGCAATTCCTTGATGCGCTGGCGGATTTCATCGAGCGGCATCGAGCGCGCAAACGGCAGATGGCCGCTGCTGTATTCGGTCGACGGGCGCACGTCGATCACCACCACATCGCCGCGCCGTGCCTTCTCCATCAGCGAACGCCGCGTTTCGGCATCGAGCTTTTCCGGCGCGGCAAAAATCTGATCCATCGCCACCTTGAGCTCGACCAGATGTTCTTCCGCCACCGTGCGCAGGTTGACCCACAGCGCGCTGACGTCCTCGCCCGACAGGCGATAAGCGATGAAGCGCCCGTCGCGCTGCGCCTCGACCAGCCGTGCGGCCTTCAGCACCTTGAGGTGCGCGCTCGCCAGCTTGATGTCGATACCCGCTTCAACCGCCAGGGCGTCAACGGTTTTCTCGCCCTGCGCCAGAATCTCCAGCAGTTCCAGCCGTTTGGGACTGGAAACCGCCTTACCGATGCGGGCAACTTGTTCGTAGAGCAGGTCTTTGGTTTGGCGTTTATTCATGAAACTAACATTCGCACGATTATTAGAACATTGCAAGAGGCATTTTATCCTGGCGAGGCAAGTAGCCCCCTCCCTCGCCTCTTCGGAGACTGAAGCATATGGCCCAGATGTACCCATGAAATGGGATACACTCATCCGCATAAGCCGATGGCCAAGCCCCGCGGCGGGACAGACGCCGTATTCGGGTCGAATGGGAGACAGGTTTTATAAATGGTTCCGTGTAGTCCGATGCATGATCACACCCCGTTACAACAAGGGGGCGTTTGATGAAACCGAATTGCACCAATCCTGAATGGGTCGGGCGCGCAAAATGCGCCGTCTGCGAGGTCCGCAATTTTGTCCTGTTCTCGGGGCTGACGACGCATGAACTGGATTCGATTCTGCAACCCGTCGACAACCTTCATGCCCCGCAGCATGCGGTGCTGTATGAAAAGGGTACGGTCGCACCCAGTGTTTACACCGTCCGCAGCGGACTCATCAAACTCAAGATAGACCTGCCGAACGGCGGTCAGCGCATCGTGCGTCTGCTGCGGCAAGGCGATGTGGCCGGGATGGAGACGCTGTTGGGCGAGCGCTACCACCACACGGCCATCGCCTTGCAAGACTCGGATGTCTGCCGCATTCCACGCGAGGTATTGATGAGACTGGATCAAACCAATCCAAGCGTTCACCAGGCGCTGTTGCAACGCTGGCAGCGGTCAGTCGACCAGGCCGATCACTTCATCGTAGCCTTGTCCACCGGCCCTGCAGAAGCCCGCATGGCAAGGTTGCTGATCACGCTCGGCTGCATTGGCGATCATCCGGAAACCCTACCCAGCCGCGAGGATATGGGGGCATTGCTCGGCATCACCACCGAAACAGCCAGCCGCATCATGGCGGAGTTCAAACGGCGCGGCCTGGTCCACGCGAACAGCGGAAGCGAAGTCGTCTGTGACCAGCGTGGCCTCACTCAACTAGCCGGCCAATAAATAAATGTTGCATTTATGACACGCCGCGCAATTGACAATTATCAATCGTGGAAAAAAACTACCGTCAAGCCTATTACGCTTAAGGAATCGCTGATTTATGACGCACAGGGGCATATCTGATGTCACCAGGCAAACAAGCCAAATAAAGCAGCATTTTTTAACTCTCTGATCTACAACAAAACGGGGCACGACATGTCGCCTGAAACGACATGCAACCCTCTTGGGGAACTCAATGAAACATTCGTTAAAACCACTGGCAGCCTGCATGGCCGCCATGTTTGGTGTCACTTCATTCAATGCGTGGGGCGCCCCGCCTGTCACGCCGCCGGTACAAAACCAGAACGCACCCCAACAAGGCACCGGCACCCTGACCCCAACGACTTCCCCGATTCTGGCAACCCGCCCGATGACGTCGGTGTTCCCGGCACGACCCAAAGAATTCCCCGGCATTGCCTGGGGTTCGTTCCTGGTGTATCCGGAAGTGACGCTATCCGCCACCTTCGACGACAACATCTACGCTGAGCGCCCCCTCACCGTCGGTCGCACCTACGTCACCGAGGACGTGATCTACACCCTGTCGCCGTCACTGGAACTCAAATCCAACTGGACGCGACATGCGTTGAACTTCGACCTTGGCGCCGATTCTGACCGCTACCGCAAACACGATGCGGAGAGCGTCAACGACTACTGGCTGGGTTTCGACGGCCGCTATGATCTGAACACCCAAACCAACCTTTTTGGTGGCGCCCGCCACAGCCGTGACCACGAAGACCGCTCCACTCCGGGCAGCAGCATTTCGCAGATCGAACCCACCCGCTACGACCACGAGGAAGCCCATCTGGGCGTGGCACATTCGTTCGGTGCGTTCCGCCTGCGTGCCGGCGGCACCTGGGACCAGTACGACTACAAGGACGGCGCCCTCAGCAGCGGTGCCGTTGTCGACACCGACTACCGTGACCACGCCCTGAGTTCGCTGGGCGTGCGCCTGGGCTATGTGCTGTCTCCCAGATATGAGATTTTTGGCCAGGTTGCAACCGACGTCCGCGAATACGACAACCTGATACCCACCCAGACCTACAACCGCGATTCGGACGGCACCCGTGCGGCGGCCGGCTTGAAATTTACCCTGCAGCCCCAGCGGCTGGCGGGCGAGGTGTTCGGCGGCGTGATGCGCCAGAATTATGATCACAGTGGCTTCTCCGACCTCAGCAAGCCCTATTTTGGCGCGCTGGCCGTATGGAAACCCACTTCACTGGTCACCGCGACAGGCTTTATCGACCGCTCGCTCGAAGAAACCACCGTTTTCTCTGGTGCCGACTACGCGTCCGGTTCGGTCGACACCACGTATGGCTTCGAGGTGGAGCGTCACCTGACCAGCAAGCTGTCAGTCAACGGTCGCGCCGCCTACACTCGCAGCGACTTCCAGAACTTCGACCGCCGCGACACGATCATCGACGCAGGTGCCGGGCTGCGCTACTACGTGATGCCGCAGGTCTTCGTCGGCGCCGACCTGCGCATCATCGACCGCGACTCGAACGACACCGCTGCGCAGTACAGCCGCAACCAGGTGATGGTCAGTGTCGGCTACACCCCTGCGCGCTACCGTGATTATTCGATCATTCCCGAGCAGGAAGCCGGCGCGCCCGCCGCGCCGCGCACACCGGGCGTGTTCTCCGGCTTCTACGCCGGCGCCCAACTGGGCCACGGCGGACTCACCACCGCCACCTTCGGTCCGCGTGACGGCGGCGGCTTCGATGAAGCCGACATGGGCGGCTTTGGCGCCAGCTACGCCCTGTTCGCCGGCTGGGGCACCGAGATCAACAACTGGACCCTCGGCCTCGAAGTCGACGCTGGCGATAGCAAATCCGACTGGTACCACAAGAAAGACAAGCCGACCGCGCCCACCGTGTTTGTGGAAAAGGATAACAGCCTTGGCCTGAGCGCACGCGTCGGCCACCTGCTCGATGGCGGCATGCTGTACGGCAAGCTGGGCATGGTGAAAACCGACTTTCACACTTACAGCACAGACAACAACAACGTCGCCGGCGCGGCCGACCAGAAGCAAACTGAGACCGGCACCCGTATCGGTCTGGGACTGGAAATCCCGGCCTCGCGCAACCTGTTCGTGCGCACCGATTACAGCTACACGCGTTATGACGATTACGGCGTGACCTACCAAACGCTGGCCGGCCCGGTCACCGAGTCGTTCGAAACCAGCGACGCCGTGTTCAGCCTTGGCCTCGGCTGGCGTTTCGGTGGCACCCGTCCGCAAGTGGCTACGCGCTCCGCCACCGAACTGCGGGGCCTGTACATGGGCGCCCACCTCGGCCACGGCACGCTGGGAACCAAGTTGACCGGCACCCACGACATCGGCGCCGGCGACTATGCCTTCACCGGCGACTTCGCCAAGACGGGCTTTACCGGCGGCTTCTTCGTCGGCTACGGCTACACCCTCAACCAGGTTTATGTCGGCCTAGAGCTCGAGGCCGAGGCGGCCAATTTTGGCTGGGACCACGAGCGGGTCGCCGGCAGCGGCGGCGGCGGCCGCGACTTCGCCACCGAGAAGCGCGGCGGCTACGGCGCCAGCCTGCGCGTCGGCTACGCCCTGCCCAACGGCGGTTTGTTGTACGGTCGCGTCGGCGCAGTGGAGACCCGCTTCAACACGATCTACAACCGGGGCAACAATGACCTCACCTGGATCAACCGCAGCGACACGCTCGACGGCACCCGTTTCGGGCTCGGCGCGGAGATCCCGGCTTCGGAGAACACCTTCGTCCGCATGGACTACAGCTACACCCGCTACAGCGACTCGGTCGACTTCCTGACCGAGCAGGCCGCGCCGGATGACATGAGCTTCGAGAACAGCGAAAGCCTGGTTCGACTGGGTCTGGGCTTCCGTTTCTAACCAGCTGAAATATTGAATGATTTAAATGTTCAGGCATTGAGAAATATCAATGCCCTTTTTCAAAAGAGTTGCTAGTCTTAAATAGTAGTGACAGGAGTTTTGCATTTCGGCATCAAGGCCGAGGGCGGAAGTAGGACATTTTTTAATAATGGAGAAACAAAACAGATGACACACACCACATTCAACTTCAAAAAACTGATTCTTGCCGGTGGCACCACGTTCGCCATGCTGGCCGTTCCGATGGCCGTCAACACCGTAACAGGCCTTGATCTGGGCGTGATCTCATCCGCTCAGGCAGCCGAAGACGGCGGCGCCAAAAAAGGCAGCGCCAACAAGGGCGGTGCCAAGAAAGGTGCAGCCAACAAGGGCGGCCAGGGCAAGGGCAGCGACAAGATTCTCCGCGCCCCGGTTGCGGGCGAAGAGGAAGACAGCGATCGTCCGGTCTGGGCTGGAGTCAAGGGCGGCAAGTCAGGCGGCGGCGGCAAGCCGGCCGGTGCTGGCAGCAAGAAGGGCGACCTGTTTGGCGATATGGTCGTGCTGTTGCGCGACGCCAACGGTGCGCCCATCCTGACCGCGGATGGCTTGGTTCAGGTGATCGCGTATTACTACCCTGCAGGCAGCACCACCCTGGTGCCGCTGAAGGACGCGTCCGGCAATCTGGTGACGATTCCTTACAATGCGGAAGGTGACTTGTTGCCCAGCGTAACCGTTGGCGGCGTTACCTATGACGTCTTCGGCGCGGAAGTCGAACTGGGTCGCTTGAGCGTGGGCCGCGCACCGGAAAAAGTGTTGACGCATTCGCTGGATGAAGCGCTGTCCAAGCTCACCGCCGCTGGCGCTGTGATTGCGGTGGACTCGACCGGTCGTCTGACGGTAAATGGCGTGACCATCGACTCGCCGCTGGAGAATCTGGCGCTGTATGACAAGTACATGACCACCGGCTCGCTGCCGGGTGTGACCTTGCCAGCCAACTTCAATCCCGCAGCATTGCTTGCCGCTGCCGGGGACAAGACGGGCACCCTCAGCGTGGACACCGTGGTCTATATGAACTCCATCCTGGGGATCAACAACGGCACCACCTACTATGATTTCTCCAGCGTCAATTACGATCGCGCCACGACGTGGAGCACTGCGACTGCGACCGTGCTAGTGAAGCAACCGGATGGCAGCTTTGTCCCAGCGGTGGTGAACCTGTACGACACCGTGTTCGGCAGCACCAACTGGGTTGACCCGACCGCAGTGGGCGGCGCAGACGACTTCGCAGCCGCTGCGAACGATTATCTGCAGGTGATCGAGTTCGTCCACGACAACGCAGTTCGTTAATTGCCTGACCGGGCGGTTCGCCGCCCGGTGATGTGCACGCAACAGGAGTCATCAGCATGAACGCTTACAGCAAATGGGCAACGATCACGTTGCTGGCTGCAGGCCTGGCAACAGGTACTGCAACCGCCTACGCAGCGCACGACGAAGGTGGCGAGTCGTCCGGCCATACGTCAGGCGGTAAGGGCAAGGGTCCGAAATACATGGGCGGCGACCGTGGAAGCAGCCACGGCAGCAGCGCCCACAAGGGCGGCAGCTCACACCATGACGGTTCGGAAGGCGGCAGCAAGTCGGCGGAAAGCAAGATTTTCCACGGCAAGTCTGGCGGTCACGATGAGGGCGGCACCGACGGAGGTCATGTCGATGGCGGCACCGAGCATACGCATTAATCGTTAACAGTACGTTGCGGGGAAAGGGGCACACGGTTCGTGTGCCCCTTTTTTTGTGTCTTATTTTCGCAGATACCCTGGCCGGCCTGCCCTTGAAACACACTGAAACACACTGAAACCGGCAGGACACGCTTCAGACACAGCCTTTCCTTACGATGCACTCCATCAGCAAACGCGAACACGCATCAGGTGAACGCAGCGCGCTGAATGACAGGTTCAATTTTTATTTTTAAAGGAATAGATTATGAAAAGCATGCTTAAAGTTGCAGTCATCAGCTCTTTGTTCGCATCGTTCTCGGCATTCGCCCACCATCCTGCCGAAGACATCGTTGATGAAGAAATCTATGAAATGATCGATGAAAATGTGGCCGACACCCCGCATGCCGATCTGGATTTCACAAGCATGGGACTGTAATTGCACCGAGGAGAATGAACCGGTAAAACACACCCGGTTATTCTCTTGAATGAATGAAGCAGGCCGGCTTGCCGATGGAGTTTCTCCGTCAGCAAGCCGGCCTTCATTTTGGCGCCCGCAACACGCCTGGTCCGATTACGCAGCGGATGCGAACTATCCGCGGTAAATGCAGCCCGAGTCGTGTGATTCCATGACCTTCACCTGGGCCAGGCCAGACAGCGCCGGCTTGAGCTGTTGCCACAACCAGACGGCCAGATTTTCGCTGGTGGGGTTGTCCAGTCCGGCGATGTCGTTGAGGTAACGATGATCGAGCGCGGCGTAAACCGGCTGCCAGGCGGCCTCGATGTCGGCAAAGTCGAGCACCCAGCCAAGCACAGGGTCAACTTTGCCACTGAGGGTGAGTTCGACCTCAAACGAATGGCCGTGCAGGCGTGAACAGGGATGAGAATCGGGCAAGGCGGGCAAACGGCGCGCGCATTGCAGATGAAAGACGCGAAAGATATCCATGCGGCATTTTCGCGCAACTTGCCGCTGCTGACCATTTACCGGCGTAACGGCTATCGGCGCCCGCGTCCAGCGGATACACTCCGCATACCCTGTGTTCTGCGGAACCATCATGCTGTTCAATCGCTTTTTATTGGCTGCATTCGTGTTGCTCACCGTCACGGCCTGCGCCCATGATGACGCTGCCATACTCAGCCCGCCCGAAGCCTATGCCCGGGTCCAGGCCGGCACGCTCACGCTGATCGATGTTCGCCATGCCGACGAATGGCGGGAGACCGGCGTGGCCCGGGGCGCGCTGCGCATCGACATGACGAACACGCAAGGCGAGGCAGGCTTTGTCCGCCAGGTCATGATCCAAATGAGCGGTGACCGGCGCGCGCCAATCGGTCTCTTGGGCCGCAGCTCAAACCGCGCCGCCAACGCCAGCAAGGTATTGCGCGAGGCAGGGTTTACCCGGGTTTTTGTCATCCAGGAAGGTATGTTGGGAAGCAGCGGTGGCCCCGGTTGGATCGCGCGCGGATTGCCCGTTAATCCCTGCCCGGCTTGCTGACCCGACCGGTCTCGAAGACTCCGGCGCGCTGCTGGCAACCGGGACCAACGACCCCCTGCGTTGCCCGGTTTCTGGCAACCAAGGCTCGAATGGCGTGTCTACCCGGCCTCTGCCCCCCACTTTCAATAAAGGCCTCCCATGCTGTTAACCCGTCCATTCCTCGCGGCAGCTGCCGCCTTCACGCTGTTGTCGATCAATGGCTGTTCGCAGGACAGCGGCCCCACGCTTGCCGCGCCCGACGCATTCGCCCAGGCACAGGCAGGCCAGCTCACGCTGGTCGATATCCGCCGTCCTGACGAATGGAAACAAACCGGCGTGGCCAAGGACGCGCTGCAGATCGACATGGCGCATCCGCAAGGCGACGCGGGCTTTGTGGCGCAGGTGGCAGCCGAGACCGGCGGCGACAAGAACGCGCCGATCGGCCTGATCTGCCGCACCGGCAATCGCACCACCCAAATGCAGCGCGTGTTGCAGCAAGCGGGCTTCACCCAGGTCTACAACATCAAGGAAGGCATGGTCGGCAGTGGCGCTGGACCCGGCTGGATCGCACGCGGCCTGCCGCTGGAAGCATGCGAACGTTGCTGAATCGCCCTAAACCTGCCGCAAATTGACGGCTTTGCCGGCACGCACAGCCCACCACCCGCCAAAATCGTGAGCACGGCCTCCCGACCGCGCCTGTTTTTTGAGTCCACGCAGCCTGCAATAAACCTGACATATTGACTCGATAGGATGCACCGCGTACCGAATTGATTTCGGGCAGATGCACAGGATCGAACGTTTCCGCTCCATCGATAAGCCGGTTCGTTCAACGTCTTCCGCACAGCCCAGCGGTTTTGTACGCCAAGCTTCTTACCCTCACATACAGGATTTCTGCCATGACATTGAACAAGCTTTCACTCGCGATCGGCCTGCTGCTGGCCGGGTCCACGGCCTTTGCCGGCGGCACCTCCTTCGAAGACTTCACCCCCATGGTCGGTGACGTCGGCGCCGGTACGCTGCCCGAGTCAGCGCCCTACAAGCTGTCCTCACTGCACTTCAGCCAGATGACCATCGTCGCACGCGACCCGGCCCAGGCCAGCCGTTTCGACAGCGGCAACTACGACATGCACACCGTCAACGAGAACGGCCCCGAAGCCGGCCGCTTCCTGTTCACCGTGTTTGAAACCGGCCAGGCTGGCATCCAGCGCACCGACCTGCGCACCATGCAGACCACTACCATCTGGAGCAGCCCCGCTGCAGCCCCCGCATTGGACAGCCACGTGGCTTTCGATGCTTCGCGCTGGACCCCGTGGGGCACGTTCCTCACGGCCGAAGAATCGTGGAGCGATTCGCCCGCCACACCCAGCATTTATGGCCGCCTGTTCGAAGTGACCAATCCGCTGGCCGCCCCCGCCGACATCGTGATCAAGCACCGCGACATCCTGCCGCGCGTCTCGCACGAAGGCCTGGCGTTCGACAAGAAGAACAACCTGTACTTCATCGACGAGCGCAACAACAGCCACATCTTCAAATTCACCTCGGCCAATCCGCAGGCCGACAACGGCGACGACTTCTTCGCCGCTGGCCAGACCTTCGTGCTGCGCGTGGGTGACGGCACGGTTGAAGAAGCCACTGGTGCCGCCACCTGGATTCCGCTGACCGACAACAACGGCGTTGCCCTGCCGGGCGCCGTGGTCGTCACGGATCCCAACGGCCTGACCGCGATCGACGGCCGCGCCACACCGAAGCTGCCAGCCTTCCTCGGCACCGCGTTCGACCGCCCCGAAGATCTGGAAATCAAGACCCTGAAGCACGGCAAGCAGATGCTGTTCGTGGCCACCACCACCAACCACAAGGTGTTCTCGATCGACCTGCGCAACGACACAGTCAAGCTGTTCGCCAGCCGCGACACGAAAGACATGGCCACCGGCGCACCGGTCGGCAGCACCTTCACCAACCCGGACAACCTGGCGATCGACGCCGATGGCAACCTCTACATCGTCGAAGACCAGCCGGGCGGTATCGAAGACGTCTGGTTCGTCAAGGACGAGAACAACGACGGTGTGGCTGAGGCTGTCGGCAAGTGGGCCAGCCTGTCGACCGTCGGCGCGGAAAGCACCGGCCTGTACTTCGACCCGTTCAAGTCGAATACCGCCTACATCAACGTGCAGCACCCAGACAGCGGGGTTGATCGCACCATCATGATCACCACGCCTTGCCAGAAGACCAAGGGCGACAATGGCCATCACTCCGGCCACGACAAAGGCCACGACAAGGACTGAACCTGATCTGATCTAGCTGTTCAGTTCGCCGTAGCCAGATCTGGCTGCGGATAAAACAAAGCCCCGCACGCATCCGCGTGCGGGGCTTTTTCAATGGGGCATCGTGTTGGCATAGCCGCCTCAAAAAGAAGCCCCATTCGCCCCACCCTGGTGCGCGGCGCGCTTGACGCACCCCAACAACACCCGCATCACATTGATTAAAAAAAACATTTCAAGCTGGCACAGAGGCTGCTCTTCAATAATCAGTATCCATACAAGCACGCGACCATTGCAAATAATAAAGGTGCGCGACAACCGGAGACCGGATGATGAAGATTGACTGCGAGAGCTATCCGCTGCTGGGCGGGTTCGACGAATTGCTGGAAGCACCGGGCAAGCCGCGCAACGGCGCCGAGGGCTTGTGCGACTATTTTTCCGAGTTGCCCAGCGACGAGCTGGAGGCGCGCCACCGCGCAGTGGACGCCGCGATCATGGCGTCGGGAATCACCTTCACCGTGTATTCCGAGGCCGGCAACATCGACCGCGCCTGGCCGTTCGACGTGGTGCCGCGCATCATCGAAAAAGCCGAGTGGGACCGCATCGAGGCCGGGCTGAAACAACGGCTGCAGGCACTCAACCGGTTCATCGACGACCTTTACCACGAGCAGAAAATCATCCAGGACGGCGTGTTTCCCGCCGAGGTGCTGGCCGACTCGAAGAACTTCCGCGCTGCCTGCATCGGCGCCAATCCGCCGTTCGGCGTGTGGGCGCACATCTGCGGCACGGACCTGGTGCGCGACGGCGACGGCACGGTCTACGTGCTGGAAGATAACCTGCGCGTGCCGTCCGGCGTGTCCTACATGCTGGAGAACCGCCAGCTGATGAAAAAGCTGTTCCCCGAGCTGTTCGCGCGCTATGACGTGCTGCCGGTCGACGATTACACCGCGCAGCTGTACGACATGCTGGCGGCGCTGTCGCCGCGCGAAGGCGACCGCCCGGAAATTGCCGTGCTCACCCCTGGCGTATTCAACTCGGCCTATTTCGAGCACTCCTATCTGGCGCAGCAAATGGGCGCCCATCTGGTCGAAGGCTCCGATCTGGTGGTGCTCGACGACGACTGCGTCTACATGAAGACGATCGAAGGCCTGACCCGGCTCGACGTCATCTACCGCCGCGTCGACGACGACTTCATCGACCCCGAAGCGTTCCGCGCCGACTCCGCGCTCGGCGTGCCCGGCCTGATGCGCGCCTGGAAAGCCGGCAAGGTCGGCATCGCCAACGCGCCCGGCTCAGGTGTCGCCGACGACAAGGTGGTGTATGCCTACGTGCCGCAGATGATCGAGTATTACCTCGGCGAAAAAGCGATCCTGCCCAACGTGCCGAGTTACCTGTGCATGCACAAAGCCGACTGCGATTACGTACTGGCCAATCTCGACAAACTGGTGGTGAAACCGGCCAACGAGTCGGGCGGCTACGGCATGCTGATCGGGCCGAAGTCGACCGCGGAGGAACAGGCGAAATTTGCCGAACTGATCATGGAAAATCCACGCAACTACATGGCGCAGCCGACGCTGGCACTGTCCACCGTGCCGACGCTGTGCGACGGCGTGATCGAACCGCGCCACGTCGATTTGCGGCCCTTCATCCTGCAATCGAAAGACGTCTACGTCACCCGTGGCGGCCTCACCCGCGTGGCGTTGCGGCGCGGTTCGCTGGTGGTGAACTCGTCGCAGGGCGGCGGCAGCAAGGACACCTGGGTTGTGCAGGGAGCGATCTGATGCTGGCGAGAGTGGCTGAAAACCTCTACTGGATGGCGCGCTATCTGGAACGCGCCGAAGACACCGCGCGCCTGATCAACGCCACCACCATGCTGCTGATGGACATGCCGCGCGGCGCCAGCTTCGGCTGGGATGACCTGCTGCGCGTGGTGGGGCTGGACAAGGCTTTCCACCAGTATTACGACGAGGCGAGCGAATCCGCGGTGATGAGTTTCCTGATCCAGGACGAGCGCAACCCGTCGTCGATCTTCGCCTGCGTGCGTCTCGCGCGCGAGAACACCCGCACCTTTCGCGAGGTGCTGCCGCGCGAGTCGTGGGAGTGGGTCAACGAACTCTATCTCTACACCAGCACCCATCTGACCAGCGCGCTCGACCGCCGCAAGCGCTTTGAAATACTCAACGAAATCATCCGCCGCCGTCAGGCCGTGGTCGGCCTGCTCGCCGGCACCATGAGCCGCGACGAAGGCTTCCAGTTCATGCGGCTGGGGCGCAACCTTGAACGCGCCGACATGACCACACGCGTGCTCGACGTCAGCCATGCCATCAACGTGCCCTACCAGAACAGCCATGCCGCTTTGAAGCTGAATCTGCCCGACCTGATCTGGATGAGCGTGCTGCACGCGCTGTCGGCGCACCAGATGTATCGCCGCCATGTCGGCGTGCATGCGAGCGGCCACAAGGTGCTGGCATTTCTGCTGAACGACCTGCTGTTCCCGCGCAGCGTGCGGCACTGCCTGCATGAGATCCAGTTTGCGCTCGGCGAGCTGCCAGGTGTCGAGCCGATGCGCCATCTGCAGGGCATGCTCGACCAGGTCGACCGCGCCGACTACCGCGCGCTGGCAACCAGCGGCCTGCACGCCTTCTGCGACGATCTCCAGGCGCGGCTGGCCGAACTCAACGCCGTCATTGCCCAGACCTATTTTCGGGCGGCGCATCCGCAAAAAATGACGCAATCGCTGTTCAGCCTGGTGTGATCAAGTGACCGCATCGCTCAGTTTTCCCCGCGTTGGCGACAAGCAGAACTCGCCGCAGTTTGAAGACTATCTGGGCCGCCTGCTCGACGAGCGCGACCGCGTCGGCCTGACCGAAGCGATCCGCCAGATCGACGCGCTGATGATCACCGTCGAGCCCAGCCATGCGGTCGCCTACGTCGCCGAGCTGTGCGTAATGACGCCGTATCACTACCTCGTCACGCTCGAATCCGAAACGCACTACACCCACGTCCTGCGCATCGACATGAAGGCGCCCGACATCCTGGTGCGCGAGGTGAAGGATCCCAACGTGCGCGGCATTTTTCGCAGCCTCAACGAGGTCTACCCGATCGGTGCAGTCAAGCCCAACTCTCGCTACATGGGCGAGGTGCTGCGCGTGACCGACGCCCACGCGGTGGTCGACATGCAGAAAGCGCGCGACATCCGCTTCTTCAATCAGGAGCAGATCCGCAAGCTCGAACTGCCGGGCAACCTGGCAGTGGTCAAGCCCAGTCCCTACACCCACAACATCGTCGCCTACTGGGAACGCCCCGAGTCCGACATCCGCGTCTACGCGCTCGGCTGGAGCAGCATCCGCGACGACCTGCAGGCCGCGTACGAGGCCGCCAAGGCCACGCAAATGCGGCTCGGCATCGACGACCTGCTGCTGCCGATCGACCACCTGGCGACACGCATCTACAGCCAGAACCGCGAAGCCGCGATCCTCGAATACCTGACGCTGTCGAGCTACTATTTCTGGGGCGCCTACGACATCGCCGACCAGAACTCGTCGACCAACGTCACCAAGAGCGTGCACACCGCCAACGAACTCGAATCGCCGGCCAAGGTGTTCACCGCCGCCAACCATCCCTACTTCATGAACCACCTGCTGACCGAGTCGCCGACCGAAGCCTTCGTGCGCAACTTCGGTCCGCGTCTGCACCACATCGCCGTCGCGGTGAAAGACGGCGAAACGGCCGAACTCGCCAACATCGACTATGTCGTCAATTCGTTGCGCGACAGCGGGCAGAAATTCCTGCTCGACGTCATCGGCTCAAAGGAGGCCGGCTTGAAACAGATCTTCTCCAGCGCGTCGGAGTACTCCTCGCTGATCGTCGAATACGTGCAACGCTTCGGTGGATTCGAGGGATTTTTCACCCGCGACAACGTCGCCGAACTGACCCATGCCGCAGGCGTGGAAGAATCCCTCAAGGCCCTGCAGGAAGCAGCAGAAGCCTGATGTCTCATCGGCTGATATTTTGAGCAGGCAGGCTCAAGTTTGAATCCGTCCAACCGTATTGATCAGTAATTAATTAAATACTTATATAACGGAGCAACGCATGGATCGTGAAACCCTGAACGAGATGGTTAAACTCAAGTTCGCCGCGCGCAAAGCCGACGGCATGGTCATCGACCTGGTAAAGCTGGCAGCCAATGCCGACTACGCCAACGAGGTCCTCAGCGCCGTTGAAAATCTGCCGGACGAATCGCTGGTGCTGCTGGCGATGACCCTGCGCGACAAATTTGGTCTGCTGGCAACCCAGCCCTCGCCGCGCGAACCCGCACGCGCCGAGAAAAAATCCGAATCGCCCCCCACCGAGCGCTACACTTTTGGCGCGCGCAGCTAGCAGTCTTTCGGCATGATGCTTGTCGCCCTGCTGCGGACGTGCAAACAATCAGTTGCCTGCGGCCCGTATTTGCCCCAGGCAGACCAGTTGACCCCGCACCCCCCTCCTCCCGGGGCGCCACGGTGCATGACTGGTTGCGGAAAATCCGGATCGCCCCATTCGGCCCCTTTCTGGCTGCCAGGCTAAACGCCCGCGCAACTCAGGAGTGATACCCATCATGCGACGCTTTAAAATCCTTCATCGCACCTATTACAACTTCTCTGGCACGGTGCAGCTCGAACCCCACGCGTTACGCCTGCGGCCAAAAGAAGGCCACGACCTGCGCATCGAATCCTCGTCCCTCGACATCACACCGGCAGCCACCCTGCGGTGGCACAGCGACGTGGAAGACAACTCGGTTGCGATCGCGACCTTCGACACCCCCACCCAGCAACTGGTGATCGAAAGTGAAATCATCATTCAGCAATTCAACGAAACACCGCTCGATTTTCTGGTCGACGTTTACGCAACCGACTACCCGTTTGCCTATGACGCTGAAGACGCAATCGTGCTGGCGCCCTACCTGTTGACCGCCACGCGCCCAGCCACCGACCCGGTGGCCCAATGGGTAGCCAGGGTGTGGCAGGTGGGCGAACCCATCCAGACCTACGTTCTGTTGCAACGCCTGTGCGTCCACATCAACCAGTCGTTGTCCTACCTGGCACGCGAACAGCCCGGCGTTCAAACGGCGGCTGAAACCCTGTCTCTGGGTACCGGATCGTGCCGCGACTTTGCCAATCTTTTCATGGAAGCCGCACGCCATCTGGGTCTCGCCGCACGTTTTGTCAGCGGCTACCTGTACGCCGAGCCCTCGGCCGCCAATTACGGCTCAACCCATGCCTGGGCCGAAGTGTTCCTGCCAGGCGCGGGCTGGAAAGGCTTCGACCCCACCATCGGCAAAATCGTAGGCACCGATCACACCGCCGTCGCCGTGGCACGTTTGCCCGAGTCCGTGCCGCCCATCGCCGGCTCGTTTGTCGGCCCCCCCGGCGCAAGCCTCGATGTCGGAGTCTGGGTCACCGAACTGGCGTAGGCAGGGGTCCGCGCGTCGGTTAGCGTGCTTGCTTACGGTGAACCGGGCAGGCTCAGGCGTCGAAAAACAACATGGCACGCAGCCTGAAAAGCGGAACCTGCCTGGCAACCAAGTTGTGCTAATTTCAACGGTGAAATTCATTCCGCATCCGAATTTCATTCCTGTTTTCTGCCTAACGATTTATTCACCATGAGGAGCAACACCGAGATGTTGAAACGCACAGTAATAACCCTGGCCACCCTTACCCTGTTGCCACTGCAGTCCATGGCAGCGCTGCAATGCGCAACCGGGTTGACGCACGTCAACGTCAACGGCAGCGTCACCACGCTGAATGTGTCGGAGACCAAGCAGGTCGGACAAATCTGCGTCAGCATGATCCGGACGGCGGACGGCCGCGAAGTCTTCGATGACTGCGGTGCAGTCGTCGGCAAGATTTTATCCATCGACGAGCCAAACCAGAGCAGCGTCCTCAGCCACACCGCGCTATTCAGTTTGCGCAACCTGTTCGTCACGCGCAACGACCAGGCACAGATCACCGGCCCGCTGGCCGCTGATGACACAGGGGCACCCTGCGCGTTCAGCGTAGTCGAGACGATTAGCGAAATCGAAAAGGGGACCGGAGTTTTTCGCGGCGGCCAGATCGCTGTCACCGCAACCGGAAGCATCAGTTTTTGCCCGGGCAAAAACCTGAACACCTTCGCCCTGCAGGGAGAGGCCTGCATCAGGAAATAAGCGTTACAGACACCAACCGGGCAGTGGGCGGCTCCCACTGCCCGGTGGCGCGGGTTGCCCCGAACAGCGGCTCACCGGGGTGATTCGGTTGTCTGTCGATCGCGGCCCTTCAATGCCGCTGCCGGACAGCGGGGCCGTCAACAAGATGACCCTCCACCGCGGCCAAAAGTGAACCGGGGAGCGGGCCGGCTGCTCTGCCGGGTTCGACAATGGGTGCATGGGCCAGATGCAATTCCCGCAGCATGGAGCGCTTTTTGGCCTGGTGTGCCTGCATCCGTAGCAGGATATCGTCCAGCACCCGTACGGCGCTGACGATGTACGGTCCCTTGTTGAGCATGACGCATTCGGCACGACGCCCCATCGCTGCGTCGGTGATTTCGGCGCGCGACGGCCGCCCTTCCCTGGCCAGCGTTTCCAGAACCTGGGTGGCCCAGATCACCGGAACATGCGCCGCCTCGCACAGCCAGAGGATCTCTTCCTGGACTTCCGCCAGGCGCTCGAATCCGCACTCGACCGCCAGATCCCCCCTTGCGATCATCACCCCGCAGGACGGCGCATGCATCACCGTCAGCAGCATCTCGGTCAGGTTCTCAAAGCCGCGCCGCGTTTCGATCTTCAGCACGATGGCTGGCTGGCGGTTGCCCAGGCGCGCTAGGTGCTGCTGCAGCGACTCCACGTCCTGGGCGCAGTTGGCGAAAGACAACTCGACGATGTCGGCATGTTTCGCGACGAAGGCCAGGTCTCCGATGTCTTTGGCGGTCATGGCCGCGAGGCGCAGCGTGCTCTCGGGAAGGTTGATCCCCTTGTCGGCGCGCAGCTTCATCGCCGTCACATGCTCCTGGGTGATGCGTACGAGAACCCTTGCCGTCTCCACCTTCTCGATGACGCCGCCGATCTTGCCGTCGTCGAACCAGATCGACTCCCCCGCCTGAACGTCATCGAACACCTCTGGCAGGGTGCAACCGATCATGGCTGGACTCAGGATTTTTCCCACGCTGTCGTAGCTGGCCGGGCGACCCGGCTTGAGGTCGCGGGTCAGGATCAGCAGATCGCCCTTTTGCAGGGTGAGCAGGGCTGCCTCCTGCGGCAATGCGCCGACGCGGCCTTCCCCGCCGTCCGGCTTGCCTGCGCCACGCGCGTGATGCAGGGAGGTGCCGGGGACGATGTAAGCCGTCCGGGTCGCCTCCGCCCAGCACCCGTTCTCGGTCACGTCGACAATCTTGAAGCTCCGCCTGGCGCCCCGGGCATCCTTGAAGCTCACCCGCTCCCCGCTGCGCAGCGCATCCAGCCAGCCCAACGGTACGGGAAGGCAGGCGCTCGCCGGCGAGGGGGGAAGCCGCGGTGCCTGCTCCGGAGTCAACCAGACCCGCGCCGGAGCGGTGACGCGGCCGTAGACGTCGCGCACCGGGCGAATCCGGGCGACCGCTGGTCCCGGCGCCAACGGACCGGTCCGCAGCTTGGGCCCGGCAAGATCCATGACGACCCGGCACGACCGTCCGAGCGCGTGTTCAGCCTTGCGCAGGTGGCTGATCATTTTCAACCAGGCCGCTGCGTCATCGTGCGCGCAGTTGATCCGCATGCAGTCCATGCCTTGCTGGAGCAGGTTGTGCACCAGCAGGTAATCCTCCGCCGCTTCGCTCGGCATGGTGACCATGATCCGGACATTACGTCCCGTGGTCGCTGGCCCCAGCAAGGCGTCGGTGTGTTCGGCCAGCAGCCGCTCGCCGTGTGCGAAATCCATGACCGCTGCATCCTCGGCGGGCGGTTGCACCGCGTGCTGTGCCAGACGGTGCAAAACACCCAGTACCGAATCGACCGTGGCCAGGACATGCGACTCGGCACGCCCGAGAGAAGACAACCCCAATGCCGCCAATCGCAGCTGCAACGGGCGCAGATCGCGTCGTCGCAGCGCCAGATAATGCAGAAGGTTACGGGCACTGTGCTGGTAGTTCGGATGCACCCTGGCGAGACGTGGCTGCGACCGCACCGGTTCGGCAGCCATGTCCGCCCGAATGGCCGCGAGTTCGTTCAGCACGCTCCCGACTTCCCTGTTTTCCGGGGTTGCGCCATCGCTGTTTTGCTTCTTGGTCACACCGTTCCTTTACTGAATCGCTTCACGTTGCCGGATCACCTCCGGGCCGACTGAAATGCGGTTATCTGGTGCAGCTGGCGAGACCCAGGCCGACCGCAGCCCATGGAATGAACCCATCAAGGTTGACTGCGGGCCATTGCCGGTGAATCGGGTGGTGGTGGAGGCCGTACAGCCCGCGTAAACATTGAGCAGGGTGTAAAAGCGGTACGGCTAGTGGACCGGCTTGATCGCAGCTGAACGGGTGCTTAATCTCGGCGCCTCGAGGCTGCGCACCAGGACGGCCACGTTGTGGATGCCAAGCCGGTTGATGAATAGCTCGCTGGCAAAGCAGCGGCCATCACGGCGCCGCGCCTGAAAAGCGATGGCACAGTGACAAAGATGGGCCAGGCGTGGATTGATGCGGTCGTCCTGCACCAGTTCGGTGGTGGAAAGCTGAGGAAGCAGCGTTGAAATATGGCTGCCCACCAGCGCGTCCGGCGAGTAGCCAAACAGGTGCTCACACGTCCTGCTGCACTCGATGATCACACCCTGATCATCGAGTGTGAGCATCGCCAGATCGATTGCTCCGGCTCCGGGACCACCTGGTGAAGCCTGCGCGTTCACTTGAGGGTTTTCCACCTGCAGGCTGCGTCCTGTTGCCATGATGACCTCATCGCTTTTCACCCGTAAATGGTCCCCGGGGGAGATGATTTTCCTGCCTGAAAATGACAGCCCTGTGATGAAAAAATGAAATCTTCATGCCCGTCACCGGAAAAACGGTGACGCACGTCCAGGGCATCCCTTGCCTTGACGCAGGCTGAAGTCTCGAACAAACCCCGTCAGTCAAACCCGGTCGCCCTGATTTCAGTCGGATGCGCAGAGCCGTCCTTGCCGCGCCCCGATGCGGATTTCAGGCGTGTGAAAATACCCAGCAGACAGGTGCCCGCCCGCACTCACGGCTGGACCGTTGCGCGCGCTGCCGGGATAATGCCGCCATTCCAAGCGCTGCCCCCTCACCGGCCCCATGTAGCCTGTTTTTTCAGCGGTTTTTCTCATTTTTTTCGCCAGGCGAGTGCCGGGCGTAATCCGCTTCTGCGCATTTCAATCTGTGTCCGTCTGGTCTGCTGCCACAACGGCATCCCCCCTTTTTTTAGTGACACCCACATGATGAATTCAATCCGACAAAACTGGTTCTCCAACATCCGTGGAGACCTGCTGGCGGGCCTCGTCGTGGCCCTGGCGCTGATCCCCGAAGCCATCGCCTTTTCCGTAATCGCCGGGGTCGACCCCAAGGTCGGGCTGTACGCCTCATTCTGCATTGCCGTGGTGACCGCGTTCGTCGGCGGACGACCGGCGATGATTTCTGCCGCCACCGCCGCGATGGCGGTGCTGATGGTGACGCTGGTCAAGGAACACGGCTTGCAATACCTGCTGGCGGCGACGCTTTTGACCGGCGTGCTGCAAATCGGCATGGGCTACCTCAGGCTGGGCTCGCTGATGCGCTTCGTCTCGCGCTCGGTGGTCACCGGCTTCGTCAACGCGCTGGCGATCCTGATCTTCATGGCGCAACTGCCCGAACTGACGAATGTGACATGGCACGTCTACGCCATGACGGCGGGCGGCCTGGCGATCATTTACCTGTTTCCGTACGTCACCCGATCAATCCCTTCACCGCTGGTGACCATCGTCGTGCTGACCGGGCTGGCGATGCTCCTCAACCTCGACATCCGCACCGTGGGCGACATGGGCGAGCTGCCGGACACGCTGCCGATTTTCCTCTGGCCCGAAGTGCCGCTCGATTTCGAGACGCTGGCGATCATCTTCCCGTACTCGATTTCTCTGGCAGTGGTGGGCCTGCTCGAATCGCTGATGACCGCGACCATCATCGACGACCTGACCGACACCAGCAGCGACAAGAACCGCGAATGCAAGGGCCAGGGCGTGGCGAACATCGCGTCGGGCATGATCGGCGGCATGGCGGGCTGTGCCATGATCGGCCAGTCGGTGATCAACGTGAAATCGGGTGGCCGCACCCGACTGTCGACTCTGACGGCGGGCGTGTTCCTGCTGATTCTGGTGGTGTTCCTCGGCGACTGGGTGGCGAAAATTCCGATGGCGGCGCTGGTGGCGGTGATGATCATGGTGTCGATCGGCACCTTCAGCTGGACGTCGCTGGCCAACCTGAAGACCCATCCGCTCAGCAGCAGCATCGTCATGATCGCCACCGTGGTCGTGGTGGTCGCCACCCACAACCTGGCGTTCGGTGTGTTCGTCGGCGTGCTGCTGGCGGCGCTGTTCTTCGCCAACAAGGTGGCGCAATACAAATATGTCGCCTCGGCCCTGAGCGAAGACGGCCGCAGCCGCACCTACACCGTGGTCGGCCAGGTGTTCTTTGCCTCGGCCGACCGCTTCGTCGCGTACTTCGACTTCCGCGAAGCCGTCGACCAGGTGACGATCGACGTCAGCCAGGCGCATTTCTGGGACATTACCTCGGTCAGCGCGCTCGACAAGGTGGTGCTTAAGTTCCGCCGCGAGGGCACGACGGTCGAGGTCATCGGCCTCAACGAAGCCAGCGCCACGATCGTCGACCGCTTTGCCGTGCACGACAAGCCAGAAGCAGTCGACAACCTGATGGGCCATTAAGGAGAAATGAACATGGCAAATGTGATGGCCTGTATCGACGGTTCGCGCAGCGCGCTTGCGGTGTGCGACTACGCCGCCTGGGCCAGCCAGCGCATGGACGCGCCGCTGGCGTTTCTGCATGTGCTGGGCAAGTCGGACTACCCGGTTCCCGCCGACCTCAGCGGCAACATCGGACTGGGTAGCCGCGAACACCTGCTGCAGGAACTGGCCGAACTCGATGAAAAGCGCAGCAGGCTGGCGCTGGAGCAGGGCCGGCTCATGCTCGATGCGGCCAAGGCGCGCGCAGTTGCAGCGGGGGTTGAACACCCTGCCAGCCGCCAGCGCCATGGCGAACTGGTCGACACGCTGCAGGAGCTGGAAAGCGACCTCCGCCTGCTGGTCATCGGTCGCCAGGGCGAACAGGGTGAAAGCCTCGGCGAGCATATTGGCAGCCACCTTGAAAACGTGGTGCGCACCCTGCACCGCCCGATTCTCGTCGTCCCCACCGAGTACAGGGAACCACAGCGCATCCTGATCGCCTTCGACGGCAGCGCTACCATGCGCAAGGGCATCGAGATGGTGGCGTCGAGCCCGCTGTTTCGCAGCCTCGCCTGTCATGTGGTCGTGGTCGGCGCCGACAAGGCCGAGTCGCACGCGCAACTCGACTGGGCGCGCACGACGCTTGAGCAAGCTGGCTTCGAGGTGACCGCCAGCCTTCGTTCCGGCCAGGTCGAAGAAGTGCTATGCGGCTACCGCGAGGACCACGCCATCGACCTGATCGTGATGGGCGCTTACGGCCATTCCCGCATCCGCGAGTTTCTGGTCGGCAGCACGACCACCCACCTGCTGCGCAAATCAACCGTGCCGCTGCTGCTGTTGCGGTAAAGCGCGCTGCATCTGCGCAGGCCACGCAGGCCTGGTGCCCCGAGGCGGGCGAATACGTGCGGCTGAACGACAGACCGGCGACAGCGAGCTGCCCGGTTTGGCTAATAGGTTTTGTAAGGCAGGAATTTTCCGTTCAGAACGATCTTGACGCGGTCGCCCTTGGGATCGGACTCGCGCTGGATGTCCATTGAAAAATCGATCGCGCTCATGATGCCGTCGCCGAATTCTTCGTGGATCAGTTCCTTGATGCTGGTGCCGTACACCGAGATCAGTTCGTAAAAGCGGTAGATCAGTGGATCGGTCGGCACAGCGGTGGGCAGCGCGCCCTTGTATGGCACGACCTGCAGCCAGGCAATGGCCGCTTCCGGCAGGTCGAGCAGCGTGCCGACTTTCGTCGCCTCGTCGCGGCTCAGCGTCATCTGTCCCAGCATCGCTGCGGTCGTCCATTCCTTGCTGTGGCCGACCGCGTCGGCAATGTCCGACCACTTCAGGCCTTTCTTCAATTTGGCTTCGATGATCATTTCGGTGACGTCGAGGCGGTTCATGCGGCTTCCTTTCAAGGTGGGGCGGTCAGATATGCAGGCCGTCGATTTCGCTGTAGGCGTTTTTCAGCCACAGCTTGACGCGCTGCCGTTCGAGAATGCCGAGCGCGTGTTCGTCGGTGCGCTGGGTGGCCGACCAGAAGCTGCTGCTGTGGCCGTCGATCTTGATCATGGCGGCCTCGTGCAGGCGCTTGATCTGGATGACGCGCGCCTGCAGGTCGAGCGCGCGCTGCTTTTCGCCGGAGGCTTCGAGCAGGTCGAAGTTGTCGCCGCGAATGTGGTTCTGCACCAGCACGTAGTTGAGGCGCGCGCCAAAGCGGTCGAACAGCTTTTTCAGCAGGTCGACCGAGTCGCGGCCGGAATCCATGACGTGCCAGTAGTTCACCGCCACGCCCAGTTCGCCCGCCAGTTCCAGCACGCCGGAATCGTCCATCCATCGCGTCAGCGCGTCCTGCGTTTGCGCGGCGAGGTCGACCAGAATGCAGCGCTCCGGGTCGGCGACAGCGGCCTCGATGATGGCGTCGAGACTTTCATATTGGTCGACCACGACGGGCGAGGCGTAGCCCGCATAAAAGCGCATCAGCGCGCCGTGCGAGCGGTCGGTATCGAAACCGAGGAAGGGCTGTTCGTGGTCGATCAGGTATTGCGCGAGCAGGCGCGCGACCAGCGATTTGCCGACCCCGCCTTTTTCGCCGCCGATGAAGTGGATGTGTGCCATGTTTGAGTGAGCGGTAAACGGTAAGGGTGAACGGTAGGGGTGACGGCTAGCGCCGGCGCAGGTCGAGCGTGTGCGGGAATTCGCCGACGTCGGCCACCGGCGGCGGCGTCATCGGGCCGGGTGTGCTGCCATCGGGAATGAAGCTGCGCACCGCCTGGGCCGTTGACTGGGTGGCCGGTAGCGGACTGGCCGCTGGCGGATGGCTGTAGCTGCCGATGCTGTGCCCCCAGTCCTGAAAGCGCGTGTGGCGGCGCGACTCGGCTTCCATCGCGTTGACCGGGAAGGCGTCATAACTGCGCCCGCCGGGGTGAACCACACGGTAGGTGCAGCCGCCGACGGCGCGGTCGTTCCAGGTGTCGACCAGGTCGAACACCAGCGGCGAATGGATGCCGATGGTGGGATGCAGCGCCGACGGCGGTTGCCAGGCGCGGTAGCGCACGCCGGCGATGAACTCGCCCTGCACGCCGGTCGGCACCAGCGGCACGCGGTGGCCGTTGCAGGCCAGCACGTAGCGGCCATCGGTGAGCCCGCTGACCTTGACCTGCAGGCGCTCGACCGAGGAATCGACGTAACGCGCGGTGCCGAGACTGGTGTTTTCTTCGCCCAGCACGTTCCACGGTTCGATCGCGGTGCGCAGCTCGACGGCAATGTCGCCGAGCTGCAGCGTGCCGTGGCGCGGAAAGCGGAATTCCAGGAACGGCTTGTACCAGTCGAGGTCGAACGGGAAGCCGGCGGCGTTGAGGTCATCGATGACGTCCTTCAGGTCGGCCCACAAATAATGCGGCAGCATGTAACGGTCGTGCAGCAGCGTGCCCCAGCGCACCAGCGGCTTGCGGTACGGCGCGTTCCAGAAACGCGCGACCAGCGCGCGCAGCAGCAGCATCTGCGCCAGGCTCATGCGCAGGTGCGGCGGCATTTCAAAGCCGCGGAACTCGAGCAGGCCGAGCCGCCCGCTGGCGCTGTCGGGCGAATACAACTTGTCGATGCAGAACTCCGAGCGGTGCGTGTTGCCGGTCAGGTCGGTCAGCAGGTTGCGCAGCAGGCGGTCCACCAGCCACGGTTGCGGGGTGTCGCCGACGGGCATTTGCTGGAACGCGATCTCGAGTTCGTACAGCCGTTCGATGCGGCCTTCGTCGACGCGCGGCGCCTGGCTGGTGGGGCCGATGAACATGCCGGAGAACAGATACGACAGCGCCGGGTGGTGCTGCCAGTAGGTGATCAGGCTGGCCAGCAGATCGGGGCGGCGCAGGAAAGGACTGTCGGACGGCGTCGCACCGCCGAGGGTGACGTGGTTGCCGCCGCCGGTGCCGGCGTGGCGGCCGTCGAGCATGAATTTCTCGGCGGCGAGTCGCGACAGCCGCGCTTCCTCGTACACCAGCGTCGTCGTGTCCACCAGTTGCTGCCAGTTGTGCGCGGGGTGGATGTTGACTTCGATGACGCCGGGGTCGGGCGTGACCAGCAGCTTCTCGATGCGTCCATCGGCTGGCGGCGCATAGCCTTCGATCACCAGCGGAAAATTATGCGCAGCGGCGCTGGCTTCGACCGCCGCCAGCAAATCAAGATAGTGCTCGAGCGTGGTGGTTGGCGGCATGAAGACGAACAGGCAGCCACCGCGCGCCTCGACGCACAGCGCGGTATGCGGCACCGCAACGTTCAGTTTGGCCGATGCAGTTTGCGGGTGCAGTTCGGGATGCTCGGGGTCGTCCGTACCGGATGGCGCAGGCGTGTAGCGGGAAAAGCGCGCGGCGATCTCACCATGAAAATCGGCCAGCGGCGGCTGGGCGGCAAAGGGATCCACCTCGGCCCACGGTTCGCGTTCGTCCTCCGCCACCCACGGCAGCGAATTGAGCGGCAGGCGCAGGCCGATCGGCGCATCGCCGGGCGTGAGATACAGGCGGTCGCGCCGGGTTTTCCACGGCGCGCTGTGCCACGGATGCTCGCCGCCCTGCCAGGCCAGCGGCAGCACATAGCCGGTCGGCGTGTTCAGCCCGCGTGACAGTTTGTTGGCCAGCGCGCCACGCAGGCTGGCGCTGTCGAGCTCGGCGTGGGTGCTGGACAGCACATCGACGTTGGGCGGCAGCTCCGCTTCCTGCAGCAGCGCGGCTAGGGCATCCTCATACACCGGTTGCGCATAGCGCATCGCCAGGCCCAGATGCTGCGCCAGGGTTTTGGCGAAATGGCGCGCGTCGATCACGCTGCGCCCCATGTCGCGCCCGGCCTCGGCCAGCAGCGCCGGGTTCTTCCACACCGGCACGCCATCCTTACGCCAGTAAATCCCCAGCGCCCAGCGCGGCAAGGGTTCGCCGGGATACCACTTGCCCTGCCCGGTATGCAGCAAGGCCCCGGGCGCGAGGCGGGCGCGCAAGCGCCGCGCCAGCACTTCGGCACGCTCTCTTTTGTGGCTGCCAAAAGCATCCGTGTTCCATTCTGGTGCCTCCATGTCGTCGATGGAGACAAACGTGGGCTCGCCGCCATGCGTCAGGCGCACGTCATCGGCCAGCAACTTCTCGTCGACTGCTGCACCCAACGCCAGAATCGCTTCCCACTCGGCGTCGCTGTACGGCA
This sequence comes from Gammaproteobacteria bacterium, assembly GCA_018831045.1. Classification (GTDB taxonomy): domain Bacteria; phylum Pseudomonadota; class Gammaproteobacteria; order Burkholderiales; family Thiobacillaceae; genus Thiobacillus. The sequence goes on along the minus strand of JAHJRA010000025.1, from coordinate 139,680 downwards.
GCGTCACGCGCGGGTCTTCACGGATGCGGCTGACGGTGTTGGAAAACGCGAACTCGACCTCGCAGGGATCGGTCATGCCCTCGATCGGTGCGGCGGAAGACGGCTGCGGCGTGGCGGCGAGCGGAATGTGGCCCTCGCCGGCAAACAGGCCGGAAGTCGGATCAAGCCCGATCCAGCCGGCGCCGGGCAGATACACCTCGGTCCAGGCATGCAGGTCGGTGAAGTCCTTGTCGGTGCCGGAGGGTCCGTCGAGCGATTTCTCGTCGGCGGTGAGCTGCACCAGATAGCCCGACACAAAGCGCGCCGCCAGACCCAGATGGCGCAGGATCTGCACCAGCAGCCAGGCCGAGTCGCGGCAGGAGCCCAGCGCCTTCTCCAGCGTTTCTTCCGGCGTCTGCACCCCGGGTTCCATCCGCACGGTGTAAGCGATATCGCCTTGCAGGCGCTGGTTCAGCGCCACCAGAAAGGTATTGCATTGCACGCGTTCGCGCGGCACCGCGTCCAGCCAGGCCTGCAGCAAAGGGCCGGCCGGTTCGGTTTCGAGATAGGGCGTCAGCTCGCGCTGCAAGTCCGCACCGTAAGTGAACGGGTAGTGTTCGGCGCTGTCCTCGACGAAGTAATCGAAGGGGTTGATCACCGTCAGGTCGGCGATGACTTCGACGTCGACCGAAAATTCGCGTGTCGCCTCCGGGAACACCAGCCGCGCGAGGTAATTGCCAAACGGATCCTGCTGCCAGTTGATGAAGTGCGTCTCCGGCGTGATCTTCAGCGTGTAGGCGAGGATGGGCGTGCGCGAATGCGGTGCCGGGCGCAACCGCACCACGTGCGGACTCAGCGTGACGCGGCGATCGAACGTATAGACGGTGGTATGGCGGATGGCGACGTGGATGCTCATGGCGACAGTCAGGGTGCGGACTGTCTGTAACAAGCAAAGGTCGAGCCAGCGTTTTCAATCTATATTTCTCATGGCCCGTGTCGATTTTGACCGTGCTGGCACGTCGTAACAGCAGAGACCATTTTGATTCCCGGTCCGCCTTTTTCACAGGAGTCCATCATGCGCTACATGCTCATCGTCAAGGCCACCCCGGAGTCCGAGGCTGAAACCACCCCGGCGCCCGAGGCCGAATTGCTGGCCGAAATGGCCGACTACCACGAGCAATTGATGAAGGCGGGCGTGCTGCTCGACGGCTCGGGCCTGAAACCCAGTTCGCAAGGCTGGCGCATCCGCTACGAGGGCGACACGCGCAGCGTGATCGACGGCCCGTTCGCCGCAACCAGGGAGCTGATCGCCGGCTACACCCTGATCCAGGTGAAATCGCGCGAGGAGGCGATGGAATGGGCGCGGCGCTTCCCCAACCCGGCCGGGCGCGGCAAGCCGGCCGAAATCGAGGTGCGGCCCTTATACGAACTCGACGACTTCGCGCCTTCGCCGGAGATCGAACGCATGCGTGACATCTTCTGAGTTGTACGGTTATTCATCTATTGTTCTTGCAAAGGAGCCAAGCCATGAACGCCACCGTTTCACCCATCCCTGAAGGCATGCACAGCCTCACCCCGCATATCGTCTGCCGCGACGCCAGCGCCGCGATGGACTTCTACGTCCGCGCCTTCGGTGCCGTCGACTACGGTCGCCTGCCCGGTCCCGACGGCAAACTCATGCACGGCATCATGAAAATCGGCGACTCGTCGCTGATGCTGGTCGACGAAAACCCCGAATGGCGCATGAACTCGCCGCTCGCGCTCGGCGGCACGCCGGTCGTCCTGCACCTGTATGTGGAAGACGTCGATGCCGCCCTGGCGCGGGCAGTCGAGGCCGGCGCCACGCTGACGATGCCCGCCACCGACATGTTCTGGGGCGACCGCTACGGCCAGGTGCGCGACCCGTTCGGCCACATGTGGTCCATCGCCACGCACATCCGCGACGTGAGCCCGGAAGAAATCCAGGCTGCATCGAAGCTGGGTTGCCCCGGTGCCTGAAACGAAGCGTCTCGCGCGGCGACTGCATCCTGCGCGTTCCCCCAACCTAGGGAGCCCGTCATGAACATCCACGAAGTCTTCGCCTATCTGTGCGTCGGCGATGCCGCTGCCGCGATCGCGTTCTACCGCGACGCGTTCGGTGCGACCGAAAAATTCCGTCTGGTCGAGCCCAATGGGCGCGTCGGCCACGCCGAACTGGTCTTCGGCCCGTCCACGATCATGCTCTCCGACGAATTCCCGGAGTTCGGCATCCGCGCGCCCGCTGCCTTCGGCGGCACAGCGGTGACGATCCACTTGCACGTGGACGACGCCGACGCCGCGATCGCCCGCGCCGTGGCTGCCGGCGCGACGCTCGAACGCGCGGCGCAGGACCAGTTTTACGGCGAGCGCTCGGGCGCCGTGCGCGACCCCTACGGCCATCGCTGGCTGATTGGTCATGCCATCGAAACGGTGACGCCGGAGGAAATGCAGCGCCGCTATGTCGAGATGCTCGACGCCGGCAAATAAGATTTTTCGGGCGACGTCGAAAATCGCCCCGCTCGCGCGTCGTGTCCGTGCAGGCATTGCCTCTGCGCTCGAACCCTGAACCCGAACCAGACAAGGAGCACCGCATGAACAACCCCGTCATCTCGAACCCTGAGCCCGAACTCAACAAGGAGCATCGCATGGACAACCCCGTCATCTGGTTTGAAATCTATGTCGAGAACATGCCGCGTGCGCGCGCCTTCTACGAGCGCATGCTGGGCGTCACGCTGGAAAGCCTGAAGAATCCGGACAGTCTGGCGGAACTGGAAATGTGGGCGTTTCCCATGGAAATGGATCGCGTCGGCGCGGGCGGCGCGCTGGTGAAGATGGACGGCGTGCGTCCGGGCGGAGGCGGCACGCTGGTGTATTTCGCCTGCGCAGATTGCGCGGTCGAGGCGCAGCGCGCGGTCGAAGCCGGCGGCACGCTGTTCAAGGCGAAAATGCCCATCGGCGAATACGGCCACATCGCGCTGGTCCACGACACCGAGGGCAATCTCGTCGGCCTGCATTCGATGCAGTAAGCCAGGCCATGTGGTGGAAATCCCTTCCCAACCCCAACGAGGACACTGCAATGAAATTCATGCTGATGATCGTCGAGCCGCGCGGCCAGCGCGACACCCGCAGCGAGGACGAGGGCCGCACGCTCTACGCCGAAATGGTCGAGTTCGGCCAGGGGCTCGCCGCGCGCGGGCAGTTGCTGGCAAGCGAATCGCTGCTCCCGGACAGTCACGGTGTGCGCATCCAGCAGCGCGATGCGCAGACCAACCTGATCGACGGCCCTTTCGCCGAGGCGCGCGAAATGGTCGGCGGCTTCTTCCTGATTGAGTGCGCCAGCCGCGACGAGGCCGTGCAAATCGCAAAGGCCTGTCCCGCCGCGCGCTTCGCCACCGTCGAGGTGCGCGAGTGCGCGCCGTGCTATGTCAAATGAAAGGAGTCCTGCAATGAATCCGATCCCAAAGAACACCCTTTGCCTCTGGTACGACAGTGAGGCGGAAGCCGCCGCGCGTTTTTACGCCGCGACCTTCCCCGATTCGTCGCTGGATGAGATCTGGCATGCCCCGGCGGATTACCCGGGCGGCAAAGCCGGACAGGTGCTCACCGTGCGCTTCACCGTGCTCGGCATCCCCTGCCTCGGGCTCAACGGCGGCCCGGCGTTCCCGCACACCGAGGCGTTTTCGTTCCAGGTCGCCACCGACTCGCAGGAAGAAACCGACCGTTACTGGAACGCCATCGTCGGCAACGGCGGCAAGGAAAGCGAATGCGGCTGGTGCAAGGACCGCTGGGGCGTGAACTGGCAGATCACGCCGCGCGCGCTGAGCGAGGCGATGGCCGCCGGCGGCGACGAAGCCCGGCGCGCGTTTGATTCGATGATGACGATGCGAAAGATTGATATCGCCACGATCGAGGCAGCGCGCCATGGCTGAGATTTCTGGCGTTCAAGCGGCGCGTTGGGTGTCTAAGGAATCCTGAAATGACAAGAGCAGATGCGTCTACATTCAAGACAAAGCTACTTCGTCCGGCGAAGCCCGGTAAGGACGACTCATGGGCCTTTCTGGTTCTACCGAAAACCGCAAGTGACACGTTGCCAAGGCGCGGTAGAACCTCCGTGGAAGGCACCCTAAACGGACACCCTTTTCAAGCGACGCTTGAGCCGGACGGCCAGTTAAGCCATTGGCTCAGGGTGAGTCGGGAACTGCGCGAGGCCGCCCATGCGAGTATCGGTGAGGTGGTTACCATTCAAATTGCGCCGGCCGATCCGGAACCGGAGCCGCTGCCGCCCGATGACCTACAGGAAGCGCTTGCGGCGTGTCCGGCAGCCAAGGCTGCTTGGAATGACACCACGACCATCGCACGCCTTGACTGGATACACTGGGTTGAGTCTGCCAAGCAAGCCAAGACCCGAAAAAGTCGGGTAGAAGGCGCCTGTGACATGCTTTCTTCAGGCAAGAAGCGCGTCTGCTGCTTTGATCAATCAGGCTTCTATAGCAAGAGTCTCAGTTCGCCCCCGGCGGCAGACTAGCGGCATGGTGGCGTATACACCCAACAAGGCGCTCCAGCGGACGAAGCGCCATTATCCTTAAGGAATCCTTCATGAAAGTGACCGTCGAAACCACCGTCGCCGCGCCCATCGAGACCGTCTGGCGCGCCTACACCACCCCTGCGGACATCGTGCAGTGGAACGCCGCATCGGACGACTGGCATACCACCGCTGCCAGCGTGGATCTGCGCGAAGGCGGCGCCTTTTCTTCGCGCATGGAAGCCAGGGACGGCAGCCAGGGCTTCGATTTTGCCGGCACCTACACCCGCATCGTGCCGCAGCGCCTGATCGAATACGCCTTCGGCGACCGCACCGGGCAGGTCGAGTTCGACGAGACGGCCGACGGCGTGCGGGTGCGCGTTTCCTTCGATCCCGAAACCACGTTCCCGATCGAATACCAGCGCGCAGGCTGGCAGGCGATTCTCGACAACTTCGCACGCCACGTCGCGGCGTGCTGACTCTTTTCTGCAAGGAGAGCAAGATGCCCCGTATCCGTATCCTGGTGGGAACGCGCAAGGGCGCGTTCATCCTCACCTCCGACGCCGCTCGCCGCGACTGGCAGGTAAGCGGGCCGCATTTCGGCGGCTGGGAAATCTTTCATATCGCCGGTTCGCCGGCGAACCCCGACCGGCTCTATGCCTCGCAGACCAGCAGCTGGTTCGGCCAGGTGATCCAGCGCTCCGACGACGGCGGCGCGACCTGGAATCCGGTCGGCAACGATTTTCGCTACGCCGGCGACCCGGGCACGCATCTGCATTACGACGGCACGCCGAAACCGTGGGCGTTCAAGCGCGTGTGGCACCTGGAACCTTCGCCGACCGACCCGGACACGGTCTACGCCGGCGTCGAGGACGCCGCGCTGTTCTGCTCCACCGACGGCGGGATGACCTGGCAGGAACTGCCCGCCCTGCGCGAACAGCAGGGCGCGAAATGGATGCCGGGCGCCGGCGGCATGTGCCTGCACACCATCCTGCTCGATCCGGCGAACCCGGCGCGGATGGTTGTGGCGATCTCGGCGGCCGGCGCCTTCCGCAGCGACGACGGCGGCGCGTCGTGGCGCCCCATCAACCGCGGCCTGCATTCGCAATACATCCCCGACCCCGAGGCCGAAGTCGGCCACTGCGTGCACCGCATCGCGATGCATCCGGCGCGGCCGGAGACGCTGTTCATGCAAAAGCACTGGGACGTGATGCGCAGCGACGATGCCGGCGATTCGTGGTTCGAAGTCAGCGGCAACCTGCCCAGCGATTTCGGTTTCGCGATGGCGGTGCATGCGCACGAGCCCGACACCGTCTACGTGGTGCCGATCCAGAGTGATTCGGAGCATTACCCGCCCGAGGGCAAGCTGCGCGTCTATCGCAGCCGGGCGGGCGGCAACGCCTGGGATGCGCTGACCGACGGCCTGCCGCAGCAGCATTGCTACGTGAACGTGCTGCGCGACGCGATGGCGGTGGACGCACTCGATCCCTGCGGCGTGTACTTCGGCACCACCGGCGGTCAGGTCTACGTCTCGCCGGACGCGGGCGACCACTGGCAGACGATCGTGCGCGACCTGCCGGCCGTGCTCTCGGTCAGCGTGCAGACGCTGCCCTGACATGGCTGCCGATCTCGACAGGCACACCGTCCGCGTCGTGCTGCCGTATCACCTGTACACGCTGGCGCGCTGCAGCACCACCGAGGTCGAGCTCGATCTGGCCGGCCCAGTCACGCTCGCCGCCGTGCTCGACGCGCTCGAAGCGGCCTACCCCATGCTCACCGGCGCCGTGCGCGACCGCGCCACCGGCCGGCGGCGTCCGCTGGTGCGCTTCTACGCCTGCCAGGAGGATCAGTCGAATCTCGCCCCCGATGCGCTGCTGCCGGATGAAGTCGCCGCCGGACGCGAGCCGCTGGTCATCGTCGGCGCCATCGCAGGCGGCTGAAGCGCCAGAACGATGCAACACACAGAGAATTCTTCGCTCACTGTCGAATTCGCCTGTTTCCGTACGTCGTGAAAATGAACCCGGACTGTCCCGGGCAACGCAGGAGACATCCATGCGGATGAAAAAAATCGACATCGCCACGCTCGAACGCGCGGCAAAAGCTTGAGGACGCAGCCATGAAATTCATTTGCCTGATTTGCGCCGAACAGATGATGGAACACCTCGAGCCCGCCGACGCGGCGGGGCATTTCGCCGAGTACGCCGCGTTCACCGAGGCGATCAAGCGTGAGGGCCATTTCGTTTCCGGCAACCGCCTGACCCCGCCCGGCACGGCGAAAACCGTGCGCGTGCGCGATGGGCAGGCGCACGTCACCGACGGACCCTTCGCCGAAACGCGGGAAATGCTCGGCGGCTACTACCTGATCGAAACGCCGGACATGGACACGGCGCTCGCAATCGCCGCCCGCATCCCTGGTGCGCAGCGCGGCTGCGTGGAAGTGCGGCCGATCGCGGACGATGCGCCGACGCGCGCGCTGGGTTTGGGTAATTGACACCCCCGCGAGTCCTGAAAGCCAATCGACAAGGAAATCCCCGTGCTGAAAACCATCCTCATCGGTCTCGTCGCCCTGATCGTGCTGGTGCTGATCTACGCCGCGACCCGACCCGACGACTTCCGCGTCGAACGCAGCGTGGTCGTTGCCGCGCCGGCGGAGAAAATTTTCCCGCTGATCGACACCCTGCAGAACTGGCGCGCCTGGTCGCCCTACGAGCGCAAGGACCCGGCCATGCAGCGCACGTATGCCGGCCCCGCGTCCGGCATCGGCGCGGCCTACGCCTGGAAGGGCAACAAGGAGGTCGGCGAAGGACGCATGGAAATTGTCGAATCGACGCCGCCGTCAAAAGTCCGCTTCAAGCTCGATTTCGCCGTGCCCTTCGAAGCGCACAACGAAGCCGTGTTCGCGCTCGAACCGGTCGCCGGCAGCACACGCGTCGGCTGGACGATGACCGGCGCGAGCCCCTTCATGTTCAAGCTCATGGGGCTGTTCGTGAACATGGACGAAATGATCGGGCGTGATTTCGAAACCGGCCTCGCCGCACTCAAGACACAGGCCGAAAAAGGAGACTGAACATGATGGTCAAACAAATATTCGTCAATCTGCCCGTCGCCGACCTCAAGGCGTCCATCGCCTTCTTCACCCGCCTCGGCTTCACCTTCAACCCGAATTTCACCGACGACACCGCCACCTGCATGATCGTCGGCGAGAACATCTTCGCCATGCTGATGATGCGCGAACGCTTCGCCGGCTTTGCCCCGCATCCGCCCGCCGACGCACGTGCGGCAACCGAAGTGATACTGGCCTTGCCGCTCGACAGCCGGGATGCGGTAGACGAGATGGTGCGCGAGGCGGTGGCCGCCGGCGGCAACACCTACAACGCGCCGCAGGATCACGGTTTCATGTACCAGCACGGCTTCCAGGACCCGGACGGACACGTCTGGGAGGTGTTTCAGATGAATCCCGCACAAGGAGACTGACATGCCCTACGTCGATGCTTACGTGCTGCCGGTTCCGCTGGCGAAGCTTGCTGAATACCGCCGCCTCGCGCGCAAGGCCGGCAAGATCTGGATCGAGCACGGCGCGCTCGAAGTCCGCGAATGCGTCGCCGACGACGTGCAACCGGGCAAGCACACTTCGTTTCCGCAGGCGGTAAAACTGAAAGCCGACGAGACCGTGGTGTTCTCGTGGATCGTCTTCAAGTCGCGCAAGGATCGCGACCGCGTGAACGCCAAAGTGATAGCCGATCCGCGGCTCGCCTTCATGGAACACGCCGATCCAACGACTCTGCCGTTCGATGGCCAGCGCATGTTCTGGGGCGGCTTCAAGCCGATGGTGAGCCTGGCGGCATGACGGCGGTCGCCGACACGCTCGCCGCGATCTGGCATATCGAGTCGGCCAGAGTCGTCGCCGCCGTCGCCCGGCTCACGCGCGACCTGGCGCTGGCGGAAGAGTGTGCGCAGGATGCGCTGGTCGCGGCGCTGGAGCACTGGCCGGCGCAAGGCGTGCCGGACAATCCCGCGGCCTGGCTGACCACCGCCGCCAAGCGGCGCGCGCTCGACGTGCTGCGCCATCGCACGCAGGCCGCGCCCAAACACGGCGAACTCGCGGTCGAACTCGACACGCAACACGCCATCCGCGCAGCCGATTTCGCCGAAGCGGTGGATGCCGCGCTCGACGACGACATCGGCGACGACCTGCTCGCGCTCGTTTTCACCGCCTGCCATCCGCTGCTATCGCCCGAGGCACGCGCGGCCCTGACCCTGAAAGTAGTCGGCGGCCTGTCGGTGGAGGAAATCGCGCGCGCCTATCTCAAACCCGCCGCCACCCTCGCGCAGCGCATCGTGCGCGCCAAACGCACGCTGGCCGAAGCGCGCGTGCCCTTCGAGACGCCGCGCGGCGCAGAACTGACTGCGCGGCTGCCGTCGGTGCTGGAAGTGCTCTACCTGATTTTCAACGAAGGCTATGCCGCCACGGCGGGCGACGACTGGATGCGTCCCGCGCTGTGCGAGGAAGCACAGCGTCTGGGCCGCGTGCTCGCCAGCCGCCTGCCAGACGTCGCCGAGGTGCATGGCTTGCTCGCGCTGATGGAAATCCAGGCGTCCCGACTCGCCGCGCGCGTCGATGTGTCGGGTCAGCCGGTGCTGTTGATGGATCAGGACCGTACGCGTTGGGATCGCCTGCTGATCCGTCGCGGGCTGACCGCGCTGGCGCACGCCGAGGGCTTGCCCGGCCCGTTCGGGCCCTACACCCTGCAGGCCGCCATCGCCGCCTGTCACGCCCGGGCCGCCGTTGCCGCCGACACCGACTGGTCGCGCATCGCCGCGCTCTACGACGCGCTGGCGCAGGTCGCGCCCTCGCCGGTGGTGGCGCTCAATCGCGCCGTCGCCGTCGGCATGGCGCACGGCCCAGCCGCCGGGCTGGAACTGGTCGAGGCGCTCGCGACCGAACCGGCGCTCAAGACCTATCACCTGCTGCCGGCGGTGCGCGGCGATCTGCTGGCCAAGCTGGATCGCATCGAAGAAGCGCGCGCCGAATTCGCGCGCGCGGCGCAGTTGGCGCAGAACGCGCGGGAGCGGGCTTTGTTGCTGGCGCGGGCGGCGAAAACCGGGAAGTGAGTGAGCCCGGCCCGGCTCACCCTGGTGCGTTCAGCATCGTGGATGCGTATGGTGACAGTCAGTAAGCGGACTGTCTGTTACAAGCAAGGGGCGGGTCAGATGGCGAGCGGAGAATAGAAACGACGTGACTGCAAGTTCGATTCGTCCATCTGACATACAGCGCTTGTCAGGACAGGCATTCTGTTCGCGCCAGTTACAGCTTTCGACCCGATTCTGTCTGCCAGGCTGACTGCTTCGTCTGTCCGGTACTCGGCCTCAACGGCCATTCGCGTGCTAGACAGTCTCGGTCGGTAATATGTCGGTTACCGGCCACTTGACCGTGAATCACGTTGAACGGCAGCTTTTCAAGACAGCGAACTCACACTCACGACCCTGAGCGGTCGGTCAGGCCAGCTCCTCCTTCCGTTTAGTCAGCAAGAGCAGTTGTCCGTTTCATAATTTAAGATGGGCCGTCCGGCCATACGGGACCCCCAACTAATATTAAAGTTGTATATCAATTCCAGAATGCTTGCATTAAGATTTCTTCCGCTTCGTCTCCTTTTTCATAACGTAATATAGAGACCGATCACTAAAAAGACCGATAATAATCATCAAGATAAGCCGCCATGACAGCCATCTCTATATTAATTAATGTCCGGACCCATGGGTCTGTTGAATAACTGTTAGCCATATCAATAATGAAGGTAGCGACCTAAGTGAAACAAATAGCTGGATCGCCGCGTTTGCGCCTTGCGATCACACTGCTCCTGACAATTGCGATTGGTGTCCTGTCCAGCATCTTTGCTACACAGGTCACCCCAAATGGAACCCTTGATTGGTCTCTTGCCACAAAGGTTTCCTCTTTCTGGTGGTTATTGGGCAGTGCGGCTTGCTGGTTAGGCGTCCATCTCGTATTTCTTAATCACGATGAAAACCTCCTACGATACGCAGATGATCAGCATTGCATCGCACACATTCGAAAGACGAAATTGGAGGGTTTGGCTGCACTCGTAAGATCTGATCCTGAGAAAGCATCGTTGGTCGATGCCAAGACGGTCCTGAAGAATTTGGAGGTTAAGACCAAATGAGCATTCTCCTAACCAAACACTTTCAAGACCGATTTGAGTCGAGAGATGTGGGAAAACAAGTTTCTCTTAGCGAGCTGGTGGCGCTACTTGAGTCGATTTCCGTGCAAGGTATCGAGAGCAATCCAAACATTCATCGTGTACCAGACACCTCGGAAGAAATTTATGTCATTCGCCATCATGGCTTGCGGATATTTCTAACGAAGAAAGATAACGATTTGGTCTTGCTCAGTATTACCAATGGCTAACAAACCCATCAAGCCGACACTCTCTTCGCTGCGCTTCGTTCGCGCGGCTTATGGGCGACGTTAGGTATCAGAACATGCGTTACCTACGCCACCTCATTTCCGTAATACTTCTTGCAGGCGTTCAGAGTGCATTCGCTGCCGATGTCCGCCTGACCATCTACGACGATGGACTCTCGTGCCCGGCTAATTGCGATGCTCATGTGGTGTTTCATCACACCCTAAACGGGACAGAGTTTGCTCATGACCCCAAGTCCACACAGGGTTCTTTCACGAAGTGCACGCCGGGTGTCGTCTGCCGACTCTGCCTTCAATCTGGAGGGAGGCAGTGTCTTGAGGCAATCTATCGCGGTGGCGGCCCCTCTCCGATGACCTTCGACTTCACGCCCGCCTTCTACTCGCAGGCGTGCGAAGGAAACCCCAGCCAGCCATCACTTGCCGCAAAGTGTAAAGCCTTGAAGAAAGCAGCGGCTGAGCTTGCGGGCCGCACCAATTGCATCGCAACTCCTAATGTAAAGGAGTGCGCCGCTCTGATTGAGGCTGCAACGAATGCAAGAAGAGCTGATCGCGTCAACTACGATCAGTGCATCAAGGAAGGTCAAGCTACGTACAACGCAGCGCGCCCCAAACGCGAGCAGCGAACGCTTCGTTGTGCATACGAAAGATTCGGTAAAGGTGGCCCCAACTCTAAGGGAACAACTTGGAAGAAGCTGCTTCCCGGGGCGTGTCGTGACGGAACGCTTGTTGGCAGAGACGGGCTTGATTGCTGTTCCGGCAATACCTTCGCGGATGGACCACTAGGCCGAGAGTGCGCTGCCTTTTACCCGCCTGCGCCCAGTGGCTGATACCTACCCTTCGCTGCAGCCGACCTGCTACGGCTGGCTTTGCCAGCCTCCGCAGGCGGCTGAGCTCAAACGTTATGCCCTTAAGGTCGCCGTCCCGCCAGCGCCGACTTTTGCTACCCTCGTAATCCTTTCTACAACCAACATTAAAGGAGTCTCACATGCGACCCTGGTCCGGAATCGTTTCTGCAGTTCTCCCATTAATACTCAGTGCCTGTTCAACATTACCTGCGAGCTCTGCACCGTTAAGTACCGTCATCGCCCTGCCTGGAGACGGAGCAGAGCAAGGAAAAGCACTCACAGAATTAATGAGATGCGATGGAGACCTCAGATATATCCCCGTGCCGGCATTTCAGGCGAACGACTATACGACCGTAAAGTTGGTCAGTAACACCCCGACTGTGACGCGAGAAGCCTTTCCGACCACCACGGCTGAAATTAACAAGTTGCTCCCAAATCTGTCCATGGACGTGTCGAGCGAGGAGGTCGAGGGCGGAGGGCAAGTGTACTGGTTCAAGACTGACCTGAACCACCGTAAGATAGTAATGGACTTCATGAAGTCTCGTACCGAACCTATCGTGGATGCGAGTAACAATTTCTACGGATATGGGCGCGTCGGTGCCGGATTGCGATTAAAGATTGACCTGTGGACCTCTGAAAGCTCGTTCGATGGCAGTCTCATCGGCTTGGCTGCCAGCGCAAAGGCTAAGACCGCCTATGGACGAATTACAGCTGAAACAGTCGGCTTGGACAATTCAGACGTCACGCTTTCCATGCCCTTCAGCGCAGACTTTTCCGAAGGCTCAATCCAGAAGATCATCGAAGCTCTCGCTGTAATCAAGTCGCGGCTTCACGACACGGCAAACACGACGCTCGTACCCCATTTCCTGGCAAGAGTCACATGCGCAAAGCCAACGGAGACATCGCCCAAGAAATGACGGCGCGCTGACGATCTAGGATGCACGTGGTGCGCTATCGGCATAACTCATCCATCAACACGGACGCTGCGCGATGAAGCCGCGCAGCGCCGGTTATGTCAGACGTTGAATGGAGCTGACCGGTAAGCGCCGAACACCGGACACATGGAACGGTCAGCCTGACGGGCTGCTCAGGCCGAGGACCGGCCATAGCGAAAACAATCCTCAACTGTCTTTTCTTGCCCGACCCTTGAGGCAGGGTTTAAACGAGACCGTGTAAAGAGATCAACATGATGTTTGGGGAATCGCTGAATGACTGTTTTCCCCTAGCAAAGAAACCCGCGCTGGCAGTCAGGCCAGGCGGCTTACCGCTCCCCACCCCTCACCCCTGCATCTGCCCACTACCACTGGCTGCCACCACCTGCAGCGGCTGCGGCTGGCTTTCCCATTCGAACGGTGGCAGGTTGTTGAGCGCCTGGCGCAGGCCTTCGTTCCAGGCACTGGCCAGCGAACGATAGTAGGGATGGTCTTCCGAAAGGCTCAGGCGGCGGCCGCCATTGAATGTGTCTGCACTGTAGATCAGCAGTTCGACCGGCGGGCCGACGGTGAGGTTGGAGCGGATGGTCGAGTTGATCGACACCAGCGCGCAGCGTGCAGCCTGCTCCAGCGGCGTGTCGTGGCGGATCACGCGGTCGAGAATCGGCTTGCCGTATTTGGTTTCACCGATCTGCAGGAACGGATGCGCGGCCGATTCGTGAATGTGGTTGCCCTGCGGATAGACCATGTAGGTTTCGGGCGCCTGGCCGGCGATCTGGCCGCCAAAGATGAACGTGGCGTCGAAATTGGTGTTGGCGTCGCGCGCCGCCTGCGTGCGCTGGACTTCGGTGGAAACGGTGCCGATGTATTCGACCGCGTCGCTGATCGAATAGACATTGGACAGACAGATGGGGTTGCCGAGCCGGCAATCGTCACGCAGACGCTTGACGACGCTCTGGGTGGTGGCGAGGTTGCCCGCCGCCAGCAGCACGAACATGCGCTCGCCCGGCTCGACAAAGGTGTGCATTTTGGAATAGGTGCTGACATTGTCGATGCCGGCGTTGGTAAGCGAGTCGGAGGCAAAAACCAGTCCGCTGTCCGTCTTGATGGCGACGCAATAAGTCATGGCGTGGAATGATTCGTTCAGACGGGCTTCATCGTGCCTGTTTTCGGCGTCGGGCTCAAGCGCAATGGCGCCGCGCACGTGCCCGGATGGCTGAACGCCCCCTGTTCATCCAAGGCGCTCGACCCGCCTGAGGATGCAGGGGCAGCACATTGCCATCGCTGCGCGTTACGGGCTGAACCAGCGCGCCAGCGGCGATGCCAGAAACTCTTCGGCGGGCAGGTAGTGGCTGCCGTCGCAAGAAAAATTCAGCCCAACCATGCCGTTGATGAGATTGAGCGAGCCCGAGCGCAGGTAAAGTTGTTCATCGGAAAAACGCAGGGTGCGGAACATTTCCAGAATCGGGCGGATGTGCTGCGAGTCGACGACAGCGTCGAGCGGGTAATGCGTCGACGGGCAATCGTGGCAGGGCGTGGCGTTCAGCAACTCGTCCACCGACAGCACCCGGTAGCGGTGGGGATCGCTGTACAGCCAGAGCGTGGCGCGGCTGCTGGAAAAATGCAGCTTGGCGTGAAACACGCCGTGACTGCACATCAGCCGTTCGACCTGGGCAAACGTCTCGTTGAACTGGTCGTCCATTGCCGAACGCACCCGACACTGCTCGAACAACCCGCCACGAATGGCCGGGTCGCCACGATACTGTTTCCAGTGTGAACCGGGGCCGGGGGTCATGAACGTGGGATCAGGCGGCCTCCTTGGGCCGCATCTGCCGGCTGTAGAGGAATTCCAGCACCTGGCTGCGCAGCGCGTGATAGGCAGGGTCGTGCGCCAGCGCCAGACGTTCGCGCGGACGCGGCAGATCGACGCTGAGAATTTCGCCGATGGTGGCGGCCGGGCCGTTGGTCATCATCACGATGCGGTCGGACAGCAGCACGGCTTCGTCGACGTCGTGCGTCACCATGATGACCGTGCTTTTCGTCGCGGCGACGATCTTCATCAGCTCGTCCTGCAGGTGGGCGCGGGTCAGTGCGTCGAGCGCGCCGAAGGGCTCGTCCATCAGCAGCACTTTCGGCTCCATCGCCAGTGCGCGGGCAATACCGACGCGCTGTTTCATTCCGCCCGAGATTTCACCGGGCAGTTTGCTCGACGCATGGGTCAGGCCGACCAGCTCCAGCGCGGCGGTCGTGCGCGCCTTGAGTTGTGCTTTGGTTTCCTTGCCGCCGAACACTTTTTCCACCGCGAGGTAGACGTTCTCGAACGACGTCAGCCAGGGCAGCAGGGAATGGTTCTGGAACACCACCGAGCGTTCCGGCCCCGGTCCCTTGATCTCCTTGTTGGCGAGCAGCAGCACACCGCTGGTGGCGTCGAGCAGCCCCGCTACCAGATTCAGCAGGGTGGACTTGCCGCAACCCGAGTGGCCGATCAGCGCGATGAACTCGCCCTGATCGACGTTGAGGTTGATGTCGGTGAGCGCGGTGAACTTGCCTTTTTTGGTGCTGAACACCATCGAGGCGTTTTCGATCTGGACGTAGGATTGCATCATTTTTCCTTTCGAGGGAGCGGAGCCAGTTGTTAGGGGGCCAGGATTCAGGGATCAGGATTCAGGGGAGGTGCGGCCTTTGGCCGCGCAGTGAATGAGGCGCGAAGCCCATTCCCCAGTCCCTGAATCCCGACCCCTGATCCCTAGTCGTATGAGAATCGTTTTGCGATCAACATCAGCATCTGCTCGAGCAGCAGCCCGACGATGCCGACGACAAAGATGGCGATGATGATGTGGGCGACGTTGAGGTTGTTCCACTCGTCCCACACCCAGAAGCCGATGCCGACGCCGCCGGTGAGCATTTCTGCCGCGACGATCACCAGCCAGGCGACGCCGATCGACAGCCGCACGCCGGTGAGCACATAAGGCAGCACCGCCGGAAACAGGATCTTGGTGAACACCTTGAACTCCGACAGGTTGAGCACCCGCGCGACGTTCATGTAGTCCTGCGGGATGCGCTGCACGCCGGCGGCGGTGTTGAGCACCATCGGCCAGATGCTGGAGATGAAGATCACCCAGATCGACGCCGGTTCGGCTTTTTGCAGCACCAGCAGGCCGATCGGCAACCAGGCCAGCGGCGACACCGGGCGCAGGATGCTGATGATCGGCGACAGCATCTGGTTGAGGAACTGGAAGCGTCCGATCATGAAGCCGAGCGGAATCCCGATGACCGCTGCCGCGCCAAAGCCGAGGCCGACGCGATACAGCGAATTGAGGATGTTCCAGCCGATGCCCATGTCGTTGGGGCCGTTGTTGTAGAACGGGTCGGAAAACAGCACCACTGCCGCGCCCCAGGTTTCAACCGGGCCGGGGATGGATTTGTTGGTGTTGGCAACCAGCGCCCACAGCGCGGCGAAAAACAGGATGCCGAGCAGCGGCGGCACGGCGGCCTTGAACAGGTTCACCGTGCCTTCGATCAGGCGTTTGCCCGACTCGGTTTCAAAATAGGGGGTACGACGGGCGCGGGAAACGGCGACCGACGCCTCTTTGGATGCCAGGACGACATCATCGCCTGACAGGATTTCACTTAAATTTTCGGGTGTTGCATTGATTGCGCTCATATCGCACTCCTGAGTATTGACGACGTCTTCGGTTGCCTGCCCGTATCGACCGGTCAGGCAACCGGGTTTTTACGCCGGGGCGTAAGCCGCCTGTTTCATGGCGGATGCCAGCGTGGTGTAGGTTTCCACCCAGGCATCCCTGACCGCCGGGGTGAACTGCTCGCCAAGACCCTTGCCCAGGGTCCAGATCAGCGCGCTGCCCACCGTGTCGTAATGCGCTGCCGTTACGCCATAACCGACATGGCGACGCCCCATCTCCTCGACCGCGCCCAGAATCGGGCTGAGATCATCCAGGCTGTTGACGGCGGTATTGATGATCGTCATCAGCTTGCGGCCCTGCTCAACCATGTCGCCCTTGAACATGCTGCGCAGCGAGGGATCGAGTTCGAACAGCTGGTCATAGAACAACTGCGCCGCAGTGTCCTTGATCGGGAGAACCTGTTGCCAGCTGCTGCGTACCAGCATGATTTTTTCGGGTGTCATGGCCTCTCCTTGGCTTGAATTGATTGAGGTTTGGATCGTGGTCAGGCTTTAATTTTGGTCAGGCTTTAATCTTGAAGCCGTCGGCATACGCCTTCGGGTTCTTACCGTCCCACACCACACCGTCGATCAGCTTGCTGGTGCGCATGTCTGATTTAGGCAGCGGGGTCTTGGTCATCGCTGCGGCCTGCTTGTAGATGTCGATGCGGTTGACCTTCTTCGCCACGGCCAGATAGTCGGGGTGATCCTTCAGCAGGCCCCAGCGCTTGTGCTGGGTGAGGAACCACATGCCGTCCGACAGGTAGGGGAAACCGACCATGCCGTTGTTGTAGAACTTCATGTAGTCGGGATCCTTCCACTTCTTGCCGTTGCCGTTGTCATACTGGCCGAGCATGCGATCTTCGATCGAGTCGAAGTCGGTGTTGACGTAGGACTTGGCCGAAATCACCTTGGCGACTTCGGAGCGGTTCTTCATGTCGTCGATGTACTTCGACGCGTCGAGAATCGCCGCCACCATGGCGCGCGCGGTGTTCGGATACTGCTCGACAAACGCAGCCGTGGTGCCCAGCACTTTCTCCGGATGATCTTTCCAGATTTCCTGCGAGGTCACCGCGGTGAAGCCGATGTTGTCGCGGATCGCGCGCGCCCCCCACGGTTCGCCCACGCAGAAACCGTCCATGTTGCCGACGCGCATGTTGGCGACCATCTGCGGCGGCGGCACCACGATGTTCTTGACGTCGCGGAAGGGATCGATGCCGTAGGCGGCGAGCCAGTAGTACAGCCACATCGCGTGGGTACCGGTGGGGAAGGTCTGGGCGAAGGTATATTCACGCGGTTCGGCCTTCACCAGCTTGGCGAGCGAGCGGCCGTCGATGGCGCCCTTGGCCTTGAGCTGGTTCGACAGCGAGATGGCCTGACCGTTGTGGTTGATGCTGGCGAGCACCGCCATGTCTTTCTTCGGCCCGCCGATGCCGAGTTGCACGCCGTAGATCAGGCCATACAGCACATGCGCCGCGTCGAGTTCACCGTTCACCAGTTTGTCGCGCACTGCGGCCCACGAGGCCTCTTTCGACGGCGTGATGGTGAGACCGTATTTCTTGTCGAAGCCCTTCACCGAAGCCATCACCACTGAAGCGCAGTCGGTCAGCGGGATGAAGCCGATACTCAGATTGGGTTTTTCCGGCGCGTCGGAGCCCGCTGCCCAGGCGCCCTGGCGCACGCCCGGCGAAACCAGCGTCATCAGCGCAGCCGCTGCGGACAGGCCAACCGTTTTTTTCATGAAATCCCGCTTGCTCGTGTCCTGCACAACCGGTTCGTTGACCAGCACGATTTTCTTGGTGTCGCTCACAGTGTTCTCCAAATAAAAAAGGCGTCGCCCAATGCGGGCGGACGCCTTTGTCCGTTGATATCAAGTTTGCTCGGTGATCCTGAAAGCCACGCCATTGCAGCTGTTCAGTTCAGGTTTAGCAATGGCTGTGCCAGGCTTGTCAGATCATTGTATTAATTGGGATTTATGTGTTTCAAGCTTGATTCTGCCTGTCCGGCGAGCCGGTTTGTGCACCCATTCAGTGCTGCTTGACTCAGGCATGCACCATTCAGGCAAGCGGCCTTTGCAAAACCAGCCGCGCAACGTCTGCCAGCTTCATGCCGCGATCCATCGCGGTCTTGCGCATCTCGCGATAGGCCTCGGATTCGGTCGCGCCGGTTTGCTTGATCAGGTGCGCCTTGGCCTGATCGATCAACTTGCGATCGCTGAGTTCGAGCCGGGTTTGTTCCAGCTGGTCGTGCAATGCCTGGTGCGCTTCGAAACGCGACACCGCCACATCCAGAATCGGCCGCAGCCGCGCCGGATCGAGGCCGTCCACCACATAAGACGTGACCCCTGCCTGCGTTGCCGCGCGGATCGACTCCGTGCTGCCGTCGTCGGTGAACATCACGATCGGGCGCGGGCAGTCCTGGTTCACCACGCAGATGTGTTCCAGCGTGTCGCGGTCGGGCGAGTCCTGCGCAATGATCACCACGTCGGGGCGCAACGCCTGTATCTGCGAATCCAGACTGCGTGCGGAATTGAGCGTGGCCATCACCACGCAACCTGCCGCTTCGAGCGCGGGCACCAGCATCGCCAGCCGGTCGGGCTGGTTTTCAACTATCAGTACACGCATGTTTGATCCATTTTTCCGCCGTAAAAAAAGACGGCCTCCGAAGAGGCCGCGAGTCGGAGGAGACTGCCTGAGCAAACTGGCCTCGCGGTTTGCGTGCTCGGTTATTTTAAAGCACGCAGCGTGCCAAACAATTTACCCATTAAGGATCAATTGCTTAACATTATTTCCGGTTAAACACGGCATCGTAAAGAGAGTCACTTTGGTGCAATCGGGCACCTGCCGGGAACAAAACAGGGCACAAGCTGGACTGATGAACAGCTTGCATCCGGTTGCAACTCAAGCTGTATAGCCGCCGGTGCCACAGCAGGCAGGTAGTTTTTGAAAAGGTCCGCCTACAAGGATCAAGGATGTGCGTGAACGCCCGGGTTTCAACCCAGGCAAGGGACGGCAGATAAACCCTGCCCACCCCCGTTTCATCTCCTCCGCCCGAGGGAGACGGTTCATAGGGCGAAGGGGATTCGGAGCCGCGATGTCGGATGCGGCAGACCGACAGTTTCATGAATCATGATCCGTCAGGGCTTCGCCGGACTAGCCCCCGCCTCGATTCCTAAAGAGGTGGGTAACCCGGTTTCACCGTTTCCGTTCAGACAGCGGTTTCCTGCTCGAACCGCTCCCTGCCCACCTCCTGTTGCTGCCGCAAGCTGCGCGCCGCCGCCACCATGTTGGCTAGCGCCGCCTCCGTTTCCGGCCAGCCGCGCGTCTTCAGGCCGCAGTCGGGGTTGACCCACAGTTTGTCCGGGTCGATCACCTGCGCCGCCTTTTCCAGCAGCCGCGTCATGGCTGCGGTGTCGGGCACGCGCGGGCTGTGAATGTCGTACACGCCAGGGCCGATTTCGTTGGGGTAATTGAAGTCGCCAAAGCCGCGCAGCAGCTCCATGTCGGAACGGCTGGTCTCGATGGTGATGACGTCGGCATCCATCGCCGCAATCGCGGGCAGGATGTCGTTGAATTCCGAATAGCACATGTGGGTATGAATCTGCGTGGCGTCTCCCACACCGCTGGCGCTGATACGGAACGCGCGGCTCGCCCAGTCGAGATAATTCGCCCAGTCGGCCTGCCGCAGCGGCAGGCCTTCGCGGTAGGCCGGTTCGTCGATCTGGATGATGCCGATGCCGGCGGTTTCGAGATCGACCACTTCGTCGCGGATCGCCAGCGCGATCTGCAGCGCGGTCGTTTCGCGCGGCTGGTCATCACGCACGAACGACCATTGCAGGAGGGTGACCGGACCGGTCAGCATGCCTTTCATCGGCTTGGCGGTCAGCGATTGCGCGTAGCGCGTCCAGCTCACCGTCATCGCGTGCGGCCGCGAGACGTCGCCATAAATGATCGGCGGCTTGACGCAGCGGCTGCCGTAGCTCTGCACCCAGCCGTGCTGCGAAAACGCGAACCCGGCCAGCTGCTCGCCAAAGTATTCGACCATGTCGTTGCGCTCGGCTTCGCCATGCACCAGCACGTCGATGCCCAGCGCGTCCTGGGTTTCGACCGCGTGGCGGATCGCCTGCTGCATCGCGGCGGTGTAGTCCGCCTCGCTGAGGTCGCCCAGCTTGAAGCGGGCGCGCGCGCTGCGAATGTTCACGGTCTGCGGGAACGAGCCGATGGTGGTGGTGGGAAACGCAGGCAGCTTGAAGCGCGCACGTTGTGCGGCCTGACGCAGCGCAAAGCCGCTGCTGCGCGCATCGTGTCGCGCCGTGAGCGCCTGTAGACGGGCCGCCACGGCGCCATCATGCACCCGCGTCGAGCTGCGCCGTGCCCCCAGCGCGGCGGCGTTGGCGGCCAGTTCGACGGCTACGGTCTGGCGCCCGGTGTTGAACGCGGTTTTGAGCGTGCTCAGTTCGACGAGTTTTTCGTCGGCATACGCCAGCCAGTTCTTCAGTTCGGGATCGAGACGGGACTCGTTCGCCAGGCTCACCGGCACATGCTGCAGCGAGCACGACGGCGCCAGCCACAGACGGTCGCCGAGTCGCTGGTGCAGGCCGTCGAAACGATCCAGCACGGCGGCCAGATCGGTTTTCCAGATATTGCGGCCGTCGATCACCCCGACCGACAGCACCCGGGTGGCCGGTAGCCAGTCGATCACCTGCGCCAGCTCGTCGGCACCGCGCACGCAATCGACGTGCACGCCGGCCACCGGCAGCTTCAAGGCCACCAGCAGGTTTTCGCGCAGCGGCCCGAAATAGCTGGCCAGCAACAGCTTCAATCCGGCACTGTTCAATGCGTGATACGCCCGCTCGAACGCGCTGCGCCACTCGGCCGACAAATCCAGCGCCAGGATCGGCTCGTCGATCTGCACCCATTCCACCCCCATTGCCTGCAGCCGTCCCAGAATTTTCGCGTACACCGGCAACAGCTTGTCCAGAAGGTCGAGTCGATTGAAGCCGGCGGATTTTTCCTTCGCCAGATACAAGAACGTCAGCGGACCGATCAGCACCGGCTTCGGCTTGAACCCAGCCGTTTGCGCTTCAATCACTTCGTCGAACAGCCATTCCACGCCGAGGGAAAACTGCGAGTCGGCTTTCAGTTCGGGCACGAGATAGTGATAGTTGGTGTCGAACCATTTGGTCATTTCCATTGCGTGACACGCCGTGTTGCCGCGCGCCAGCTGGAAATACTCGGACAAGCCAATCGACTCGCCAAAGCCGAAGCGCCTGGGCGCGCAGCCCAGCAAGGCGACGTGGTTGAGCATCGGGTCGTAAAACGCAAAGTCGCCCACGGTGACGAAATCCAGCCCTGCAGTGTGTTGCCGCTGCCAGTTGGCCTGCCGAATGCCGCTCGCCACGGTCTGCAGCGCGGCCTCGTCGATGTCGCCGCGCCAGAAGGCTTCCTGCGCAAATTTAAGTTCGCGGTTCGGGCCGATGCGCGGAACCCCCAATACGTGTGCCTGTGCCATGTTGTGCTCCTCAATGTGGTGATGGACGGCATGATGCGGGCACGCGTAACATGAAACAAACGAATAGTTTTCATCAAAATCATGAATTCATCTCATATCGAACTGCGTCACCTGCGCTTGCTTCAGGCGGTCAGCGAGGCTGGGGGATTGACGGCCGCCGCCGAGCGCCTGCACCTCACACAATCGGCCGTGTCGCATCAACTGAAAGCGCTGGAAGACGCGCTCGGGTTGGCGCTGGTCGAGCGCACCGCGCGCCCGCTCGGCCTCACCGCCGCCGGGCGCCGCCTGCTGGCGCTGGCACACAGCGCGCTGCCGCAAGTAGACGCCGCCCTGCGCGACCTGGCCAAGCTCAAGGATGGCGATGCAGGCGAACTGCGCATCGCGGTGGAATGCCACACCTGCTACGACTGGCTGATGCCTGCGATGGACCGTTATCGCGATGTCTGGCCGGGGGTCGAGCTCGATCTGCTGGGCGGATTTCAGGCCGACCCGATTGGATTGCTGCTCGATCAGCGGGCCGATCTGGTCATCACCTCCGACACCGCGCCGCGCCCCGGCATCGTCTATGCGCCGCTGTTTGGATTTGAAATGCTGGCGCTGCTGCCGCCGGACCACCCGCTGACCGCCAAAAAATGGCTGCTGCCTGCCGATTTCGCAGCGCACACGCTGATCACCTACCCGGTGCCGGAAGACCGCCTCGACCTGATCCGCCGCGTGCTGGCGCCTGCCGGGATCAAACCGCCGCGCCGCGAAGCGCAGCTCACCGTCGCCATCCTGCAACTAGTCGCCAGCCGCCGCGGGCTCGCCGCCCTGCCCGCGTGGGCGGTCGCGCCCTATCTCGAACGCGGCTACGTTGCCGCGCGCCCTATCGGCAAGCATGGCCTGTGGGCGGAACTGCACATTGCGGTACGCGCTGGCGACGCCGCGCGAGCGTTCGTGGCTGATTTCATCGACACCGTGAAGCGCGACAGCTTTGCGCGCCTGCCCGGCATCCGGCCGCTGGTGGGCAGCGCGTAAAATCCGCCCACTCCCTTCCCGCAACCACCATGACCCTTCCCGATTTCACCGAAGCCGACGTGCTGCGCTGGTTTGACGCGGATACGCTGAAAAAAGCGCGTCCCTATTTGCATTACATTACGCGGCTGGAAGCCAGCAACGGCGTGATCCAGGCTTACGTGCTGGGCACCGCGCCCAAACCCTATCGCGTCGAGATCGAATGTGCGCTGGATAGGGCTGGCGACGTCGCGATCACGCCTGACTGCACCTGTCCGGTTGGCCATTCCTGCAAGCACGCGGCGGCGACCTTGCTGGCCTGGCTGGCGCAAAAAAAACAGCCTGAAAAACTCAACCCGGCGGTGCTCGACTGGCTGGAGGGATTTCGCCGTGCCGAGGCGATCACGGCCAAGCCGAAGAAGCCCGCCGTCAAACCCGAGCAGTTGTTTTATTGCCTGACGCCGCAGGCGCCTTGGGGCTTGCGCGTGCAGTTCATCAAGGCGCGGGGCGGCAACCGGGAGCAACTGGCGAACGGCGACGAGTGGATGAACGTCGAGCGCGCGCTCACCAATCCGCCGAGCTTCGTCAACGATGAGGACATGACGATTTTGCCGCTGCTGTGGGCGATGCGCGACAAGCACGCTTACCTTCCCAGCCTGACCCTCAAGGGCGACAAGGGCGAAACGGCGTTGCTACGGATGCTGGCGAGCGGGCGTTTGTGTTACGACGCGGCGAACCCGGTTCCGCTGCGGCCGGGCAATCCGCGTGCCGCGTTGTTGAATTGGCAAACCGACGCGCAGCAGCGCATCCGCGCCCACCTCGGTGCCGAGCCGCCCGCCACCCGCACGCTCTGTCTCAGGCAACTGTGGTACGTCGATGGCGAATCCGGCGAAATCGGCGTGCTCGACTCGCCGCACAGCGCGAGCCAGATTGCCCGCCTGCTCGACCTGCCGCCGCTGTCCGCGCTGGATGTGCCGGTGGTAGCCAGCGCGCTGGCCGAACTGGCGCCCAGCTTGCCGCGTCTGAGTGCCGCAACCGAGCTGCGCTGCATCGACGGGCCGCCGGTGCCGCACCTCACGCTGGATTCGCTGGACGCATTCGGCATGCGGCCTTACCGCGACTATCCGGGCGGCTATCGCAGCAACCTGTTCGACTTCGCCACGCTGGCGTTTCGCTATGCCGAATTCAGCGTGTTGCCGAACGATAAAAATGGATTCGTCACCAGCAAACAGGGCGAGGCGGTGCGGATCAAGCGCGACTTCAAGCGCGAAGCGGCCTGCCTCAAACAGCTCGAACGGGCGGGCTTCAAGCCGGTTCCCTCACGCACGATCAGCTATGGCAGCAAGCTGCCGCCGCACGCGTTCGGCCTGGCGAGCGAAGCGCACTGGCCGATTTTCATGGCGGGCGAACGCATCGCGCTGCAAAACGACGGCTGGGTGCTGCACCTGCCGGCCGACTTCCGCCATCACGTGCTGGAGGTCGACGCCTGGGAGGCCGAATTTGCCGAGCGCGGCAACGACTGGCTGGCGTTTGACCTGGGCGTGGTGCTGGAGGGCCAGCGCCTGCCGCTGGCGCCCCTGCTGCATGATCTGTTTCGCCGCGATCCGCGCTGGCTCGACGCCGCCCAGCTGAACACCCTGCCCGATGGCGAGGCTGTCACCCTGCTCACCCCCGAGGGCGCGCGTTTCCTCGCCCCGGCCGGTCGCATCAAGCCGCTGGCGCGCACGCTGATCGACCTGTTCGATGCCCGGCCCGACGGCGAGTTGCGCGTCTCGCGGCTGGATGCGCCGCGCTTGGCCGAGCTGGCGCAACAAAAAAGCTGGCAGTTCAAGGGCGAGGCTGCGGTCATTGCGCTGGCCCGACAGTTGCAGCACGGCGGCGGCATCCAGGCGATCGAACCGCCCAAGGGGCTGCAACTGGAACTGCGCCCCTATCAGCGCGAAGGCCTGGCGTGGCTGCAGTATCTGCGCGAACAAAATCTCTCCGGCATCCTCGCCGACGACATGGGCCTGGGCAAAACCGCGCAGGCGCTGGCGCATCTGCTGCTGGAAAAAGAAGCCGGACGGCTCGACCGCCCGGCGCTGGTGGTATTGCCGACCTCGCTGATCTTCAACTGGAAACGCGAGGCCGAACGCTTTGCGCCGGATTTGCGCGTGTTGTCGCTGCACGGCAAGGATCGCGCCGAACGCTTTGCTGGCATCCCCGAACACGATGTCGTGCTCACCACCTATCCGCTGTTGTGGCGCGACCACGACACGCTGGCCAAACTGCAATGGCATGTGCTGATTCTGGACGAAGCGCAAACGGTGAAAAACGCCGGCAGCCGCGCCGCCAAAATCGTGCGCGACATCGACACCCGGCATCGCCTGTGCATCACCGGCACGCCGATGGAAAACCATCTGGGCGAACTGTGGGCGCAGTTCGATTTTCTGCTGCCGGGTTTTTTGGGCGACAGCAAACAGTTTGCCCGCACCTTCCGCACGCCGATCGAAAAACACGGCGACGCGATCCGCGCCGGGATCCTGTCGCGCCGCGTCGCGCCCTTCATCCTGCGGCGGCGCAAGGAAGACGTGGCGAAAGAACTGCCGCCCAAAACCATCATCGTGCGCAGCGCCGAAATCGTCGGCGGCCAGCGTGATCTGTACGAGACCGTGCGCAGCGCGATGGACACCAAAGTGCTGGAAGCCATCGCGCAAAAGGGCTTTGCACGCAGCCAGATCGTGATTCTGGACGCGCTGCTGAAACTGCGTCAGGTGTGCTGCGACCCGCGCCTGCTGAAAAGCGCGGGGGCAAAATCGGTCAAGGAACGCGCCAAGCTCGACCTGCTGATGGACATGCTGCCCGAGCTGCTCGACGAGGGCCGCAAGGTGCTGCTGTTCTCGCAGTTCACTTCAATGCTCGCGCTGATCGAACCCGAGCTGGTCGCACGCAAGATCAAGTACGTCATCCTCACCGGCGACACCACCGACCGCGAATCGGTCATTCGCGCGTTTCAGGAAGGCGACGTGCCGGTGTTTCTGATCAGCCTCAAGGCGGGCGGCGTCGGCCTCAACCTGACCGCGGCCGACACCGTCATCCACTACGACCCGTGGTGGAATCCGGCAGTGGAAAACCAGGCCACCGACCGCGCCCACCGCATCGGCCAGACCAAGAACGTGTTCGTCTACAAGCTGGTGGTGGCGGGCAGCATCGAAGAAAAGATCCTCGCCCTGCAGGAGAAAAAAGCCGAGCTCGCCGCCAGCGTACTGACCGAAGATCATGCCGCGCTGGCCAAATTCGGCGAGAGCGACATCCGCGCGCTGCTGGCGCCGCTACCCGCCAGCGAGGGACGTTAACGTGCCCGCGGTCGCCGCTTCCGCCTGATGGACTGGACGCTGTTCGGCTCGGCGCTGCTGTCGTCCACCCTGTTTCCGGGTGGCTCCGAAGCGCTGTTGCTTTACCGCCTGCATCAGGGCGCCGACCCGCTCGCCAGCGTGCTGACCGCCACCGCCGGCAACGTGCTCGGCAGCCTGATCACCTACGCCATGGGGCGGTTTGGCCGACAGGCCATGCGGCGCAGCGAAAAAGCCGAGCGTCACATCGCGCGGGCCGAGCACTGGTTTGCCCGCTTCGGCCGCCCCAGCCTGCTGCTGGCCTGGCTGCCGGTGGTTGGCGATCCGCTGTGCCTGGTGGCCGGGGTGTTGCGCGTCGGCGTGGGCAGTTTTCTGCTGCTGGTGACGCTGGGCAAGCTGGCGCGTTACGCCGCACTGGCCAGCCTGATCTGATTACTTCGCCCCGGCGAGGCGCGCGCGCTGGCGCGCCAGCCAGGCTTCGAACTGCGCCATGCTGACGTAGAACGTGGGCGTGATGTAGAGCGTGAGGAACTGCGAGAACAGCAGGCCGCCGACCACGGCGATGCCGAGCGGACGCCGCGCCTCGCCGCCGGTGCCGAAGCCGATGGCAATCGGCAGCGTGGCGACGATGGCGGCGAAGGTGGTCATCATGATCGGCCGCAGCCGCACCAGGCTCGCCTCGACGATGGCGTCCTCGGCGCTCATGCCGGCGCGCTGCCGGGTCAGCGCGAAGTCGATCATCATGATGCCGTTTTTCTTCACCAGACCGACCAGCAAAATGATGCCGACGAAGCTGAAGATATTGAGCTCCTGGTCGGCCAGCAACAGCACCAGCAGCGCGCCGAACCCGGCCAGCGGCAGCGCGGTGAGAATGGTGAGCGGATGCCCGAGGTGTTCGTACAGCACCGCCAGCACCATGTAGATCACCAGGACGGTGAACAGCAGCAGCAAGGGCAGCGTGACGGTCGATTCCTGGAACTTTTGCGCCGAGCCGGCCAGCTGCGCAGTGACGTCGGCAGGCAACACTTCGTTGGCAGCGGCGAGCGCCTGCGCCAGCGCCTCGTTGAGCGACGCGCCGGCAGCCAGGTTGAACGACAGCGTGACCGCGGGCTGCTGGCCGTAATGGTTGACCGCGACCGGGCCGACGCCGGCTTCGACGCGCGCTACCGCATCTAACCGCGTCAACCCGCCCGACGCGGTGCGGATCGGCAGCTGTCCGATGATCGCAGGGTCGAGCTGGGCTTCGGGTAGTGCCTTCAGGCTGACCGTGTACTGGTCGTTGGTGCCGTAGATTTCGCTGATGCGGCGGCCGCCCAGCGCGTCGTACAGCGTTTGCTGCACCTGGCGCGCGTCGATGCCGAGCCGTGCCGCTTCGAGCGGGTCGAGCACCACGCCCAGTTCGGGATTGCGCAGTTCGAGGTCACTGCTCACGTCCTCGATCAGCGGCACCTCGCCGAGGCGTTTTTCGACCACGGCCGATGCCTGCTTCAAGGACGCGAAATTCCCCGAGGTCAGCGTGATCTGGTAATCGCTCGACGACGCCAGCGCGCCGACATTGATCGATGCCGGATTCTGCAGCATCACGTTCACGCCGCTCACCTTGCGTGTCGTTTTACGCAGCTCGTCGATGATCTCATCGGCGCTGTTGCGCGTGTCGCGAGGCGTGAGGCGGATCACCAGCCGGCCGACGTTGCCGCCACTGACGCCGCCGCCGCCCTGACCGGCCGACGACATCAGGCCCTCGACCGCCGGATGCGCCTGGACGAGGGCGGCGAGCTGCTGCTGCCGCCGCGACAGTTCGTCGAACGGGATGCCTTCGGGATACTGCACGCTAGCGAAAACCATGCCGGAATCGACGCGCGGAATGAAGCCCTGCTTGACCTGCCCTGCCAGCCAGCCCATCGCCACCAGCACCGCCAGCGACAGCAGCAGCATGCCGGCGCGATGGCGCATCGACGCGCGCAGGGTGACGCCGTACCAGTTGCGGAAGCGGTTGAAGGTGTTGTCGAACCCGCGCGACACGGGATTGTTGATCGGCTCGTGGCTCAGCCAGCGCGCGCACAGCATGGGCGTAAGCGTGAGCGCGATCAGCCCCGACAGCAGCACCGCGACGCCGATGGAAACGGCGAACTCCTGGAACAGCCGGCCGATCATGCCGCCCATGAACAGGATCGGCAGGAACACCGCGGCGAGCGAAAGCGTCATCGACACCACGGTGAAACCGATTTCCTGCGCGCCGTCGAGCGCGGCCTGCAGGCGCGACTTGCCCATGTCGAGATGGCGCGCGATGTTCTCGATCACCACCACCGCGTCATCGACCACAAAACCGATCGCCAGCGTGATCGCCATCAGCGACAGGTTGTTGAGGCTGTAGCCGAGCAGGTGCATAAAGGCGAAGGTGCCGAGCAGCGAACTCGGCAGCACCAGCGCGGCGATCAACGTGGCGCGCACGTTGTGCAGAAAGGCGAAGATGACGAGGATCACCAGCCCCAGCGCCAGCACCAGGGTGAAATTGACCTCGTGCAACGAATCCTTGACGAAGCGCGAGCGGTCGGAATGCACCGCCAGCTTCACCCCGTCGGGCAGCTCGGCCTCGATCTGCGGCAGCATCGCGCGGATGCGTTCGGCCACCTCGACCGTGTTGGCGCCCGGCTGGCGCTGCACCGCCAGCACGATGGCGCGGGTGCCGTTGTACCAGGTCTTGCGCTTGTCATCCTCGACGCCGTCCTCGGCGCGGCCGAGGTCGCGCACCCGCAACGCAGCGCCGTCCTTGTAGGCGACGACGATGTCGCCAAAGTCCTTGGCGTTGGCCAGCGCGACCGGCGCCTTCACTGTGTAGGCGCGGGTGGCGCCGTCGAGCGTGCCCGACGGCAGGTTGGCGTTGGCCGCCTGCACCGCCGCCGCGACGTCGGCAAACGTCAGCCCGCGCGCCAGCAGTTTGGCCGGATCGAGATACAGCCGGAGCGCGTATTTCTGCGAACCGAACACCAGCACCTGCGCCACCCCGGACAGCGTCGACAAGCGCTGCGCCACGTGTGAATCGGCGATGGCGTCGAGCTCGGTGAGCGGCAGCCGCTCGGCCGACAGGGCGAGATACAGAATGGGCGAGTCGGACGGATTGATCTTGCGCAGCTGGGGCGGATCGATGCCGTCCGGCAGATTGCGCGCCGCCTGCGCGACGGCGGTCTGCACGTCCTGCGCGGCGGCGTCGATGTCGCGCCCGAGTTCGAATTGCAGGGTGATGTTGGTCGACCCCTGGCTCGACTTCGAACTCATCGACTCGATGCCCTGCACCGTCGACAGCTGGCGTTCCAGCGGCGTGGCGACCGTGTTCGCCATGGTTTCCGGATTGGCGCCGGGCAGACTGGCGGAAACCCGCAGCGTGGGGAAATCGACCTGCGGCAGGTCGTTGACCGGCAACTGCTTGTAGGCGAGCGCGCCGAACAGCGCAATCGCCAGCACCAGCATCAGCGTGGCGACCGGGCGCTCGATGAAAATCCGCGACAGGTTCATGGGCGGGATTCGCGCGCAGGCGCGTTCTGGCGCGCGCCTTCCAGCTTGACCGCGCTGCCCGCTTTCAGCCGCTGCGGAATCTCGATCAGCACCGCTTCACCCGCGCGCAGGTCGCCGCTCACCGCCTGCTCGCCGTCGAGCGCGCGCAGCAGTGTCACCGGCTGGATCACCGCCTTGCCCTCGCGCACCACGTAGACGTAGCTGCCATCCTGCGCGTGCTGCAGCGCGGCTTCCGGCACCACCCGCGCAGCGGGCTCGACGCCGAGAATCAGCCGCACGCGCACGCCCTGGCCGGACAGCAGACCCGGCGGCGCGTCAGCGAGCCGCACCTTGATCGGCACTGCGCCGCTGGCGGCATCGAGCTGGCTGTCGACAAAGACCAGCTCGCCGCGCGCTGCCAGCGTGTCGTCCAGATCGTGAAATATTTCAGCCGCCACCGGCCCCTGCGCACGCGCGGCAGCCAGTGCCGGCCAGTCCTGCTGCGCCACGCTGGCGCGGGCGTCGAGTCCGCCGGCGGCAACCAGCGTGGTCAGTGTGCCGCCCGCCGGAATCAGGTCGCCCGGCCGCACGGTGATGCGCCCGACGCGGCCGGCAAACGGTGCGCGGAGGGTCGCGTAGCCGACGTCGAGCCGCGCGGCGTCGAGTTCGGCGCGCGCGGTGGCGGCCTTGGCACGGGCGGCTTCGCGCACCAGCGCTGCGTCGTCGAATTCCTGCTGGCTGATGTAGCCAGAAGCCATCAGCGGCTTCAGGCGCTGCAAGCGGGATTCGGCGTCGGCGGTTTCGGCGCCTGCGGCAGCCAGATTCGCCTGGCTTTGCGCGATGCGCGTGGCGGCCGTGCGCGCGTCGAGACTGAACAGCGGCTGTCCGGCGCGCACGCTGTCGCCTTCCTGCACCCACTGTTTGAGCAGCGTGCCACCAACCTGCGCCGAGACGACGGCCTGGCGCGCCGCCTCGATGGTGCCCGGCAACTCGATCACGCGCGGAAAATCACGCACCTCGACCGCCACGGTTTTCACCGCGATGGCGCGATCTTCGCCGCCACCGGGGCCGCGCGAGCCGCCGCCGGCTTCCTGGGTCTGGATCCGATAGACGACACCGGCGACCAGCGCGAGCACGACAACAACAGCGACGATGCGACCTTTCATAAGGGACTCTCGGTAAGCGCGGCGGGCAGACGCCCGAGCGCGTGATTCAAACGGGAAAATGCTGCCAGCCAGTCGCTGTCTGCCTGGGCCTGGGCCTGCCGCGCACGCGCCAAATCGGCCTGCGCGCTCAGCCATTCGAGCAGGCTGCCAAAGCCGGCCTTGTAGCGCGCTTCGGCCGCGCGCGCCGATTCGTCGGCGCTGTCGAACTGCAGCGTGATCCCGGCGCGGGCGGATTGCGCATAACGCACTTCCTCAAATGCCTGTACCACTTCCAGCGCCACGGTCTGCTGCTGCGCATCGGCCGCGGCGGCAAAGCGTTCGGCGTCGCGCTCGGCGGCGCGCGCCTCGGCCGCCAGCCGGCCGCCGTCGAACAGGGGAACGGAAAGCGTCACCCCCACGTTGTAGGTGTTGGACGGCGAGCGCTCGTCTTCGAGAAAAAGCGTGCGGCCGGTATTGGCGGCCAGCGACAGGCTCGGCCAGCGCGCCGCGCGTGCGCGGTCGGCCTCGCTTTTCGCGCGCGCGGCGGCGGCGCGCAGGGCGTGCAGGTCGGGGCGCTGGCGCTCGGCTTCCGCCAGCAGGTCTGCCAGCAGGGTGGCGGCATCCAGGTCGGGCGGCAGCGTATGCGGCCAGTCGAGCACCAACGACTGCGTTTGCGCGATGCCGGCGGCCTGCTTCAGCTGGGCCTCGGCCTTGGCGATATCGCGCATGGCGGCACGGCTGGCCAGTTCGGCTTCGGCCAGCGCGGCGCGGGCGCGCAAGGCGTCGGCGCGCGATGCCAGCCCGCTCTGCACGCGCACCCCCACCGCATCGAAACTGGCGCCGAGTGCCGCCAGCTGTTGCGTCTGGGCGTCGGCTTGCGCCTGCGCAGCCTGCAGCGCAAACCACGCGGTCTCGACCCCGGTCACGATGTCCTGCAGCGTGCGGTTATTGCTCAACAGCGCGGCGATCAGCTGATAGCGCTGGGCATCGATGCCGGCCGCGCGCGCGCCGAAGTCGTACAGCACATAGGCCAGCCCGAGGCTGGGGCCGTAGCGGTGCAGTACCGGCACCGAGGCGCCGGAGCTCGACAGCGCCTGGCTGCGGGTGAAACTGAACTGTCCGGTCAGCGTCGGCCAGTTGGCGGCGCTCGCGGCGTCGAGCCGTGCCGCCTCGGTCTCGATCCCGAGCCAGGCCGCGCGCGACTCGGCGCGGGTACGCAGCGCGTGATCGGTGAGCGCAGCCAGGCTGACGAAGCGCAGGGCTTGGGGGGCCGCGGTGGCAGTCTGCAGCGGCAGCGCATCGGGCGTGAGCCAGAAGCCGCCAGGACGCCCAGGCGGCTCAAGCGGCATCGATCCGGCTGTCGCGCTACCCAGCGTAACGCACGCCCCCAGGACAATCAGAAAAGTTTTCAAGATGGGGCGATTCTAATTGACACGGGGGTCGACCCTGCGCTCCTGACACAAGTTCCGGCCGACAGGGCACAGCACGACCGGTGTCCGAAACCTGCCGCCCGAGTCCCTCCGCGCTGGCCCGGAGGACGCGCGCCAGCCACATCCCCGTCAACTGGCTTGCGTGATTTTTTCTTGCGGCCCGGCGCGGAGGGGAACAGGCAAGCGGCAGCAGAGGCTGAACGATTTGTTGATGGGCGGGAAATCGGGGACGATGTTGCCGAGTACGCCGTCGACCCGCACCCTGGAGTGAGCCGCCCGGTCGTACCATGCCCGACCATCCAGCAGGCCGAATCGAGACATCCATGAGCCCCAACAGCCAGCAAATCCGTTTTTTGCGCCGCCACATTCCAGCGTTTGAATGCGTGCCCGGCTGCCATGACTGCTGCGGCCCGGTGACCACCTCGAGCGAAGAAATGGCCCGGCTTCCGGTCATCAGCGACGCGGCGCATGCAGCGGCGCTTGCGGAATTCAGCTGCCCCCACCTGGGCAAAACAGGCTGCCAGGTCTATGCCGAGCGCCCGCTGATTTGCCGCCTGTTCGGCACCACGCCCAGACTGGCCTGCCCACACGGAAAACGTCCCGCAGTCATGATCGCCCCGCACATCGAACAGCAGATCGATCGCTATTTCGCAGCCACGCGGCAGGTGCTGGTTTGAAGAAGAAACCCGGCAAACAAGCGGCGGTCAACGCAGGCGCGACCCCGAAATCGTTTTTTCACTGGGAAGGCGAAACCCTGGTGCTCAACATCCTCGGCAAGCCCAGCGCCAAGCAGGACGCCATCGGCAAACCCTATGGCCATCAACTCAAAGTCAGCGTCACCGCAGCGCCCCGCGCCGGACGCGCCACCGACCACATGGTGCGGTTTCTGGCAGGAGAATTTGGTGTGGCCGCCAGCGACATCGAAGTCGTCTTCGGTCGCATGAATGTGAACAAGCAACTGCGCATCCAGTCGCCCAAACGACTACCGGCAGTCATCGCCCAGCAGGAACTGGTCTGACAGTCCTTTGTGCTGACCAGTAGTTACGCGACACCCTTGAACATGAATCGGTGCGCCCGCAGCGAAAACCGGACACCCGACACAGCAACGTAGAGGGCCGAAAGGGGAGGGACCGGATGGGTCCACACTGCCGGCCAGAAACGAAATTTCAGATGGATGGGCGGCCGTCTCTTGTTCAGACACAGTGACGCACGCGTTAGAGATCGCCGCCCGAAGTATTGCGCCAAGGTCATGAGCCGGAGACCGGAGTCTCATTATGCGAACCATAGATGGCCTGATAGAGGCATCCATCCAACGGGAGAGAGTGGGCGCTGTTAGTGAAGCGATCAAAGCCCATGTACAGGGATCGAGCCGGAAGATCCTAACCATGCGCACCACCACAATTCGCGGTCACTCTATGGAATTCAAGGGGCAACGGGGTGATACTTGATCCGACGATTGTTGAAGGCCGGCATCGTTCCTTCGAGTACGTTCACCACATGCCCGTTGATGGCGGGATTCTCGATTGCCCCAGCTACATATGAGATCGTGGAGCCCTTCTTTCGGTCAAACGCCGACCAGATGACCTGCTCGGCATCGCATACTACGGCGAGGTTCGGGTTGTGGGTGACCATGATGATTTGCCGCCGTTTCTTCGCCTGCGTAAGGACAGGAACAAGCAGACTCACCACTGTCTCGTTGTCGAGATTCTCTTCGGGCTGATCGAGAATGATTGGGTTGCGGCCATTGTCGACAAGGAGGTAGAAGATCAGCAGTAGTGCGCCACGTTGTCCAGGCGAAAGCTGTTCGATCTGCGTTTCTTGAAATAGCAACGAGTAGCGCGGCTCAAGAAATGAGAGCCCGAAAAGCAAGTCGTACACGTCCGTCGCTGTCTTGTCTTTCCGCAGCAAAGGCACGATACCAACGGGTATCTTTGCTCCGGCAGCCGCTGCTGCGATTTTCGAATGCAGTTCGGAGACAAATCCGAGTAGATCAGCGCGCTGGTTGAAGTCGTATTTATCCGCCAGGGCGCGGATCACCGCGTAGCCTTCGTCAGTTCCTCTGAATTCGCCGGTGTTCTGCTTAATGAGATCAAATAGTTCCGCAGCAATCAAGTCGGGTGATCCACCAAGCGTGGCCTGGAACTGAAGCTTGTACTCCTCACGAATCAGGCTATTGCTCTGAATTAGATCCTGGACAGGTTTAAACAGGTCCGCACGAGCTTTACGTTGTGCTTCAAGAACATCAAAAATCTCGCCGGTCAGCCTTTGCCGTAGTTCACGGTGAGCGTCGAGGCGCGCGGGAAGTTCATCAAGTTGCTTGATGCGTGCTTGCAGACCGAGTAGCGCGTCGGGGGTATCGGATGAGCCGTTCAACTCGGCGAGCTTAGTGCTCCAGATTTCGAGAGCTTGGAGATATTGCTGATAAGCCAATTGCGGAGCATTGAGTTTCGAGTTCAGAGCAATCTGATCGGACAATAGCTTAGTCTTTTGCTTGGCGAGCGCGTCGATGCTAGTTTTGAGATTAGCCTGTTCGGTTGGAATCGAGTTCTCGATGTCGTCAAGAGCCTGCGCACTCACCGCGAGCGTGACGAGCTGTTCCGGCTTCAAGTCGAGGGCGGAAAGGTCCTTGGTCGTGTCTTCGACGAACTGCTTATATGCGCGCTCCAATACACGTAGTCTCTCACGCACGCTTTGAACGGCCTTGAGCTTCCCCGCCAATGCGAGTTCGTATTTTCCATTGGCACTTGCGGTCTCTTCGAGCGCCTTCAAGTTTTCCGTGATTGACTCGAGCTGCGTCGCTACCTCTTGCTGTTCAGGTGGCAATTCGTCAGCCGGCTTCGTCGTGGTGGCCGGAATCAGTTTATTGTGCTCTTCGATCTGGCGCGTCTTGACCAGCTGGAGCTCCTGCAAGGTACTCTTGACGTTCGGCTGAAGCTGATCCTCAAAAGCGGTGATCTCCTGGTTGATTCGGTGCAGGTCTTTTCGAAAATCGTTCAACTGAATGCGAAAGCCACTTTCCTGTTGATCGATAAGTTGGTCGAAGTCGAGTGCTCCCAGTCGAATCGATTCGCCAGCGTGAGAGAAAATGACAGATCGAAGCTCCTTCTCGAACGCATCCGAACTTCCTGTTACGTGAGCGTTGCAGAGGTCTTCAAAGTGGCCCTGTGGAATGTAGCGGACCATCTCGACCTTGTCCGCAGGGGGGTCGTCATTCAGGTTGCGGCTTTCCTGCGTCGCGTCGAGCCAGTTCAGCTTTCCCACGAAGTTTCTAGCCGGGTCACCCGACTTGCCGCGAAAGCGGTTCCTTTGCAAGAACGAGAAGTGCTGCTTCTGACGTGAGTTACCGAGAAGCGCAATTACATCAGCAAGTGCGCTCTTACCACTTCCCTTGTTACCAATGATCGCGACAAGATCAGGGTTGAGTGGCAAGTCGGTTCCGTCGAGCCATATGCCGGGGGCAGTCGATACCTGCTTGTTGATCGACACGCGGTCGATGAAGAACGTCTTGTTCTCTTCGATTTCGACTTGCTTGGGTGGGCGCTCGCCAATGAACGACCGTTTGGCCGGTTCCATGATGGCCTGCTGTAGGCCATGAAAAGTCGGATCAGCTTTGATCCATGTGATCTTGCTGGACGGGAAATCGCCATAGCCACGCTTATCATTGTCACCCTTCGTACCCACGAAGCAATGGGCGTCGCTACCGGAAACAACAAGGCGGGGAACATTGCCGAGACCATCCTGGAACTTCTTCAGAAAGGCTTTGTTGTTGTCAGTCTCCTCTCCAACGAAACAACTGCGCAAATGCAGGTCGCGGGATTCGAAGATCGGCGACGACTTAAAGAGGCTGATAAAGTAGGCATAGTGGTCCTGCCACTTGACCTCGGCTAGGCCGTCGCTTGTGTCGTACGGCATGAAGCCAATGGCTAGGCCATCGTCTACTTGGTCAATGGCCTGACGGTAGCTCTCCGCAGTGACCTCTGCTATCGACGCGCCAGCGTGAAGCGCCTGGGTTTCATCTGTCATGTCAGCCTTCTTGAAGGAGTGGACCTTCAGAATGTCCTCTGACATTCCCTGAGCCAACAGGACTAGGGCCGCGTCCGATAGTGGGCGGTCGATGATCGCAACTCGAAGAGCAGCCTTGAAATCGTGAAGCGTCTGATCGGGGGTCTGGTCTGAGAACAAGACATGCGCATTGAGGCGTCCGCTTGGTGTCTTCATCGGCGCCATCAGGTGCAATTCGATTCCAGGAAAGACCTTCTTGCAAAGCTTCGGAGCTCCGACCTCCTTGAGTCGCCTCTTCAATGCAAACCAGCCGTCAAAGGTCCAGTAGTCCATAAAGGCGAAGACTGCTGGTTGCGCTGCATTCATCGCAGCGATCATGTCGTCAACGAGTGAACGGTTATTTTCTGAGTTTGGATCAGCGTCGAATTTGGCCCCCTTCCAATGAAAGGATGCCGGCGTGTGGACGTGCAAATCCCATTGCCGCCATTCGGAGCCGCGCTCAAATGAGTTCGTTGATGCCATGGTGTTTCTTCCTCACTCGTTTATCTCGTTCTTGAGATGTCTAGTTCTGACTCGTCAACATATCGGGCGACGATAGCATCTCGCACCGGAAAGCGGCCCGCTCTTATGAGGGTGCTAACCCTAGGCGGCTCCCAGCCGTTTAGGTAGTCTCTGCCGGTGTCGAGTCCGCTCCTGCTGCTGATGGATGAACCGCTGGCAGCGCTCGACGCCAACGCGCACGCGGGTATCCTGCCCCTCCTCAACCGCATCGCGAACTCGCGATTCCCATGCTGTATGTCAGTCATTCGGCAGACTGTGTTGCGCGACTGGCCGACCATCTGGTGTGTCTCAATGCGGGTCGTCTGCCGTGGCAGGGCGTAGCTGCCGAAGGTCTGGAACGTCTGGGACTGGCGTCCTATGCGGCGCGTGTGCTGGCGGTGGAAGGCGGCACGGCCGTGCTGGAGATCAACGGACAAACGGTGCGTCTGCCAGGGCAGGACGCACGCCCGGAGAGAACGTTCGCCTGCGCGTCGACACGGGAATCGCTTAAAGCTCGGAAAACAGATACGCCAGCAGCGCAGCACCCAGCACTACCACCGACAGGTTCATCGCCATGCCTGCCCAGGTGCAGTAACGCGCGGGGATTTCAATGGGCTTCAGCGTGGCCAGTACACGGCGGAACTGGACGATGGAAAAGCTCATCACCAGCAACGCCAGCGCGATGAAGGCGACACCGATCCAGAACGACATGTCGCGCCCCGCGCTGCCTGCATCCTGCCGCAGCATGTGCAGAAACAGGCCGAAACGTTCGAGCACGAAACCGAAGGCCATCAGGGTGAGGCCGGTGCGGTTCCACGCCATCAGCGTGCGCTCGGCGGCAAAAAATACGCGCGGATCGTTGAGGTCGGACATATCAGACTGGCTCCACTTCGGGCGGCAAATGGGCCTTGAGCGTGGCGACAAGGCGCTCGAAGGTTTCGGGAAACGGCGCGCGCTTGCGCCACGCGAGGCCGATGGTGCGCCCCGGCGGCGGTGACTTGAACGGCCGGATCTCGATCAATTTTTCGCTGATGCGCGGCCCGGCGCCGATCGCCAGCGCCGGCAGCAGGGTGAGTCCCAGCCCCATGCCCACCATCTGGCGCAGCGTTTCCAGGCTGGTGGCGCGCACTTCCTCGCGGCCGCGCGAGCCGGTGCCGCAGACGTCGAGCGCCTGGTCGCGCAGGCAATGGCCCTCATCCAGCAGCAACAGCTTTTCTTTCATGATGTCAGCCACCTTGAGCGTCGCGTGTTTGGCGAGCGCATGCCCGGCCGGCAGGGCAGCAAAAAAGGGCTCGTAGAACAGCGGCTCGACGCGCAGGTTGTCGTCGTTCACCGGCAACGCCAGCAAGCCAGCATCCAATTTTCCATCGTTCAGATGCGTCAGGATTTGCGGCGTCATTTCCTCGCGCAGCAGCAGGCGCAGACCGGGATGTTTTGTATGCACCAGGCTCAGCGCGTGCGGCAGGTAATACGGCCCCAGGGTGGGGATCACGCCGAGGTGGATGGTGCGCGTCATCGGGTCCTGCGCATGCTTGGCAAGCTCGCGGATGCGTTCGGATTCCTCGACGATATTGCGGGCGGCGGCGAGGATTTCGCGTCCGGTCGGCGTCGGCGTCACGCGCTTGAGGCTGCGGTCGAACAGGGTGATGCCGAGAAACGCTTCCAGTTTCTTGATCTGGGTGGACAGCGTGGACTGGGTGATGAAACAGGCCTCGGCCGCCTTGCCGAAATGGCCATGGTCGGCCAGCGCCACCAGGTATTTGAGTTCTTGCAGCGTCACGATGATCCATCGTCAATATCAATGACGTCATTCTAGACAATTCATGAGACAAATGGATGGATATGGCATTTAATGCATCAACTCCGCTGTGGAGTCGAATACTCAAATACCGATAGGAGCGCGCGTCATGTCAGAAAGCAAATGTCCGTTTGTTCACAAAGCCGGGAGTGGTCCGTCGAACCGGGACTGGTGGCCGAACCAGCTGCAAATAGAAATCCTGCACCAGCATTCCCCGCAGGCCAGCCCGATGGGTGAAGACTTCAACTATGCCGAGGCATTCAAAACCCTCGACCTCGCAGCCGTGAAGCAAGACCTCGAAGCGCTGATGACCGACTCGCAAGACTGGTGGCCGGCGGATTACGGCCACTACGGCCCCTTCTTCATTCGCATGGCGTGGCACAGCGCGGGCACCTACCGCACCGGTGACGGCCGCGGCGGAGCAGGCCACGGCAACCAGCGTTTTGCCCCCCTCAACAGCTGGCCCGACAACGTCAACCTCGACAAGGCGCGCAGGCTGCTGTGGCCGATCAAGCAGAAGTACGGCAGGAACATCTCCTGGGCCGACCTCATCGTCCTTACCGGGAACGTTGCGCTGGAGTCGATGGGATTCAAGACCTTCGGTTTCGCCGGCGGACGCGAGGACATCTGGTCGCCGGAAATCGACGTGTACTGGGGCAACGAGCAAAAGTGGCTCGACGACAAGGCACGCTATACCGGCGAACGCGACCTGGAAAACCCGCTCGCTGCGGTGCAGATGGGACTGATTTACGTCAACCCGGAAGGCCCGGGCGGCAACCCGGATCCGCTCGGCTCCGGCCGCGACGTGCGCGAGACCTTCGAGCGCATGGCGATGAATGATTACGAAACCGTGGCGCTCACCTGTGGCGGCCACACCTTCGGCAAATGCCACGGCGCCGGGGATGCGGCACTGGTCGGACCAGCACCCGAGGCCGCCGGACTCGCCGAGCAGGGGCTGGGCTGGAAGAGCGGGTACGGCACCGGCAAGGGCGGCGACCAGATCGGCAGCGGCCTCGAAGGCTCGTGGACGCCGACGCCGACGCAGTGGGACATGAGCTATCTCGACATGCTGTTCGGCAACGAGTGGGAGCTGAGCAAGAGCCCGGCGGGCGCGCACCAGTGGACGCCGAAACAGGCGACCGACAGCAACATGGCGCCGGCTGCGCACGACGCTTCCAAAAAAGTGCCGATCATCATGACCGCGGCGGACATGGCGATGCGCATGGACCCAATTTATGAACCGATCGCACGGCACTTCCACCAGAATCCGGACGAATTTGCCGACGCCTTCGCCCGCGCCTGGTTCAAGCTGACCCACCGCGACATGGGCCCGCGTTCGCGCTATCTCGGCCCCGAAGTGCCTGCAGAAGAGCTGGTCTGGCAAGACCCGGTCCCTGCCGTC
This sequence comes from Gammaproteobacteria bacterium, assembly GCA_018831045.1. Classification (GTDB taxonomy): domain Bacteria; phylum Pseudomonadota; class Gammaproteobacteria; order Burkholderiales; family Thiobacillaceae; genus Thiobacillus. The sequence continues at coordinate 99,618 of JAHJRA010000025.1, read as the reverse complement.
GATCACCCCCTGATCAACGAGCAGGACATCGCCGCCCTCAAGGGCACCATCCTGGCGGCCGGGCTGACCGTCCCGGAACTGGTCTCGACTGCCTGGGCCTCGGAGTCCACCTTCCGCGGTTCCGACAAGCGTGGCGGCGCGAACGGCGCGCGCATCCGTCTCGCGCCACAGAAGGACTGGCCGGCCAACCAGCCGGCGCAACTGGCCAAGGTGCTTGGCAAGCTCGAAGGCATTCAGGCCGAATTCAACGGCGCGCAATCCGGCGGCAAAAAAGTCTCGCTGGCCGATCTGATCGTGCTGGCGGGGTGCGCAGGCGTTGAACAGGCCGCCAAGAGTGCTGGCCACGCCGTGACGGTGCCGTTCGCGCCGGGCCGTACGGACGCCTCGCAGGAACAGACCGACGTCGAAGCCTTCGCCGTGCTCGAACCGATCGCCGATGGCTTCCGCAACTATGAGAAGGCCAAATTCAGCGTTGCGGCCGAGGAACTGCTGCTCGACAAGGCGCAGTTGCTGATGCTGACCGCGCCCGAGATGACGGTTCTGGTGGGCGGCATGCGCGCGCTGGGTGCGAATGTCGGCCAAACCCAGCATGGCGCCTTTACTCAACGGTCGGGGACGCTCACCAACGACTTCTTCGTCAACCTGCTCGACATGGCCACGGCGTGGCAGCCGGTGTCGAATGATGAAGACCTGTTCGAGGGCACCGACCACAAGACCGGTGCAAAGAAATGGACCGGCACCCGCGTCGATCTGGTTTTCGGCTCGAACTCGCAGCTGCGTGCTTTGGCTGAAGCCTATGCCAGTTCGGATGCACAGGAGAAATTTGTCAAAGACTTCGTGGCGGCCTGGACCAAGGTGATGAACCTGGACCGCTTCGATCTCGGCTGATTGGGAGACAAAGTCCCGGCGAGTTGTTTCGGGACGATTCCAGGGCCTGTTGAATGACCGGGACGCGCTGAAGCCGCACTAATTTGCCGCGGTCCCGGGCACTGAGGCAAGCCCGGGCAAAATCCAGGACGGCGTTTCGGGGAAATCCGAAACGCCGTCCTTTTTTCGGGATCAGGCTTGCATCGGAAGCCCTGCTGTCCTAGCCCGGGCTTCGGGCGTTCGGCAACGCCGTTCGATTTTATCAATCATCCTGTTAAAAACTATTCATTATACAAACCCTCATTCATGGCTTTAAATACCCTCATTCCGCTGTGGAATGAAACATCGGACGGCATGATCCGCCCGCCCCCCCCACCCAAAGGAGAACACCATGATTGCCATGAGCATGCTCAGCACCTATGACGAATACCGCAACGACCAGCGCGCCAGTGCGCCGGTCTACCCTGCTCCGACCCACCCGGTGCGCCACGCGATGCTTCACGTCTTGAGCCGGGTCGGACTCGGCCTCGGCGGCGTGGCAGCGGTGGACGACGACGTGGCGTTGGGAGTCGGTTGATGTCCCCAATTCGTGCGCTTGTATTCGCGAATATCGAATTTAAACTTCAACCATGAACATTGCCGTCCGTACCCTGCAAGGCTATTTTGCCGACCCGCGCCACGCCGCCACCATGAAGTGGGGCAGCGGCGGGGTATTCGTGTCGCTGCTGGCAACGCTGCTGTGGGTGGCCTGGGTACAGGGGGGGAGCTCGCTCGCCACGCCGATGGGGCAGGCGCTCGCAGGGTCAGGCGTGGCTGCGCTGGCAACGGCGCTCGGCGCGCTGCCGGCGCTATTCATCCGGCGGATTTCTGCGCGCTGGGAAGACGTGATGCTAGGCTTTGGTGCGGGGGTGATGACCGCTGCCGCATGCTTTTCGCTGATCCTGCCCGGAGTCGCTGCGGGGACGGAACTGTTCGGCAACAAGCCTGCCGGTGCGCTCATTGTGGTCGTCGGCTTCGTGGCGGGCGCACTGCTTTTATTATTGGCCGACAAGGCCGTGCCACATGAGCATGTGCAATCCGGCCGCCAAGGTCCGGACTGGATCGCGCTGCGCAGGGTCTGGCTGATGGTGTTCGCCATCGCCCTGCACAACTTTCCGGAAGGCATGGCCATCGGCGTCGGCTTTGCCGGCGGCGATTTGTCGGTCGGCATCCCCTTGGCTACCGCCATCGCGATCCAGGACATTCCTGAAGGCCTCGTGGTCGCCGTCGCCTTGCGCACCGTGGCTTATGCGCCGTGGCAAGCGGCCGGCGCAGCGGCGTTGACAGGACTGGCCGAACCCCTCGGCGCCATCGTCGGCGTCGCGCTCACTTCCGGCTTCGCCCCGCTCTATCCCGCTGGCCTCGGCTTTGCCGCAGGCGCGATGATCTGGGTGGTGTCGCATGAAATCATTCCGGAGACGCATCGCAAGGGTCACCAACAAGCCGCCACGCTCGGCCTCATCGGCGGCTTTGCTGTCATGATGATGCTGGATACCGCCCTGGGATAAGCCCACAACCCTGAAGGAGTCACACATGGCCAAAGCCAAAACCACACCGCAAGCCCAACCTTTTCTGACCGACATCAAGACCCTGCGCGCCCGCGCCCGCAAGCACATCGAAGACGGCGCCGTCACCCAGGGCTATCAGGCCGACCGCACCACGGTGGTGAAGCTGCTGAACGAAGCGCTGGCCACCGAGCTGGTGTGCATCCTGCGCTACAAACGCCATTACTTCATGGCCAGCGGCATCAACGCCGACTCGGTCGCCCAGGAATTCCTGCAGCACGCCACCGAAGAACAGGGCCACGCCGACCTCATCGCTACCCGTATCGTGCAACTCAAGGGCGAACCCGACTTCAACCCCGAAGGCCTGGCAATGCGCAGCCACGCTGAATACGTTGAAGGCGATTCGCTGACCGAGATGATCAAGGAAGACCTTGTCGCCGAACGCATCGCCATCGACAGTTACGGCGAAATGATTCGCTACATCGGCGACAAGGACGTCACCACGCGGCGCATGCTGGAAGGCATCCTGGCGATGGAAGAGGAGCATGCCGACGACTTGTCCAGCCTGCTCGAAGATCTCGGCAGCTAGGCCGGCCAGCAGCGCATCCTGGTGCCTGCCCCCGGATGTGCGCCTGCCCGCCTGCTCGCAGCCGGGCAGGCTTGTCTCAACGCGCTGCCGGTTGCTGCGGCAACGCCGCCACCGTCACATTCATTTGGTGTTTTCGCCCCTCCCGCCACACCTCGATCGCGGCCTCGTGACCGGGCCGCGTGGCCGCAACCCGGGGCGGCAAGTCGCCGGCATTGACGACGGGCTTGCCATCGTAACGCTGGATCACGTCGCCGGGACGCAAGCCGGCAACGGCCGCAGGACTTTTGGGCGCGACCGAAGCAACCAGCGCGCCCACCGGCTGCTTGAGCTTGAACGACGACGCCAGCTCGGCGGTCAGCGGCTGGATGCCGATGCCGAGCCAGCCCCGCTCAACGCGGCCGTTTGCCTTGAGCTGTGCGGCCACCTGCATGGCGACGTCGATGGGTATGGCGAACGCCACGCCCTGGTAAGCGCCGTCCCGGCTGTATATTTGTGAATTGACGCCGACCACGCGCCCGGCCAGATCGATCAACGGCCCGCCGGAGTTGCCGGGGTTGATCGGCACGTCGGTCTGCACGAAGGGCACGTAGGCATCGCCCGGCAGGCTGCGGCCAAGCGCGCTGACGATGCCCTGCGAAGCCGATTGCTCGAAACCGAAGGGCGAGCCGATGGCAAGCACCCACTGGCCGACCTGCAGCGACTCGGCGCGGCCGACTTGCACCGTGGCGAGCTGCTTCGCATCCACCTTGACCAGCGCAATATCGGACAGCGGATCGACGCCGACCACCTTGCCCGGCAGTTCGCGCTTGTCGCTGAACTTGACGTTGATCTCGTTCGCGCCATCAACCACGTGGGCGTTGGTCAGGATGTAGCCGTCGGCCTCGATGACGAAGCCGGAGCCGACGCCCGTCTGCTCGAAATCGGCGTCGGGTGGCAGCCGGAAAAAGCGTTGCAGAATATCCGGCACGCCGGCCAGCGCCGCGCCGTGATTCATCGTCCGCCTCACGCTCAGGTTCACTACGGCGGCGGCGTTCTGCTGCACCAGTTGCGTAAAGTCCGGCAGGCCGGTGGGTACCGCTGCCGGCATCCCGGCCGCAACGGGGCGTGCCGCCGTGCCTGCGAGAGGTGGCGACATCCAGGCGTGGGTGTATGCCCCCAGCGCAAACATCGCAGCTGCCACTAGCGCACCCAGGACGAAAGGCACGATCGGCAGTTTGTTGGGTTGACTCATGGCAATTCCTCATGAAACTGGGCAGCACATTGACCCGATATTCGCATGCAGGTTCACACTTGCAGCAAGCCATCAAACACTGGGCGATCAGCCGTCCCTATCGGCGACCGTCTCGGGCAGTTCGACGTGCAGGGTCTGCGTGGGGAAGGCGATTTCCGCACCGTGCGCCAGGACGACTTCACCCATCTTCAGCAACACGTCCTGTTTGACGGCCTGGTAATCGACCCAGGCTGTGGTGTGGGTAAAGGTGTAAACCATGATGTCGAGCGAGGATGCACCATAGGCGTTGAAGTTGACGATCAGCGTCTGGTTGCAGTCGATGTCGGGGTGGGCTTCGAGCATGGCGCGGATGCCGGCGACCACGGCAGCGACCTTGTCGAAATCGGCGTAGCGCAGGCCGATGGTTTCCCTGATGCGGCGATGCGACATGCGCGAGGGGTTTTCCACGATGAGCGAGGTGAAGAGCGCATTGGGCACGTAGATCGGGTTTTTGTTGAAGCCGCGAATGCGCGTCTGCCGCCAAGAAATATGCTCGACCGTGCCCTCGATGGACTGCTCGGGAGAACGTATCCAGTCGCCGACGGCAAACGGCCGGTCGAGGTAAATGGTGAGTCCGCCGAAGAAGTTGGCGAGCAGGTCCTTGGCCGCAAAACCAATGGCGATGCCGCCAATGCCGCCCAGCGTGAGGACGCCGGCAATGCTCACGCCCAGCGTTTGCAGCACGATCAACACCGCCAGGATCGCCACAACCAGCCGCACAAACTTGCTCAGCGCGTCGACCGTGGTGCGGTCGAACGCTTCGCCGCGTTGCAGCCGGTCGAGGACAAATCCTTCACTGACGCGCTTGATAAAGCCGAACAGAAACCAGGCAATGCAGATCACCAGACCCACATTGCGCAAGGCATCGAGGTTGTCGAACAGCGGATCGGGAAATTTCCGGCTCAGCGTGTCGCCGACCAGCATCAGGCCGATCAGCCAGATCACCCCCTGAACGGGACGGCGTGCACTTTTTTGCAGCGCATCGTCGAGGTGGATGGCGGTGCGCATTGCCAGACGGCCCATCAGCCGCAACACAAAGCTTGCCGTCACTGACACCAGCAGGGTCACGGCAAGCAGGATGGCAATGCGAACCAGCCAGGGCTCGTTCATCAACATCGAAGCGGCGGGCACGCTAAAAAAATCACTCATGTCAGTTTTTATCCTTGCGAACAGGCAGGTGACCCAGCATGCCTCAACCGAGCGCGCTGGCGACGAGGTTGAGAATCAGCGCCAGCACCATCAGGTTGAAGCCGAACGAGATCAGGCCGTGAACCAGCACCAGCCGGCGCATGGCGGCCAGCGTGATGCCGACATCCGCGACCTGCGAGGTCATGCCGATGACGGCCGAAAAATAGGCGAAGTCCTGATACGCGGGCCGGGCAGTGCCAGGGAAAACCAGCCCCCCGGCATCTTCGCGATAGAAGCAACGCGCGTAATGCAGGGCGAACACGGTCTGAATCAGCAGCCAGGTGGCAGCCAGCGTGGCAAGCGCCAGGCAGATGTGCGACCAGCGGCTCACGCCTTCGAGCGTACGCGCGGCATGGGTGACGAGCAGCACGCCGCCCAGACTGATCCACGAGGTGGCGATGACCAGTGCGTACATCGCCGCTGTTCCGGGATCGAAGCTGGACGCACGCAAGCGGGTGTGCGAGGCATCAAGCCGCCCCACGCCCCACCACACAATGACCAGATAGGTGAGCGCGCCGGCCAACCAGCCCGCCAGCAGGCGCGCTTCCCATAAGGTGAATGGCAACAGCATTGCAGCCAGCAGGCCGGGCACACTGGCGAGCAGCGCCCGGTGCCAGGCACGCAAACGCGCCAGTGGATGCAGGTCGGGGTGCGGCAGCGGCAGCAGGGATTTCATAACGGGCTTCCTGTAGAGGGTTCGCGCACGCCCGTGCGCGCACAACAACCGCCGCCCTGCCCCGGTGTTCGTCGTCGTGCCAGCCGGCGGCAGGTTACACGTTCAGCGCTTGCGGCATCCGCAAAAAACGCCGGGATGAACCGGCCACGGGCTCGCGTCGATTCAGGCTGCAGGTTTAATGGCAACCAGATCGATCAGCGCCGACAGGCCATGGTGATGTGCCCCCTCGCTGATGACCGACTCGTGTTCATTGAGATGCACGATCTCCCAGTCGCCGAACCAGTTGCGCAGATCCGCTTCGGTATACAGATTGGCGGGGTTGGACGGGCCGCCGGTGGCAAATTCGATCTGCTTCGGCGTGTAGCCCTGAAGAATGAGCGTGCCGCCCGGTTTGAGCGTGCGGCGGATGCCCTCGATGATCTGCTCGCGTCCGGGCGGCGGCACGAACTGGATGAAGATGGCGACGACCACATCGTAGGTAGCTTCGGGCCAGCGCCAGTCGAGCACGTCGACCTGTTCAATCTCAAGCACCACCCCGCGTTGCGCCGCCAGTTTGGCCGCCTTGTCGAGCGCGGCCGGCGAAAAGTCGATAGCGTGTACCGCCAGCCCCTGTTCGGCCAGCCACACGCCGTTGCGCCCTTCGCCATCGGCAATCGACAGCGCGCGCTGGCCGGCTTTCAGGTGCGCAGCCTGGCTGGCGAGAAAGGCATTGGGCGCGGTGCCGAAGATGTATTCATCGGTGGCATAGCGCGCATTCCAGAACGCGAGACTCATTGTTTGGCGCGCTTTATTATTTTGCGTGAGCCGCGAACAGTTTTTCCAGCTGCGCGGCGGGCACCATGCCCGGCACGCGCTGGCCATTGACGAAGAACAGCGTGGGGGTGCCGGACACTTTCAGCTTCTGGCCCAGCGCGATGGTGGCATCGACCGGGTTGGCGCACTTGCCATCGTTGTTCGGCACGGTGCCGCGCGTGATGTAGTCGTCCCACGCCTTGTTGCGGTTGGGCGCACACCAGATCTGCTTGGACATCTGGATCGCCTTGGGATGCAGGCCTTCGATCGGATAGAGGAAAGTGTAGACCGTGGTGTTGTCGACCTTGTCCAGCTCGGCTTCGAACTTGCGGCAATACGGGCAATCGACGTCGGAGAACACCACCAGCTTGCGCGCGCCATTGCCTTTCACCACCTTGATGGCGTTGGCGAGCGGCAGCTCGCTCCACTTGATCGCCTGCAACTGGTTCAGGCGCGCCTGCGTCAGGTTGGTGCGGTTTTTCAGGTCGATCACGTCGCCGGTGAACACGTATTGCGCCTTGGCGTCGACGTAGACCAGCTGGTCGTCGAGATAGACTTCGAACAGGCCGCTGTAGGGCGTGGGTTTGACCGAGCTGAGCTGCGCGCCGGGGAACTGCTGCGTCAGCGCCTTGCGGATGACGGCCTCATTGGCGTGCGCACTCGCGGCAAATAGCAGGCTGGCGGTCAGCGCCAGTTGGGTCAAGCGAACAGAAAATTGCATGGGGACTCCGGAAAAATAATCAAAGAAATTCAGGCCATCGCCTCGCGCACCAGCGCCGCCTTCAGGGGCGGCAGCCGGTTGAGCCAGGCCATGCCGGTGTTGCGCAGCCAGCCCGCGTGTTCGCTGGCGAACAGATGATGCAGGCCATGGGTGAGCGCCTGCATGCGCTGCACCGGCTCGGCGCGGGCGCGAGCATAGCGTTGTAGCACACGCACATCACCGCAATGGCTTTTGCGATTTTGGGTCAGCACCTCGACCAGCGCTTCGGCGTCGCCAAACCCCAGGTTCACGCCCTGCCCCGACAACGGGTGCACGCCGTGCGCCGCATCGCCGATCAAGGCCACGCCGGGTGCGACGACAGACTCCACCCGGTTCAGCTGCAGCGGAAACGCGACCGCCGGGGTCAGCAGGCGCAGCGCGCCGAGCGTGTCGTACCCGGCTGCCTGAACGCGTGCCGCCAGCGCCGCCGCATCCAGCGCAAGCAGTTCATCCGCATGCGCACCCGGAGTAGACCAGACCATCGACAGCTGGTTCCCGCGGGGTCCGCCCAGCGGCAGCCAGGCCAGAATATCGTGGTCGAAAAACCACTGGAACGCGGTACCGCGATGCGACCGTTCGCATTCGAAATTCGCCACCACGCCGCTCTGGCCGTAGGGCGTCAGCGTCGAACCCAGTCCCGCCCATGCACGGATGCGCGACGCCGCGCCATCGGCACCGACCAGCAGTTCGGTCTCCAGCTGCGTGCCATCTGCCAGCGTCAGCCGCGTAAGTGACGCGCCGCGCTCGATGGAAGCAATCGCCGTCGGGCAATGCAGCGCCACGTTGCCGTCGGCCTGCAAGGCCTGCCACAACGCGTGCTGCAAGCGTCCGCTCTCGACGATGGTGGCCAGGTGCGACACGCCCGCTTCATAGGCATCGAGCCGGATCGCGCCCGAGGTGTCGCCCGCCACGTCCATGCGGAACACCGGCTGGATGCGGCTGGCGTCCATGCGCTGCCAGGCGCCAAAGCGTTCGAGAAAACGCTGACTGGTGGGGCTGATGGCGTAGATGCGGGTGTCCCAGGTTTCATCGGGGACGTGGGGGAGCTGGCGCTCGACCAGCGCGACGCGCAACCCCTGCCGGCCGAGCGCCAGCGCCGCCGCCGCGCCCACCAGCCCGGCGCCGACGATCACCACTTGATAGCGTTCGCCGCTCATCCGCGCGCCCCGAAGATCATCCGCCGTGCGACAAAGTTTTTCAGCGGCGGACACAGTTCCAGCGCCAGCAAACCGAGCCCGCGCGCGTGGCGAACCGGCGCGATGTCGTTGGAAAACACCCGCACCAGAAAATCGGTGAAGCCGACCCCGCCCAGCACATCGACACGGCGACCGCGCGCATACGCATTCAGCATGGCGGCACTACCCAGCGCATCGGGCGCGGTGTCGCCACACAGGCTCGCCAGTTCCCAGGCATCGCGCAGGCCGATGTTGAAGCCCTGCCCCGACACCGGGTGCAAGGTCTGCGCGGCGTTGCCGATGCGCACCACGCGGTCAGCTGCTTCGCTGCCGACATACGCCAGCTTCAAGGGGAAGGTCTTGCGCGGGCTGGCGGCGACAAACAGTCCCTGGCGCCCACCAAAGTGGCGATACAGCGCAGCCAGAAATTCAGCATCATCCATCGCGGCAATGCGTTCGGCAGCGGCATGGCTCGCGGTCCACACCAAGGCGTAGCGGTCGCCCTTCGGCAGCAGCGCCGCCGGGCCTTGCGGGGTAAAGCGTTCGTAGGCCTGATTCGCATGCGGCAGTTCGGTCTGCACTTCGCACACCACGGCCATCTGCTCGTAGTCGCGTTGCAGTTTAGGCTCCGGCGCCGCGCTGGCTGACAGGCCGCGCCCGCCGTCGGCCACGATCACCAGCGGCGCAGTGTGGCTGCGGCCATCGTCGGTATGCAGCGTGGCTGCGGCGGCATCCGAGTCAATGCGGTTCACGGCCACACCGTATTCGACCGCAATCCGGGCATCGGCGAGCGCCTGCTTCAATGCGGCGGTCAGCGTGGCGTAAGGCAGCACATAGCCCAGCGCCGGCACATTGACGTCCTCCGCCGACAGCCGCGCCACCCCGAGCGCGCCGCGCTGCGAAATGTGGATGCGGGTAATCGGCGTCACGTTCTCAAGCGCGCTCCACACACCGAGACGGTCGAGGATCAGCTGCGAACCGTGCGACAACGCCAGCGTGCGGCTGTCGGCGCGCGCGGCTTCGGGCTGCGCCTCCAGCACGCGGGCAGCGATACCCTGCTGCTGCAGCGCCAGCGCGCACACCGCGCCGACCGGCCCGGCACCGACAATGAGCGCATCAGCCATTGCGCTGTTTTCATTGGACGTGGCGTTACTCACCACGCATCCAGTCCTCGATCTCCACCACGGTTTTCGGCGGCGTGGTCAGCACCTCGCAACCGGACTCGGTCACTGCCACATCGTCCTCGATGCGAATGCCGATGTTCCAGAAAGCTTCGGGCACGTCGTCCGCCGGACGGATGTACAAGCCGGGCTCGACCGTCAGCGTCATGCCCGGCACCAGCGGCCGCCATTCGCCGAGCAGCTTGTATTCGCCGGCGTCGTGCACGTCCATGCCCAGCCAGTGGCCGGTACGGTGCATGTAGAAGCGGCTGTAGGCGTTCGATTCGAGCAGGCCGTCGACCTCGCCGTGGAGCAGGCCGAGGTCGACCATGCCCTGCGTCAGCACGCGCACCGCCGCCTCGTGCGGCGCGTTCCAGTGGCTGCCCGGACGCACTGTGCCGATCGCTGCAGCTTGCGCGGCCAGCACCAGTTCGTAGGCGTCCTTCTGCGCTGCCGAAAAACGGCCATTCACCGGGAAGGTACGGGTGATGTCGGCCGCATAGCTGCCGAACTCGGCCGCTGCGTCGATCAGCAGCAGGTCGCCATCGCGCAGCGGCTGGTTGTTGAAAACATAGTGCAGCACGCAGGCGTTGGCGCCGCTGGCGACGATGGAGGTATAGGCCGGTGCCTCGGCGCCGCCGCTACGAAAAGCGCACAGCATTTCCGCCTCGACCTCGTATTCGTGACGGCCCGGCCGGGTCGCGCGCATGGCAATGCGATGCGCACCGGTGGAGATTTCGGCGGCGCGGCGCATCAGGGCCAGTTCATGGCCATCCTTGACCAGGCGCATCTCGTCCAGCCAGACGCGCGCGTCGATCAGTTTGTTCGGTGCGTGCACGCCACCGCGCGCCTTGCCGCGCACCGTATTGAGCCAGCCCATCATCTGCGTATCCCACGCCATGTCGCGGCCGATGATGTAGGCCAGCGCCGGCTGGTTTTCCAGCAGCTTCGGCAACTCCGCATCCAGCACGTCGTAGGTGAAGGCGTCGTCGAAGGCGAAAGTCTCGCGCGCCGCTGCCGGCCCGTAACGGAAGCCGTCCCAGATTTCCCGCTCTTCGTTGCGCTCGCGGCAGAACAGGATGTGGCGCGGCGCTGTGCCGCCCACCAGCACCACCACCGCCTCCGGCTCGTTGAAACCGGTCAGCCAGTAGAAATAACTATCGTGCCGGTAGGGATAGTGGGTGTCGCGGTTGCGCGGTACCTCCGGCGCGGTGGCGATGACCATCACCCCCTCGCCCATCTCGTCCAGAACCCGCTGACGGCGGGCGCGGTAAATTGCGGAATCAGGCTGCATGGTGTTGTTTCAGTTCCTCGTCCAGGGCGGCGAGTCGAGCCGGCGTACCGACATCGACCCAGCGCCCGCCAAAATGTTCGCCGCTGATCCGTCCGGCGTCGATCGCCTGCCGCAGCAGCGGCGCCAGCGGCGCTTTTTCGCCCGCCGGGGTGTGGGCGAACAGCGCACGGTGATAGACGCCGATACCGGAGAAGGTTAGCTGTGAGTGGTGAGCGGGGAGCGGGGAGTTCATCACCCGGCCACCATCCAGCACGAAGTCACCCGCCGGATGCTGCGGCGGATTGCCGACCAGCACCAGATGCGCCTGGTCGTGCCCCGCCGCCAGTCGCGCCATCGGCTCGGCCAGACAGCTGAAATCGTATTCGCAGTAAATGTCGCCGTTGACCACGGTAAAGACCTCGGCATCGATCAGCGGCAGCGCAGTGGCAATGCCGCCTGCCGTTTCCAGTGCGCTGACTTCGCGCGAATAGTCGATCGACACGCCGAGCGCGGCACCGTTCCCCAGCGCGTCCTCGATCTGCTGGCCGAGGTGGGCGTGGTTAATGACGATATGCGTGAAGCCCGCCGCATGCAGGCGCTCGATGTGCCAAACGATGAGCGGCTTGCCGCCGACCTGCAACAAAGGCTTGGGCGTGTGGTCAGTAAGTGGGCGCATGCGCTCGCCGCGTCCGGCAGCGAGGATCATGGCTGTTTTATGGGGGGAGATAATCAACTTCCTACCTGCCAAAAATGATCCTCGACCATACTATTTCGGCTGAAGAACACGAAGACCATTGACTGTATTTTCTATGCCGATCGTAAGGTGCACGATGTCCACTTTCATACATACCTCCTGTGGAAATGGCGCGCGCGCAGCAACTCTATTAACAAGAGCCGTCATCGAACCGTCGAACACATTTGAACCTGAAGACTTATCAATCTCCACTGAGCCCACTTGGCCTCGCGGAAAAGTCTCGACTGTCAACCGAAGTTCTTGACCAACATTCGACGTCGCCTTCATCAAACCCAGATCGCTGTCCAACTCACCCTGAAGCAATTCAGCCCAACGCTTTGCGTAGCGGGCAAAACCCGGATCACGAATAATGCTATTAATTCCAACGAAAACCCGCTGGGGCCGATTTGAAATCCCCCTGTAATCCTCAAGACAACGAGGGATCTGTTTTTCCGTGTTTAGCTTCTGTACTTCACCAGATGTTCTTGGAATATCGGCCACAGAAGAATAGCTAAAGCCAAAGCTGACTATTACCGACACCATCGCTTTACGAAACCCAAACATGGTAGTTCTTCAACCTGGAGTTAAACCGCATCGGCTTGCCATAGTAATCGCAAACGCCCAGTCATCACCGCGCTGGTTTTGACTTGCCTCCCCTCTCAGCCCCGCCGAAAATCGAGTCTGTCGGGTGGATCAGCGGCAAAGGTGTTTGAGCCCTGCTCACAAAAATAAAATTAAAACAGCAAAAGCGGGGCGAGTTCTCTGCCGCCCACCCGGCAGGCTCGATTTTCGGGAATTCGGGGATGTCGGGGTCGTCTTCTTTTGGTTACTTTATCTTGGCGAGACAAGAAAAGTGACTAGCCGCCGGGCTACCCCCGGCCAACGCTCAGTCGCCAGAACGACTACCCAATCTGCGTCTGCTTTTCCTCCAACGCATCCAGCAAATAAAACATCGGCTTCAACTCGATGTAACGCTCGCAAACCTTGCGCAAATACCGCATCACCAGCGGCATGTCCTTCAAATACCCCTCCTTGCCGTCCCGGTGATACAGCCGCGCAAAAATCCCCAGCACCTTGATGTGGCGTTGCGCCCCCATCCATTCGAAATCACGCCAGAAATCACCGAAATCCGCACGCACCGGCAAGCCAGCGGCGCGGGCCTTTTCCCAATAGCGAATCACCCAGTCGAGCTGATGCTCTTCGTCCCACTCGATATAGGCATCGCGGTAGATTGAGGCGAGGTCGTAGGTGATGGGGCCATAGACCGCGTCCTGGAAATCGAGGATGCCGGGGTTGGGATCGCTCACCATCAGGTTGCGCGAGTGCCAGTCGCGGTGCACGTAGACCTGCGGCTGGTCGAGGTTGTTGGCAAGCAGCCGCTCGAACACGCTGTGGAGGGTGGCGGTCTGCTCGTCGTTCAGGGTCACGCCCAAATGCTTCGCCACATACCATTCCGGAAACAGCATCAGCTCACGGGTAAGCAGGGCATGGTCGTATTCCGGCAGGACGCCGGGGCGACTGGCTTGCTGGATCCGGATCAACGCATCGTTGGAGGCCAGGTACAGCTCGCGTGCGGTGCTTTCGTTCAGCGCCGACAGATAGGTGGTGTCACCCAAATCGGTCAACAGCAAAAAACCCTGCTCCAGATCGGCCGCCAACACTTGAGGCACATGCACGCCGGTGTCGCCGAACAGTTTCGCCACGGCGATGAACGGCCGGCAGTCTTCGTGCGCCGGGGGAGCGTCCATCACGATATAATCGCGACCTTTGGCGCCGCCTTGATTTGAGGTGATGCGAAAATAGCGGCGAAAGCTGGCGTCCGCCGATGCCGGGGCGATGTCCAGGGCATCCGTTCCCAATTGTTGGGCGACCCAACGCTGTAATGCTTGCAAACGTTCCACTGTGTTACGGCTCCAAATAACGCTGGTTTCAAATTAACGCTGTTTTCAATTCAACTCACTCACGGATTTTACCTCGTTGTCTTCCCTGCCCGGCCTGACTTGTGTTGCGTTGCTGTTCACTGCGTTGCCTGCGGTGGCGGACTGTCTCGTACTGAAAAAAGATGTCGAGCTGAGGGGGTCGGCAGTCGCGGGCGCGGCGGGGCCGATGTTCGTGATGGCCGACCAGATCGAGTCGACCCAGCCCAATGTCATCGTGGCGTCGGGCAACGTCGAAGCCCGCCAGGCCGGACAGAACTTCTTCGCCGACTGGCTGCTTTACGACACCACGCAGCGTTTTGTCGATGCGCGCGGCAAGGTGCGGATGGAACAGCCCACGCTGCTGGTGAGCGGCAATACGCTCACGTTCAATCTCAACGATTACAGCGGCGAGCTGACCCAGCCGGTCTATGCCTTTCCGCTGCAGCAGGGGCGCGGCCAGGCCGAACACATCAAGTTTGTCGACGTGAATAACGCCACCCTCACCCAGGCCACCTACACCACCTGCCCGCTCGGCAACGACGACTGGTATCTGAAGGTAGGCGAACTGGATATCGACAAGTCGCGCCAGGTCGGCACCGCGTACAACACCACGCTGCATTTTCTGGGCGTGCCGATTCTCTACACGCCGTGGCTCGACTTCCCCCTGAGCGACGCGCGCAAAACCGGCGTCCTGGCGCCCACGTTCGGTACCACCGAGCGCAGCGGCATCGACATCATGGTGCCGTACTACCTGAACCTTGCACCCAACTACGATGCCACGCTGTATCCGCGACTGCTGTCCAAACGCGGGGTGCAACTGGGGGGCGAATTCCGCTATCTGCTCAGCGAGGCCAGCGGGGTGAACCGCCTCGAATACCTGCCGAACGACAATGCACTCGATCGCTCGCGCTGGAGCACGGTGCTCAACAACACCTACCGCATCAACGCCAGCACGCAGGCCGGCATGTCGTACAACCGGGTGTCGGACGACGATTATTTTCGCGACCTGTCCAATCTGGTGTCCGTCACCTCGGTCAGCAACCTCAACCGCGAAGTCTGGCTCAGCACGCAACACCGCAACTGGAATGCCGAACTGCGTGCGCAGTCGTTTCAGACCCTGCAGGACTCGACCGCCACCACCCCCATCGTCGAACCATATGCGCGGCTGCCGCAGGCGCGCCTGGGCATGGCGGACACGTTTGGCCCCGGTATCGAATTCAACCTGCAAGCTGAAGCCACGCGTTTTTCGCATGACAGCCTGATCGAAGGTGCACGGTTGCTGGCCTATCCCACCCTGCGCAGGCCGTTCACCAACAGCTTCGGCTACATCACGCCGCAAATTGGCTGGCACAGCAGCTACTACGCGCTGGACAACAGCGTCCCCGAACAGCAGATCACGCGCAATGTGCCGATTTTCAGCCTCGACAGCGGCATCGCCTTTGACCGCCCGTTCCGCTTTGCCGGAACCGACTACGCGCAAACGCTGGAGCCGCGCGCGTATTACGTGTACGCGCCCTACCGCGACCAAAGCAACATTCCGGTGTTCGACACCGCCCAGCTCGACTTCGGTTACGCCGAAATGTTTACCGAAAACAAGTTCATCGGCGGCGACCGCATCAACGATGCGAACCAGCTGACGGTTGCGGTCACCAGCCGCTTCACCGAGGCCGACAGCGGACTCGAACGCCTGCAGATCACACTCGGCCAGCGTTATTACTTCAGCTCACAGCAAGTCACCCTGCCCGGCGTGGCGGCGCGCACCAGCAACTCCACCGACGTGCTGGTGGCGGTGAGCGGGCAGGTCACCCAAGCCTGGCGCGTGGCGGGCGGCTGGCAGTTCGATACCCAGAACGGCACCGCCGTCCGGCAGAACATCAGCACCTCCTACCGACCCGGACAGGGCCGCGTGCTGAATGTCGGCTACAACTTCATCGACAAGAGCACCGAACAGGTCGACCTCTCCGCGCAATGGCCCCTGGCGCGGCGCTGGTACGGCATGTTCCGCTACAACTACTCCTACCGCGACAACAAGCTGGTCGAAGGCCTGGCCGGGCTTGAATACAATGGCGGCTGCTGGTTGTTGCGCGGCGCGTTCCAGCGGCTCGCCACCAAGGATACGGAATCCACCGATTCGTTTTTTGTCCAGCTTGAGTTGAACGGAATGGGGAGCATCGGCTCCAATCC
The DNA here is from genome assembly GCA_018831045.1 of Gammaproteobacteria bacterium. Taxonomy (GTDB): domain Bacteria; phylum Pseudomonadota; class Gammaproteobacteria; order Burkholderiales; family Thiobacillaceae; genus Thiobacillus. Next base: position 83,488 of record JAHJRA010000025.1, on the reverse strand, counting down.
GGTCAGCGTATTGAAACAAAGTGTCCCCGGATACCTGCCCAGCAATGAACTTTGAGTTCCCCCCACGCCCCATGCAAACCAAGACTATTTCACGCCCTGACTGGCTCAGCCCACACTGGATGCTGCTACTGCTGATCGCACTGTCGTCGCTGCTGTCGGCGCAGACCGTCCATGCCCAAGTGGTGCCGCTCAACCACATCGTCGCGGTCGTCAATGACGAGGTCATCACCCGCCAGGAACTGGCCAAGCGTTACGCAGAAACCGAGCGCGCCCTGACGCGCCAGAACACCCCGCTGCCGCCGCGCGACGTGCTGGAAAAACAACTGCTCGAACGCATGATTACCGAACTCACCCTGCAGCAACACGCCCGCAGCACCGGCGTGCGGGTCGATCCGGCACAGGTCGAGCGCGCCATCCAGCGCATTGCCGAACAAAACAAGATCGACGTGCCCGGCCTGGAAGCCGCACTGGCGAAGGAAGGCCAGAGCCTCGATGCCATGCGCAACACCATCCGCAACGAAATCCTCATCGCCCGTGCCCGCGAACGCGACGTCGACAACCGCGTCACCGTTAGCGATTCCGAAATCGAGGGTTATCTGCAAACCAAGGCGCAGCAGGGCGCGGAGACGGAATACAACTTCGCCCACATCCTGCTTACCGTGCCGGAAAATGCCTCGCCCGAACAAATTCAGGCACGCCGTGCACGCGCCGACGAGATTCAGGTCCAGCTCAGCCAGGGCGCCGATTTCGCCCAGTTGTCCGCCAGCTCATCCGATGCCCCCAACGCCATGCAGGGCGGCGCCTTCGGCTGGCTCGCCAGCGGCAAGATGCCTGCGCTGTTTGTCGACGCCCTGAAACCGCTGCAACCCGGCCAGATCAGTCCGGTGCTGAGAAGCAGCAATGGCTTCCACATCCTCAAACTCAACGACAAGCGCGGACTCGATACCGCGCTCAGCGTGACGCAGACGCACGCACGCCACATCCTCATCAAGACCAACGAACTCACTTCGGAATCCGATGCCAAGAGCCGCCTGTTGCAACTCAAGGAGCGCATCGACAACGGCGTGAAGTTCGACGAGCTCGCGCGCCTGCATTCCGACGACGGCAGCGCTTCCAAAGGCGGCGACCTCGGCTGGATCAACCCCGGCGATACCGTGCCCGAATTTGAAAAGGCGATGAATGCCCTGCAGCCGGGCGAACTCAGCCAGCCGGTACAGTCGCCCTTTGGCTGGCACCTGATCCAGGTGCTGGAGCGCCGCGACCAGGACGTCACGCAGGAACGTCAGAAGCTGCAGGCGCGCCAGGCCATCCGTGAACGCAAGGCCGAAGAGGCCTTCCAGGACTGGGTGCGGCAGATTCGCGATTCGGCCTATGTCGAGTTGCGCCCCATTGATTGATGGATTGATTGAGCCCGTGTCCACACCGATGAACTTGCCCGTCATTGCCCTGAGCGCAGGTGAGCCCGCCGGGATCGGCCCCGATCTCTGTATTGCGCTGTCGCATCTGGAACTGCCCTGCCGCCTGACGGTGCTGAGCGACGTCGACGTCCTGCGCGCCCGCGCCTCGCAGCTTGACGTTCACGTCAATTTCATCACCGGCGACCCTCTCCCCGCGCATCAGCAAGGCGCGCTGCATGTCCATCACATTCCCGTCGCCGCCGCTGTCACGCCGGGCAAGCTCAACATCGACAACAGCGCCCACGTATTGGCGCTGCTCGATGCCGCCATCGCAGGCTGCATGAATGGCTCGTATGACGCCGTCGTCACCGCGCCCGTCCATAAGGGCGTCATCAACGAAGCGGGCTTTGCCTTTACCGGCCACACCGAATATCTGGCCGACCACAGCGGCACGGAAAAAGTCGTGATGATGCTGGTCGGCGGCGACCTGCGCGTGGCGCTGGCCACCACCCATCTCCCCTTGCGCGAAGTGGCCGATGCGATCACGCCCAAGCTGCTGGTTGACGTCATCCGCATCCTGCACACCGACCTGCAAGTCAAATTCGGCATCGCCTTCCCGCGCATCGTCGTTGCCGGACTCAATCCCCACGCCGGCGAATCCGGCCACCTCGGACGCGAAGAAATCGACATCATCGAACCCGCACTCGAGCGCCTGCGCGGCGAAGGCATCGACCTCATCGGCCCCTTGCCCGCCGACACCCTGTTCTCGCACATCCGCCAAACCCAGTGCGATGCCGTGCTGGCGATGTATCACGACCAGGGTTTGCCGGTGCTCAAATACGCCAGCTTCGGCGCCGGGGTCAACGTCACCCTCGGCCTGCCGTTCATCCGCACCTCGGTCGACCATGGCACCGCGCTCGATCTCGTGGGCACGGGGCGCGCAGAGGTGGGCAGTCTGGTTGCGGCCATCGAGATGGCTTTGGGGATGGTGAACAGTGAGCGGGGAACTGTGAACGGTTAATCCCACCGCCCCTCTGCTCCCCGCTCACTGCTTCCCGTTTACCGCTCCCCCCCATGCATACCCCCCGCAAACGCTTCGGCCAGAATTTCCTCATCGACGACGGCATCATCCACGCCATCGTCAACGCGATCCATCCGCAGGCGGGCGAAACCGTCGTCGAAATCGGCCCCGGCCTCGGCGCACTGACCAAGCCCCTGCTCGAACGTCTGCCGCACCTGCACGCAGTCGAACTCGACCGCGACATCGTCGCGCGGCTGAACCGCGCCTGGCCCGCCGACCGCCTCACCGTTCACAGCTGCGACGCATTGAAATTCGACTTCGGTTCGCTGGGGAACGAGCTGCGCATCATCGGCAACCTGCCCTACAACATCTCCACCCCGCTGCTGTTCCACCTGATGGAGTTTGCCGCACATATCCGCGACATGACCTTCATGCTGCAAAAGGAAGTGGTCGAGCGCATGGTCGCCGAACCGTCCACCAACGATTACGGGCGGCTGACGATCATGCTGCAGCGCCGCTTCCATCTGGAATGGCTGCTCGACGTGCCGCCCACCGCGTTCAACCCGCCGCCCAAGGTCAATTCGGCCGTGGTGCGGCTGATACCCAAAACGCCGGCTGAAGTCGTGCCGCTCGACGAAACCCTGTTTGCCCGCGTGGTGCAGGCCGCGTTTTCGCAGCGGCGCAAGACGCTGAAAAACACGCTGGGAAGCCTGCTGAAGCCGGAAGGGTTTGCCGCGCTGGGGATCGATTCCACGCTGCGCGCCGAAGCGCTGCCGCTGGCCGATTACGAACGCATCGCGCAGCATTTGAAATCGAGCGAAGGGTGCTGAATATGATCGAGAATCAGGAACGCTTTAATCAAACCACGGCCCTGTTCGACGCCGCCAACGCCGAAGACCCCAATCAGGATGAAGGCCAGCCGAAAGAACTGCTGTACGGCCGGCGCATGTCGGAGATGATCGGCCGCTTCGCGCCGGACGCCACCGAAGCCGCCCAGCTGGCGGTGCGCGCCCAGCACATCCGGCGCTGGACCGTGCCGCGCAACAGCTACCCGATGGACAAGGAGGGCTATCACGCGTGGCGCACCGGGCTCTACACCTTTCACGCCAACACCGCCGGCGAACTGATGCGCGAGGCTGGCTACGACGACGCCATGATCGAGCGCGTCAAGAAAGCCGTCGGCAAACGCGGCATCAAGGTCAACCCGGACACGCAACTGCTGGAAGACATCGCCAACCTGGTCTTCATCGAGCACTACCTGCTGGCCTTTGCCGCGAGCAAGCCCGAATACGACGAAGCGAAATGGCTGGAAATCATCCGCCGCACCTGGGGCAAGATGTCGAAGAACGCCCAGGCTTTTGCCCTGTCCGGCAAGATCAAACTGCCGGAACCCCTGGTGCCCCTGATCACCAAGGCGATCAGTTAAGCCAAGCAACGGCGCACCCTCCCAAAGGCGCCCGTTTATTGCGGCAGCGTCACCGCCCCTGCGGCGTCCAGCGCAAAGCCCGGGTTCCACGCCACCTCCCACAGGTGGCCGTCGAGATCGCGAAAGTAGCCCGAATAGCCGCCCCAGAAAACCTCTGCTGCCGGCTTGACGATCACCGCCCCCAACGCCGCCACCTCCGCCAGCACCGCATCGACTTCCTCGCGCGTGCGGGTGTTGTACGCCAGTGCAAAGCCGCCCGCGCCGCTGCGCTCGGGCGAGACGCCCGCATCCGCCGCCAGACTCATCCATGGCCACAGCGCAAACGCCAGTCCTCCGCACTGAAAGAACGACACGCCCTCGGCTTGCCGCATCGAACGCTGCCAGCCGAGCGCTTCGTAGAACGCGGTGCTAATCGCTAGGTCTTGCACGCCGAGGGTGATGAGGCTGATGCGTTGTTCCATGTTCAAGGGGGCCTCTAAAGTATCAAGTCTAAGTAAGGCGACCAGTTAGATTTTTATTTTTTCGACCCAAAGTAGGATGATAAAAAAAAATGATCCGAAAAACATAATTGGAGCAACCCAGTTTCTAGCCAAGCGATATGGAATCTCGCCCTTTTTGACGCGTTCCCATTCTGACTTGAGAATCTGCGGGGCATACTCGGCGGCCACCTCAATTGCCTTCATGATGGCATCCGTGTCGCCTTTTCCGGCAAGCATTTGTTGTTGCTTTTCGATAGCAACTTGCATCAAGCGGAGTAGTTCCAGATGCTCAATTTCCTTTGGGTTTAACCTTAACTGTATTCTGTAGCGAGTCTCTGCTATTTGATATCGCAGGTCGCTGATCTTCTCTTCAGTTAGCGCCAATGGCGCACCTTCTTTGCTGCCACCGCCAAAAAGCTTTTGTTCTTGTGACGCTCTTGCAAACGCGCGTGCAGTTGCAAAGAATGAAGCAAGATCCTGTCGAAGTGCATCAATCCATATCTGCCGGAACTCTGAGGTCTTTTGTTCCTTCGTAAGAGTAAGATTTACAAAGGAAATAGCTGAGGCTATTAGAGCCGCAATGACCGTTGCAATAGCTACTACTGACTCGGCTGGAAGTTCGGTCGACATGGAAAACCTAACGTTAAATAGTAGTCATATGACGAACTAAATGATTACCGGGCATGCTTGGTTGTTGGTCCATCTAATCTTCCACTCGCGCCTGCGACCAGCCCGCCGTGCCCTTCTGAATGAACTCGATGGGATACCCATCCGGGTCTTCGATAAACGCAATCACGGTGGTGCCGTGCGACATCGGCCCGGCCGGACGCAGGATCTTGCCGCCCTTGGCTGCCGCCGCGTCGCAGGCGGCGTAGGCATCGTCGACTTCGATCGCAATGTGACCGTAGCCGCTACCGATCTCGTATTTTTCCACGCCCCAGTTGTAAGTGAGTTCAAGCACCGCGACCTTGTCCTCGGTGTCGTAACCGACGAACGCTAGCGTGAACTTGCCGCCCGGATAGTCCTTGCGGCGCAACAGCTGCATGCCGAGCACGCTGGTGTAGAAATCAATCGAGCGGTCGAGGTCGCCAACGCGCAGCATGGTGTGGAGGATCCGCATGGTTTTAGCCCCTAAAAATCAAACCCGAAAAAGCGATGCACTCATGTTACGCAACTCGGCGCGCCTTGCCAGCGCCTCGGGGCACAACACTGCGACCTGCGCCCAGAAGCGGGGCGAATGATCGAGGTGAACCAGGTGCGCCAGCTCGTGCGCGGCGACGTAATCGATCAGGGTCAACGGCGCTTGCACCAGCCGCCAGTTCAGCCGCACGTGGCCGCTGCGGGTGCAACTGCCCCACTGGGTTTGCGCGTTCGACAGCGCAAACCGGCTGGGAGCGCGCCCCAGTTTGCGCGCGATGCGGGCAAGCCGCCAGGCGAGCAAGCGCACGGCGCGGGCGTGCATCCACTCGCGAATCAAGGTTGGATGATCGGCATCGTGCGGCGCATGAACGCGCAGGGTATCGCCGTGACGGCGCACGTCGCTGAACAGGGCGGGCTGGATATCGAGGGTGAGGACGCGCCCGAGATACTGCACTTCGGCGGGCGTGCCCGCTGCAAGCTGCGGTGCGCGCGCCTGCATGCGCGCCCAGGTGCGGGTAAGCCAGTTGTGTTGCTGGATCACATAGCGTTCGATTTCAGGGCGCGGGGTCCAGCTGGGGGCATGAATGCGCACTTCGTGTGGCGTCACGGTGAGGCCCAGCGTGCGGCGGCGCGACGATCGCCGCAACTGGTACGGCACCGCAACGGCGCCGATCTGCAACACCCCGTTATTGGTGCGCGGCAGCAGGGGGCAGCCTCGTCATTTCAGTTTCGATCCAGGCTTCGACCGCGCGGGTGAGTTCGGCCGCGCTCTTGCCGGCGCTGTCAATCACCGGTCCGATGCGTACGGTGACGGTGCCTGGACGTTTGATAAACGCGTTCTTCGGCCACACTTCGCCGGCGTTGTGCGCCACCGGCACGATGGGTGCACCGGTTTCGGCCGCCAGCCAGCTGCCGCCGATGCCGTACTTGCCCTTTTCGCCGGGGGCGACGCGCGTGCCTTCAGGGAACACCAGCACCCAGAAGCCTTGCGCCAGCTTGGCGCCGCCCTTGGCCACGATCTGCTTCAGCGCCTCGCGCCCGGAACTGCGGTCGATGGCGATGGGTGACAGCAGGCGAAACGCCCAGCCAAAAAACGGCACGTTCAGCAGCTCCTGCTTGATCACCGGCGAGACCGGCGGAAACAGGAACAGGAAGGCCACCGTTTCCCACGCTGACTGATGCTTGGCTAGAATGATGGCGGGCTGTGATGGCAGGTTTTCCCGCCCCTCCACCACATAGCGGATGCCCAGCACCCAGCGCGCCAGCCAGATCACCAGATGGTTGTAGCCGGTAATCAGGCGGTAGCGGACATGTGCCGAAAAGGGAAAGCTGAACAGGGCCACCACGGTAAATAAAACCGTCAGCAGCGTCTGCAGAAACGCAAAAATCAGCGAGCGAATCAGGTTCATGATGCCAGGGTGAGCAATTGATCGACGGCCTCATTGAGGTCGTCAAACACCGTCGTGTTCTTGGGCAGGCCGCCTGCCGCCAGCGTTTTTTTGCCCTTGCCGGTTTTGACCAGCAGCGGCCAGGCATCCACGCTGTCCGCCACCTGCAGGTCGCGCAGCGAGTCGCCCACGACCGGCACGCCAACCAGCTCCTTGCCGTAGCGCGCAGCAATCTCGTTGAACAGGCCCGTCTTGGGCTTGCGGCAGTCGCACTCCATTTCGGCCGAATGCGGGCAGAAAAACACTGCTTCGATGCGTCCGCCCGCCTGCGTGACGGACTTGTGCATCTTGGCGTGGATGGCATTGAGCGTCGCCATCTCGAACAGCCCGCGCGCAAGGCCGGACTGGTTGGTCGCCACCACCACGCGCCAGCCCTCGCGCGTCAGCCGCGCAATCGCTTCCAGGCTGCCGGGTATGGGTTTCCATTCATCGGGTGACTTGATGAACTGGCTGGAATGGATATTGATGACGCCGTCGCGGTCGAGAATGATGAGTTTCATGGCAGGAGTTTAGGCGGCCAGACGAGAGATGTCAGCCACCCGGTTCATGGTCTGGTGCAACTGGTTCAGCAACGCCAGCCGGTTGGCTTTCAGCGCCGGATCGTCGGCGTTCACCATCACATGATCGAAGAAGGCATCGACCGGGGTTTTCAGCGCCGCCAGCGCCTGCAGCGAGGCGGTGTAATCACCTGCCGCAAACGCCGCATCGGCACGCGGCGCAATCTCGCCCAGCGCAGCAAACAGCGCGGTTTCCGCCGCTTCGACGCATCGCGCCGGGTCGGCCACGCCGCCCACTTCGTCTTCGGCCTTTTTCAGGATATTGCCGACGCGCTTGTTGGCGGCGGCCAGCGCGGGGGCTTCGGGCAGCGCAGCGAAAGCGCGCACCGCGCGCAATCGCTTGGCGATTTCATGCAGAGGCGGCATATTGGAAAAAACTGCCGCAACCGCCTCGGCGCCAAAAAACGGCATCAACTGGTTGGCATTACGCTCGTAAATAAACAGCTTGAGCTCTTCAGCCACGTTCTCGCCCAACACACCGGATGGGAAGACGGATAGACCGAATTCGATCAATTCATCGATATCCAGTCTCAGCCCGGTTTTGTCCATCGCGAACATGGCTCCAAGCAGCTGGAAGGACTTGATGATGGAAAGTGCATGGCGGCGCAGCGCAAAAGGATCTTTGTCGCCCGTCGGCTTGAGCCCGATCCCCCAAATGCCCACCAGTGTTTCCATTCGGTCGGCAATTTGCAGCACTTCGCTGACGAGATTGGAAACGTCTTCCGTTTCGTCGCGACGGACCAGATATTGGTCCGCGATCGCCTGGGCGACCTGCTCATCCTCTCCGTCATGGCGAGCGTAATAGCCTCCCATGACGCCCTGTAGTTCGGGGAACTCGCCCACCATATCGGTCAGCAGATCGGCCTTTGCGAGTTCTGCGGCGCGATCCGCCAGTTCGATATCCGCATCCACTTTCTCTGCAACCCAGCGCGCAATGGCACGCACACGCTCCACACGCTCACCCTGGCTGCCCAGCTTGTTGTGATAAACGACCTTGGCCAGTCCCGACACCCGATCTTTCAGTTTCTTCTTGCGATCCTGGTCGAAGAAGAATTTGGCATCGGCCAGACGCGGGCGCACCACGCGCTCGTTGCCTTGAATCACCGCGGACGCATCGGCGGGCGAGATGTTGGAGACGATCAGAAACTGGTTGGTCAGCTTGCCTGCCGCATCCAGCAGCGGAAAGTATTTCTGATTCGCCTTCATGGTCAGAATCAGGCATTCCTGCGGCACGTCGAGGAAAGCGGTTTCAAACGTGCCGAGCAGCACATTGGGGCGCTCAACCAGCGCAGTGACCTCATCCAGCAGTGCATCGTCGTCCACCGGCTTGAAGCCCAGCGGCGCGGCAGCGGCCTGCAACTGGCGCACGATGTCGGCGCGGCGTTCGGCGAAGCTGGCGATGACAGCGCCCTCGTCTTTCAACTGCGCGGCGTAGCTGTCGGCAGACGTCACCACCACCGGGCTCACGCGTGCTTCAAAACGATGGCCCTGGGTGTTGCGCCCCGCCGTCAAACCGAGCACCGACACCGGCACGATGTCCGTGCCATGCAATGCCATCAGGCTATGCACCGGGCGCACGAAATTGACGGTGGTCCAGCCATCGGCCAGCGGATATGTCATCACCTTCGGGATCGGCAGCTTCGCCATCGCGTGTTCCAGCGCGAGCTGCAAGCCATCAACCAACGGCACGCCCGGTGCGATGCTGTCGTAGAACAGCGCTTCGTTCTTGCCGTCCGCTGCGCGCCGCAACTGGCTGACGGCGCTGGCGTCTGCGCCCAAGGCTGCCAGACGTTTCAACAGTGCAGGCGTCGCGTTGCCGGCGGCATCGAGGCCCACCGCAACCGGCATCAACTTACTTGAGACGGATTTTTCAGCCGCACACGCCAGCACGTTTTCGACATGCACACCGAGCCGACGCGGCGAAGCAAAGTGACTGACTGCCGTATTCGCTGCTGCCAGCCCCTGCGCGACCAGGCTTTCAGTCAGCGCAGCCGCAAAGGCCTCGCCCAGCTTTTTCAATGCCTTGGGCGGCAGCTCTTCGACGAACAACTCGACCAGTAAATTCGCTTGATTCATTTCAGGGGCGCTCATGCTGCTGCCTTCTTTTCAATCTGCGCCAAGACTTCATCTGCCCAGGCTTTAGGTGCCATCGGAAAACCCAGTCGCGCACGCGAATCGAGGTAAGCCTTTGCCACCGCGCGCGCCAGATTGCGAATACGCCCGATATAGGCAGCACGCTCGGTCACCGAAATCGCGCCACGCGCGTCGAGCAAATTGAACGTGTGCGCGGCCTTCAGCACCTGCTCGTAGGCCGGCAACGCCAGTTGAACTGAAATCAGCTCCTGCGCCTTTTTCTCGTGCGCACTGAACGCTGTCAACAGGAACTCGACATCGCTGTGTTCGAAGTTGTAGGTCGATTGCTCGACTTCATTCTGGTGATACACGTCGCGGTAGCTCAGTCCCTCCGTCCACACCAGGTCATACACGCTTTCGACGCCCTGCAGATACATCGCCAGGCGTTCCAGACCGTAGGTGATTTCGCCGGTGATCGGTTTCACATCAATGCCGCCGACCTGCTGGAAATAGGTGAACTGCGTCACTTCCATGCCATTCAGCCACACTTCCCAGCCCAGCCCCCAGGCGCCGAGCGTGGGGTTTTCCCAATCGTCCTCGACAAAGCGCACGTCGTTCTTTTTGAGGTCGAAACCGAGCGCTTCAAGCGAACCGAGATACAGCTCCAGAATGTCGGCCGGCGCCGGTTTCAGCACCACCTGAAACTGGTAGTAATGCTGCAGCCGGTTGGGGTTGTCGCCATAACGGCCATCCTTGGGACGGCGACTCGGCTGCACGTAGGCGGCCTTCCACGGCTCGGGGCCGAGCGCGCGCAGAAAGGTTGCGGTGTGCGAGGTACCGGCGCCGACTTCCATGTCGTAGGGCTGCAGCAGCGCACAACCGCGCTCGCCCCAGTAGCGTTGCAGGGTGAGGATGATGTCCTGGAAAGTGGGTTTCACGGCGGATCAGCGGCTTGTCGGGAAAGCGGCATTTTAGCGTGGTTGACGGGGGTTCTGCTGGACGACTGACCATTGGCCGCCGAACAAGAACCTTCACTACGGCACGTACGTGCGGATAACCCCCGCAAGGAGGAGGCCGTGGTTGTATAGCCGATGAATCGGCAACGACCACGCACCAGCCTGCGACCCTATCCGCCCCACGCGCTGCCAGCCTTAAGCCCCCGCCGCTTCCAGCGCCTCGATCTCCCCCGACAATTCCAGCCATTCCCCTTCTTCAATCGCCAGTTCGTCAATGATGTGCTGAAGCTGCTTGCCGGTTTCGGCAATTTCCTCGACAGAAAGCGTGCCACCCAAACGGGCCTCGAACGCCGCTTTTTCCGCCTGCAACGCAGCCATGCTCTTGTCGAGCTTCTCCTGCTTCTGCCTGAGCGACTTGATCCTGCCCGATGACACCGGCTTCTTCGCCGCCACCGGCGCGGGTTCCGCTTTCACCACCGGCGCTTCGGCCAGCTTGCCGGCCTGTTTCAGCGCTTCGCGCAGACGCTTGCCTTCGTCCAGCAGATAGCGCTGGTAATCGTCCAGATCGCCTTCGAACGGTTCGACGCCGCCACGGCTGACCAGCCAGAACTCGTCGCACACCGCGCGCAGCAGGGCGCGGTCGTGGCTGACCAGCATGACGGTGCCTTCGAATTCGTTGAGCGCCATTGCCAGCGCTTCGCGGGTGGCCAGATCGAGGTGGTTGGTCGGTTCGTCCAGCAGCAATAAATTCGGCCGCTGCCAGACGATCATGCACAGCACCAGCCGCGCCTTTTCGCCGCCGCTCATGGTGCCGACGGCCTGCTTGACCATGTCGCCGCTGAAGTTGAAGGTACCAAGGAAATTGCGCAAGTCCTGCTCGCGGCTGCTGAACTGCCCGGCGCCGCCATTGGCGATGGTGTCGCGGGCCAAGCGGATCATGTGTTCCAGCGGTGTGTCCTTGGGGCGCAGGACGTCGAGTTCCTGCTGCGCGAAGTAGCCGATGTTGAGGCCGCGGCCTTCGACCACTTCGCCTGCGACGACTTTCAGCTCGCGCGCGACGGTCTTCACCAGCGTCGATTTGCCCTGGCCGTTGGCGCCGAGGATGCCGATGCGCTGCCCGGCAAAGACCGACTTGCTGACGTGCTGCACGATCACCGTCGACGGGGTTCCGGCGGGCGCGTCGTCCGCTGGCGGATAACCGAAGCTGGCGTCGTCGATGGTCAGCATCGGGTTGGGCAGGTTCTGCGGCTCCTGGAATTCAAAAGTGAACTCGGCATTCGCCAGCAGCGGCGCCAGCTTTTCCATGCGGTCCAGCGCCTTGACCCGGCTTTGCGCCTGTTTGGCCTTGCTCGCCTTGGCCTTGAAGCGGTTGATGAATTCCTGCAGGTGGGCGATTTTGTCCTGCTGCTTGGCGAATGCCGCCTGCTGCAGAATCATCTGCTCGGCCCGCATGTCCTCGAAGGTGCTGTAGTTGCCGCCGTAGCGGGTGAGCTGGCCGTTTTCGATGTGCAGGGTGACGTTGGTCACCGCGTCGAGAAACTCGCGGTCATGGCTGATCACCAGCATGGTGCCGGGGTATTTTTTCAGCCAGGCTTCCAGCCACACCAGCGCATCGAGATCCAGGTGGTTGGTCGGTTCGTCGAGCAGCAGCAGGTCGGACGGGCACATCAGCGCGCGCGCGAGCTGCAGGCGCATGCGCCAGCCGCCGGAAAAACTGTTGACCGGCTGATTCAGCTCGCGCACCTGGAACCCCAGCCCCAGGATCAAGGCCTGCGCGCGCGACTGCGCGTCGTGGGCGCCGGCGTCGTGCAGCGCCATGTAGGCATGGCCCATGCGCTCGCCGTCGTCGCTTTCCTCGGCAGCGGTGACTTCGGCCTGCGCCAGCGTGAGCTGGGTGTCACCGGCAATGACGAAGTCGGTCGCCGACTCGCTGGTTTCCGGCATGTCCTGCGCCACCTGCGCCATGCGCCATTGCGACGGGATGGAAAATTCGCCTTTGTCTTCGTGCAGGGTGCCATTCAGCAGCGCAAACAGGCTGGACTTGCCCGCGCCATTACGCCCCACCAGACCGACCATTTCGCCGGGGTTGATCGAGGCCGTGGCGTTGTCGAACAGTACGCGCGTGCCGCGCCGTAGGCAGATGTTTTTAAGCAGAATCATGCGGTTGTGCGCGCGGGCGCACCCTGACTAAGTGATGCGGGAGGGCGGATTCTACCCTGTCAGTCCGTTACAGCCTGTTTGAGGGTCCGGGTGTTGGGCTGTTCGACGCAGGTTGTCAGCTTTTCGTCAGCCGGCGGCCTTCCAGACGGCCGGTACGCCCCCACGTAAAATCCATACCAGATTGTTTTGATTGGAGTTTTCAAACCAGATCGGGGCAGAAAGCCATTTGGCACAGGCATTGCATATAAATCAGCATCCAACCTCACCCAGGAGCGCATCATGAAACTGCAATTCGGCCAAACCCAACTCGTTCTTGCCCTGAGCCGCTCGCCTTTTGACTGGTTTTACGGCCATACCGAGCGCATGAGCCTCACCAGCCTCTCCGTGCTGTTTGTGCAATTTTCGGTGTTCGCCCGCCAGCCGAGTGCGTAATGCAACTGAATCGATGCATCAGTGTGAGCTTGAGCTTGTCCCGTTCGCCCGTGGGCCTGTTTAGCGGCAGCACGCACCAGATGTCCATGTTCAGCCTGACACTTTTGTTCGTTGAGTTACGCGTATTGCGGCGCCAGCCCGCGCATTGCCCTCACATGCCGCGCCATCACGCCTCATAGGCGGCGAATTTCCAGCACCGCCTCCAGGCCGCCGCTTTCACGGTTGGCCAGCCACACCTTCCACCCATTCGTTTCAGCCAGCTGACGCACGATCGCCAGCCCCAGCCCGGTTCCGCCCGTCAGCGCTGAACGCGACGCCTCCAGCCGGTAAAACGGCCTGAATACCTTTTCCAGCTGATCGGCCGCAATCCCCGCGCCGCTGTCGCGCACGCTCACCCGCACCCGTTGCTCGCCACACTCCAGCGCCAGTTCGACCGGCGTGTCGCCACCGTAACGCTGTGCGTTCTCGATCAGGTTGACCAGGATTTGCTGCAGCGCCAGTCGCCCGGCAAGCACTTCGCAGGGCGACGCGGACGACCACGCCACCCCTGCATCCGCCGCCACCGCATGCAGCAAGGCTGCCAGATCGAAGCGCGTTTTGGCTTCTGCCTGGGTGGTGCGCGCCAGTGCCAGATAACCGCTGATCAGCCGGTTCATGTCAGCCAGATCAGCGACAGCACGGTCGATCCGCGCCGGGCTGGCGTCGTCGCGCAGCATTTCCAGATTGAGCTGCAGGCGCGTCATCGGTGTACGCAAGTCATGCGAAATGCCCGCCAGCAAGGTAGTGCGGTTGTCCAGCAACTCGCGCACCTCCTGCGCCATGCGGTTGAAACGGCGCGCCAGTTCGGCGAGTTCATAGGGGCCGGTTTCCGGCAACGGCTCGGGCAATTCGCCCGCCCCCACCTGACCGGTCGCCAGCACGGCGCGCGCCAGCGGCACCGTGATGCGGCGCACCAGCAACAGCGCGGTGAGCAGACTCAGAAAGGTGCCCAGCGCCACCACGGCAATCGCGGCCAGCGGCAACTTCACGGCATAGCGGTCGGGGAAAAACCCCACCCGCAAATCGTGCCCGCCCAACGGAATATCCAGCCACGCGGCCGTCGTGCCCGGCACCCCGTGCAACGCCAGGGCGTCGCCCAGACGCTGGCTCAATGCGGCCTCGATCTGGCGGCGAAAGGTAAACGATGGTGCATCGGCGGTCGCGCCGACATCGACGGTGGTCAGGCGCAAGCCGTGGCGGCTCGCCAGTTCACGCTCGAATGCCGCACGCGTCTGCGGCGGCAGCTCCACCCAGGTTTGCGCCGACAGCACAATCAAGCCGGCGAGATCATTCGCCGAACGTTCCGCCACCGGCACGATCAGGGTGCGATACACCACCCAGAACGCAGCCGCCTGAAACACGATGAAAGCCAGCGCCAGTGTCAGCGCGGTACGGGCGAAGAGGGAATGCGGCATGGACCCGATACTCAAATGCGCCGCCGGCCAAAACACAGGCTGCGTAGCCGACAGGCGCTCACTTCCCGAATGCCGGCGCCTGCGCCGGCAGCAGATCGTCGATGCGGCAGGGCTTGTGTAGAGCGTAGCCCTGGGCATAGTCGACCCCGATTTCCCGCAGCGCCTCCAGAATCAGGGACGACTCCACGTATTCGGCCACCGTGATCAGGCCCAGCGAATGTCCGATGTCGTTCATCGACTTGACCATGGCGAAGTCGTCGGGGTTTTGCAGCATGTCCTTGATGAAACTGCCGTCAATTTTAAGCGTGTCGGTGCGCAGGTTCTTCAGGTGAGCGTAAGACGTGAAGCCGCTGCCAAAGTCGTCCAGTGAGAACTTGCAGCCATAGCGACGAATTTCCCGGATGAAATCCTGCGCGGCACCATAACTCTCGATGGCGGCAGTTTCCGTGATCTCGAAGGCAATCTTGTGGGTGGGGATGTCGCTGCCCGGCAGCACCTGTTGCAGATAGTTCATCACCTCGGGATTGCTCAGCGAGTTGGCGGACAGGTTGATGGCGAAGCCCCCCAGGGATGCAAAAACCGACGGATGGACCCGGATCCATTCGAACACTTTCTGCATCACCCAGATATCCAGCTCGTGGCAGCGCTGCAGGCTTTCCACGGCGGAAACGAAGTGCATGGGACTGATTTCCAGCCCGGTCTCGCTGTCGATACCCAGCAGAATTTCGTAGTAGGGCAAGAGCGACGTGTCCGCACCAATGGGCATGACCTGCTGGCAGCGCAAATACAAGCCATTGCCCTTGAGGAAGGCATCAATGCGTCCCGCCCAGTCCATCAGCGACTCCTGCGACTGCAGCTGAGGACTGGCCTGCTCATAGATCTGCATCCGGTTGCGCCCCATCGACCTGGCCGTGATGCAGGCCGAATCGGCGTGCCGGAGGGCTTCTACCGCACTGAAGCGGGTGGGCGCATATTCGGTCAAACCGATGTTGAAGCCGATGCTGTAGCTGTGCTGCCCATGCTGGAATGAATAATCCTTCACCTGCTTGAGCAGGCTGTCGACAGCCTGGCAACCATCGGTCCGGTTGCAGTTGGGCAGCAGGACCGCCAGGGTATCGTCGCGGAAGGTGGCCAGCAGCGCATCAGGGCCGATATGCGCGCGAACCTCCCCGGCCAGACTGCGGCTCAGGCTTTCCGCCGCCTCTACGCCGCAGGTGTTGTAGATCACGCGGAACTGGTCGAACTCAATGATGCCAATCGCGTGCGACTGGTCCGCCTGATCCGGCAGGGTCAATTGGTTCAGGTGATGCATGAACCCCTTGCGATTAAGCAATCCCGTCACCGGATCGTGCATGACCTGATGCACCATGCGCTGATAGGTCTCGTCGAACAGGGCATGCTCCGAGCGCTCGAACAGTGGCAGATCCAGATCCTTGCCCGGTTTGACGAGCCCGCCCTGCATCCGTCGGGAAAGCTCGGCCAGGGTGAGATCCGTCTTGCTGGTCGCGGAGCGATTGGAAAAAGCGCAGCTCAATGGCGGCTGACTGACCCAGATCAGTTGCATCGGAACCCAGGTGCCGTCCAGACTGAACTCCCACCAGTCGCCCACCCGCAGGCGTTCCGCCAGCCGGCGATGTGCCGGCGTATCGCTCTCGCCACGTGAGGGTGCCAACCTGCCCGGCGGAACCCGCACCATTGCGGGTACGGCGGCGGGGCGCAACGACGCGTCGGCCAGCCTGTCGCCCAACTCATCCATGAAGGCGGCCAGCAGCTTGCTGTCGACATTGACCATTGCCAGGGTACGCTCGATCTCATTCAGCAATGCCTGCGCCGTCTCGGTGGCGCGGGGCGCGTCTGCCTGGGCGGGGTCAAGCCAGGCGAACAGCCGATCCAGCACGGCGAGACCCGCGTCCCAGGACTCGCCGTGCGCCCCCTGGCGCATTTCCAGCAGGACGAGAGACTGGCGCCAGCCCGCGTCCAGCAGGCGCAGCAGCATGGCGGGCACGTCGCGCCCGGCCAAGCGCTGTTCCAGCGCCGCGTTGACCCGGGCGCGGGCCGAACGGATGCGCTCCCGCCCTTCGCTGGCTTCCTGCTGGCGCGCCACGCGCGTTCTGCGGATTTGCAGGATCGGTAGCAGCACCTTTTCCAGGCTGTCTCGAACCCCCTCGAAAACGCCGGGATCTTCATCAGCCCGGCTGCAGACGCGATCCACCAGCAGGTAGAGGAAGCGTTGCAGCTTGGCATCGAAAAACTTGCCCTTGTCATCGGCCGCCACGGCGTATTGCTCGATGAGATTGAGCACCTGCCGGGCGGGATGGCCGGGCAGGTTGGGGAAGTTGGTGTCCTGCAGTGCCAGTTTGAGCAGCGGACGCTCCAGCCGCTTCACCAGCAATTCCACATCCGAGCTGGGCACAAAGTCCGCACGCGCCCGGGCGAACAGATCCGAAGTGGTGTCCAGAATCTGCCGCTGCCCCGGCGCAATCCGTCTGGCCGCTCCCCCGCTTGCAGCGAGGTGCGCATCAATCCGGGCGGTCAATGAAGGCGACCGCCCCGACGGGGTCTGGCTCACCAGGGGCAAGCTGTCCAGGGCGTGCTGCAACTCGCGCAGGTCGAGCTCCGGCAAGGCCGTCCCGCCGCCGTCTGGCACCCCAACCGATCCCGGCGCTGCCTCATCGCGCCCGGCCATCTGGCGCGCCGTCTGTTGCAAGCGGCTGAGCATGGGCAGGATTTCGGGCCACACGGCAGCCGGATGCCCCGGGGACGGCCCCATCCGAGTGCCGGATTGCGCGACAGCTGCAGCCCGTGCGTCACTGGCTGCGCGTCGCTGGGATTGATTGAGACTCGCCAGAATACGATCCAGACTGTATTCGGCGCTTTCCGGCGTAGGGGACGCGCCCGCCTGATCCTGCTTGTACAGTGCATTCAGGGTGTCGGCGATTTCGGCCAGATCCGGCCTCGGCATGTCGCTTGCGGTGGATGGAACCGCTGCAACTGCGGCCTTGGCAGGCTTCGATTTCGGCTTGTCGCGTTTCGGTTCGGGCAGGGTGGCCGGCTGTACGGCGGCCAGCGCCTGGTTGAGTTGCGGGTAAAGCAGCGGGATCTGGTTTGACACCGCCTGCCCGAGCGCCCGGTAAAGAACCGCCCGCATGGGGTTGGAAAAATCCAGCACCTGAATGGCATCCTGGAAGGCATGCCCAATGACTTCCGGACCGAAGGGATTGTTTTTCCTGTCGACCGTCATGCCGGTCAAGCGGCTGTAGCGCTGCTCGAATTCGCCAAGCGGGGAGGCAACCTCCGCCTCGATCTGCTTGATGACCGCCGATAAACTCAACCAGTCCTCAAATTCGACTTCATCGACGAGAGACAGGGTGTTCGCCGCAGATTCGTCCGAAGGCGCGCCGGCGACCGGTCCGACAGTCTGAATGCGGTCGCGTATGGCATTGAAAAAACCGTCCTCGATGCGGCTGCGGCGTTGCGCCAGTTCCTGGGCGCCATAGTCATAGCGGGAGCGCTCCAGGAAACTCGGTTCGTCCTGGCCCGCTTCCCCCAGCCGCTCGATGGCTCGTTGGAAAAAGTCCTGCATCACCGCGTCAAGAAAACTGCGGAACTGGCTGGTGCATTCCAGTTGCAGCGCCTGGACCTGTTGCGGATCCAGACCGGAGTCCGGCTTCCCTGAACCAGGCTGACCACGATGTCCGCTTGCCGTACGCAAGGCTTTCACCATTTCTTCAGGCAGCGGCGCGGTGAAAACGCCGACCCCGCCGGGCGAGACATGCGCGACCCGCCCCTTGCACCGGAATTCCCCAACGCCGCTCAGGGCAAACATCACCTGTACGGAATCGCCCACCAGAACGGGAATGGCCGCATCGGGGGTGCGCGCACCGGGAAAAGCCACGTACAGTCCGGTTTTGCAATAGTCACGAATTTCGGCCGGCAGGACCTCGCCTTCGCCAAAGCGGACATGCGCGGTCTGCGATGTGGTCAGCCGCGCATGGCGGCGCAGTTCCTTTTTGCTCATTCCGGAAGAAGCAGGCGTCATCTCGTTTGTATCACGGGCCTTTATCCAAAGGATGCCGATCGGTTGCTGCAATGATCGCTCAAAACAGCCCTTTCGAGCAGGCTCATTTAACCCTTTCCCTGCGGCACGAACAGGTAACCCTGTCCGCGCTGGGTTCGGATATAGGCCGGATTGGCAGGATCATCCTCGATTTTCTTGCGCAGGCGATTCACCCGCACATCGATACTGCGGTCGAACGGGTCACGCTCGAAGCCGCGCAGCTGATCCATCAGCCAGTCACGCGACAGCGCGCGATTGGCGTGGCTGAGAAATATTTCCAGCAGTTCGTATTCGCCACCGGTCAGGGTAATTTCGCTGCCATCACGACTGAGACTACGGGCATCGAGGTTGGCGACAAACGGACCAAAAGCAAAGGTTTTGGCAGAAGCGACCGTGGCCTGCGGCGCAACCCCATCCTGCCGCCTGAGCACTGCGCGAATGCGCGCCAGCAACTCGCGCGGGTTGAACGGTTTGGGCAGATAGTCGTCCGCACCGACTTCGAGGCCGATGATGCGGTCGATATCCTCTCCCTTGGCCGACAGCATGATGATGGGCGGAAACCCCGGCTGCGCCCGCAAGCGTCGCGCAACCGACAGGCCATCTTCGCCCGGCATCATCCAGTCGAGCACCACGAGCCGGGGCAGGCGCTCCGCCAGCAAGCGATCCAGTGCGGCGGCGTCCGCTGCCGTCTCGACCTTATAGCCCTGTGTGGTCAGATACTCGGCCACCAGCTCGCGGATGCCGGGGTCGTCGTCGGTCACATAAATCAGGTCTTGTTCCATGCGGCCACTATAGCGCGGCCCCTGCGCGCTTCCCATCCGGTTACACACGGTTACAAAATTGCGCTTGCGTGAAACAGGGCGCTTACTTTTCCCACCCAGACTGCAAAGCGTGGAAGCGAGACATCGCTCCCCAAACAAGGAGACAACATGAACACACATCACATAGGAATGCTTGGACTGACCGTACTGGGACTGGTGCTGGCCGTACCCGCCCAGGCCAATCCGCACGGTCTGGATGAATCGTTCATGCTGGCCCAGCGCGATAGCCGCAACAGCGCTCGCCAGGATCCTCGCGCTGAGAACAAGGACACACGCAACAGCAACAGGCGCGAAGCGAATCGCGACGAACCTGCCGGCTACGGCTATGGCTACGAGCGCCGCCAGCAACAGGATCAAGTTGACGGCAAAGGCCGCGAGCCGCGTCCGCCGCGTCGCTAACCCCCATCCCCCACACCTACCACTTTGAATCAAACAAGGAGAGTCAGCATGAAATCACGCACCCTCAATACCGCACTGATCGCCGCGCTGTTCGCAGCCAGTGGCGCTGCCCAGGCCGACCGTCGCCTGGACGACGAAATGACCGTACGTGCGCCCGTCGTTGCCAGCGTACCGGTGTACGACATCGTCAACGAACCGCGCCGGGAATGCTGGACCGAAACTACCGGCTATGAAACGCAGACCTATCGCAACGCCAGCGGCCCCGGCGGCGCCATCCTCGGCGCCATTGCGGGCGGCCTGATCGGCTCGACCGTCGGCAAAGGCGATGGTCGGGTGGCCGCAGCCGCCGTCGGTGCCGCTACCGGTGCCGTGGTGGGCGACCGCTGGAATGGTCGTGGCGTCACCACCGAGTCGCGCCCCACCCAGGTCGAGCGTTGCGCCATCCACGACGACACCCGCCAGGTGTTGATCGGATACGACGTGCGCTACCGCTTCAACGGTCGCGAATTCATGACTCGCCTGCCCTATGACCCGGGCGAGTTCCTCAAACTCAACGTGTCATACAGCATCGCAGAAGACCAGCGCGGCAATGGCTGGAAAAAAGGCCGGCGCAGTTGAGCCGTCCGCGCAATCCCTCCCCACTTCATGAAAGGAAACAGATCATGTTACGCACCACTATGATTGCTGCTGCACTCTTGCTCACCCCGATCGCCGCACTCGCCTCCGGTGACCGTCATGGCTACGGTGACGGTTATGGTGACCGCCACCACACCACGAGCCGCGTCGTCGTTGCCCAACCGCGCATTGCCATCGCCATCGGCGGCGCCCCATTCAACGGATTCAACGCGTACTACCAGAGCGGCCCTCGCCATGTCGTCGCGGCGCCTTACTACTATGCACCGGTGGTCGTGCGTGAACCTTATTACCGAGGGTATCGCGCCCACCAACGTCATGCACACCGGGACTGGCATGACGGCCGGAGAAATCACCATGATCGTGATCGCCGTCACGATAATCGTCGCGGCTGGGATGATTAACTATTCCTGATCCCGATAAAAAAACCGCCTCAAGCTGAGGCGGTTTTTCTTGGACGCGCCTTATTCATTCGTGATGGACGACGAAAGCCAACTCGGTGCTGAAGTTGCCGACACCGCGATGGTTGGTCAGCGTCCAGCCACTGTCTTTCAGGTGCAGCGTCATCTCGCGCGTCATTTCAGGGTTGCCGCAAATCATCACGCGGTCCAGTTCGGGATCGGGCATCGGCAACCCGAGACGGTGCGACAGCGCCCCCGAGCGAAACAGGTCGCCACCGCGTTCAGGGGTGGCAAACGCTTCACGCGTCACCGTCGGCACATAGCGCAACTGCGGGTTGCCCAGCGCCTCAAGTTCGTCCCGGTAAGCCAGTTCGGCCACCGTGCGCACCGAATGCACCAGCACCACCTGCTTAAACCGCGCGTAGGTTGCAGGATCGCGCACCAGACTGATAAAGGGCGCAAGGCCGGTACCGGTAGCCAGCATGTACAGCGTACGGCCCGGCAACACATGGTTCAAGGTGAGCGAGCCAGTGGTCTTGCTGTTCACCCACACCGAACTGCCCGGCTGGACATGCACCAACTGGCTGGTGAGCGGGCCATCCGGCACGTGAATGCTGAGAAATTCCAGATGGTCGCGGTCGGCGGTGGACACAATGGAATACGCACGTGCCACCAGCTTGCCTTCGCGCTTGAGCCCAAGCGTGACGAACTCGCCATTGGCAAACTCAAAATCTTGCGGACGGGTGAGCGTGAAGCTGAAGGTTTTGTCCGACCACGGGCGCACGGACTGCACGGTTTGTTCGCTGTAAGGCATGGTCGTTTCCTCAATGTGATTGTTTCCAGGCATCCACTGCCGCTGCACGCGCGCGGAACACTGTTTCGCGCACCTTGTCGGGCGCTGATGCCCGCGCGACCGCACCGGCATCGACTGCACGCGCAACCGCAAGCGCCTGCGCCAAAAAATCCGGCGCAGGAAAGTCGCGCGTTCCATAGCCGGGGCGGCCCCGAAAATCGCATTCGCAAGCCTGCAAAAACTCGGTGAAACGATCCGGGCGGCGAAATGCATCGACGCGTTCCAGCAATTCGACGACCGTCGCTGCGCGAAGTTCCAGTGCCCGGTGCGCGTTGCCGTGGTCGCGCGCGACCGCCACCGCCAGATCACGGCAATCGGCTGGAACCCGGATGCGTTCGCACAAAGCCCGCACCAGGTCGACGCTTTTTGCTTCGTGGCCGTGATGTTTCGGCCACAACTCGGGTGGCGTCACGCCTTTGCCCAGATCGTGCGTCAGCGCGGCGAAGCGCACCGGCAGACTGAACCCTTGTTGCGCAGCCCAGTCAACCACGAGCATAACGTGGACGCCGGTATCAATTTCAGGATGATGGGCGGGCGGCTGCGGCACACCAAACAGGCGGTCGATTTCCGGGAACAGTCGGGCCAGCGCACCGCAGTCGCGCAGCACCCGGAACATGCGCGACGGCTGCGCTTCCATCAGTCCGCGCGCGATTTCCTGCCACACACGTTCAGGCACCAGCGCATCGACTTCACCGTTATCCACCATCTGCCGCATCAGCGCGTTGGTTTCCGCCGCCACGGTGAACGCGGTGAAGCGGGCAGCAAAACGCGCCACCCGCAGGATCCGCACCGGGTCTTCGGCAAACGCCTCGCTCACATGACGAAAGGTACGCGCGGCCAGATCACGCTGGCCGCCGTAGGGATCAATCAAGGCGCCGTCGCTGTCCTCGGCGATGGCGTTGATGGTGAGGTCGCGGCGCGACAGATCCTCCTCCAGCGTCACGTCGGGCGAGGCATGAACGGTAAAGCCTTTGTAGCCTGCGCCGGACTTGCGTTCGGTACGCGCCAGCGCGTATTCGGCGTGGGTGCCGGGATGCAGAAAAACCGGGAAGTCCTTGCCGACCGGCTGGTAGCCCAGCGCCACCATCTGCTCGGGCGTGGCGCCGACGACCACGTAATCGCGATCGGCTACGGGCAAGCCCAGCAAACGGTCGCGCACGGCACCGCCGACAACGTAGGATTTCATGAATCGAGGAAGCCACAGCCGGACGCATCCGAAGCTGTGGTTGGATGGAGGTGGGTGCCCGCCTCGAAGCCACGAAGCAGGCTGACGCGGCAGACATCCAGCAGGAGCCGCAGGCACGTGGCAATGTCACCCAAGCCGTGAATGTGAACGAAAGCTGTCAAGTCAGTATTCATGCAACCCTCATTGCGGTAACGGGCGATCAATTGCGGCTTTCAGGGTAAAGGGCTGGCGGCCTCCCAGCGTGCAATTGCTGCACGCGCCCGGTCATAATCATCCTCGCCAACAAGCAGACGCACAAAGCCCTGCGCCGGCAGCTCGCCCATGCCGCCCTGCAGATACGCACCGACTACCTGGGTAGCGATTCCCTCCTGCATGAGAAACCCCTGCAGAATATGGGCTTCAATCGAATTCGACGCTTCGTACACGGTCCGCATACATCAACGCCCGGCGTTCTCCCGATAGCCTTCATAACGCGCACGCGGCGAATCGGCGCGCAGGTATTCGGGCGCAATGGCTTCGAGCGCGGCAGGCTGAAAGCCGAACACGTCAGGCCAGCCGCCCTTGCAGACGTTGTCGGTGCACATGGCATAGTAGTTGTCGCGCGTCATCAGCTTTTTGCCGGGCTTGAATTCCAGCGCCCAGGCTTGCAGGTAGGAGCAGAAATCACACAGCGAAAAGATGCTGCGTTTTTTGCCGATGACGTCACCGACGTAGCTCACCAGTTCTTTCAGGGTGTAGGCCTTGGGCCCGCACAAATCGTAGCTCTGGTCATAGGTCGCCGTGTTGTCGAGGCTGTCGGCAAAGGCGCGGGCGACGTCTTCCACATGCACCGGCGCAAAGCGTGCCTTCGCATTGCCCAGCGGCATGATGGGGAAGGTTTTGAGCAGGCGGGCGAACATGGTCAGGAACGAATCGCCCCGGCCAAAAATCACCGACGGGCGGAAAATCGTAACGTTCAGGCCATAGCCATGGATCAGCTTGGGGCCGTTGAGATACCAGCTTTCGTGCTCGATGTGGTGCATCCCGGACTCGCGCACCAGGAACTCGGCCACGCCCTTGGAACGCTGGTAGGCCGAGCGCGAGTTGGGATGCGCACCCAGCGCGCTCATGTGCAGCAAACGATGCACGCCGGCTTCGCCACAGGCATGGATCACCTTGCGCGGCAGTTCGATATGGGTTTGATGGAAGTCGCCGCGCCGTGCGCTCGGCAGGTCGACACGGCCGATCTTGTCCTCATGCAGGATGCCCACCAGATTGATCACGGCATCCATGCCCCGGAACTGGCGGATCAGCTCCTGCTGATCGTGCACATCCGCCTCGACAACTTCAACCGTGGGCAGCAGGATCAGTTCCTTGGCCATTTCACGACGGTGGCTGAGCACACGAACCTGAAGGCCGCGGGCGGCGAGCTGGCTGACGAGATGCGTACCGACAAAGCCGGAACCGCCCAGAATGCAAATGCGTTCAATCTTCATGATTATTTAAGGTTATCTGTATATAAGACGATCCTGATTTTAGCGCGGAACGCCTCGATTGCGCGCGCCTCGCCCGCTCAGGACGCACTTGCAGCCGGGGGCTTGCGCGACGGCACCACACCCAGCCGGTCTTTCAGCAGCACCGAAGGCTGGCCGAAACGCACGGCGTAATACATGGCGTTGCTCATCACTTTTTTGACGTAATCGCGGGTTTCAGCAAACGGAATCGATTCGATATAAACAGCGGCTTCCATTGGCTGGCTGCTGCGCCAGCGCTGCGCCCGTCCCGGACCGGCGTTGTAGGCGGCCGTGGCGAGCACCGGCGAGCCATCCAGGCTGGTCTGCACGTGCTTCAGGTAATACGAGCCAAACTGGATGTTGCGGGCAGGATCCTGCATTTCGCTGGTGTCGAACCGCTTGATACCCAGCCGCTGCGCAATCCAGCGCGCAGTAGCCGGCATGATCTGCATCAGTCCGGATGCCCCGACCCCGGAGCGGGCAACATTGATGAAGCGGCTTTCCTGCCGCATCAGGCCAAACACCCAGGCTTCATCGATCTGGTTATCGCGCGCAGCCTGCTGCGCCAGCTCGCGATACGGTGCCAGAAAACGCAGCTCGAAATCATGCAGTTCGCGGGTGCGCTCAGCGGTGTTGATGGCGCGGTCATACCACGCCATCTGCCGTGCCAACTCGGCGGCGGCCAGCAACTGGGTGTCGGTAAATGACTGGATCGTCCAGTTCCATTCCAGCGCGGCATCGCTGCGCAAGCCGAGGTCATATAAAGCCCGCGCCCGTGCAATGCCGGGGTTGCGCGCAATGGCCGCGAGGTTTTCGCCACCGGTTTTGACATTGATCTGCGGTGCCTGCATCACCGGCCCCAGTTCTTCCTGCGCCAGTTGACCGTAGTAGTGATGCTCGCGCGCCAGCGCCAGAAAAATCGCATTCGCTGCCTGCCGCTGGCTGTTGGCCTGTAGCGCGCGCGCGCGCCAGTAACGCCAGGCAGCCTGCGTACGGGTCGCCTCGCCCATGCTCTCGATCACCCGTTGCACGCTCGGCCAATCGCCTGCACGCAACGCAACCCGCACCCACCATTCGCGCTGAAAATCAGTGACGGCAACAGTGCCCGCCCGGGGATACCAGTCCAGTGCGGCCGGCTCATGACGGCGCGCGGCCCAGGTGGCCAGCCGCGCCCAGGCAGCTTGCTGCTCGGCCTCGTTCAATTTCGAGGCGATTTTCTGCAGTGCCGACTCGGCCGAACGGGAGTTGCTTTTTGCGACCTGATCCAGCGCATACAATGCCAGCTCGCGATCGCCTCGCTGGTTGAGGTCCAGTTTGCCACTGCTCAGCAGTCGTGCCGGATCGCGCGCCGCCTGATCGAACACGCTCGCAGCGGTGCGCTGCGCTTCCGGCAGGGCACGGGACACGGCCTGCCCCACCCGTAGATTGCCTGCATCCAGCGCCAGCCGCATGCGCCGCCACACATCCTCTTCATTGATGAGCCCGGCATCCATCAACTGGCTGAACAAGGGATCGCAGGCATTCGGCAAATCCCGTCCGCTGAACCACAACGCCACCGCCTCGCGTACATGGCTGCGGTTGCCCTGCGCCCATTCGGCACGATAGGCATAACACTGATGCGCGACATCGGATTTGACCAGACGCGGATACTCCGCCAGGTATTGCGGCCAGGCTGCCCGTGCACCCAGGGATTTGAGCCAGTCGGCGCGAACGGATTCGGCCAGGCGGCTGTCCGGATAGCGTGCCAGAAAATCGACAATGCGCGCCTCATCGGCACGCCCCGACAGCATCAGACGCCAATACTCGACATACGGTGACAACACGTGATCAGCGGGCACCTCCGCCGCAGCGCGTTCGAGGTTTGCCACCTGCCGCGCGCCGTAGGCTGCATGCGCACGCTGTACAGCCGTATCGCCTGTTTCTGCCCAGACCGGTAACGCGGCAAACAGGCCCAGGATCAAAATGTAAAGAAATTTCATCATGGATCGAGGTTAACACGCAGCCGTTTCCAGCAAGCAAGGCGATGGCGCCATCCGCCGCGAGCGGTGCCTGGCGTGCGCGCCACAATCCAATAGACCGCAATTAATCCAAAGGTTTGATCCCGGTTTTGAATTTTTCACGGTACGGCGTGTGCAACGGATCAGGGCGGTTTGACATTACGTCCGCCAGCACGCGTGCCCAGTGAGAAAACCATTCGCCTCTGCACACGGCATCGCCCTACTCGCCAGGGCGCCGACGTCCTGCCCGGCAGGAACGCCTGCGGCATCCGGATATCACTCAGGCCAGAAAAAGCCGATACGCAGGATTGTGCGACTCGTCCCAGTAACGGTAGCCCAACCCCTCCAGAAACGTCTGGAAGCTGGGTTTTTCCTTGTCCGGAACCTGGATTCCGACCAGGACGCGACCAAAATCCGCACCATGATTACGGTAGTGAAACAGGCTGATGTTCCAGCCCTGGCTCATGCTTTCGAGGAAACGCATCAGCGCGCCGGGACGCTCGGGAAATTCAAAGCGATAGAGCACTTCGTTTACCGCATCGGGGGCACGCCCGCCGACCAGATGGCGAACATGCAACTTGGCCATTTCGTTGTCGCTCAGATCAAGCGCGTCAATGCCGTGGCGCTTGAGCAATTCAACCACCCGCTTGCCCTCGCCCGCCCCAGGCACCGACAGGCCGACAAACACGCGGGCGGTTTTGGGATCAGAGTAGCGGTAGTTGAATTCGGTGATATTGCGCGCACCCAACAGATCGCAAAACGCCTTGAAGCTGCCTGGCGTTTCGGGAATGGTGACGGCCAGCACGGCTTCGCGCTTTTCACCCAGTTCCGCACGTTCGGCAATATAGCGCAGACGGTCGAAGTTCATGTTTGCGCCAGATGCCACTGCAACCAGGGTTTTGCCCTTGAGCTTGCCGCTCACGATGGCGGCCTTCATCCCGGCAATGGACAACGCGCCCGCCGGTTCCAGAATCGAGCGGGTGTCTTCGAAGACGTCCTTGATCGCCGCGCAGATGGCATCGTTATTGACCCGGATGATTTCGTCTACGTACAGTTGCGTCAAGCGAAAGGTCTCCTTGCCGACTTTTTTCACCGCCACACCGTCGGCAAAAATACCGACGCGTGACAAGGTGACGCGTTTGCCGGCCTCCAGTGAGCGCGCCATCGCGTCGGCGTCTTCCGGCTCGACACCAACGATCCGGATGTCCGGACGCAGGCGCTTGATGTAAGCGGCCATGCCGGCGATCAAGCCGCCACCGCCGACCGGGATGTAAACCGAATGGATCGGTCCGGGATGCTGGCGCAACAATTCCATCGCCACGGTGCCTTGACCCGCGATGACATCGGGGTCGTCGTAAGGATGAACAAAGGTGGCTTTGGCCTCCTTGGCGAATTGCGTGGCGTGGGCACAGGCATCGTCGTAATTGTCGCCATGCAGGATGACCTGGGCGTTGCGTGCCAACACTGCATCCACTTTGATTTTCGGCGTGGTGGCCGGCATCACGATGGTGGCCGACACGCCCAGCTTCTGGGCGGCCAGCGCCACGCCCTGCGCGTGATTTCCGGCAGACGCTGCGACCACGCCGCGTGCCAGTTGCGCCGCTGTCAACCGGGCCATCTTATTGTAGGCACCACGACACTTGAATGAGAACACCGGCTGCAGATCTTCACGCTTCAACAAAATCGTGTTGCCCAATCGACGCGACAGATTGTGAGCAGGATCAAGCGGTGATTCGACTGCGACGTCGTACACGCACGAGGTCAGGATGCGTTCGAGGTAATCGTCAGGGTGACTCATGGCGGCGGTTTGAAAAAAGACGGCGATGCCGCTATCTTAGCGGGCTGAATCCAAATCGACGAAACCAAAATGACTCAAGACGAAATGAAGCAAGCGGTAGCACGTGCTGCCGTGGAGTACGCCCGGGGCGGCATCATCGGCGTGGGTACGGGCTCGACCGCCAACTACTTCATCGACGCACTGGCTGACGTAAAAGGCCGCATCGACGGCGCAGTGGCCAGCTCGGAAGCGACCGCTACCCGCCTGAAAAGCCATGGCATTCAAGTGCTGGATCTCAACAGCGTGGGCGAACTTGAAATCTACGTCGACGGCGCCGATGAAATTACCGAGCACTTCGCCATGATCAAGGGCGGTGGCGGCGCGCTGACACGCGAGAAAATCGTGGCGGCATGCAGCAAGCAGTTCATCTGCATCGCCGACGAAAGCAAGCTGGTGGGTGTCATGGGGCAATTCCCGCTGCCGGTCGAGGTGATTCCGATGGCACGTTCATACGTGGCACGCGAACTGGTGAAGCTGGGCGGGCAGCCGCGTCTGCGTGAGGGTTACACAACGGACAACGGCAATATCATTCTCGATGTGCACGGCCTGTCGATCATCGACCCGGTTTCACTGGAAACCGCGATCAATCACCTTGTTGGCGTGGTCACCAATGGTCTGTTTGCGCGGCGTGGCGCGGATGTGTTGCTGCTGGGCACCGCCAGCGGCGTCAAGACCTACAAAAAATAAAACCGTCCTTGCTTGCGCTTTATTGCGCAAGCGGAGGCGTGTCCTCGGATTCCGGTTCCTGCTCTTCAGCGGGCACGCGATATTTTTCCGCCGCCCACTGCCCCAGATCGATCAACTTGCAGCGTTCGCTGCAAAACGGTTTCCAGCGGTTCTCCGCGGTCCAGATCACGGCCGCGTTACAGGTCGGGCAATTCACGACAGGCGGTTTCATAGGGTGCAAAAGGTCAGATCAAAGTCGATCGCCAGGTCGGAACAGACACGTACCTGCCCGAAGCCCACCTGCACAAACCGGATGTTGAGCATGTACTTATTGGCGGAAATCTCCGGCACGCAGGGCAGCGCGTCGTCCAGCGTAACGCGGATCAGCTGCGGGTTGCGCGATTCCAGCATGCGCTGATAGCTGCCGTTATCCGCGTGTTGCTGCTCGGGTCGACCGCTGTCTCGCAACAGGCCCAACACGATATCGATAGCGGAATGGATGGACGCAAACGGCAACAGCCAGCGTTGCAGTTGCCCCATGCGTTCCTCGGCAGGGCGATGTCGCCAGTAATGATAGGACGGCAGATCGAATTCGCTCATGCCGCCGGGAATGGCCGCACGCTGCTTGACTGCCATCAGCCATTCATCCTCACGCAAGTGCTGGCCGACTTTTCCGGGCGTCTGGTGGATTTTATGATGGGTCGACTCGATTGCCGTCAGCACTTGCTCCAGGGTGGTGTCCTGCACATGCGGATTGCCGCGCAGCGCCGCCAACACGCTCTTCTGCCGGTCCAGTTCCTGTAGCAAATCCGACTTGAGGTCTGCTCGCGCGGCCACCTCTGCCAGTTCGAACAAGGTCAGCAAGGCGGCATGATGAGCGGACGAATCAGGTGAACCGGCATAAGCATCAAAACGGTCGAACAAGTCTTCCAGTCGCAACAGGGTGCGGATACGCTCACTCAGAGGATATTCGTAATGGATCACACCGCGGCGCATAGAGTTGAATCGGTCGATTGTCGCCGATTCAACTGAAAAATCAAGGCATCGATTCTGCTGCAAGTTCCAGATAGCCTTGATGCAGATCAGCCACTTTGGCATTCAAGTCTTCAATTGACGCCGTGTTGAGGATGACATCATCCGCAACTGCCAGCCGTTCAGCGCGCATCGCCTGTGCAGCGAGAATCGCCCTGACCTCGTCACGCGCCAGTCCGCTCCGGGACATCACCCGTGCAATCTGGATTTCTTCGGGACAATCGACCACCAGTATGCGGTTCAGCACATCCCGGTAAGCGCCTGTCTCCACGAGTAGCGGGACCACCAGCAGTGCATAGCGTGCTGTCAGGTGCGCCAGCGTCTGCTCGACACGCTGGCGGATAGCGGGATGCAGGATGGCTTCGAGCTGATGCCGGGCAGCGGCATCAGCGAACACGCGGCGACGCAAGGCCACGCGATCCAGTGTGCCATCTGCCTGCATCAGGGTTTCACCAAAAGCCGCACGAATGGCTTGCAGCGCCACGCCGCCGGGGGCAGTTAATTCACGTGCGATGACATCCGTATCAATCACCGGCACCCCCAACGCCGCAAAGGCATCCGCGACCGTCGATTTACCGGATCCAATCCCGCCGGTCATGCCCACCACGAACATCAGAATTGCCCGAGATAGGCCTGCGTCAATTCTGTACCGAAGAACAACGCGACCAGCCCGCCCCCTGCCAGATAGGGGCCGAACGGAATCGGCACGCGCCGGTCATGCTTTACCAGCACGATCATGGCGATCCCGACGGCCGCGCCCACCACCGACGACAACAGCAAGGTGACGGGCACCAGCTGCCACCCGAGCCAGGCGCCAAGCGCTGCCAGCAGCTTGAAGTCGCCATAGCCCATGCCTTCCTTGCCGGTCGCCAGCTTGAACAACCAGTACACCGCCCACAGCACCAGGTAACCCGCCATGGCACCGATGACGGCATCCGCCAAGTGGGTGTATGTGCCACTCAAATTAAACAGCAGCCCCAGCCACAGCAGCGGCTGGGTGAGGTTGTCAGGCAACAGGGTGGTATCAAAATCAATGAACGCCAGCGTAACCAGCGTCCAGATCAGCAACAACGCGCCCCCGGTCTGCACGCTCACCCCCCATTTCCAGGCAGCGGCAGCCGACAGCAGCGCAGTGAGCAATTCCACCAGCGGATAGCGGGCGCCTATTGGCGCGGCACAGGACAAACAGCGCCCGCGCAGCCATAGCCATGACAGCAGCGGGATGTTTTCCAGCGCGGTGATTTGATGACCACAATGCGGACACGCCGAGCGCGGGACTGCGAGGTTGTATGGCCCGGATGCTGCCGGCATTTCACCGCGCAACTCGGCACACTGTGCGTGCCACTCGGTCTCCATCATCTTCGGCAGCCGATGAATGACGACGTTGAGAAAGCTGCCGACCAGCAGGCTGAATAAAAAAACCAGCCCGCTGAACAGGGCTAGTTCCGACAGCAGCATATCCATTAAACGACCGAGCCCATTTTGAAGATTGGCAGATACATGGCGACAACCATGCCACCGATGAGCGTACCCAGCACCACCATGATGACCGGCTCCATCAGGCTCGACATCGCAGCCACCGCATCGTCCACTTCAGCTTCGTAAAAGTCGGCCACTTTGTTGAGCATGGAATCCAGCGAACCGGATTCCTCGCCGATTGCGGCCATTTGCAGCACCATGTTGGGGAAAAGTTCGGTGTATTGCATCGCCACGGTCAATGCCGTGCCGGTGGACACCTCGGCCTTGATTTTCTGGGTGGCTTCGACATACACCTGATTGCCCGATGCGCCGCCCACTGATTCGAGTGCCTCAACCAGCGGCACGCCCGCCGCGAACATGGTCGCCAGGGTTCGCGTCCAGCGCGCGATGGTGGCTTTTTCGATCACTACGCCAAAAATCGGCAGTTTGAGCATGACGCGATCCATGAACATCTGCACCTTGCGCGAACGCTTCCACGCCTGCAGCAGGAAATAAATGCCGCCGCCAATGCCGCCGAAAATCGCCCACCACCATTTGACGAAAAACTTTGAGATCGCCATCACCACCAGCGTCGGTCCGGGCAAGTCGGCGCCAAAGCTGCTGAACAGCTCCTCAAACGCCGGAATCACGAAAATCATGATGACGGCGGTAATGACAAACGCCACCACGATGATGGATATGGGATAAAACAATGCCGACTTGATCTTGCTCTTGATGGCGAGGATTTTTTCCTTGTACACCGCCAGCCGGTCCAGCACCGCTTCGAGAATACCGGCCGATTCACCCGCGCCGACCAGGTTGCAGTACAGCGCGTCGAAATACAGCGGATGACGGGCAAAAGACTGGGTGAGGCTGCTGCCCTTTTCGATATCCGCCTTGATCTCAGCCAGCAGCCGCTGCACCGAGGGATTGGAATGGCCACGCCCGACGATGTCAAACGATTGCAGCAAAGGCACGCCGGCCTTCATCATGGTCGCCAGCTGGCGGGTGAACAGGGTAATGTCCTTTTCCGTCACCTTTTTCGCGCCACTGAACAGGGTGCTCTGTTTTTTGACCTTGGTGACGGTAATGCCCTGTTTACGCAGCATGGAACCAACCACCGCTTCGCCACCGGCCTGCATCTGGCCTTTGACCTTTTTGCCGCGCTTGTCCATGCCTTCCCACAAATAGGAAGCATCCTTTTTAACTGCTTTCGCCGCTACTGCCCTGGCCGCTGTTGCTTTTGCCGCTGTTGCCATAAAAGTGTTCCTTAAAGATTGGTGACGGCTTCGACCTCTTCCAGCGAGGTGAGTCCGGCTTTTACTTTCAACAGTCCTGCCTGACGCAAATCGACCACGCCTTCGATTCGTGCCTGATCGGCGATATCGGATTCATTGCCGCCCTTGAGGATGATGCGAGTCATGGCATCGGTGATCGGCATCACCTGATAGATGCCCAAACGCCCCTTGTAGCCTGAGCCACCGCAGATATCACAGCCCACCGGTTTGTATGGCTTCCAGCTGCCATCCAGTTGCGCTTCGGTAAACCCGGCATCCAGCATGGCCTCGCGCGGCAAATCGGTCGGCTGTTTGCACGAACACAGCTTGCGCGCCAGTCGCTGGGCAGTAATCAGAATCACCGAGGAGGCGACGTTAAATGGCGCTACGCCCATATTCAACAAACGCGTCAGGGTCCCGGGGGCGTCGTTGGTGTGTAAGGTGGACATCACCATGTGGCCGGTTTGCGCGGCCTTGATCGCGATATCAGCCGTTTCGAGGTCGCGAATTTCACCGACCATGATGACATCGGGGTCCTGCCGCAAAAACGATTTGAGCGCAGCCGAAAAAGTCAGACCGGCCTTGTCGTTGACGTTGACCTGGTTAATGCCGGCCAACTGGATTTCTGCCGGGTCTTCCGCCGTCGAAATGTTGACATCAGGCTTGTTGAGAATATTCAGACACGTGTAAAGAGACACGGTTTTTCCGGAGCCGGTCGGGCCGGTCACCAGCACCATGCCATAGGGGCGCTGCACCGCGTTCAGCAGCAGCTCCTTCTGGAACGGCTCATACCCCAGCGCCTCAATTCCGAGCTGGGCGCTGGTCGGGTCGAGAATACGCATGACGATCTTTTCGCCATACAGCGTGGGTAGCGTGCTGACCCGAAAATCGATGGCGCGATTCTTCGACAGCACCAGCTTCATGCGACCGTCCTGCGGCACGCGTTTTTCCGAAATATCGAGCCGCGACAACACCTTGATCCGCGACGCAACCTTGTCCTTGATCGCCATCGGCGGTTGCGCCACTTCGGCCAGAATGCCATCACGGCGGTAGCGGATGCGGTAACTCTTTTCGTAAGGTTCGAAGTGAATATCGGATGCGCCCTGGTTGATCGCATCAAGCATGATTTTTTGCAGATAGCGCACCACCGGCGCATCGTCGATTTCGATGCCCGGGGCGTCCTGCTGCGCAGCAGCGGCCTCTTCATCGATGAAATCGAGGTTAAGGTCTTCCGCGTTCAACACCGCCATGGTGTTATCTGCCGCCTCGCCCGCCTTGGCAACCAGCTTGGCCAGCTTGTCGTCTTCCACCACCACCGGCTCCACGGCCTGGTTGGTCTGGAATTTCACTTCATCCAGCGCTTGCAGGTGGGTGGGGTCGGAGGTCGCGACATAGAGCTTGTTGCCGCGCTGATACAACGCAATCACGCGCCGTTTCTGCACCAGCCTGGCGTCGAGCAGCCCTTGCGGCAGGCTGTCGGCATCCATGGCGTTCAAGTCCAGATAAGGAAAGCCGAACGAAACCGCGGCGAACTCTGCTATCTGGTCGGCCTTGAATCGCTTGCCCTTGATCAGCTCGGTAACGAAAGAGTCACCCGACTGGCTGGCGCGCTTGCCTACCCCGTCAGCATCGGCTTCGGACATCCAGCCATTGTTGACCATGGCGCGCGCCAGCCCGGTTAAATTATTGGAGATTGCATCGGCCATTGCTCGATTCCAAAAAGTCCTGAGTCAAATTATCACCCGCATCGGCCAGACAGCCGATAGGGAATCACAGGCTTTAACGGCGATAGTTGGCTTAAGTTGAGGCGCTTTCAATATCCGCTGCCGGCAGATAAATACGCGCCATCTTGACCGCCCGATCCTGCGTTTGCACAATTTCCACCGGCACATCCCCCAACTTCAGGCTCACCCCCGCTTCGGGAATATCCTCGAACTGCTCGAGAAGCAGGCCGTTGAGTGTTTTTGGACCATCCAGCGGCAGCGACAATCCCAATGTACGGTTCAAGTGGCGTAGCAGCACACTCCCCTCGGCCAGCCAACTTCCATCGGCCTCGCGCCGCAAATATCCCATGTCGGATGGCGCCTGCGTGGTGAATTCGCCCACCATTTCCTCGAGCAGGTCTTCCAGCGTCACCAGACCTTGCAGTTCGCCGTATTCGTCCACCACCAGCGCCAGCCGGCGGCGGCCCAGCTGAAAATTACGCAGCTGGGTAAATAGCGGGGTACCCGCCGGAACGAAATAAGGCGCCTCCAGGTTTTCCTTCAGCGTCTCCGGATTGAGCTCATCGCCGGTCAAAGCATGGAGTACCCGGCGTACATGCAGCACACCAAGCAAGGTATCCTGTGAGCCTTGCTGCACGATCAGCCGGGTATGGTGGCTGGTTGAAATCTGCTGGCGCAGCCGCTCCGGCTCGTCCTCGATATCGATCGCTTCAATCTGGTTGCGCGGCGTCATCACGTCATCCACTGTGATGTCCTCCAGTTCCAGCATGTTCATCAATATGCGGTGATGTTCGCGCGGCATTCTGCTGGAAGACTCCAGCACGATGGTACGCAGTTCTTCCAGCCCCAGACTGTTGCCCTGCCCCGGCTCCGGCTGCTTGATCCGCAGCAGCCGCAAAATGCCTTGCACGAACAGGTTGACGAACCACACTACCGGATACGCCAGCTTCAGCAGCGGCGTCAGCAGCCACGTCGCCGGATAGGCAACGCGCTCGGGAAAGGCTGCGCCCAGCACCTTGGGGGTGACTTCGCTGAAGACCAGAATCAGGAAGGTCAGCAGCAGGGTCGCCACCATCAGCACCACTTCGCCGTCGCCAAACAGACGAATCGCCAGCACCGTAGTCAGCGTGCCCGAAGCCGCATTGACGAGGTTGTTACCGAGCAAAATCACGCCCAGCAGCTTGTCGGTTCGATCCAGCAGCGCCTGCGCGCGCATCGCCCCGCGATGGCCGGTATCGGCGGCATGGCGCAAACGATAGCGGTTGATCGCCATCATCGCGGTCTCGGAAGCGGAGAAAAAGGCCGAGGTCAGCAACAAGACGGCAAGCACGGCAAACAGCGTGCTGGTGGCAATACTATCCAAGCAACATCACCTCAACGCTGGAGAATGACTTCCAGCACGAACTGCGTGCCTAAATAAGCCAGCAGTAACAACGTGAAACCGGTAATGGTCCAGACCAGCGCCGTCCGCCCCCGCCAGCCGCGAAAATGCCGCCCCAGCAGCAGGCCGCCGAACACCAGCCAGGACAGGATCGCAAACACGGTCTTGTGGGAGATCTGCAGCGCCTTGCCGAACAGTTCCTCTGAAAAGAATACGCCGCTAAAAACGGATAAGGTCAGCAAGACAAAACCGATGCCGATGGTTCTGAACAGCATCGCTTCCAGGGTCAGCAAAGGCGGGGCACCATTCTGCAACATGCCGCCACGATGCAGCTTTTTTTCAAGCATGGTCATCAACACGGCATGCAGCGCTGCCACGGCCAGCAGGCCATAAGCCAGAAACGACACCAGCAGATGCATGCGCAAAGCCAAAGCCTGCGAACTGGGAATGGCATGGGTTTCGGTAAAAAACACCATCCCCAGCACAGATAGGGCTGCCAGCCCGCTCACCCAGGATTGCAAACGCGCCAGCTGCATGCCCTTGCTGGACAACCAATAGGTCAGTGCAGTCAGCCACAAAATCGTCGACAGGGAATTACCAAATCCCAACCGGATGTCACCCTGCCCCAGCACCGACTGAAAAATCAGCGTGCCATGAGCCAGCAAGGCCAGCGGCAACACCACGCACGCTGTCTTGAACGGTGGCGTGTGCTGCAAACGCCAGGCCACCCAGGCATAAAGCGCACTTACAGATAAAGTAACCAGCAATAGCGGGGACATTCGTTAAAATGGAATTCTGTTTCGGCCAGCCCATTATCCATGCCGTCCTCCACGGCAACAAGGAATCCCTGCCAGATAACCCTCATGTTAAAGACCCACCATGCTAGATAACCTCAGCGGACGCCTTGCCGGTGTCGTCAAACAACTGCGCGGCCAAGCGCGCATCACTGAAGCCAACGTGCAGGATACGCTGCGCCAGGTACGCCTCGCACTGCTGGAAGCCGACGTTGCGCTGCCGGTCGTTAAAAGCTTCATCGAAGCGGTCAAAACCCGCGCGCTCGGCCAGGAGGTGCTCACCAGCCTGTCACCCGGGCAGGCGCTGATTGGCATCGTCCACGAAGAGCTCACCCGCCTGATGGGCGGCGCCAACGCCGAGCTGAACCTGGCGGCCAACCCGCCAGCGGTGATTCTGATGGCCGGTTTGCAGGGCTCGGGCAAAACCACCACCAGCGGCAAACTCGCGCTGCTGCTCAAAAACCGCAAGAAAAAGGTCCTGCTCACCTCGGCCGACGTCTACCGGCCCGCCGCGATCGACCAATTGCGTCAACTCGGCAAACAGCTCGATGTCGCTTTTTTTGAGGCGGGTGACGAACGCGATCCACTAAAAATCGCCACCGCCGCACAGGATCACGCACGCAAGCAATTTTATGACGTGCTGATCGTCGACACCGCTGGTCGGCTGGCGATCGACGAAGCGATGATGGCCGAGATCCAGGCGCTGCATGCCGCCGTCAACCCGATCGAAACGCTGTTCGTGGTCGACGCAATGCAAGGTCAGGACGCGGTCAATGTCGCCAAGGCCTTCAATGAAGCTCTGCCGCTGACCGGCATCGTGCTGACCAAGCTCGATGGCGACTCGCGCGGCGGCGCCGCGCTGTCGGTGCGCCAGGTCACCGGCAAGCCGCTCAAGTTCATCGGCGTCGGCGAAAAACCCAACGGTCTCGAAGCGTTCCACCCGGAGCGCATGGCACAGCGCATCCTCGGCATGGGCGACGTCCTCTCGCTGATCGAGCAGGCACATAGCTCGGTCGACATGGCCGAAGCCAAAAAGCTGGCGGACAAGGTCAAAAAGGGCAAGGACTTCGACCTCGAAGACTTCAAGGCGCAAATTCTGCAAATGAAGAAAATGGGCGGGCTGTCGGCGCTGATGGACAAGCTCCCCGGCGCCGGTCAGATGAATATGCCTGCGGGCGCTGACGACAAATCGATCAACCGTGTCGAAGGCATCATCAACAGCATGACCCCGCTGGAGCGCCGCAAGCCCGACCTCATCAAGGCCAGCCGGAAACGCCGCATTGCCGCCGGCGCGGGAGTGCAGGTACAGGAAGTCAACAAGCTGCTAAACCAGTTCGAGCAGGCCCAGAAAATGATGAAAATGATGGGTAAAGGCGGCCTGTCGAAAATGATGCGCGGCATGAAAGGCATGATGCCCGGCAGACGCTAAGCCACGCCCGGCTTTCCCGGGAGCCGGGGCCGAATTCACCTCCTCAGGAGCAAGGCTTGCAAGAAAGTGGCAAGCCATTGGATTTTGAGTATAATTCGCGGTTTTCTCCGTTTGCCCGGTGGGTTAAATCATGGTCGTTATTCGTCTTTCGCGCGGCGGCGCTAAAAACCGTCCTTTCTACAACGTGGTGGTTGCGGATTCACGCTGCCGTCGTGATGGCCGCTTCATTGAGCGCGTCGGCTTCTACAATCCGGTCGCAGCTGAAGGCTCAGAAGCCCTTCGCCTGAATGCAGAGCGCATTGGCTACTGGGTCAGCAACGGCGCGCAGCTGTCCGACACCGTCGCACGCCTGGTCAAGCAGAACAAACCCGCTGCCGCTGTTGCCGCCTGAGTTGTCAGAAAAGCTGTCAGGACAGTTGGCTCAGGACAGCGACTGGGTCGTGATGGGGCGCATCGCCGCACCGTTCGGCATCAAGGGCTGGGTCAAGGTTCAGGCTTTTAGTGACGACCCGGGCACGCTCATGGATTTTGAGTCCTGGCGTATCGGACGGGGCGACAAGCACACGCACTACCGCGTCGAAGCCGCTCAGGATCACAGCAACACGCTGGTTGCCAAGCTGGGTGGCATCGATGACCGCGACGCGGCCTTTGCGCTGCGCGGCCAGGAAATATCGGTCGAGCGCAGCCGCCTGGCACCCCCCTCAGACGACGAGTTTTACTGGTCGGATTTGATCGGCCTGAAAGCAGTTAATCGCGAAGGCATCGAGTTGGGCACGGTAAGCAGCTTGATGGAATCCGGTGCGCACGACTTGCTGGTCATCAAGGGGATTCGGGAATACCTGATCCCGTTTGTTGCGGCTTTTGTCGGCAAAGTGGATGTACCGGGTGGCCGGATCGAAGTGGACTGGGGCGAAGATTATTAAAGGAGAAGTGGGTGCGGTTTGATGCCATCACGCTTTTTCCCGAAATGTTCGATGCCGTGCTGGATTACGGCATCACCCGGCGGGCACTGGATCGCGGGCTTTATCGGTTCAAGGCGTGGAATCCGCGCGACTTTACCGATGACCCGCACCGCACGGTGGACGGCCGGCCCTACGGCGGCGGCCCCGGCATGCTGTTGCAGGCCGAACCACTGGATCATGCATTAAACGCGGTGCAACAGGATTTGGCCAGCGAAAGCTTGACACCCTGGGTGATACATTTCTCTCCCCGGGGTCGCCCGCTTACGCATCAGCGGGTAATGGAATTGAAGGACGCCGCGCTGAACGAAAATCGCGCACTTGTTTTATTGTGTGGGCGGTACGAAGGAATAGACGAGCGGCTGTTGCAGCGCCGCGTGGACGAAGAAATCTCGCTCGGCGACTTTGTGCTGTCGGGCGGCGAACTCCCCGCGCTGGCATTGATGGACGCGCTCATCCGGCAACTGCCGGGCGCGTTAAACGACGCTGATTCGGCGGTGGAAGATTCCTTCGCCAACGGCTTGCTCGACTGCCCGCACTACACCCGGCCCGAAGTGTGGCAGGGCATGGCGGTACCGGACGTATTAACCCGCGGCAACCACGCCGCGATTGCCCGATGGCGATTGCAGCAAAGCTTGAAGATCACGGCAAGCCAGCGCCCCGATCTGCTGGCCAGGCGCGGGTTGTCCAGGCAGGAACAGGATTACCTCGATTCGTTGTCGCAGGAAACGAACCGGGAATAAGCGACTCCAACCGGGGTCTATTTGAAACGGCGTGATGTCTGCCCAATAGTCTGACGACTTCCGGGTACACCTCTCTCGCCAGGTGTAAGGAAACATCATGAATATCATTGAGCAACTCGAGCAGGAAGAAATTGCCCGCCTGAATAAAACCCTCCCCAGCTTTGCTCCCGGCGACACCATCGTCGTTCAGGTGAAAGTGAAAGAAGGTACGCGTGAGCGTCTGCAGGCTTACGAAGGCGTCGTCATCGCCAAGCGCAACCGCGGACTGAACTCTGCTTTCACCGTACGCAAGATCTCCGCCGGTGAAGGCGTCGAGCGCACCTTCCAGACGCACTCGCCGCTGGTCGCCAGTGTCGAGGTCAAGCGCCGCGGCGATGTCCGCCGTGCCAAGCTGTACTATCTACGTGAGCGTTCCGGCAAGTCTGCACGTATCAAGGAAAAGCTGCCGGCTCGCAAGGCCAAGGCAGTGGCAAGCCCTGCCGCATAAGCAGATTTTCTTCTGCCCGGAAAAGCGCCCGCTTCATGCGGGCGCTTTTTTTGTGGCCTGCACCAAAAACAAAACTGCAATCTCTAGCATTTTTCTGCCGGTACGCCCGCAAGCATATTGAGAAGGATGGCACTCGAAACTGCTAAAATTGCGCAGGTTGAACATCGCACTGAATTACCCCTATAAAAACAAAGGAGTGTCTGATGGCAGGAGAAGCCAAAAAGCCCGGTGAGCGCCGCTTGCAAATTTTGCATACACTGGCTGCGATGCTGCAGGATCCCCAACCTGAAAAAATCACCACGGCAGCGCTTGCTGCGCGCGTTGGCGTGTCGGAAGCGGCGCTATATCGTCATTTTGCCAGCAAGGCACAAATGTATGAAGGCTTGATCGAGTTCATCGAACAAACCCTGTTCGGTCTGATCGCGCGCATCACATCAGACACGCTCACCCCGATTGCTCAGGTCGAGGCCATTATCGGCATGTTGCTGAACTTTTCAGCGAAGAACCCGGGAATGACCCGGGTGTTGATCGGCGAGGCATTGGTGCATGAAAACGAGCGCCTGCAAAAGCGCATCAATCAGTTGCACGACCGCATCGAAGCTCAATTGCGGCAGTGCCTCCGGCTCGGCGGTGGCAAGCATTCCGAATTCAGCGCGCCGCTGGCCAACCTGCTGCAATGCATGGTCGTGGGGCGCTGGCATCAATTTACCAAGAGTGGGTTTACCCGCGCACCGGGTGGCGATATCGATTTGCTGCTGACACGCCTTCTCGACGTTCAGCCTGCCTGAAGTGCGGCTTGCCCGCACACCGGGCAGGCTGCGTCGCGAGGCACCTTCATCACGCGTGCCTCGCTGCGCAAGCCATCCCAAAGCAGCAACTTGCCAACCAGTGACTCACCTACTTGCGCTACATATTTCAGCGTTTCCATCGCCTGCATTGCGCCAATGATGCCTACCAGCGGCGCGAACACGCCGGCCTCGGCGCAGCGTAATTCGGGCTCGCCTACCTGATCGGGGAAGAGGCAGTGGTAACAAGGGCTGTCGGCGCGACGCAAATCAAACACGGCAAGCTGCCCGGAAAACCCGATTGCCGCCCCCGATACCAGGGGCTTGCCCAGCAGTACACAGGCGCGATTGACGGCATGGCGTGTAGCGAAGTTGTCCGACGCATCGACCACCAGATCAACCGCCGCAACCGCTTGATGCAGGCCAGCGCCCGTCAGCGACTCCGGCATGGGTTGCACATCGATTTCAGGATTAATGGCGCGCACACTGCGCGCAAGCGAGTTGGCTTTGTTTTCTCCGATTGCAGCGGTTGTGTGAGCAATCTGGCGTTGCAAATTGCTGAGATCCACCTTATCCCCATCCGCAAGCAACAGCCGGCCGATGCCGGCCGCACCCAAATACAACGCGACCGGACACCCCAACCCACCCGCGCCAACAACCAGCACGCTGGCGCCGGCAATACGCATCTGCCCGGTCACGCCAACATCAGGCAGCAAAATGTGCCGGCTGTAGCGCAGCAGCAGTTCGTCGTTCAGGTTCATGGAGGGGGGATACCGGATGCTACGTTGACTATTTGTAGTCCCGCCATTCCTCGGGCGTCTCATCACGATCACCATGCAAATGGCGTTCGTAGACTTTCACAAAAGCCTGCTGAGACTTGATGTCCGGTTCATTCGCGGCGACGTTGCGGCGTTGCACGCTTTCGCAAAAATAGGCGAGCGCACGCTGGAGTTTGCTCAGCAAGCTGTTGTCGAGATGGAAGCCCTGGCTGCTCAGCGCCGACTCCAGACCTTCCAGCGTGTATTCGCAGACGCTGTAACGAATCAGCAAATGGTTAGGTCCTGCCCCCGCCAATACCGTCAACCCATCCATTCCTTCCAGCAGGCGTAAGGCACGCCCAACCTGGCCAAGGGGCAAATCATGAAACACGATCACACGTTCTTTTTCAAGGTCACACGGACGCATAACACCCCCGGCAGGTCTGTGCTTAAGGTTGGTTTCAGCCAGTATAGGGGCAGCTTGCGGCCATACCAGCCACAGCCTTTACTTAACGCCCCTGAAGAATCTGCAACCCCTTCAACAGATTCAATGCCTGATTCACCTGATAGTCATTTTTCGACACCACTTCACCCGGCTCAAGAGGCGTCGGTTTGGTGGGCAGGCTTTCTTTATCATCCTTACCCGGCTTATCGGCCGGTTGCGGCTTGATTGCACTATCCGGCCCGGCCGCAGGTACGGGCTCATCCCCGCCATTGGGGTTACTCA
Source organism: Gammaproteobacteria bacterium (assembly GCA_018831045.1). Lineage (GTDB taxonomy): Bacteria > Pseudomonadota > Gammaproteobacteria > Burkholderiales > Thiobacillaceae > Thiobacillus. The sequence goes on along the minus strand of JAHJRA010000025.1, from coordinate 41,048 downwards.
AATGCTTGTCGAGATCCGCCTCGCGTATCCCGAGACTATCCTCTTCGCTTGGCATGTTTGGATCCTGCACCACAATATCGGGCTCAATCCCTTTGGCCTGGATAGAGCGCCCATTCGGAGTGAAGTAACGGGCGGTAGTAAGCTTGATCGCCGTGCCGTTTCCAATCGGCAGAATGGTCTGCACCGAACCCTTGCCAAAAGTGCGCGTGCCCATGACCACGGCACGCTTGTGATCCTGCAACGCACCGGCAACGATCTCGGATGCAGAAGCAGAACCGCTATTAACCAGCACCACCATCGGCACCTGTTTCACGCCTGCCGGTAATTTGGCCAGATAATCCGCCTGCATGGGGCGCAGATAAAACTCGCGGCTGGCGGTCAGACGCATCTTGGCATCTGCGGTCCGGCCTTCGGTATACACCACCAGGCTATCGGGTTTGACGAAGGCTGCGGTAACCGCCACTGCACCATTCAACAGGCCACCCGGATCATTTCGCAAATCCAGAATCATGCCCTTCAACGGCGCCTTGTTGCTCTTGTAAAGCGTGTTCAAGGCTTCGGCCAGCAACTCGCCTGTGTGTTCCTGAAACTGCGTCACACGAACATAACCATAACCGTTTTCCAACAACTGGAATTTGACGCTGCGAATCTTGATGACGGCCCGGGTCAAGGTCAGCACGATGGGCTTGTCGACCCCCTTGCGTGCAATGGTCAGCCTGATCGTCGAGCCCGGCTTGCCGCGCATCCGCTTGACCGCGTCATTCAGCGACAGGCCCTTCACCGGGGTATCGTCAAGCTTGATGATCAGGTCGCCGGGTTTGACTCCGGCTTTAAAGGCTGGCGTGTCTTCGATCGGCGAGACCACCTTGACGAAGCCATCCTCCATGCCCACCTCAATACCAAGGCCACCAAACTCGCCCTGGGTACCAACCTGCAGATCCTTGAATCCTTCGGCGTCGAGATAGGTCGAGTGCGGGTCGAGGCCGGTCAACATGCCGTTGATCGCACCGTCGATCAGCTTTTTATCCTCGACTGGCTCGACGTAATCGTTTTTGATTCGAGCAAACACATCAGTAAAGGCGCGCAGCTCTTCCACCGGCAACGCCGTTGCTGCCTCCTTGTCAGCTATCGCCGACAGGTTGACCGTTAGCGCCGCGCCAGCCATCACGCCGGCCAGACCGACGAGTATGAATTTCGCCTTTTGTGTCATTTCACTTCACCCATAAGAGGGGATTAACAGGACGGCTTTGATGCCGCATTTCAAAATACAAGCCCGTGTCGGGCTGGCCGCCGCTATTGCCAACCGATGCAATGGCGTCGCCGGGCTGGACCCGTTCGCCCACCTGCTTATACAGACTTTCATTATTACTGTACAGGCTCATATACCCCTCGCCGTGGTCAACAATGATGAGGTTTCCAAAGCCGCGCAACCACTCGGAAAACACCACCTGACCCGCGGCAATCGCCTTCACCGCAACGCCTTGCCCGGCCCGAATGAACAGCCCCTTCCAGCTTACCCCGCCACCCTCTCTCGGAGCACCAAAACGATTCATGAGTTCCCCGGCAACAGGCAAGCGTAACGAGCCTTTCAAGCTCGAAAACGAACGCCCCGAGTAAAAGGCAACCGGGGTTTCAGTGTTGAACGCGACGCCTTTGCGTGACTGTCCGTCTACGATTTTTCCGGTTTTCTGGGTTTTGGCCGCTTTTTTTGCCTGCTGCGCAGCGCGAACACGCGCGGCTTCGCGCGCGGCCTGCTGCGCCATCAAGCGATTGAGGCGCTGAACCAACTGGGTCAGGCTGCGCTCGTCGCGCTTGAGCGTGGAGATTTCGCGCTGCTGCTGCTGAATTTGCGCCGAGAGTTTGCCCAGAACCTGTTCGCGCGCGCGCTTGTCGGCCAACAACTGCTGGTTTTCAACCGCTCGCGCGGCCTGCAATTGCGACAGCTGCTTGGTTTTTTGTGCTGCGACATCCTGCAATGCAGCCAGTTTTGCCTGCTCGACCCGCAAGGCGTCTATCTGGTCATGCTGCGCACGCGAAACATACCTCAGATAACGCAAATCACGCGCGACCTGGTTTGGGTCAGCGCCATTGAGCATCAGTTTCAAGGCATCGCCTTGACCCCGCTGATAAGCAGACCTGAGCGCTTGTGCGAGGCTGCCCTGCTGCTGGTGAATACGGGCGGCAGTGACCGCGGCTTGCTGCGTCAATGTTTGAAGTTCGCCCTGGGTGCGCTGGCGTTCGCCATCCAGCACGCGCAACTGGCGAACGCCGTTGCTGATCGCCTGCTCGGATTGACGCAGTTCATCGGCCGCTTCCTTGCGGTGCGTCTGCGTTTTGCGAAATTCCTGCTGTAGTGAGTTGAGGCGCTGTTTGAGCGCCTTGAGTTCGGATTGCGAGCGATCTATCTGATTGGCGCCAACAGGCATTGGCCAGCACAAGACCAGCAAGGCAAGGCCTTTGCCGATTACTGCAGCGAATTTACTCAAAATGAACCAGGGCTTCACCGGTCATTTCAGCGGGTTGCGGCAGACCCATCATTTTCAGCAAAGTCGGGCTAACGTCTTCCAGCGCACCGGTTTCGGCCAGACTGGCATGGCGCCGGCCAACGTAAACCAGCGGCACCAGGTTCAGCGTGTGTGCGGTGTGTGCCTGACCGGTAACGGGATCGAGCATCAATTCGGCATTGCCGTGGTCAGCGGTCACCAGCACTTCGCCGCCGCGCGCACGCTGCGCCGAGACCACCCTGCCCAGACAGGTGTCAACCGTCTCGATCGCCTGGATGGCCGCCTGCAGATTGCCGGAATGCCCAACCATATCCGGGTTGGCGAAGTTACAGATGATGAGGTCGTACTGCTTGCTCTCGATTGCAGCAACCAGCTTGTCGGTCACCTCATAAGCGCTCATCTCGGGTTTCAGATCGTACGTGGCCACATCGGGCGAAGGCACCAGCACCCGGTCTTCGCCGGGGAAGGAGGCCTCCTCGCCGCCATTGAAGAAGAACGTGACGTGTGGATATTTCTCGGTTTCGGCAATCCGCAACTGGCGCAAACCCAGATTGGCGGCATATTCGCCGAGACCATTTTTGATGCGCTCGGGCGGAAACGCCACCGACACCACGAAATCATCGCTATACCCGGTCAAGGTGCAATAGGTTGCCAGACGCGGCGTCACTTCGCGCTCGAACTCGCTGAAATCAGGCTCGATGAACGGCCGCGACAGCTGGCGTGCGCGGTCGGAACGGAAGTTCAGGAAGATCACCGAATCACCGTCTTCCATTTTTACCGGCTTGCCATCGGGTGACGCGATTGCCGTCGCCTTGACGAACTCGTCGGACTCACCCCGCGCATAAGCCGCTTCGAGTCCGTCCAGCGGCGTCTCGGCAAGGAACTCGCCACGTCCCTGGGTCAGCAGGTCATACGCGGCCTGAACCCGTTGCCAGCGGCGGTCACGATCCATCGCAAAATAGCGGCCTATCATCGACGCGATATGGCCGACGCCAACCTGTTCAATTTTTTCGCTCAGTCGGCGCAAATATATGTCAGCGCTTTTCGGCGGAGTATCGCGGCCGTCCAGAAACACGTGCAGACACACCTTGTGCAAGCCTTCACGCGCAGCCAGGTCCAGCAGGGCATGAAAATGCAACTCATGGCTATGCACGCCGCCGTCGGACAACAAGCCCAGCACATGCAGGGTCTTGTGGTTGTCGCGCGCCAGGTGCACCGCGTTCAGCAAAGCAGGGTTGGTGTAGAAATAGCCGGATTCGATGGCGCGATCGATGCGGGTGAACTCCTGATACACCACACGCCCCGCGCCAATATTGAGATGTCCCACCTCGGAATTGCCCATCTGCCCTTTGGGCAACCCCACTTCAGACTCTGAAGCATGAATCAGTGTGTGGGGATTTTCTTTCCACAAGCGATCGAAATTGGGCTTGCGAGCCTGTGCGACGGCATTGTCGGCGCGTTCTGCGCGACAGCCAAAACCGTCGAGAATAATAAGGAGAACCGGCGTGGTCTTCATGAAGAAATTTCTATTGCCTAATTCGTTTTTGTGGGATTATTTTAATATATGCGTGATTTCTAATCTATACGTAGTCCAGCATATTGAGCCAATTACAGGCTCGGCAATGGGGACTCACCACAGAATTTCTGATGTTTTTCCGGGAAATCACAGCACCTCAAGATTACTACACGAACAGGATCAAGGTAATGAACATGGCTGCAGAGTGGGATGAAGTGGACCTGATGGATAAAGACGAGCACATCGAACAGGCCTCGCGTGCAATGAAAGCCATGTCGCACCCGCTGCGCCTGAAAATTCTCTGCGTGCTGGGTGATAAGGAAGTCAGTGTGCAGGACATCGTCGACCATGTCGGCACTTCGCAAAGCAATATCTCACAACATCTGGCGATCCTGCGCGACAAGGGCGTGCTGCGCACCCGCAAGGATGCCAACCGCGTATTTTACCGGGTAGGCGATACCCGCACCCTCAAGTTGCTGAGCATGATGCGCGACGTTTTCTGCGGCTTCACGAAGTAAATCCTGCTTGCTCGGCGACAGGCCCGGCCACGCGCAAGCGTGCCGGGCCTGTTCTTTTCTGATCTGGGGGTGGCTGAAAGTGGCATGCCAAGCCGTATTTTGATCATTGCAGCACGCCACAGGAACGCACGCTTGTGGCACCATGCATGGCATGCTTCATGACTTGATCAGAGTTGAGTCAATGTGCCGAACCGTCTTGTCCGCAAACCCGTCCAGCGGCCTTTTACTGGCCATCAGGAAAACTTTTGGCAGGATAAACTCCTCGTATATAATCAAAATCTAATATTCGATGCGGTACCGCGCGTCCATTCAACAAGAGGGGGTTTGATGCGGCTCAAGAAAAGAAAATCTGTCCGGCCGAGAACGTTCGATTTCCTGTTCCTGTTGACCTTGGCTACCGCCGCGCGGGCCGAGACACTTGATTTCGCTCAGGCTGTACAACGCGCGCTGGCGCAAAATCCGGACATCATCGTCGCCGGCACGCAAATCAGCCAGGCGCAAGCCGCCGTTCGGCAGAGCACGGGGGCACGGATGCCGAAGCTCACCGCTTCGCTCAACGTAACCCGCACCGATGACGCACTCAATGCCTTCGGCATCAAGCTATCCCAGCGCAACGCCACGTTCAACGATTTCGGTGCCGCTGAATTCAACCCAGCCAATCCCAGTGTTCTTAGCGTTGCGCCGCAGGATCTCAATCACCCTGGCTGGGTGAATAATTTCAACACCCGCCTGGAAGCGCAACTGCCGCTATACAGCGGAGGCATGATCGAGGGTTACGCCGAGCAGGCAAAAGCCCATTTGCGCGCCGCGCGCCAGGGCGATGTGATGGCGCGCCAGCAAGTGATTTTCGATGTGCTGCGCGCTTATGAAGGCGTGCATGCGGCACGCGCTTACCGAGACGTCGCCACGCAAGGTCGCCTTGCTGCCGAAAACCACGTCAAAACCATCAACAGCCTGTTCAAGCAAGGCGTGGCGGTAAAAAGCGATCTGCTCACTGCCCAGGTGCATCTGGAGGATGTCAAGGTGCAGCAGATCCAGGCCGAGAACGCCGTACAACAAGCACTTGACCAGCTCCACCTGTTGCTGGGCATGCCGCTGGCGGCGCCATTGGACGTGGCCGGCAGCGTGGAAGTGCCTCCGCTGGAAGGCAGGCTGGCCGACCATCAGGACGACGCGCTGAAGTCCAACCCCGGTCTTGCCGCCTTGCGCGGCCAACTCGACGCGGCGCAGGCCGCAGTGAAGGTGGCGCGCGCAGGAAAATATCCGCAGGCCGGCCTGATGGCGCGCTTCGACACCAATGACCCCAATCCGGGCTTCGAGGCCCATTCCTATACCGTGGGCGGCCAGCTGTCATGGCAGCTGTTCGACGGCGGCGTCAACGATGCGGCGACCCAGCGCGCCCAGGCCAGTCGCGATGAACTTGCTGCCCGTCTCAACAAGGCCGAAAACGGCGTCGCCTATCAGGTGGTAGATGCCTGGCGGCGCGCCGACGAGGCGCAGCGTCGGGTTGCGGCGCGGGAACTGGCGGTGAGCCAGGCCGAGGAAGCGCAGCGCATCGTGGGAAAGCGCTACGCTGGCGGCGTGACAACCATCACCGAACTGCTGACCGGGCAGGCCCAACTGGACAAGACCCGTGCGGATCTGGTGGCGGCCCGTTATGAACTCAAGGTGCAACGCGCCAACGCCCGTTTGGCGACAGGCCGTTTGCAGCCGGACTTATTGTGAGCAATCCAAGATGAAATCTATGGCGAATCCCACACTTTGGCGTATGGCCCTGCTGGTTCTGGCGGTCAGCGTGACCTATGGTTGCGGCGAACACGAACCTCCCGCAACACAGCGTGACAGCGCCACGCGCACCCTGGCGGCAGATGTGCAAACCGTACAGCAGGCGCCATTGAGCGTGCGAGCGGAATTGCCCGGCATGGTCGCCTCCGAGGATCAGGTGCAGGTGGCCTCACGGCTCATGGGTTATATCCGCGAGATCAAGGTCGAAGAAGGCCAGGTGGTCAAGGCGGGGCAATTGCTGTTCGTGATTGATCCCACTGACATTCAGGGGCAGATGAGTCAGGCTCGCGCCGGCCTGGCGCAGGCGGAAGCCGCGTTGACCGACGCAAAAATCGACCACGAGCGATTCGGCACCCTCTATCAGGAAGAGGCCATTCCCAAATTGCAGTGGGACAAAATCCGCCTGCAAAAGCGGGTCGCCGAACAACAGGTGGCAGCCGCCCGCGCCGGACTGAATCAGGCGAACAGCCAGATGCGCTACGCCTCGGTGGTGGCGCCGATCAACGGCGTCGTCACGCAAAAAATGGCCAATGCCGGCGACCTCGCCACGCCCGGCCGACCGGTGCTGGTGATCGAAGGCCTGAAGAAACTCCAGGTGCGCACGCAAGTGAGCAGCAGCGTGTTTGACCAAATCAAGGTCGGCGAGAAAGTCACCATCGTGACCGATGGCGACGCTGCGCAGGCGCCGGCGCCGGCCGAAGGCACGATCGCCCAGGTGGTGCCGGTGGCCGACCCGGTCAGCCATACCCATCTGGTGAAAATCGATCTGCCGGCGGGCAGCGGCCTGTCGAGCGGCAATTTCGTGCGGGTGGGGTTTGCCGTCGGCAGCCGTCAGGGCATCCGGGTGCCGGCTGCGGCACTCGCCGAACGCGCCGGCATCACCGGCGTGTTCGTGGTCGACGCTCAGGGCTTCGCGCGCTACCGCATGGTGCGCACCGGTGTGGCTGATCAGGGCATGGTGGAAATCCAGTCCGGCCTGAACGTCGGCGACAAGGTGGTCGTCACCCAAGTCGAGCGACTGGAAAACGGCGACCGGATCAGCGGAGGGACGCATGACTGAGCGCGCCGCTCCGCTCAATATCGCCGGCAAACTGGCCGGCATTTTCATTGAATCCAAAATCACCGCCATGATCATGCTGGCGGTGACGCTGGCGGGCATGATGGCGCTGTTCGTCACCCCGCGCGAATACAACCCGCAGATCGTGGTGCCAGCGGCCAACATCATCGTCGCCAAACCGGGCGCCTCGGCCGAAGAAATCCAGAATCTGGTGGTCAAGCCGCTGGAAGCCATCATGAACGCGCAGTCCGGCGTGGATCACACTTTTGGCTATGCCGCCCCGGATTTCGGTCTGGTGACCGTGCAGTTCAAGGTCGGCGAAGACCAGGAAAGAAGCCTGGTCAAGCTCTACAACCAGCTGATGCAAAATCTCGACCGCATGCCGCAAGGCGCCATGCAGCCGGTGATCAAGCCGATCAACGTCGACGACGTACCGATCATGACGCTGACGTTGTCATCCACCACGGTGGACGACCATCAGATCCGCCAGGTCGCGACCCGTATTCTGGAAAACCTGCGTAATGTGCCCGGCGTATCGTTCACCCAGGTCACAGGCGGCTCACCGCGCGCGGTCAACGTCTGGATTTCTCCCGCCAGGCTGGCCGCAGCAGGCATCGCGCTCGATCAGGTGGACAAGATGCTGCAGGGGCAGAATGTGTCTGTGCCGGTTGGCAAGCTGGTCGACAACAACCAGGCTTTGCCGCTGCAACTGCAGGGCTTTCTTGGCAGCGCCCGGGAAGTGGGCGACATCGTGATTGGTGCGCCCAACGGGCGACCTGTGTTCCTGAAGGACGTCGCCACCATCGTGGACGGCCCGCAGGAAGTGGACGAAAGCACGCGCTTTGCCTACGGCCCCGCCGCAGGCAAGGACACCGTGCGCGGCGAGGCGCCGGCCGTCACTCTGGCGATCGCCAAAAAAGCCGGCACCAATGCGGTGGTGGTTGCAAATGCCGTGCTGACCAAACTGGAACAGCTCAAGCGCCAGGCCATTCCCGCCGACATCACGGTGGCGGTGACCCGCGACGACGGGGCGCGCGCCAACGACGCGGTCAACACCCTGGTCGAGCATCTCGGCATCGCCATCGGTTCGGTGGTGGTGATCCTGGTGTTTTTCCTCGGCTGGCGCGAAGCCGGCATCGTCACGCTGACGGTGCCGCTGATCCTGTTCGTGGTGCTGACCATCGGCCTGTTCGCCGGCCAGACCATCAACCGCATCACCCTGTTCGCGCTGATCCTGTCGCTGGGCCTGTTGGTCGATGCCGCCATCGTGGTGGTGGAGAACATCCACCGCCACCTGCATCACGGCATCGGCGACCGCGACTTCAAGACGGTGGTCATCGAGGCCACCAACGAAATCGGCAACCCCACCAATATCGCCACCATCGCAGTAATCCTGGCCTTCATTCCGATGGCTTTCGTCACCGGCATGATGGGGCCCTTCATGCTGCCGATCCCGTTCAACGTGCCGGTGGCCATGATCGCCTCGCTGCTGTTCGCCTACATCGTGGTGCCGTGGGCGGCCAATCTGTGGCTGCGGAAAAAAGCCGCGCTGAGCGAACTGGCACGCAAGGAAAGCCTGGAAGAGTCAGGGGCGCGCAAGACCGACCCGCTGCACCGCGCCTACGTCAAGGTCATCACGCCGTTCATCGAGCATGGCGGCCGTCGCAACCTGATGTTCCTGGCGGTGCTGGGCTTGCTGGTGGTGGCCATGCTGATGCCGGCCTGGCAGTTCATCCGTCCTTCGGGCATCAACGGACCCCTGTCGGCGCTGGGGGTGGAACTGAAGATGCTGCCCAACGACAACACCAATACCTTCCTTGTGGAAATCGTCACCCCGGCCGGCACCACGCTGGAAGAGACCGACCGCGCCGCGCGCGCGGTGGGCGAGGTGCTGGCGAACAACCGCTTCGTCACCAATTACCAGACCTTTCTCGGCATGACCGCGCCCATCGACTTCGCCGCCCTGGTGCGCGGCGACCTCATCAAGCGCGGCGACAACCTGGCGCAAATCCGGGTCAATCTGGTCGACAAGCATCAGCGCTCGACCTCGTCGCACGCGATCGTGCAGGCGCTCAACGACAGCCTCAAGCCGCTGCGCCAGGCGTTCCCGCAGGCCCGCGTCAAGCTCTACGAGACCCCGCCCGGCCCGCCGGTGCAGGCGCAGGTGCTGGCCGAGCTGTACGGGCCCGACTACGAAAAACTGCGCAGCGCCGCGCCCGAAGTGCGGCGCGCGTTCGATTCGGTCTACGGCATGATCAACACCGACGATTCGGTCACCGCCACCATGCAGTCCTTTACGGTGCGGGTGGATCGCGAGAAGGCCGCGTTATCGGGCGTCGTCACCGGCCAGGTGGGCAAGCTCCTGCGCGACTACGTGTCGGGCCTGACGATCGGCTCGGTGCATGTGGATTCTGCGCGCGACCCGGTCAACATCGTGGTGCGGCTGCCGCGCGCCGAACGCCAGTCGCCCGAATCGCTGATGGCAATCCGCGTCACCAACATGATGGGAGGCCAGGTGCCGCTGGGCGCCATCGCCAAGATCGAGCAGGTGCCCTACGGCAAGCCCATCTATGACCGCGACCAGCATCCGATGGTCATGGTGGGCGGCGAGATGATCACCTCCAGCCCGGTGTATGCGGTGCTGGCGCTGGACAAGATGCTGGACGGCCAGCTGCTGTCCAATGGCGTGCGCTTCAAGACCGGCAACCTCGGCTTCACCCAGGCGACGGCGGACAATGTCGCCGACACCCACCTGCTGTGGGGCGGCGAAATGCGCCTGACACTGGACGTATTCCGCGACCTTGGCTCGGCCTTCATCATCGCCCTGGTGTTCATCTATCTGCTGCTGGTGGGCTACTACCGGTCCTTCGTCATGCCGATGATCGTGATGGGGGCGATTCCGCTGACCCTGGTGGGCGTCTTCCCTGGCCACTGGGCCACCAGCCAGGCGTTCACCGCCACCTCGATGATCGGCGTCATCGCCCTGGCCGGCATCGTAGTGCGCAACTCGCTGTTGCTGATCGACTTCATCGTCGATTACCGCAACCAGGGTTACGACCTCAAGGAGGCCGTCATCGAGGCCGGCGCGGTGCGGCTGCGGCCCATTCTGCTGACCGCGCTCGCCATCGTCCTGGGATCGGCGATCATGATCACCGACCCGGTGTTCGGCGGTCTGGCGGTCTCGCTTATTTTTGGCACCTTCGCCTCCACCGTGCTCACCCTGATCGTCATCCCGCTGCTGTATTACATCTGGCAGAAGCGCAGCGCGGCCCAGGCCTGAAAACGTGAGCTCCCCTTTTACCCGTTAACTTTCAGGAGCAACCCATCATGACGGTTGAACGCATCGTTCGCATCATTGCCGGCTTTTTCATCATGCTGTCGCTCGCGCTGGCGCACTTTTCCGGCAGCGCCGACTTGGCGCAGCCTTCGTGGCTGTGGTTTACTGCCTTTGTTGGCTTCAATCTGTTCCAGTCCGGCTTCACCCGCTTCTGCCCATTGGACATCCTGTTGAAAAAGGCCGGGGTCAAGCAGGGCTGCGGTCTCTAATTCGAGAACACTACTCATGGATATGCAATTTCTACAAGACAACTGGATGCTCGCATCGCTGGCGCTTGCGTCCGGCGCCATGCTGACCTGGTCCTTCATCGGCAGCAAATTGTCCGGCGTTGAGCAAGCCGACACGCTGAAGGCCACCCGCCTCTACAACGACGACGCACTGGTGCTGGATGTGCGCGAAGACAAGGAATTCGCCGCCGGCCACATCCCCAAAGCCAAGCATATTCCGCTGGGGCAGCTCAGCAAGCGCATCAATGAACTCGACAAATTCAAGAACAAGCCGGTGCTGGTCACCTGCCGCAGTGGACAACGTTCAGCACGTGCCTGTGGCATGCTGAAAAAGGCCGGATTCGAAACCGTCTACAACCAGGCAGGCGGCATCATCGCGTGGGAACGCGCCAGCCTGCCCACTACCAAATAACCCCTCATCCAGAAAAGGAGCTCCCATGGCCAAAGTTGTAATGTATTGCACCGCCGTCTGCCCTTATTGCGTCTCTGCCGAGCGTTTGCTCAAGAGCCGCGGCGTCACCGAAATCGAGAAAATCCGCATCGACCTCGACCCGGCCAAACAGGAAGAAATGATGATTCGCTCCGGCGGTCGCCGCACCGTGCCGCAGGTCTTTATTGGTGACACCCACGTCGGCGGCTTCGACGACACCGCCGCGCTCGATGCAGCAGGCGGGCTGGTTCCGCTGCTCGCCAGCGCCTGAACAGCCATGTGCGCTTGATATTCGGGCGCACGCCTCCACCTTGTGACGATGTTCATTCGCCTCAAGGAGTCCTGATGGAACTTGCCTGCCCCCACTGCCTCGCCCTCAATCGCGTGCCGGACGAACGCCTGGTCGACGCACCCAAATGCGGTCAATGCGGTTCGCTGCTACTGCCCGGCAAGCCGGTCGACCTCAATGCCAGCAACTTTGACCGCTTTATCGCCAAGGCCGGGCTGCCGGTCCTGGTGGACTTCTGGGCCGACTGGTGCGGCCCGTGCAAGATGATGGCGCCGATATTTCAACAAGTCGCCGCCGACATGGGCACGCGGGTACGCTTTGCCAAGGTCGATACCGAGGCCAACCCGCAGGTTTCGATGCGCCACCACATCAAGGGCATCCCCAGCCTGATCCTGTTCAAAAACGGCGAGGAAGTGGCGCGCACCTCGGGTGCGATGGAAGCCAATGCGCTGAAACGCTGGCTGCTGACACAGGGCATGTAACAAGCGCGTGTAAAATGCCGCCAGTTCCGGAGCATGCGCTCCGGTTTTATTGACCCAGGAAACCACCATGACCGACGCACAGCAACCCACATTCAATATCGAAAAACTCTATGTCAAGGATCTGTCGGTGGAAGTGCCCAACGCCCCCGCCATTTACCTGGAGCGCGAAGCCCCGCAAATGGAAGTCAACATGTCGACCGACAGCCGTGCGATGGGCGAAGACATGTACCACACCAGCATCACCGTCACCGTCACCGCCAAAATTGCTGACAAGACCATGTTTTTGGTCGAATGCACCCAGGCTGGCGTGTTCCGCATCCAGAACGTGCCGCAGGATCAGATTCCGATGGTGCTCGGCATCGGCTGCCCCAACATCGTGTTCCCGTATCTGCGCGAAACCGTGTCCGACGTGGTGATCCGCGCCGGCTTCCCGCCCCTGCTGCTGAACCCGGTCAACTTCGAAGCGCTGTTCGCACAACAGCAACAGGCCCAGCAGCAACAGGCTGCCCCCGCACAAACGCATTGAGCCGGGCCAGGTGAGTCACGCAGCTTCCCTGCTCACGGCCGGATTTCTGCTCGCGCTGGCGCAATCCGCCAGTGCGCTGGAATACCGCAGCACCGCACGCGCCACCATTCTTTACGACGCGCCTTCCAGCTCCGCAGGGAAAGTGGCCATCGCTGGCAGCGGTCTGCCGCTGGAAGTGGTGGTCGACACCGAATCGTGGATCAAGGTGCGCGACTTCAGCGGTCGCCTGAGCTGGGTCGAAAAATCGGCTCTCGGCACGGCAAAAACCATCTTGGTCAAAGCCGAAACCAGCGCCATACGCAGCCAGCCGCGTTCCGATGCCGACATCGTGACGCAGGTTGCGCGCGGGGTGCTGCTCAGTGTCACCGGTCCTGCCGATGCCTTCGGCTGGCTGCCGGTCAAGCATGCCGACGGCCTCGCCGGCTGGCTGCCCGCGCACGAAGCCTGGGGGCGCTAAGGTATGGCCATCAAGCTGTCCGTATTGGGCGCTGGCGCCTGGGGCACCGCGCTGGCGGCCGGTTGGGCGCCCCACCATGCCGTTACCCTGTGGGGGCGCAACGCGAATGAGCTCGATGCCATGCGGTGCGGGCGCGTCAACACCCGCTATCTTCCAGGGTGTTCCCTGCCGGACAGCCTGCAATTCAACCCGGATTTCAATGCGACGGCCGACCACGCCGATGTCATCGTCATCGCCGTTCCCAGCGGCGCGTTGCGCGCCACCCTCGCCGCACTGGCACAGCGCCCCGCGTTGCCCCCCCTGCTGTGGGTATGCAAGGGCTTCGAGCCCGGCAGCCGCAAACTGCCACACCAGCTTATCGCCGAACTGCTGCCGACCCACGCGCAAACCGGCGTCCTGTCCGGCCCCAGCTTCGCGCAGGAAGTCGCGCAAGGCTACCCCACCGCACTCACCCTCGCCTCGCACGACCGCGCTCTGGCGCAGCACCTGTCGGAAACCCTGTCCAGCCAGCGCCTGCGCATCTACGCCCACGACGACGTCATTGGCGTCGAAGTCGGCGGTGCGCTGAAAAACGTCATGGCGATTGCCGCCGGCATCTGCGACGGCCTGCAGCTCGGCCACAACGCCCGCGCAGCCCTCATTACGCGCGGGCTGGCCGAAATGACCCGCCTGGGCGTCAAGCTCGGTGGCCACTTCGAAACCTTCATGGGCCTGTCCGGCCTGGGCGACCTCATCCTCACCACGACCGGCGACCTTTCGCGCAACCGCCAGGTCGGGCTGCGCCTTGCGCGCGGCCAACCGCTCGACGCCCTCCTCAAGGAGCTCGGCCACGTCGCTGAAGGCGTGACGACCGCGCGCGAAGTCGCTGCACTGGCCGAAGAACTCGGCGTCGACATGCCGATCGCCCGAACCGTCTACCAGATCCTGTTCGACGGCCTGCCCGCCGCGCAGGCCGTCGATGCACTGCTGAACCGCGAGATCAGGACAGAGTTCTGACGATCTCGCCGCGTGCGTGCGGCAGGCAGCCGATCAGCTCCCCATCCGGGAAGCTCAGCACGTCGGACTCGGGTGCCTGACTGCCGCTGGAGACCGTCACCGGCCCGGAGAGAAAATCCCATTTCCGCAGCAGCTGCTCCAGCTCTGCCGCCGGAAGCGGCCGACTGAGCAGGAAGCCCTGCGCGAAATCGCACTGCTGCTCCCGCAGATGGGCAAGCTGCGCCTCGCTCTCGACCCCTTCCGCGATGACCTTCAGGCCGAGGCGGTGCGCCATGGTGATGACGGCGTTCACGATTTCGGCATCGTCCGGGTCGATGGAGATGTCCTGAACGAAGGAGCGATCGATCTTGAGGATCTTCACCGGCATCTTCTTCAGCTGGCTAAGGGAGGAGTAGCCCGTGCCGAAATCGTCGATCGCCAGCTGGAGGCCCGCAGCGGCCAGCGATTCCAGCGTTCTGATCGTGTAGGCCACATCTTCCATGGCCACGCTTTCGGTGATCTCCAGTTCCAGAACGTGCGCCGCCAGGCAGTACTCGTCGATGGCCTGCATGACCAGGCGGACGATATCCTCGCGAAAAAATTGCCGGACCGACAGATTGACGGACATCACGAGATCGGGAAAACCGGCTTCCCGCCATGCGTGCGCCTGTCTGCACGCGGTTTCAAGCACCCAGGCCCCGATCGGGACGATCAGGCCGCTTTCCTCGGCAAGCGGGATGAATTCGGCGGGCGAGATCATGCCCAGTTCAGGATGCTGCCAGCGGATCAGCGCTTCGACGCCGCGGATGCGCCCCTCGAGCAGATCGAACTGGGGCTGGTAATGAAGCACCAGTTGCTGTCTTTCCAGGGCCGTGTGCAACTGGTTCTCCAGTTCCAGTCGACGCAGGCTGCGCTGATCGAGCGCGTCGGTGTAGATGTGAAAACCGTTGCGCCCCTGCTTCTTGACGCTGGACATAGCAGTGTCGGCATGTTTCATCAGGACATCGACGTCGGCACTGTCGTCCGGATACATGCTGATACCGATGCTCGCGCTCACGAAAATGTCGCGGCCGCCGATGACGAAGGGCTGTTTCATCACCGCCAGCACCTTGTCAGCCACTACCCTGGCCTCCTCGACGTGATCGACGTCCGGCAGCAGGATGGTGAACTCGTCGCCGCCGAGTCGGGCCAGGGTATCGGTCTGGCGCCCAATTTCCCGCAGGCGCTGGGCGACCAGTTGCAGCAACTGGTCGCCGGCGGCGTGGCCGAGCGAATCGTTGATCAGCTTGAAACGGTCAAGATCGATGAACAGCAGGGCCACCTTCTGGTGCCGCATGCGGCGCGCAAAGGCAAGCGACTGTTCCAGCCTGTCCCTGAACAGCACCCGGTTCGGCAGGTTGGTGAGCGCGTCATGGTAGGCCTGATGGATGATCTTGTCCTCGGCACGCTTGCGCTCGGTGATGTCGGAAAACGTGGCGACGAAATAATCGAGCTCGCCTGATGGGGCACGGATACTGCAGATGGAAAGCCACTCCGGATACACCTCGCCATTTTTGCGCCGGTTCCAGATGTCCCCCTGCCACTGGCCGCTGGTCTGCACCGTGCGCCACAGCGTTCGATAAAAGTCCGCGTCGTGGCGGCCCGATGAGAACATCCTGGGGTTGCGGCCGATCACTTCCTCTGGACAATATCCGGTGACGGTGGTGAAGGCCGGATTGACCCGCAGAATGCGGCCATCGGAGGCTGTGATGATGATGCCTTCTGAGGCGTGATCGAATACGGCCGCGGCCAGGCGCAGGGACTGCGCGTTCTCCTCATGGGCCGCGACGAAGCGGCGCCCCAGCGCGGCGGCGATGGTAAAGAACAGCCCGGACAGCAGCGCCGCCGTCAGCAGTGCCTGCTTGCTTCGGCCAAGGGTCGCGACGGTCCCCCGATATACCTCGTTGGCCGATCTCATGATGCCGGGCGTGAAGCCTGCTGCGGAGTCGATGGCCTGTTCATAGAGCGGTTGCGTGCGCTCCGTGAACAGGCGTCCGGCTTCTGCAGCATCGGTTTCCATCCGGGCCACGACCTGCCGCTGGCTGTCGGCAAGCTGCGCATACCGTTCGGCAAACGCGTGGATGCGCTGCCGGTTGTAGTCGCGCCTGAAGTTCTGCTTCAGGTAGTCCAGGTGTGCCCGGATTTCCACGTCCTCCCGGGCGAGCCTGTCCGCACCCTCAGCAGGCTGCAGCAGTCCGCTCTGGACATGGCTGACATGCAGCTGCATGCGGGCAAGATGCGTCGTCATGTCCGAGGCATGCTGCAGATTGGCAAGATTGGCATGACGCAGCCAGTCGATCTGGCGCGCCGACTGTTCGATGCCATACCAGCCAAGAGCACTGACGACCACGCCGGATCCGCTGCCCAGAACAAAGAGCAGCAGCAGGATTTTTGAGAACGAAAGAGTGCGCAACACGCTTGTTACCTTGAACTTCAGACCCTGGCCGACTTGGCCTGATGAACCCTGGCGCGGCCGTCATGCCAGGTCCGGTATGGCATCCTGCGGGATACGGCCTGCAGGACGAGGATGACACGCATCGCCTGGCTAGCTGTCAGCCTGATGCGCTCCGATGAGGGCGGGTTTCACGACCAACCGCTGGCAGCAGCGAACTGCTCCTCAACGGCGACGGATCGCACGTTGCGGCCCGCCCCCGGATGCGAAGCCAGGCGCACGGCCTTGACGGCAGATGCCGCCTGCCTGCCGCCGCGCCCCACACTGAACACGCTCACCGCCTGAACAAGCCTGCCCGCCTGTTCGTGCAGCCTTTCCGCCGCGGCCGCCGCCTGTTCCACCAGCGCCGCATTCTGCTGCGTCATTTCGTCCATCTGCCCCACCGCCTGGTTGACCTGTTCGATTCCGGCACTCTGCTGCTGGCTCGCTGAAGCGATCTCCCCCATGATCTCGACCACAAGTTCAACCGAAGTGACGATCTCGCCCATGGCCTCGCCGGCTTCCTCCGCCAGCCTGCCCCCTTGCTCGACCTTTTCCACCGAATCGCCGATCAAGACCTTGATTTCCTTGGCCGCTGCGGCCGAGCGCTGTGCCAGGTTCCTGACTTCGGCCGCCACCACCGCGAAACCGCGTCCCTGCTCCCCCGCTCGCGCCGCCTCGACCGCGGCGTTCAACGCCAGGATGTTGGTCTGGAATGCAATCCCGTCGATCACGCCGATGATGTCGGCGATCCTGCCCGAGCTGGCCTGGATGGAGGCCATGGTGTCGACCACCTGCGCCACCACCTGCCCGCCCTTGACGGCAATGTCCGACGCGGAAACGGCGAGCCGGTTGGCGTGGTCTGCATGCTCGGCGTTCTGTTTCACGGTGCTGGTGAGTTCTTCCATCGAGCTGGCTGTTTCCTCCAGGCTCGACGCCTGCGACTCGGTGCGGCCTGACAGGTCGGCGTTGCCGGCGGCGATCTCACCTGCCGCCACCCGAATGCTGCCCACATTCGCGCCGATATCAGACACCGCCGCCATCATATTGGCCGTCATCTGCTGGAGCGCGCGCATCAGCTGCCCCGTTTCATCCCACGCGGCGGCTTCGAATTTATGCGACAGATCCCCGCCCGCGATGGCGTGTGCCACATCGAGGGCGCGGTCGAGTGGCCGCAGGATCGTGCGCGAAATGAAATAGCCGAACAGCAGCGTGAACAGCGCGCCGGCGCCACAGGCTGTGGCGATCAGTGCGGGCAGCCCGCTTTGTGTACCCGCTGCCTTCGTCAGCGCGGACGCCTCCCACCAGCCGAACGCGCCAACAGCCAGCATCAGCGCTGCCCCAATGCCCGTGCTCAGCAGAATCCTGAGATTGATCGGGATGCGCCGGAACGACTGCAGCGTGCCGACCAGCCCGGTCCGGACTGCCATCCCGCCCCGGATCTCCCATTGGCCCTGCGCGCTTTCCTTGAACTGCCGATAGACGCGTTCGGCTTCAGCGACCTGCGCGCGCGACGGCTTGCTGCGCACCGACAGATAGCCACTGGTCACGCCGTTTTCCCTTAGCGGCGTGACGTTCGCGAGCACCCAGTAGTAGTCGCCATTCTTGCAGCGATTTTTGACCATCCCGCTCCAGGGGTGGCCTTTCTTCAGCGTTGACCACAGATCCGCAAACGCCTCTGCCGGCATGTCCGGGTGGCGCACGAGGTTGTGCGGCTGGCCGAGAAGCTCCTCCTCGGTGTAGCCACTGGCTTCGACGAAGGCAGGGTTGGCATACATAATGCGCCCCTTGGTATCCGTCCTTGAAACAAGCGCCGCGTCATCACACAGCTCATATTCATCGTTTGTAATGGGAAAATTGACACGCATGGCTTTCTCGTAATGTGGTTTTATCAATCGATGATTCGACTCGGCGGGCGGCTCACACCCTTGCATTTGACATCCAGGGACGACACCTCGCATTTCGCAATGGAGGCACGTTTACTGGAAAGTCCTTCCGGAGAATAAATATCGGTTTTTAAGGATATTCTTACATTATTATCGTAATTAAAAGCCAAAACTTTAGGGTTCGAGACCCGATGAAGGCGCAATCAATTTGAAGTGCCCAGCAGCGACTCGGGGCCAAAGCCCAGCCGCTTCACCAGCACGGTCAGCGAACTCGGCGTCGCCACGCCGATCATTCGCACTGTCTGCCAGATTCTGTTTGAAGGGCTACCCGCACAAGTCGTCGACGCCTTGCTGAACCGGCATATCCGGGCGGAGTTTTAAAGCGGCCACCCCTGCCCGATTGTTGAAGCGGATTGCCTGCAAGCCGAGCCGGCCGCCGGACCTCCGCATGCGCTGCCTGAAAATGTGCAAGCCCCACCCAAAACCACGATTCATCAGACGACAGCTGCTATTTTTTCCAGACAGTGCGACCATGAGCCTGCTTGTGCATACTAAAAACCACACGAACACCTATCGGACACCGGCTCAGTGTCCGAATGCAGATTGACGGAGAACGCCTGCGTGCCCACCCAAAACCCTACCGTGCTCCCCCCCATGCTCGACACACACGCCTTTACCCCACGCATCATGCGCTGGGGATTCGGGGCGGTCATGTGCGTGATCGTTTTCATCACGGCGCTCAGCCTGTGGCGGGTCGAAGTGGATAAGCGGGCAATGAATGAAATCATTTCCCACGAACAGGTGATGACCGAAATGCTGTACCGGATGCAGCTTGCCGCCCGCGATCGAACCTTCGCGCTGTTCGGTGCCGTGCACACGGAGGATGCGTTTGTCCGGGATAGCGAAATCCAGCACTTTTTCGAGCTTGGAACCGCTTTTCGTCTGGCGCAAACGCAGTTGATGCGGCTCGATCTGGGCGAGGCCGAGCATGCCCTGATGCGACAACTCCGCGCGCAGACAGAAGCCATCACGTTGCAGCATCAACGTGTCATCGAGCTCGCGACAACCGGTCGACAGGCCGATGCCGAGAGGATGATGGTCGACCATGTCGTTCCGGCGCAAACCCAAATGGTCGGCACCCTGACCACCTTGCTGGAACGAGCCCTCAGCATTACCCACGAACACGCCACGGCCCGACACCAAATCCAGAATCGTGCCACGGCCCTGTTGATTGCGGGCGGGCTGGCCGGCTTGCTGCTGACCTGGGGCGGGTTCGTTCTGACCACCCGCAAAATGAGCGGCCTGATCACCCGCCTGACTGACGCCGGTGAACGCCTGCAGGCATCAAACCTGGATCTTCAGTTCCAGAAACTGGCTCTGGATGAACACAACATCGTGAGCGTTGCCGACACCCACGGCAACATCACGGCTGTAAACGACAAGTTTTGCGAGGTAAGCCAGTATTCGCGCGAGGAATTGCTGGGTCAGAACCATCGCTTGCTCAAGTCGGGCCTGCACGAAAACACTTTCTACGCCGACCTGTGGGCCACGATCATCGTCGGTAAGGTCTGGCGCGGCGAAATCTGCAATCGGCGCAAGGACGGAACGCTTTATTGGGTCGCCTCCACCATCCTCCCCTTTGTTGGCGAAGACGGCTTGCCCAGCCGCTATGTATCGGTGCGCACCGACATCACCACGACCAAGGAGGCACAGCTCGTGCTCGAGCGCAGCCGCGACGAGCTGGAGCAACTTGTCCAGATACGCACGGGCGAACTGGCCGAGCGAGAAGAAGTGCTGCACAGCATCACCAACGCGGCGCAGGATGCGGTCATGATGATCGACGCTGCCGGACGGGTGACCTATTGGAACCCGGCGGCTGAACACATGTTTGGCTTCGCCGAGGCCGAGGTCATCGGGGTGGGGCTGCATGACCTGATCGTTCCCGAACGCTATCTTGAAAGGGCCCATGCCGGATTCTCACGCTTTGCGACATCAGGTGAAGGCCCTGCGATAGGACGAACGACGACACTCCGGGCAAAGCATCGTAACGGGGACGAGTTTCCGGTGGACGTCTCGCTTTCGGCCATCAAATTGCGCGGGCAATGGAGTGCGGTGGGCATCGTGCGCGATGCGACCGAGCGCGTTCAGACTGAAGAGCGGCTCAAGCAGTTGGCCACCACCGACACCCTGACCGGCATTTGCAACCGGCGCCATTTCGATGAAGTGCTGGCAAGCGAGATCAATCGCGCGGCACGGTTTACCAACCCGGTATCGCTTATTTTGTTTGACATCGATCACTTCAAGCGGATCAACGACACCTTTGGCCATCAGGCGGGCGATCGGGTATTGGCCCAGCTCGCCGTGACGGTGGGCAACACGATTCGCACAATCGACCTGTTCGCACGTTGGGGGGGAGAAGAATTCGTTGTGCTGCTCCCCGGCAGCGATCTCAATGCAGGCCGTTTGCTTGCCGAAAAATTACGCATGGTGCTGGAAAAGCAGCCCTTCTCCGATGTCGGACAAGTCACCTGCAGCTTCGGGGTGGCGGAATACACCCCCGGCGACGACATGGATGCGCTGATCAAAAAAGCTGACCGCTGCCTGTATCAGGCAAAAGCAGCCGGCCGCAACCGCGTGGAAACCTCTGCGACCATGCCGCTGCCGGTGGACGCTTAGGACGCGTCATTGATGGCGGCGCCATGCGGAGCCTGCCTGCCGAAGTGCCCACACCGGGTCAATCCGGCTTGCTCCCCGCCACTCCCGCAATGTGCCGGATGGTCGCCACAAATCCCGGATCCTCACCCTGGAGCAACGCGGGCAGCGCCACACGAAAATCCTCGCGCGCGCACCACTCGATCATGTAGTCCTCCCACGAAGTCCACAGCCGCGCCTGCTGGCGGCTCATCTTGTCCTCATAGACCAGTACATAGGCGCGCTCGAACAGGCTGACCAGAATGGCGAACAGCGCGCGCTTGCGTTCGCGCTGCTCTTCGTTGAGTTCGCCTTTGGCCACCGGCGACAGCAGATTGAGGTCGGCGTTGTCGATCACCAGCCGCATGAAAGCGGCGTACTCGTCCGCCAAACGCAGGAAGATTTCCTCCTCGTCGGTCTGCCGTTCGCGGCGACGGTCGTTGATATACACGCCGATGGCGAGCGGCAGACCGATGATGGTGACGATATAGCTGGCGGCTTCCAGCCATTCCAGTCCGCTCATGGCAGTCCTTTCATTTATGCGCCGCCCGCAAACCCGTTCTGCCGCCACGCCTCGAACACCACCACGCTCACCGCGTTCGACAGATTCATGCTGCGCGAGCCCGGCAGCATCGGCAGGCGCAGGCGGTGAGCGGCATCGAAACCATCGAGAAGACCGGGCGGCAGACCACGTGACTCGGGGCCAAACACGAACACATCGCCCGCCTTGAAAGCAGCGTCGGCATAGCGCGCGCTGCCCTTGGTGGTGAGCGCAAACCAGCACCGCCCGGCCAACGCCGCCTGCACCGCCGCCCAGTCCGCATGCACCTGCACGCAGGCCATGTCGTGATAATCCAGCCCGGCGCGCGCCACCTGCTTGTCGGACAGGTCGAAGCCCAGCGGCTCGACCAGATGCAGGCGGCAACCCGTATTGGCCGCCAAGCGAATGAGGTTGCCGGTGTTGGGCGGGATTTCGGGCTGATACAAAACGATGTCAAACATCGGCAATGACCTAAAATAGTGATTCTTACGAAAGGCGCATTGTATGGTTCCCTACCTCACCACTGCACTCACCGGCCCGCTGCTCGAACTGGAAAAACGCCTGCTCGACGCGCAGCCGACCATCGAGCACTGGTTTCGCCAGCAATGGCAGGAACAGTCCGCGCCTTTCTATACCTCGGTGGATATCCGCAACGCCGGCTTCAAGGTCGCGCCGGTCGACACCAATCTGTTCCCCGGCGGCTTCAACAACCTGAACCCGGCCTTCATGTCGCTCTCCATCCATGCGGCGATGGGCGCGGTGGAAAAAATCTGCCCCGACGCGCAGCGCTTGTTGCTGATCCCCGAGAACCACACCCGCAACATGTTCTACCTGCAAAACGTCGCCGTCCTCGCGCACATCCTGCGCCAGACCGGGCTGATCGTGCGCATCGGCACGCTGATTCCAGAAATCACCCAGCCGACGACGCTGGAACTGCCGGACGGCGGACGGCTCACCCTGGAACCGTTGGTGCGCACGGGCGACCGCATCGGGCTGGCAGGCTTCGACCCCTGTGCCGTACTGCTCAACAACGACCTCTCGGCCGGCGTGCCGGACATCCTAAAGGACATCGAACAAACCATCATGCCGCCGCTGCACGCGGGCTGGGCCACGCGCCGCAAGTCGCTGCATTTCAAGGCCTATCAACATGTCGCCAGCGAGTTTTCCCGCCTGATCAACATCGACCCGTGGCTGATCGACCCCTACTTCGACCACTGCGGAAAAATCGATTTTCACCAGCGCCAGGGCGAAGACTGCCTGGCCGAAAAGGTCGGCAAACTGCTCGACAAGATCAAGCTCAAATACGCCGAATACGGCATCGACCAGCCGCCATTCGTGATCGTCAAGGCTGACGCCGGCACCTACGGCATGGGCATCATGACCGTGAAATCGCCCGATGACGTGCGCGAACTCAACCGCAAGCAGCGCAACAAAATGGCGGTCGGCAAGGAAGGCATGGACGTCAGCGAGGTGCTGATCCAGGAAGGCGTCTACACCTTCGAAAGCATCAACGACGCCATCGCCGAACCGGTGGTCTACATGCTCGACAACTACGTCGTCGGCGGCTTTTACCGCGTCCACACCGGACGCGGCATCGACGAAAACCTCAACAGCCCCGGCATGCACTTCGTGCCGCTGGCGTTCGACGAAACCTGCGTCATGCCCGACCGCAGCGCCAACCCCGACGCCAGCCCGAACCGTTTTTACGCCTATGGTGTCATCGCGCGGCTGGCGATGCTGGCCGCGAGCATCGAGCTCGACGAAGCGCTCAACGCTGCCGAAAACGCCGTAGAAAACGCCGCCGCATGAAACTGCTGTTCATCGTCGACCCGCTGGCCGGACTCAAGCCGTACAAGGACTCAAGCGTGGCCATGATGCGCGCAGCCGTCGCGCGGGGCCACGCCGTCTACACGACCGAAGCGCGCCAGCTCGATGTGCAGGACGGCCACACTCACGCCGCCTGCAGCACACTCGACATCCGCGCGGAAGACGACTGGTATCGCGTGACCGAAACCCGCGACTGGCTGCTGAAGAATTTTGACGCCGTGGTGATGCGCACCGATCCGCCAGTCGACACCGATTACCTGCTCGCCACCCATCTGCTCGGCATTGCCGAAAGCAACGGCGCACGCGTGCTGAACCGCCCGGCCTGCCTGCGCGACTTCAACGAAAAACTCGCCATTCTGCGTTTCCCGCGCTTCATCGCGCCCACCCGGGTGTCGGCCGACGCGACCCAGATCGGCGACTTCCTCGCCGAGCATGACGACATCATCGTCAAGCCGCTGACCGAAATGGGCGGCAGCGGCATCTTCCGCCTGACATTGGCCGACCCCAATCGCAACGCCATTCTGGAAACCCTGACCCAGCATGGCCGCCGCGCCATCATGGCGCAGCGCTATCTGCCGGCAATCAAGGACGGCGACAAACGGATCCTGCTGATCAACGGCGAAATCGTGCCGTGGGCGCTTGCGCGCATCCCCAAGGCGGGCGAAACGCGCGGCAACCTCGCCGCCGGCGGAACCGCGCGCGCGCAGCCGCTGTCGGCACACGACCGCGAAATCGCCGAAACCATCGCGCCATGGGCAAAAGACAACGGCATTTTCCTTGCCGGCCTCGACGTGATTGGCGACTGCCTGACCGAAATCAACGTCACCAGCCCGACCGGGTTTCAGGAAATCGCGGCGCAGACGGGACATGACGTGGCCATGCAGTTCATCGCCGCGATTGAACGTGGTCATTTCGCCACGATTCGCACTTGAAGCCAGGGATGCGCCCGGCGCAGGCCACCCTGTGGTTTCTGCTGTTATGGACGCTCACCGCCTGCAGCCCACCGCCCCTGGTTCAGCAACAGTCTTATGTATTCGGCACGCTGGTCGAGATCAGCGTCTACGGTGCGCCTGAAACGCAAGCCAGGCAGGCGACAGCAGCCGTCCTGGCGCGCTTCGACACGCTGCATCAGCAACTGCACGCCTGGCAACCCAGCGCATTGTCCCGCCTCAACACGACGCTGGCCCAAGGCGAGCGCGCCACCGTCACGCCCGAACTCGCGGCGATGCTGCGCGATGCACAAACACTCTCGACCCAGTCCGGCGACCTGTTCAACCCGGCCATCGGCGGTCTGATCGCGCTGTGGGGTTTTCATGCCGACACGCCGCAATCGCGCGTGCCGGACTCCGCTTCAATTGCCGGGTGGGTGAAGCGGCAGCCGCGCATGGGCGACCTGCATATCGAAGCCAGCCAGGTCTGGAGCGACAACCCGGCGGTGCAGCTCGACCTCGGCGGCTACGCCAAGGGCCGCGCGCTGGACGACGCCGTGGCAATCCTGAAACAGCACGGGATCCAGAATGCGCTGGTGAACATCGGCGGCAACGTCATTGCCCTGGGCCAACATGGCGAGCGCCCATGGCGCGTCGGCATCCAGCATCCGCGGCAGCCGGGCACGCTGGCGATGCTGGATTTGCGCGACGGCGAAGCGATCGGCACCTCGGGCGATTACCAACGCTATTTCGAGGTCGGTGGGCGGCGCTATTGCCATGTGATCGATCCACGCAGCGGCTGGCCCGCCAGCGGGATGCAGTCGGTAACGGTGCTCGTGACCGGCGATCGGGCCGGCACGCGCTCGGACGCGTTGTCCAAGCCGCTGTTCATCGGTGACGCGGCAGGCCTGGCAAAAACGGCAGCCCGGCTCAACGTCGACGACTATCTGGCAGTGAATGCCAACGGACAAATGCAGGTCTCGGCGGCGATGCAGGCTCGCCTTCGCTAGAATGCTGCTTTTGGTCTGACGTAAACACAATGATAGGCATCCTTATCGTCGCCCACGGTTCGCTCGCCGATAGCCTGGTCGAGTGCGCAACGCATGTTCTGGGTCAGCAGCCGCGTGGATTGGCCACGCTGGATTTCATTGGCCACGCTGATCCGGACGAGCGGCAGAAGGCGCTGCAGGCGCGGCTGGCCGAACTGGATGAAGGCGAAGGCATCCTGGTGCTGACCGACGTCTACGGCGCCACGCCCAGCAACACGCTGTGCCGACTGCTCGAACCTGCCCACATCGAAGGCGTGTCCGGCGTCAATCTGCCGATGCTGCTCAAGGCGCTGAATTACCGCGACACGTTGAGTTTGTCACAGCTCGTTTTGCGCATCGTCGAAGGCGGCCGCAATAGCATCAACCATATTTCCGAGGGTATGTGCGATGCAGCAAAGGGACGTTGAAATCGTCAACAAGCTCGGACTGCATGCGCGTCCGTCGGCCAAGCTCACCCAGCTCACCTCGGGCTTCAAGAGCCAGGTGTTCATGACGCGCAAGGGTCGCCGCATCAACGCCAAAAGCATCATGGGCGTGATGATGCTGGCGGCGGCCAAGGGCAGCGTGATCACGCTGGAAACCGAGGGTGAGGACGAGGTTGCCGCGATGGATGCGCTGGTCGAACTGATCTCCAGCGGCTTTGGGGAAGAACGATGAGCTTTTCCCTGCATGGCATCGGCGTATCCGGTGGCATCGCCATCGGATACGCACACATCACGTCGAGTGCGCGCGTCGAAGTCCCGCAATACATGCTGGATCGCCAATATATTGACGAGGAACTGGAACGCTTCGACGCTGCCATCCTCACCACCCGTGCCGAGCTCGAAACGCTGCGTACGCATATCCCGGCGCACGCGCCAGCCGAGTTGTCGGCGTTTCTCGACATGCACCTGATGTTCCTCGGCGACTCGACCATCGCCGAGGAACCCAAGCGTCTGATCCGGGAATCGCAATGCAACGCCGAGTGGGCGCTGGCACAACAAATGGAAGCCCTGGTGGCGCGCTTCGAAGAAATCGAGGATCCCTATCTGCGCAGCCGCCAGGACGATGTGGTGCAGGTGGTGCAGCGCGTGCTCAAGGTGTTGCTCGGCCACCCCAGCCATTTGCCTCTGGACGTCAACTTTGACGAGGAACGCATTCTGGTCGCGCACGAGTTGTCGCCGGCCGACATGATCCTGTTCAAAAGCGTGCGCTTCGCCGCCTTCATCACGGATCTCGGCGGCACCACGTCGCACACGGCGATCCTGGCGCGCAGCATGGCGATTCCGTCGGTCATGGCGCTGCACAACGCGCGTGGACTCATCCGTGATCACGACCTGCTGATCGTCGATGGCCGCGATGGCGTAGTCATCGTCAACCCGGACGAATCCGCGCTCGCCGAATACCGGTTGCGGCAAAACCAGTGGCGCATCGATACCGAGAAGCTCAAACGCCTGAAGACCAGCAAATCGGCCACGCTCGACGGCACACCCATCACCTTGATGGCGAACATCGAACTGCTCACCGATCTCGATGCAGTCCAAGCGGCTGGCGCACACGGAATCGGCCTGTTCCGCAGCGAATTCATGTTTCTCAACCGCAGCGATCTACCGAGCGAAGAAGAACAGTACGAATTTTACAAAACGGTGACCGAGTCACTCGACGGCAAACCGGTCACGATCCGTACCCTTGATCTGGGTGCCGACAAGCAGGCACCGTGGGGGCATTCGGTTGCCGACAACCCGGCGCTGGGCCTGCGCGCCATCCGGTTGTGTCTGGCCGAACCAGGGCTGTTCCAGACCCAGCTGCGGGCCATTCTGCGCGCCTCGTACCACGGCCGGGTGAACATCCTCATCCCCATGCTGGCCAGTTTCATCGAGTTGCGCCAGACCCTTCAGCACATCGACGCAGCCAAGGCCGCATTACGAAAAGACGGCCTGAAGTTCGACGAAAGCATTGCCATCGGCGGCATGATCGAAGTGCCCGCCGCCGCCTTGTCAGCCGGATTTTTTGCCGAGCAGCTGGACTTCCTGTCGATCGGCACCAACGACCTGATCCAGTACACGCTGGCGATTGACCGCGCCGATGACAGCGTGGCGCATCTTTACGATCCGCTGCATCCTGCAGTGCTCAACCTGATCCAGCACACCATCCGCGCCGGCACCAAGGCCGGCAAGCCGGTATCGGTGTGCGGTGAAATGGCAGGAGACCCGCTGTTGACGCGCCTGCTGCTGGGACTGGGATTGCGCTCGTTTTCGATGCAGCCAGCCAGCCTGCTGCAGGTCAAGCAGCAGGTGCTGAAAGCGCAAATTGAAGAGTTGACGCCACTGACGCAGCGCTTGCTGAAAAACACCGACCCCGACAAGACCTCGCAGTTGCTGGGTCGCCTCAACAGCTAGAGCGGGCTGCCCAATTACACGACCAGCTGCGCGGCGATGCGCGCAAGCGCTACCTTATCGTGGCGCATGTTGCTGATGTCCTGTTTGATTTGCGCCATGCGGCTGTGCAGCGTGCCCATGTTTTCCAGGATGCGCTGCAGGCTGTTGAGCCGCGTGTCGAGGTATTGCTTGTGCTCGCGGATGCGCGTCATGACGGGATCGAGCGCGATTCGCAACCAGCGCTCGGCCTCGGTTCGCGCCAGATTGAACGCTTTGCGCGCCTCGACGGCGAGGCCGGCATAAAACCGCCGGATCATGAAGTTTTTTTCCAGCAACAAGTTGGCGGGATCGCGGCAGAATGCATCGGTCTCCAGCATCAAGGCTTGCAGGCGATTGCGATACGCGCCCAAATCCAGCCGGGGAACCTGCATTTTCGGCAGGTGATGATCGCGATGAAAGCGGACATACGCCCGATCCAGCGTTTCCAGCATGCTGTCGGCCATCCTGGTGGCCTGCTCCAGCCGATCATTCATCTGCTCGCTCAACTGGCGAATCCCGCCAGTCAGTCCGCGGGTGGTCAAACTGCCTTCCATGGCTGCGCGCCCTGCCTTGCAAATCCCGTCCAGCGTGTCTTCCGACAAATTTGCCAGTAACTGTTCACCCTGCGCCTGCACCATTTTGCGGGTGACCCGGAACTGCACCGCCGTGGCATCGTAGCTGTCTTTTTCCTGCTGCAGGCTGGCGCGCGTCTGCTCAATCAATTCACGATTCTTGCCGGATAGCTGGGTCAACTGAACCAGTTCATCGCTGCTGCGTTTGAGCCGCGCGTCGAGATCGGTCCGGCTTTCATCCAGCGACCCCAGCACCTCATGGCTGACCGCGTGGTGCAGCAAGTCGCGTCGCGACGGAATCACCTGATGCGCCAGCAGATATTCCAGCGACTCGATGCCCGAGCGCACGCGCAGCGCCTGGTCATTGCGGATGGTGGCCACCAGCGCCTTTTGCGCCGATACGGCAAACACCCGGCTGCGCGGCAACTTCAGCACGCGCCCCGTTTCCTCGGCCTGACGTTCAATCGCGGCCAGAACTTCAGCGTCACTTTTGAGTTCGTCCCACAGCATGTCGATTTTGTTCAGCACCGCGACGTGATAGTTGGCATGACGATGCACATGCTTCTGCCAGATTTCCAGATCCGAGCGCGTCACCCCGGTATCCGTCGCCAGCAAGAACATCACCGCATGCGCGTTGGGAATCACCGACAGGGTGAGCTCGGGCTCCGCCCCCAACGCATTGAGTCCCGGCGTGTCCAGAACAATCAGACCGGCCTGCAATAACGGATGCGGATAATTGACCAGGGCATAACGCCAAGCCGGCACTTCAACCGTTCCGTCCGGGCGCAACTGATGCCGCTCGCTGGCGTCTTCCCCGTTCCACAGCCCGAGCTCGATGGCTTCCACTGCCGGCATCGGCCGGGTTTCGGTGAGTTTTTTCAGACTCTGCTGCATCTGGCGCGGATCGTTCGGGTCGAGCGCGATCCGGCACCACTCGATGGGCATGTGTTTGAGGCTGGACAGCGACTCGTCACGACGCCGCGTCTCGATCGGCAGCAGGCTAAGGCTGGGCGCTTCACCCGGGTTGAAGAACACTTCGGTCGGGCACATGGTAGTGCGCCCCGCTTCGGATGGCAGCAAACGCTGACCCTGATCGGCAAAAAACAGGGCATTGATGAGCTCGGTTTTTCCGCGCGAGAATTCGGCGACAAAGGCCACCACCAGCTTGTCCTGGCGCAGCCCGGCCGCCGCATCGGTCAGGCGCAGCGAGCGTTCGGCATCGATCCCGTGCTGTTGATCGAGCCAGTTGGAATAATCCGTAATCGCGTTCGCCAGACGCAAACGCCGTTCACTGAAGTCGGCGACTTCCTGTTCCAGATGGACACTCATGTTGGGCGATTATTTTCCAGGTTATGCCAGAGCGTATTGTCACAACACACGTCTGCCGTTTTTTTTGCGCGATGACCACGGCGCACTGGCCGCACCGCCGATTCAGGTACGACCCGGTGCGCAGCCAGGAAACAGGCCGCATTCGCCTTGTTATCGACTGCTGGCGTGGCGACTTTAATTTCAGGCAGTCCATCGTGCCGCCCCCATGGCCAAGGCGTTGCAGCTGCATCCAGCAACCATGCGTCCCATTGTGACATTGCCAGTCGGGTTCAAAGTGCGCCAAGAAGCGCTTGCTCTGCCGCCATGATCGGCACCATCAAAACCAGCTGGCACAGAATGAACAGCACGATCGGCGTCAGATCGACGTTCGCCACCATCGGCACAATCCGCCGTAGTGGACGCAAAAACGGCTCGGACAGTTCATAAACAACGGGCGCCAACGGTGAGTTAGTGTTTACCCACGACAGCACTGCACGCGCCACGGTAATACCGATGACCATGTAGACCGTCAGGCTCAGCAGCCGTACCACAGCCAGCCCCAGCATCACCGGCCACACCTTGCCGCCCGCGAGCGCGAAGGGAAAATCATTCAGCCAGTACCCGGTCGCCACCACGGCAAACTCAACCAGCAAGGCCAGCAGCAGACACGCCCAGTCGAGGCCGAAAAAACCCGGCACCACGCGGCGCAGCGGCTTCACCGCAAAATCGGTCAAGGCGACGATGAATTGGGCAAAGGGGTTGCGAAAAGGCACCCGGAACAGCTGCATCATGAAGCGCAACAGCACCGCGATCACGAACAAATTGCCGAGTGTCTGGATCAGAAAGGCCAGCGCACCTGAAATCATGCCAGGCGCCCCAGTTCGTCACCCAGCTCGGCGCTGCGACGGCTGGCCGCATCCACCGCCTGGGCGAAGGCGGGCTTGAGCGCTGCCGCCTCCAGCGCGGCAATGCCGCGCTCGGTGGTGCCGCCTTTGGAGGTCACGCGGCTACGCAGCAGCGCCGGTTCCTCACCCGATTCCAGCGCCAGTTTGGCCGCGCCAAAAAAAGTTTGCAGCGCCAGCTGGCGCGCGGTAGCGGGTGACAGTCCCTGCGCCACCGCCGCCGCCTCCAGCGACTCGATGCAATAGAACACATAGGCCGGGCCGCTGCCCGACACCGCCGTCACCGCATCCAGCTGGGTTTCGCTCTCCACCCACACGACGCCGCCAACGGCTCGCAGCACCATTTCGGCTTGCGACCGCGCGTCCTGGTTGACGGCGGCTGGCGCGTACAGCCCGGCGATCCCGGCCTGTACCAGGGCCGGGGTGTTGGGCATGGCGCGAACGACACGACTATGTCCCCCCAGCCAGCGGCTGAGATCCGCCACCCGCACCCCGGCAGCGATCGATACCACCAGTTGGGTCGAGAGTCGCGTGGCCAGCCCGGCCGCCACCTCGGGCAGGGATTGCGGTTTGACTGCCAGCACGATCAAGCCATGCAGCCGTGCCTGCGCCAGATCGGCATGGGTCTCCACGCCAAAGCGTGCGGCCAGTTGCCCCCGCGCATCGGCGTTGGTTTCCACCACCTCGATATCGACCGGCTGCGCGCCGCTGGCGATCAAGCCACCGATGATGGCTGCGGCCATGTTGCCGCCGCCGATGAAACTGACTTTATGCATGTGTGTTCCTTTCACCAAAGAGTGCGGTGCCAACCCGCACGATCGTCGCGCCTTCCAGTATGGCGGCCTCCAGATCGGCCGACATGCCCATCGACAGGGTATCCAGCGCGTAACCGCGTGCAATCAATGCCTCGAACGCCTCGCGCACCCGCCGGAATGCGGCGCGTTGGTCAGCCCGGCCAGCCGCCGGAGCCGGAATCGCCATCACGCCCCGCAGCTGCAGACCTGGCAGTACGGCCAGGGCTTCAGCCAGCGCAGGCAATTCAGCGACCGCCACCCCGCCCTTGCTGGCCTCGCCGCTCACATTCAGCTCGATGCACACCTGCAGCGGGGGCACCCCCGCCGGGCGCTGCGCCGACAGGCGCTCGGCGATTTTCAGCCGGTCGATGCTGTGCACCCAGCTGAAGTTTTCAGCAATGGCGCGGGTTTTATTGCTCTGTATCGGGCCGATGAAATGCCATTCCAGCGGCAGATCACGCAGGGCATGTTGCTTGTCGAGTGCTTCCTGGACGTAGTTTTCACCGAATTCGAGCTGGCCACAGGCGGCCAGCTCGCGCACCGCCGCGGCATCGAAGGTTTTGCTGACCGCCAGCAGACGTACCGCTGTCGCCTCGCGCCCGGCATCGGCGAGCGCCTGCGCGATCCGCGCCTGCACGCGGGATAAACGCCGGCTGAACGCCTCATGTGCAGACGGCATGTCCGGCTCAAGTTCGCCCGTTTTCAGACCGTTATTCATTGCGCTCATTATCTTTCAAAACACCCAGCCGAGGCTTACGTGGATATTTCAGAATTATTGGCTTTTTCCGTCAAGAATAAAGCGTCCGACCTGCACCTGTCCGCCAGCCTGCCGCCGATGATCCGGGTGAACGGCGACGTCCGCCGCATCAACCTGCCGCCGATGGAGCACAAGGACGTGCATCGCATGGTGTACGACATCATGAACGACGGCCAGCGCAAGGTGTACGAAGAGACGCTGGAAATCGACTTCTCATTCGAGATTCCCTCACTGGCGCGCTTTCGCGTCAACGCCTTCAACCAGCAATATGGCGCAGGCGCGGTGTTTCGGACCATTCCTTCCAAGGTGCTGTCGCTGGAAGAACTCAATTGCCCGTCAATTTTCAAGGAAATTTCCGACCAGCCGCGCGGCATCGTGCTGGTGACCGGCCCGACCGGCTCGGGCAAGTCGACCACGCTGGCGGCAATGATGGATTACATCAACGAGAACAACTACGCGCACATCCTCACCGTCGAGGACCCGATCGAATTCGTGCACCAAAGCAAGAAATGCCTGATCAACCAGCGCGAAGTCGGCCCGCACACGCTATCGTTCAACAACGCCTTGCGCTCGGCGCTACGGGAAGACCCGGACGTCATCCTGGTGGGCGAATTGCGCGACCTGGAAACCATCCGCCTCGCGCTGACGGCAGCTGAAACCGGCCACCTGGTGTTCGGCACCCTGCACACGTCCAGCGCAGCAAAAACCATCGACCGCGTGGTCGACGTATTCCCGGCGGCCGAAAAGGAAATGGTGCGCTCGATGCTGTCGGAATCGCTGCGCGCCGTCATCTCGCAAACGTTGCTCAAGACCAAGGACGGCAACGGCCGCGTGGCGGCGCACGAAATCATGATCGGCACCCCGGCGATCCGCAACCTGATTCGTGAAGGCAAGGTGGCGCAGATGTATTCTGCGATCCAGACCGGCGGCAATATCGGCATGCAGACCCTCGATCAATGCCTGCAGGATCTGGTGAAGCGCAATGTCATTGCGTCGGGCATCGCGCGCAACGCGGCGCAAAACAAAGACTCTTTCCTGGGATAACCCGGACTGGCTAAGGACTGAAACGATGAATGCTGAAAAAACCATCCACGACCTGCTGCGCCTGATGCTGGCGAAAAATGCGTCCGACTTGTTCATCACCGCGGGCTTCCCCCCCGCATTCAAGGTCGACGGCAAAATCACCCCGGTCTCGAATCAGACCCTGACGCCGGCCCATACCAGCGAGTTGGCCCGCTCGATCATGAACGAGCGGCAATGGAGCGATTTCGAAGCGACCAACGAGTCCAATTTCGCCATCAGCCCGCCCGAAATCGGCCGCTTCCGCGTCAACGTGTTCGTGCAGCAGGGCCGCGTCGGCATCGTGATGCGGACGATTGTGACCAAAATCCCCAAGATGGCCGACCTCAATCTGCCGCCGATCATGAGTGATGTCGCGATGATCAAGCGTGGTCTGGTGATTTTCGTCGGCGCCACCGGTTCCGGTAAATCCACCTCACTCGCTGCCCTGATCGGCCACCGTAACGAACATGCGCATGACCACATCATCACGGTCGAAGACCCGATCGAATACGTGCACGAGCACAACAAATCCATCATCACCCAGCGCGAAGTCGGCATCGACACGGACAACTGGTTCTCCGCGCTGAAGAACACCCTGCGGCAAGCGCCCGACGTCATCCTGATCGGTGAGATCCGCGATCGCGAGACCATGGAATACGCCATCGCCTTCGCCGAAACCGGCCACCTCTGCCTGTCGACGCTGCACGCCAACAGCGCCAACCAGGCGCTCGACCGCATCATCAACTTCTTCCCGGAAGAACGCCGCGACCAGCTGCTGATGGACCTGTCGCTCAACCTCAAGGCCTTCATCTCGCAGCGGCTGATCCCGCGCAAGGGCGTGGCCGGGCGCGTGGCCGCAGTCGAAATCCTGCTCAATTCGCCCTTGATCGCCGACCTGATCTTCAAAGGAGATGTCCATGAAATCAAGGAGATCATGAAGAAGTCGCGCGAGCTCGGGATGCAAACCTTCGACCAGGCGCTGTTCGACCTTTACGAGGCGGGCATGATCAGCTACGAGGATGCGCTGCGGAACGCCGACAGCCTCAACGACCTGCGCCTGCAGATCAAGCTGCACGGCCAGGAGGCCAAAGGGCGCGACATGATGGCGGGGCTGGATCACCTCGGCATCGTTTAGCCTGCCGGTTAATCGGGGTTGATGACGGCCGTCACGTCCAGCCCCTGGTTTCCGGGCAAGGCCTTGATCGCCTCAGCGGCTGCTTTCAGCGCCGCATCTTGGCTGCCGTATTACGTTCCTCTATGCATCGAAAATCGAGACAGAACCGCTCAGGCATTCAGCATGACGTAGCGATCGCGTCCACCGCGCTTGCCGGCATAAAGCGCCTGGTCAGCCCGGTCAATCACCTCGTCAATAAATTCGCCGTTCTGCGCCTGGGTCAGGCCCAGGGTAATCGTCATCCTGATCGGCTCTGCGCTGGAATCCAGTGGCAGCGGCGTATTGCGCACCTGTTCGACGATCCGTTTTGCCGCAATGGTGGCGGCTTCAGGCGATGGACACTGCATCATCAGCAAAAACTCTTCCCCGCCAAAGCGAAACAGGGGTTCATTCGGCCGTAGTGCACTGCTCAGGCTGCGCGTCAAATGCTGCAACGCCCTGTCCCCCACTGCATGGCCATATTGGTCGTTGATGTTCTTGAAGTGATCGACATCGATCATCGCCAGATAAAGCTGGGTCCCCTCGCGCCTCACCACTTTTTGCGCCTGCATGAACTCGTCCTCGATTCCGAAGCGCAAGGGCAAGCCGGTGAGCGGGTCATTACACATGGCCTCAGCCAGGAATTGCGTCTTGAACCAGGCCATCAAGCCAATCAACTCGGACTGGCTTTGCTCAAACGTCTCCAGATCAGCGCTGGCTCCAGGCTGTCCGGCCAGAATGTTGACGCACAGGGCCCGGATGGCATCGTGCATGGTCTGGTGCACCGCCTCAAGCTGCTGTGTCTTGCGTGCGTTCAGCTTTTCGAAATGGGACCGCTGCGACGCAATCCAGTGACCGAACCGACACAGCATGTGCGCTTCGCTCGCCAACACATCGTCCCCGGGCGAAGCTCGCAATACGGCGCAACGCATCACGCGACGCGTCCAGCCCAGATGCGCCTCCACCGCTGCATCCAGCTCGATGATGAAATGTCTCGTTTCACCCGACAGGTTTGGCATGAGCCTGCTCCGCTTATTTGTATTCAAGCCTTAGTTGTCTAAATCGTGCGCGTTTGCGAAACATTCGTCCAGCCCGGACACGCGGTTTTTAGTCTGGCGGTGGCACCGCTTTTACTGGCCGCATTGACCCGGCAATCACTTTGTAATGCAGGAAACGGGTTTCGATCATCCCGTTGAATAATGGAATGCGGCGGCTGGCTTTCAGCCCCATCAGCTTGGGCAACAGCGGGTCGCCGGAAATGATCCAGGCATCCCAGCCGCTGAAGCCTTTCTTCAGCCAGTCGCCCAGCTGCGGATACCAGTCAGCCAGATCGTCAGCCTCGCCCAGACGTTCGCCGTAGGGCGGGTTGGTGACGATGGTGCCGGTTGGCGTGGGCGGCGTCAGTTCAAGGACGTCTGAGACTTGTAGTTCGATTACGTCGGCATAACCGGCTGCGACGAGATTGTTCTTCGCCTTGTCGAGCACCCAGCGGTCCTGATCCGAACCAAATATCGGCAGCTTCCTGAGCGGCTTTTCCTTCGCCTTCGCCTCGGCCTGGATACGCTTCCACAACGCCGCATCGAAGTCGCGATAGTGCTCAAACGCAAAATGCCGTCCGCGTCCCGGCGCACGGTTCAAGGCCATGTCGGCCGCCTCGATCAGGATGGTGCCTGCGCCGCACATCGGGTCGAGCAGTGGCGTACCCGGTTCCCAACCAGACAGCATCAACAGGCCGGCGGCGAGGTTTTCCTTGATCGACGCCTCGCTCGCTTCAAGCTTGAAGCCCCGCTTGAACAGGGGCACACCGCTGGTGTCGAGATAAAACGTCACCGCATCCGGTGTGAAGAATGCATACACCGGCACATCGGGCGACTCGGTGTCGACGCTCGGGCGTTCGCGCGTTTCCTCGCGAAAGCGGTCGCAAATCGCGTCCTTGATTTTGAGGGTGATGAAATTGAGGCTTTTCAGCGGCGCATTCTGCGCGCCCACTTTGACGGCTATGGTTTTATTGACGCTGAACCATGACGGCCACGGCAGATCGAGCGCCGCGCGATAGATATGCTCTTCCTTGTGATAACGCGTAAAACCGACCTTGCGCAGGATGCGCGTGGCGACCCTTGAATTGAGATTGGCGCGCATCTCGGCGGCGGCATCCGCCATGAACAGCACCCCGGCGGGCAGCTGGCGCACGATTTGCGCGCCCGCGGCGATGAGCTCGGCTTCCAGCAAGGGCTCCAGTCCACGCGGGCAGGTGGCGAAATGGCTGGCAGGCGGCAACACATCGCGCTCGGGACGGACGGGATGCGGCTTCTTGGGACGACGGGTATCAGGTTTCAAACAACGCTTTCAGAAAAGAATTAAAACGGCTTCAGCACCACCAGCAACACGATCACCAGCAGCACGATCACGGGAATTTCATTGAACCAGCGGAACCAACCATGCGACCTTGTGTTCTCATGGGCTTCGAACTGGCGCAGACGCTTGCCGCACACATGGTGATAGCCGATCAGACCGGCGACCAGCACAAGTTTCACCCACAGCCAGTTCATGCTGAGCGGAAAATACGCCAGCCACAACCAGCTGCCGGTAATCAGCGTCAGCCACATGATGGGGGTAACGAAGCGATACAATTTGCGCGCCATCAACAGCAGGCGGTCATAGGCCACATCGTGCGTTTCCATCGCCAGATTGACGAACAGGCGCGGCAGATAAAACAGGCCGGCAAACCAGCTCACCACCATCACGATATGAAACGCTTTCAGCCACAACATGGATAAACAAGCCGCCAATCTAATAAAAACAGCTAAAAAGTGGACGCCGAGTCCACTGACCCTGATTTTACTGGGTTTAATCGCCTGGCTGTGGTTTCGCCCGCCGGCTGACGTCAGCGACGAAAACCGCGCGGTATCGTCCTGGCAGGTCACCCTGCCCGACGGTCACGTGCTGACGAGCGAGGCGCTCAAAGGCAAAGTCGTTCTGGTGAACTTCTGGGCGACCTGGTGCCCCTATTGCCGCAAGGAAAAACCGGTGATCGATGCGTTCTGGCAGGACACGCGCGGCAAGGGGTTCGAAGTCATTTCGATCAGCGTCGACGACTCGCCCGAGAAAATCGCCGCCTGGATGAAAGACAAGGGTTACACGTTCATGGCCGCGCCCACCAACGCCTCGGTTGTCGCCGCATTCGGCAATGTCTCGAGCGTGCCGACGTCGTTCATTCTCGATGCCGACGGCCATATTCGCCACAAGGTTGCCGGGCAGCTGCACGCTGCGCGGCTGGAAAAACTCGTCACGCCATTGCTGAAAGCCCCCACGCCATGATCGAACTACCCGACAGCCTTACGGCTTGGGCACAGGCCCGGCTCACCGAAGTCGAAGCCAAGCTCGCGTTCGCCGAAGACATGGTCGAATCACTCAACCAGATCGTCATTCGCCAGCAGGCGCAACTCGATTCCATGCAGCAGCAACTGCGCCTGCTGCATCAACGGATCAAGGATGTCACGCCGGATGAGACACTCAGCTTGCGCGACGAGATTCCGCCGCATTACTGACAGCCGCAGCGCCAGATCAGATGGCAGCCACCGTGCGAACACGCGGGAGTAAAGGCGCATCAAGCAGCAGCGGCACCCTTCACCCTCCGGCATGGGACGGGCATGGTAATACCCTTGAGCAAGCACGCAGCCGTGCTGCAGCAGAAAAGCCTCCTGGCCGGCAGGCTCGACGCCTTCCGCGCCCCCCTCACGGATCGAGGTTGGCCGACAGCGCAAGGATGATTGACCCTATAGTGCGATCTTGACCACCACCTTGCGGATCAAGCCTGTGCTCACCAGCGGCGCGTGCGCATCGTCCGGAAAGAACAGACAGAACGACCCGGCGGGGGTGGCAATCCAGCTCGACGGCGCATCGTTGAAAAAGCGGATGTCGCGCGCAGCATCGTAATCCGTCGCCGGGTCCACACACCCGGCCAGGGGTTTCCAGCCCATTTCGTCGAACCCTTCCAGCACCAGCTGGATGTCGATGTAGCGGCGATGGCACTCCAGCTTCGCTTCCGTCCGCGTGCGGCCCGCACACGCCTCGACAAGGGCGAAAATCTGTTCGCCCTGCACAGGGTGCTTGCCGGTTGGCAACGATTGCAAATCGGTGCCACGCAAGAACGCAAATGCGCGCGCAAAAAGCGGATGCAAGGTGAGATAACGGTCAGCGCGGGCAAGGGTGTCAAGAATCATCGGCGTTCTTTCGGCCAGGGGTTCAGTCAGGTTGCGGCCGACTGGTGTCTTTGGCGCGATACATCGCCTCGTCCGCATGGCTCATCAGTGCGTCCAGCGATGGCGTGGCATCGCTGCACGCCGCCACCCCGACACTGATGCGCAGCTTGATAGAAGTATCGGTTCCGGGCACCGCGACATCCATCTCCGCCTGCAGGCGATCCAGCAGCGCCTCCAACGGCGGTCCCACCGGGGTATTCGGCAGCAGCACCACAAACTCGTCTCCCCCCACCCGCGCCAGCAGATCGGACTCGCGGCAACAGATACGGAGCGTGTTCGCGACATGCACCAGAACAGCATCGCCGGCGGCATGCCCGTAGGTGTCGTTGATGGTTTTGAAGTCGTCGATATCGATATTGAGCAGGGTAAGGCGGCAGCCATTGCGGCGGGACAGCGCAAACATGTCCTGCCCGCGCAGCTTGAATTGATGACGATTGGCCAAACCGGTGAGGTGATCGTGCAAGGCCATACTGCGGATGCGTTGATGGACCAACAGCGAGTAGGCCGTGAGCGTGCCCGCGCCAGCAGCAAGCAACACCAGTAAGGCCTGCATCCACAAACCATAGCCGTCCGCCGGGGCCAGCGCACGCGCTGCCAGTTGCCAACGACCACCTGGAATGACGACATCCATCAACACCGCATCAGGATCTTTGAACAGCCCAGCTTCGCCGAGGAACACTTCACCCTGCGCACCCAGCCCATCCCGGCCGCGCAAGGCATAGCGCACGGCACCGGCAGGGTCCGTGCGGATGCCGGCACGTTCAAAAACGGGAGTCGGGTTGATCGCCACCGAGGCCAGCCCCCAATAGTGTGGCGAACCGTCAGGCCGGGTAAAAATGATGGGGATGCGGTTGATGATGCCGATTCCGCCTTGCACCAGCTCGATCGGGCCGGCTGTCACCGGGCGCTGTTCACGCATCAGCCGCAGCACGGCGTCGCGCTGGGCGGGGGTTTCCAGATAACGCAGGCCCAGCGCCTTTTGATTGCCCGCTAGCGGATAGATGTGGCGAATCACATTGTCGGGTGCCAGCGCCACGCTGCGAATCGCCGGCTGCAGGCGGATCAGCGAAGCCGCCACCCGAACCAGATCTGCCGGCGAAAAGTCGGGTTTGGCGAGCACAAAAGTCGACAAGCCCAGGCTCAGCGACAGCGTAGCATTCAATTCAGATTCCAGCCGCGCCCGCACCGTGGCGGCCTCGGCCTGCAGCACGGCGCGCTCGGCCTGGTTGCGCCGATCCTGTTCCAGCCAGACAAAGGATTGCAGAACGGACCAGACCCCACCCGCCACCAGCACGCCCGCTATCCACGGCAGCTTGCGCGAAACCAAAAATGCCTGGCGACGGCTCGGCATGGTCAGGTTACCGGGTAATGGGCTTGTAGCGGATCCGCTTCGGCTTCGCACCCTCTTCACCCAGGCGTCGCCGCTTGTCGGCCTCGTATTCCTGATAGTTTCCGGCAAAGAACACCACCTGCGAGTCGCCCTCGAAGGCGAGGATGTGGGTGGCGATGCGGTCGAGGAACCAGCGGTCGTGCGAGATCACCAGCACGCAGCCGGCGAATTCCAGCAGTGCGTCTTCCAGTGCGCGCAAGGTTTCTACGTCCAGATCGTTCGACGGTTCGTCGAGCAGCAGCACGTTGCCGCCGGCGATCAGCGTCTTCGCCATATGCAGCCGCCCGCGCTCGCCACCGGAGAGGTTGCCGACCAGCTTCTGCTGGTCGCCGCCCTTGAAGTTGAAGCGGCCGAGGTAGGCGCGTGAGGGGATTTCGTAGCGACCGACCGTGAGAATATCGCGGCCTTCGGCGACTTCGTCGAACACGGTCTTGTCGGCCGCCAGTGCATCGCGGCTCTGGTCGACGTAGGCCAGCTTCACGGTCTGGCCGATTTCGACTTCGCCGGAATCGGGCTGTTCCTGGCCGGTGATCATCTTGAAGAAAGTCGATTTACCGGCGCCGTTGGGGCCGATGATGCCGACGATCGCGCCGGGCGGCACGCTGAAGCTGAGGTTGTCGATCAGCAGACGGTCGCCGAATGCCTTCGACACATTGTGGAAATCGATGACCTTGTCGCCCAGCCGCTCGCCAACCGGAATGAAGATTTCCTGCGTCTCGTTGCGCTTCTGGTATTCGACCGAATTGAGCTCCTCGAAGCGCGACAGCCGCGCCTTCGATTTGGCCTGGCGCGCCTTGGGGTTCTGCCGCACCCATTCGAGTTCCTGCTTCATCGTCTTGATGCGGCCGAGCTCCTGCTTGCCTTCGGTTTCCAGGCGCGCTTCTTTCTGCTCCAGCCAGCTGGTGTAGTTGCCCTTCCACGGAATGCCGTGGCCGCGATCCAGTTCGAGAATCCAT
>JAHJRA010000024.1:0-4206 GCA_018831045.1 Gammaproteobacteria bacterium | reverse complement strand
TGATCAACCGTGCCTACATCGAGGTGATGACCACCGGCGACGCCAAGGGGCGCGTATTCACCTTCCCCATTCCCACCTACAACATGACGCCGGATTTCCCGTGGGAGTCGGAAAACGCCGACCGGCTGTTTGCCATGACCGCGCGCTACGGCCTGCCGTATTTCCAGAACTTCATCAATTCGGAGATGAAGCCGAACCACATCCGCTCAATGTGCTGCCGGCTGCAGCTCGACCTGCGCGAACTCTTGAAGCGCGGCAACGGCCTGTTCGGTTCGGCCGAACAAACTGGAAGTGTGGGCGTGGTGACGGTCAACTGCGCGCGTCTCGGCTACGAATACCAGGGCGACGAGGCCGGGCTGCTGTGCCGTCTCGACACGCTGCTCGACATGGCGAAGAACGGCCTGGAAATCAAGCGCAAGGAAATCCAGCGCCTGATGGACAACGGCCTCTTCCCCTACACCAAGCGCTATCTCGGCACGCTGCGCAACCACTTCTCGACCCTTGGCGTGAACGGCGTCAACGAGATGGTCCGCAACTTCACCAACGATGAGCACGACATCACCAGCGAGTGGGGTCACGACTTCGCGGTGCGCCTGCTCGACCATATCCGCGGCCGCATCACCGGATTTCAGGAAGAGACCGGCCACATGTACAACCTCGAAGCCACCCCGGCTGAAGGCACCACCTACCGCTTTGCCAAGGAAGACGCCAAGCGCTATCCGGCCATCCTGCAGGCGGGCACCGAGGACGCGCCGTACTACACCAACTCGTCGCAGCTGCCGGTGGGCTTCACCGACGATGCCTTCGAGGCGCTGGAGCGGCAGGACGACCTGCAGCGCAAGTACACCGGCGGCACCGTGCTGCACCTCTACATGTCGGAAAACATCTCGTCTGCCGAGGCATGCAAAAACCTGGTGCGCCGCGCGCTGACGCGCTTCCGTCTGCCCTACATCACCATCACCCCGACCTTTTCCATTTGCCCGAAGCATGGCTACCTCGCCGGCGAGCACGAGTTCTGCCCCACGTGCGACGAAGAAGCCCTGTCCCGCAAACGCGCTGTTGCCGCATAACCCAAGGAGATTGAAATGAACGATATGACTGTTATGACCCAAGCCGCCCCCACCGTTTTGAAGGACGAGGAACGCACCCGCTGCGAAGTGTGGACCCGTGTGATGGGCTACCACCGCCCGGTAACCAGCTTCAACAAAGGCAAAAAGAGCGAACATCGCGAGCGGCAGTTCTTCGTCGAAAGCCGCTGCAGTCTGGGCTGACCTGAAGCGCCTGTGATCGTGACGCTTCGCCAACTTTCATGACGCTGCGCATTGGCGGCCTGACGCCGCTATCCACTACCGACTGGCCCGGCATGCTGGCCGCCGTCGTGTTCTGCCAGGGCTGCCCGTGGCGTTGCGGCTATTGCCACAATCCCGGCCTGATTCCCCCGCGCGCAGAGAATGAAATTCCCTGGGCGGACGTAATCGCGTTTCTGCGCCGCCGGCAGGGCTTGCTCGACGGCGTGGTGTTTTCCGGCGGCGAGCCGACACTGCAGGCAAGCCTGGTCGATGCCATGCGCGAAGTGCGTGCGCTCGGATTCAAGGTCGGCCTGCACACCGGCGGCGCCTATCCGCAGCATCTGGCGGCGGTGCTGCCGCTGGTCGATTGGGTGGGCCTCGACGTGAAAGCAGGGTTTGCTGATTACGCCCGCATCACCGGTGTGCCCGGCAGCGGCGAGCGCGCGCTGGCCGGTTTGCAGCAGGTACTGGAATCCGGCGTTGCGTATGAAATCCGCACCACCGTGCACCCCACGTTGCTGAATGATGGGGCCGTTACAGACCTTGCCCGCGACCTGGCCGCGCGCGGCGTGAAGCATTATGTGATTCAGGTTTTTCGCAGTCAGGGATGCCAGGACGATTTTCTGAACCAGCATGCGACCCGCACGCAACCCTTGCAGGTGGTCGGCACGGTGGTCGCGGATCTGTTCGAAGACTTTACGGTGCGCGCTGCGTAGCTCACGCCCGTTCACCAAACCATCGAGTGGGCCGGTAGATCGCCTCCGATCGAAAGGTGTGGCTTGGGAAACAGGGCGGCAAGACAGGCGATCCGGAAGAGGAGGGGACAAGCCTCCACCCGCCG
The DNA here is from genome assembly GCA_018831045.1 of Gammaproteobacteria bacterium. GTDB lineage: Bacteria > Pseudomonadota > Gammaproteobacteria > Burkholderiales > Thiobacillaceae > Thiobacillus. The sequence continues at coordinate 2,076 of JAHJRA010000024.1, read as the reverse complement.
CCGGGTTTGCTCTCTCAGGCCAGCGCGACTGGAATTTCCGCCCAGTGCGTGGTGTAGCGGGGCGAGCGGTTGCCCTGCTGCATGCGCCAGCTGCGATCGATGCCGGCGCCGGCAAGAAAGAGGGTGTCCTGACCCATTTTCCGATTCAACTGATCCATCACCGCCATCAGATTGGCCCGCCGGGTGGTGTCGGCAGCATCGAATAGCTGGCTCTGGCGTAGCGTGGCGGGCTGGAGTTCGCTCAGCAGGATCCCCGCTTTCTGGTATTGGAAGCCCGGGCGGTACAGCTGTCGCAGCAAAAAACCGGCGGCCTTGACCAGGCGCAGGGTGTCGTCGGTGGGCTCGGGCAGGCGCAACTGCAAGGCGCCGGAGTATTGGTGCGCATCCGGCTTGAACGGGCTGGTGCGGATGAAAACCTGAATCTCGCCAGCCAGCTGGCCTTCTGCGCGCAGCTTTTCTGCGGCGCGCGCGGTGTAGGCGGTCACCGCTTCCTGCAATTCGGCCAGTTTGGCCACGGGCAGGCCGAAAGACCGGCTGGTCATGATCTGCTGCTTGGGCCAGGCAATGTCCTCCATCTCCAGGCAGGACACACCGCGCAGCTCCTCGACCGTGCGCGCCAGGACAACCGAAAACCGCCCGCCCAGCCAGGCTGGGTCAGCCGCCTGCAGATCGGCCGCGCTGTGGATGCCCAGTTCCCCGAGCTTTTCCGTTAGGCGGCGGCCGATCCCCCAGACTTCGCCAACCGGCATCGCCTGCAATAAGGCCAGTCGCTGGACGGCCGGTAAAGCCGTGTAATCACAGGCACCGGCAAACCCGGGTTGAGTTTTTGCCCAGTGGTTGGCCAGCTTGGCCAGCGTTTTGCTGGGCGCAAAGCCGACGCAGACGGGCAACCCTGTCCATTTAATGACCTTTTCCCTGATGTTGATGCCGAGTTCCTGCCAGTTGACCTCGTGTTGACTGGAGAAGGCCAGAAAGGACTCGTCGATTGAATAGACCTCCTGTGCTGCGGGGGAAAAGCCAGCCAGGATCGCCATCACCCGGCGGCTCATGTCGGCATACAGCGCGTAATTGGACGATAAGGCAATCAGCCCATGCGGCTTGACCAGATGCTGGCACTGGAACCAGGGCTGAGCCATCTTGACGCCGAGCGCCTTGGCTTCCTGCGAGCGCGCCACTACGCAGCCATCGTTGTTGGACAACACCACCAGTGGCTTGCCGGCCAGCCTGGGATTGAAAGCACGCTCGCAGCTGACGTAAAAATTGTTGCAGTCCACCAAGGCAAAGACACGGTTACGCATTGTGGAACCGCTCAGTTGTGTGGGTGAACGGAATGAATGACGTTGATCACCACCCCCCAAAGGGTCAGTTCCTGTGCGTCTTTCAGCACGATTTTCTCGAAATGGGGGTTGGCCGGAGCCAGACAGAAGCCAGATGGCGTTGCCTCCAGCAGCTTGACCGTGAACTCGTTGTCTACCGCAGCCACCACGATCATGCCGGGCGTGGCTTCGATGGCGCGGTCCACCATCAGGAGGTCGCCGTCCTGGATGCCAGCTCCGGTCATCGAGTCGCCCTTGGCGCGCAGGTAATATGTCGCAGCGGGGTGACGCACCAGAAGACTATTGAGATCCAGGCAGTCTTCCTGATGATCCTCGGCCGGCGACGGGAAGCCAGCCCGCACAGGCGTGGAAAAGAAAGGCAGCGCCATCGGCTGTCCATGATCGTCCAGCGCCCAGGCACCGGGCGGTAATCCCTGGCCAGGTTTGATCGTTGCGAGTTGCGCGACCAGTGGTACCAAACGCTCGGGCAAACGAACGACCCGGGTGGGTTCTCTGGCTGGTCGTCCGGCACCCAGCCGTCGACCACCGCGTGAAGGGGAGGAAGTATCAGACATTTGATTATTGTAACAATAATCAAATGTCTGATTTATTTAATTTAACATAATATACATTATGTGCATATTAACGGGTCTTGATAAAGCCCCAAAGGGGCGTTCGCGCTGCTCAAGTAGACTCGTCTGGCCACATCCCTGACCCTACTAGGCCTCCATCAAACCTAAATTCTTTCAATTTGTCAATA